>NZ_JBVJYH010000002.1:0-565410 GCF_055600785.1 Streptomyces sp. NPDC038200
CGGACGCCGACCACCAGGGAACTGTCGGAGCTGATGTCCCTGCCCGAGGACGAGGTGGTGGAGGCGCAGCTGGCCTCCAACGGCTACAAGTCGGCCTCCCTGGACGCGGCGATCAGCGGCAGCGAGGACGGCGAGGCCGCGCTGCAGGACTTCCTCGGCACCGAGGACGCGGCCCTGGAGCTGGTCGAGGACTTCCACGTGCTCGCCCCGATGATCGCCGAACTCGACGAACGCGATCGGAAGATCATCCACTGGCGCTTCGTGGAGGAACTGACCCAGGCCCAGATCGGCGAGCGTCTCGGGGTCTCCCAGATGCACGTCTCCCGCCTGATCAGCCGCCTCCTGGCCCGACTGCGCGAAGGCATGCTCAGCACCAGCTGAGGACGGGCGGGCGGCCGGGCGGTCAGCCGCCGCCGCGGAGGCAGGGGAAGGCGTCGGGCGGGGTTCCCCACCTCGCCGGATCGCGCCGGTCGGGCAGGATCCCGCAGCTGAGCAGTGTGGCGGTGGCTCCGTCCGGCTGGGCGATCTCGCGGATGTAGACGGCCTTGTCGGGCGGGTACTTGTTCCTGCCGTCCAAGCGCAGCACGCCCGAGGCCCCCGGGTACTGGGACACGCCGTGGGCCGTGAGCCACAGGTAGATGTCGTTGGGCTGGACGTCACGAGACGCCGGCAGCAGATTCTCGACGACCTTGCTGACGATGCCCACGGTGTCGAAGCCGCCGGCGGCATCGGCATCGGCACTGCGGCTCCCGAAGACGGCGGCGAAGTCCCGGGCGAACTGGGCGTACGGGTCCCGGGGATCCGGCGTGGGCGCGTTCGTCGTCTCGTAGAAGAGCGTCATGTAGGGGTAGGCCCGCGCCGTGCGGTCGGAGTGGAGCTGGAAGTCGATGGGGGCGCTCTCGGCGATGAGGGGAATGGTCGTGCCCTCCGGTGGCTGGCAGTGGCCGCCGGCGCTCTGCATCGCGTTGAGGAGGCTGGGAAGCACACCGGATCGCCCGAGGTAGACGATGATGCCGTGGGTGGCGGCCACCTTGTTGCACACGTCGCTCGCGATGTTGTCCGGCGTCGTCGCGCCGGGCTTCTCGCTGTAGGTGACCTCGTCCACCTTCCGCCGGCCGTAGGCGCCCACGAAGACGTTCTTCAGGTCCGTGCTGAAGGCGGTGTCGGTGGGGTCGTACACGACGACGGCATGCGGCACGCGGCTGGTGAGACGACGGACCGCGGGGGAGTGACGGACGAAATCCGCGAGGACCGGACCCACTCGGCCGTCGGGCGCCGAGATCTGGAAGTAGCGCTGCGGTGAGTCGGGGCCGACCATGATGCTGCCGGACACCCCGTTCGCGATCACGGGAATCCCTGCCTGGTCGAGCTCCCGGGCCGCGTTCAGCGACTCGGGCCGGCTCTGGGTGATGCCGATGACCGCGGCGATGTGGTCCTGCGCCCGACGGCTGATGATCATCTGCGCGACGTCCGGATCGTCCGGCGCCGCGGCGTTGTGCGCGCCGTACCGGAAGTACTGGCCGGTGTTCGCGACGAGCAGGCGGACCGGCATCTTGTTCTGCCGGACAGCCGTGTTCAGCCGGTGCTGCTGGGCGATCGCGCCGCGCAGGACCTGCAGGCCGATCGGGGGGTCGTCGTACACGCCCTCCTGCAGGCTGAGGGGCGCGAGGAAGACCAGCGTGCGGTAGCGGCCCTTCGGGATCCGTGCGTTCTCCCGGGCGATCCGACGCTCCAGGTCCCGCAGCTCCTCCCCGCGTTCGCCCGGCACGGCGAGATCACACTGCTCGCCGTCGGTGACACCCACCCGCTCACCGGATTCCACCGCCACGCACGAAGGCGAGGTGGGGCGCGGGGCGGGCCAGAGGTAGTGGGGGGCCAGGAGAACGCCGACGGTGGCCGCGGCCAGGGCGGGCAGGGCCGCCGGGCGGAGCCAGTCGAGAGGATGGTCGCGCCGGGCCGCGACACCGGGCCCCGAGGTGATCTTGTTCTTCGCCGTGCCTTCGGTGTCGTCCTCGGCGGGCAGTACGACGAGGCGTACGGGTTCGGCACTGCCCTCGCTGAGGAAGGTGAAGACCTTGTCGGCGACGCCGTTGGGCCGCTCGGTGTCCGCGCCGAGCGGGACGGCGTAGTCCGGGGGCGGACCCGCACAGGCGGCCAGGACGAGCAACGGCCGGGACGGATGGTCGCCGACCAGCTCTTCGAACGTGCCGAGGAACGCCCGGCCGGGGCCGTCCAGGTCGTCGATCTCCGGGACGAGGACGACGAACGACCACCGGCGGCGGGCCCACAGGTGACTGAGCCAGGTCCTGCTCCGGGTCGCCCTGCGCAGGTCGGTGAGGAGGGCACGTAACAGAATGCGCCGCACCCGTGGGTCCTCCCTGTCCAGTTCGCCGTCCTGGCAGAAGGTGAGTGCGCCGTCCAGGAAGCAGGCCGCGTCGGTCTCCTCCGCGACCCAGCTCAGCCCCCAGTGCCGCAGATGGAATCGATAGCAGACCTTGGGCAGGCCGACGATCAGAGCGGCGACGAGCCCCTGGAGCCAGCCGGTGAGGGCGTGGGCGCCCAGGAAGTCCGCCACCCGGGCGCCCGCCCGCAGCGTCACCCGCCGCTTCAGCAACGCCGCGTACAGGTCGTCGAGGATCGGCTGCTGCTGGGCCTGGACGTCTCCGGCACCCCTCTCCGCTTCCAGTACGGCACGGCAGGTGTGGAACGCCGGCAACCGCAAGCGTCCCGACGGCATGGTGAGCTGGAACCGCAGGGTCACACGGTCGATCGCCGCGAGGAAGCCACCGGTCAGTTCCGCGTCGTCGAGGACCGCGTGCGGCACCTGACCGCGTGAGATGCCGCCACCACGCCGCAGCCGATGCGCGTATTCGCGGACCATGAAGGCGGGCCACCAGGAGTCTCCGCCGTCCTGCCGGGTCAGCACCAGGGCCGGCACCTTCTCGGCCGCGGATCTCCTGGCAGCGAACGCGTCCAGCTGACGTATCAGACGGTCGGACCACCTGGGATAGGGCGGTACCGAGTCCGTGGGGGCGGGGGAGTGGGGCACGCGTGTCCTCCCGGAGGCGAAGCAGGGAGGCCAACATGCCATGAGGGAGCGGCCTGAACGCGCCTTCCGTCCTTCTTGATGTCCGGTGCGCGCTTCAGGCCGTTCTGGGGCCGATAGTGAACGCCGTCCGGCGTCTCCTGACCCGGGGAGCGGAACGGCGCGTGATCATGCGGGCGGAGCCTGGCGGAGGCCACCGCCGGAGCCGTGCGCGGCGTCCGTCAGGGCCAGGCGGGCGGTGATGCGCTTGCCGACCGGTTCCCGCATGGCTTCGAAGCCCTGGCAGACGGCCATGACGATTTCCAGGCCGTGCTGTCCCACGCGCCCCGCGTCGGCGGCCCGCGCCACGGGCAGCACCGGGTCGGAGTCCCACACGGCCACCTCCACCAGGTCTCCGGTGATCCGCAGATCCAGCAGGATCGGGCCCATGGCGTACTTGCGGGCGTTGGTGACCAGCTCGCTGACCACCAGCCGGGACAGCTCCACCGCACGCTGCGATACGGGAACCCCGTGCTCGGTATGCGCCCTGGTCAGGAAGTCGGCGGCCATCTGCCGCGCCGCGGCGATGCAGGTGCCCTCCCCCTCGAAAGCCGCCGCGGCGCACAGGGGGCCGTCGTCCGCATGGGACGTGAAGCGTCCTTCGTCCGACGAGACTGGTTCCATTCGCGCCACCTTCACTCCTCCGACCTCCCGCTCCCGCGTACCCGCGATGGGCGCGGGCATCGCTCTGGGAGCGGGGCGTCTGCCTGCTTTGCCACAGACGGGGCATTGCCCGGCACGATGCCGGGCATCGATTCAGGTAGGACGCCTGATCGTACGAGGATGCCGAGGAAGCCGTGTCGGAGACCGAGAAAGCTCAAGGGCTCGAACTGCTGACCGTCGTGTCCACCACCACCGACGGCATCACTGTCCTGACCGCGACCGGCGAGGTGGACCACACCAGCACCGGCCGCCTCGCGCAGGCCCTGGAGGCCGGCGGTCTCGGCGGCCCGCCGCACGTGGTCGTCGACCTGCGGAACGTGACCTTCATGGACTCCAGCGGCATCAACGTGCTCCTCACCGCACACCGCGGCCTCGCCGAGGCGAACGGCTGGCTGCGCCTGGCCGGCGTCCCGCGCTCCGTGATGCGCACCCTGGAGATCGTCGGGATCGACGCCGTCATCCCCTGCTACCCCGGCCTGCGCGAGGCTCTCGCTGCCTGAGGCCGGCTGACCCGCCGAGGCGGATCGGTGCCGGTTGTCGTGCCCGAGGGCCGGTAGGCGCGGCGGGGCGATGCGGGGCCAGGCCGCACGCCTGGAGTCACTTTGTCCTGTATGCGCCGATATGCTGTGTTTCATGCTGAGCGTTGGGTGGATGCGGACTCGTCCTCTTCGTGGCCGGTGGAGTCCCGTCATGCTCTCGCCGGTGATCTTGACCGTGGTCGTCACGAGCCTCGCGTTCGCCACTCCCCGGAAGATCGCGTTCAGCCGCCTGTTGACCGCCGCACCCGCCCTCGCGGCCTCCCTCTGGCCCGTGCTGCCCACTGTGCTGCTGGGGCTGGCCTGCGTCGTGATCATGGTGGCGTTGAGTCTCGTCTATCCCGACCTGGGCACGTGGTTCACCGTCGGGGCCATCGCCGCGGTCACCGTGGCCGCCGCCTACGCGTGCCGCGCCCGCATCCGGCGCGAACAGGACTTAATCCAACTCCGCCTCGTCGCCGACGCGGCACAGAAGGTGCTCCTGCGTCCCCTGCCCCGGCAGGTCGGTCGCCTCGAGGTCGGGTCGATGTATCTCGCGGCCGCCGCGCAGGCCCGTATCGGCGGGGACTTCTACGAAGCCGTCACCACTCCCTACGGGGTGCGCCTGATCATCGGCGATGTGCGGGGCAAGGGCCTGCAGGCGGTGGGTGCCGCCGCGGCAGTGGTCAACTGTTTCCGGGAGGCCGCCTACGACGAGCCGAGCCTGGAGGGCATCGTCCGCCGTCTGGACGCCAGCAGCACCCGGCACAGCTGCACCTTCCCCACCGAAGACCTGCTGGAGCAGTTCACCACCGTCGTGCTCGCCGAGTTCCCGCATCAGGGAGGCCACATCGCGCTCCTCAACTGCGGCCACCCTCCCCCACTGCTCCTGCATCACGGCAGGCTCCACGTCCTGCACCCCACCGCCGTCTCGCCGATTCTCAACCTCGCCCCGCTCGTCGGCCTCCGCTACACCACCGACACCTTCCCCTGTGCCCCCGGTGACCAGCTGCTTTTCTACACGGACGGGGTCATCGAGAGCCGGAATGCCCAAGGGGATTTCTTCCCCCTGCAGGACTGGATGAGCCTGCAGACCTCGGCCGGTCCCCGGGAAATGCTCGACGCGCTCCATCGCGATCTTCTGCAGCACAGCGGCGGAGGGCTCGACGACGACATCGCGGCCCTGGCCGTACGCCTCGGCGAGAGATCCACGAGCCCCGCGGCCTGAGCGCCCGCCGCCACCACGGCAAGGCGGGAAGGGGCGACAGCGGGGCAACGAGAGGAGAATCGGCGGTATCGAGGACACGCGGCGCGCGACCGCCGCACCCACGCCGCCGCGCGCAGGGCTCCCGGCGGGCGCCCGGCAGCGGGAGACGGAGAGGGCCATGGCTCTGTTCCTGGCATCACATTGGGAGAACGGCTGGGCCGTGATGGAGATCAAAGGAGCCCTGGATCCCGTCACCGCCCGGGAGCTGCGGGATTTCGCCGGCGCCGCGACCGCGAGGCAGCACCATCCTCTCCACCTGATCGCGGACCTGTCCGAGCTGACGACCGTCGACGCGGACGCGGTGGACTCGCTCGTCTCCGCTCGCGCGCTGCTGGCGGAGAAGGGCGGAGAGCTGCGCCTGGTCTGCCCGGAGGGGCATGTGGGGCGGAGCCTGCAGGCCGGCGGGCTCGCCCGGGTCCTGCCCGTCTTCCCCTCCCTCGACGCGGCTCTCGCGGCCCCGCGGGTCACCGCGCCCGATCACACCGGACGAGCCGCTCGGTGATCACCGGGTCAAGGGTTTGCCTAATAGGTTTAGGCAAACACTTGATACTTGTAGCTGCGTGGCGTGATGGTTATGGTTGAGGTGAGGGTGGCCGGGGCAGGGGCTTTGCCCGGCGGGCAGGCGGTCCGCCGTGCCCGGTGCCGGCGCATCCGTACATCCCGCGGTTCCGACCGACAGGCTGAGGCAGTGAACACCGAGCGCGACATGATCACCACACCCGTCACCGCGGACATGCTGCGCGGCTTCCTCGACGTGGAAGCGACCGCGCACGGTCTGCTGCCGCATCGGCTGCCGGCCCGCGCGCGCCGGCAGATCCCCGACGAACAACTGGCCGTCGCCGAGGCCCAGCCCTCCGGTGTGCGGCTGGTCTTCCGCACCCGGGCCACCACGATCGAACTGGACACGCTGCCCACCAAGCGGGTCTACCGAGGACTCCCGGCCCCGGCGGACGGCGTGTACGACCTGCTGGTCGACGGCCGGCTCGCGGCCCAGGCCACGGTGGCCGGCGGGAACGTGCGCACGATCACCGACATGTTCACCCAGTCCTCAGAGCTGACGGAGGGGCCCGCCGGCACCGCCCGGTTCACCGATCTGCCGGCGGGTGACAAGGACGTCGAGATCTGGCTCCCGCACACGGAGATCACGGAACTGATCGCCCTGCGCACCGACGCCCCCGTCGAGAAGGTGCCGGACAGCGGGCGCAGGGTGTGGCTGCATCACGGCAGTTCCATCAGTCACGGCTCCAACGCCGCGCATCCGACCGCCACCTGGCCGGCCCTGGCCGCCGCCCGGAGCGGAGTCGAGTTGGTCAACCTGGGGTTCGGCGGCAGCGCGCTGCTGGACCCCTTCACCGCCCGAGCGATACGGGACGCCGCCGCGGACCTGATCAGCGTCAAGGTCGGCATCAACGTCGTCAACGCCGACGTCATGCGCCTGCGCGCCTTCACCCCGGCGGTCCACGGCTTCCTCGACACCGTCCGCGAAGGGCATCCGGCCACACCGCTGCTGGTCGCGTCCCCCCTCCTCTGCCCGGTCCAGGAGGACACCCCCGGCCCGCTCGCGCCCGACTTCGACGGCGGGACCCTGCGGTTCAGGGCGACGGGCGATCCGGCCGAACGCGCCGCCGGGCGACTGACGCTCAATGTCATCCGTGACGCACTCGCCCGGATCGTCG
This sequence comes from Streptomyces sp. NPDC038200, assembly GCF_055600785.1. NCBI lineage: Bacteria > Bacillati > Actinomycetota > Actinomycetes > Kitasatosporales > Streptomycetaceae > Streptomyces > Streptomyces sp. NPDC038200. Next base: position 7,207 of record NZ_JBVJYH010000002.1, read on the forward strand.
AACAGCGGTCGACCGACGACCCGAACCTGCACTACCTCGACGGGCGGCACCTGTACGGTGAGAGGGACTACGCCGAGTTCCCGCTGCCCGACGAGGTCCACCCCGACCCGGCAGGGCACCGCCGCATCGGCGAGAACTTCGGGCGGCTCGCGTTCGGCGACGGCGGCCCTTTCGCGACCGAGACCGGCTGACCACCGTCCCGGTACCCGCGACCGTCTGCGCATCCCCGCTGAGGGCCCTCATGGAAGACGGACGCCCCCTCGCCGCCGCGGCCCGCACGCGACCCGGCGCACCCATGCGCTCACGGCACTAGCCGGCCGAACCGACCAAGGTCTCGAAGCCCGCGCTGTCGCAGTAGGACACCGCACGGCCCTCGGCCCCGACGTCGCCGCCGATCGCGTTGACGGTGTCATCGAGGATGCGGGTGCCACCGTGCTCCAGGCCCTCCCGGTCAAGTCTCTTCGAGGCCTCGACGGCCGCGTGTGCCGTCGACTCGATGTCACCGGCATCGGCGTCCGCCCCGCTGGTCGGTGCGGCGTGCGCCGCGTCCTGCCAGGACCCCAGCTTGGTGCAGTAATCCCGTTGCCACTCCTCGGCCTGCGCCGGATCGTCCGACGAACAACCGCTCACCAGGACAGCGGCCACGACAACGGCCGCTGCTCCCTTCACCGCTCGTGTGATCCCCCGGCTGTGCCGCATGGACATGCCCTCCCCGAAAGCCGCCGACCCAGAGTATGGATCATGAAGGTGACACCTGGCGCCGACCCCCACGCGTCAGCAGCACCGGATCGGCGAAGAAGTCGCGCCGAACCACTGGGCGGCCGCCTGCTCGAAAGCGTCCCGATCCGGGGCGGGCTCGCCCGCCCAGACCACGACGCCGTCGGGCCGGATCAGCGCGGCCCCCAGCCCGAGGTCGTTGCGCGCCGGGCCGGCCGCGTAGCAGATCCGGCTTTCCCACCCCTTGGCCGCGACCCGCAGCGCACGGTCGGTGCTGAAGTCGAGCACCACTCCCCGCCCATGGCGCAGCAACTCGCCGAGGCGGGTGCCGTCCTCGAAGAAGTGGTGCGCCGTACCAAAAGGCGTACGGTCCGCGTGCCTTGCTTGCGTGCACCGCCTGCGCGTGCGGACGGGAGCCGCGGGCGGGTGGGGTGGAGCCGGGGCGGGGCTCGGCGTGTGCACTCTCCGGCTGCCTGTCTCGGCCGACCGTCTCGGGCGGACCCCGGGGCCGGGCCGCGGCGGAGGCGGCACCGCGACGCGCCCGATCCCGCGTGAGGGGGTGCTTCTGCGCCAACTTCGCCGGTGGGGTGTGCAGTGCTGTTGGGCGTTGTGGCATTGTGGTGCCTGGCCGGCCCCGTCACTATCCCCCGTGGTGACGGGACCGGCCGCTCCGCGTGGCACGGAGCGCCGCGGCGATCCGACCGCCGGCGACCTGCCCCCCAGCACATGGACCGCGGGCACCGTCGTGTCCGGGAACGGTCAGGCCCGCTCGGTCACTCGACGGGCGTGCCACCAGCCACGGGGGCCGTGGACCGAAGGCCGTCGAAGACCGGGATCATCCGCGCTCCTCCCGGGCACTGGCGGTCCGGCGAGAGCGCAGGATCTCGGCCAGCAGGGGGACCAGCGACGCGACGACGATCAGCGCGACCAGGGGCAGCAGATAGCGGTCGACGTTCGGGATCGACGAGCCGAGCGCGTAGCCGGCGAGCGGGAGGCCGAGGCTCCACACCAGCCCGCCGACCACCTGCCAGACGGCGAACGCGCGGACCGGCACGCCCAGCGCGCCCGCCATCGGATTGAGCACCGTCCGCACCACCGGTACGAAACGGGCCAGCACGACCGCCTTCGCGTGTCCGTACCGCTCCAGCAGTTCCTCGGCCCGCTGTGCTCCCTCGCGCAGGCGTGTCGAGCGGCTGCGGGCGAGCAGCGCCCCACCCGCCTTCCGGCCGAGCAGGTATCCGCACTGCGCGCCGGCCAGCGCCCCGACGGCCGCCGCGAGCAGCAGCGGGCCCAGCGACAGACGGACGGCCTGGTCGGCCGGTCCTGTGCACAGCAGCCCCGCCGTGAACAGCAGCGAGTCCCCGGGGAGGAAGAAGCCGATCAGCAGCCCCGTCTCCGCGAACATCACCACGCCCACGCCCAGTACGCCGAACGCGGTGAGCAGTGATCGGGCGTCCAGGACGTCGACGGCCAGCTGCGAGGCGAGGTGCAGCGAGATGGTCATGGAACCGGGCCTCCCCAAATCTTGACTACACGTGTGTGGACGCGCCATGAACCGCGGACGACCGACGAGCCAGGAGCGCTCCTGGTGGCCTAACGCCTGTCGGTGGCCTGAAGCACTGCCGCAGGGGGGTGAACGTCCTCTTCCTCGGCGCCGGGGACACTGCGGATCCGCAAGCCGGAAGGGGTGGTCGGAGACTCTCCGGGCCGGCTTCTCTCTGGCGTCGATCGGATGCGCGGTGTAGCTTCGCGTTGGTTGTCGTGGTCGTCTTCGCTGCCCGTACCGCCAGGTGCGGGCGTTTTGTTGTGCAGGGCGCGACCAGGGCGATCACTGCGGGTCCGCACGGTGTGGACCCGGTTCGACCGAGAGGTATACGCATGGCCAGCGGGACCGTGAAGTGGTTCAACGCCGAAAAGGGTTTCGGTTTCATCCAGCAGGACGGCGGGGGCCCGGACGTCTTCGCGCACTACTCCAACATCAACTCTTCCGGCTTCCGTGAGCTGCTGGAAGGCCAGGCCGTGACCTTCGACGTCACGCAGGGCCAGAAGGGCCCGCAGGCGGAGAACATCACGGTCGTCGCCTGACGATGCCGTGGACGTGGCCTCCGGCGCTATCACCGGAGGCCACCCTTGCGGCCGCGCCCGAGTGGGCGAATTCCCTCCGTACCGCCGCCGCACGGTGCGCGGCACGCCGTACCCCGAGCGCCGGCCGGTTCACGCTCCCGCGTGGCCCTCGCCGAGCGTTCTTCCGTACCGCGACCGCGGTGCGGGCGGTGATCCGCTCATCGCCGCCCGCGGACCGGACCGGCCGGCATCAGCGGCTCGATCCGGTTCCGCATCGCATCAGTGGTCCCTGACCGTGCAGACGCATCCGGTCAACCGACCGGTTCGGCGGAGGGGCACACGCTAGCCCCGGCCGGGGAACACGAAGAAGCCCTTGTCCGTGCTGATGTAGCCGTACCCCGAGGGCTGCGAGAACAGCGGGATGTCCTGCTCGGGCAAGCTCTTGGCGAGCACCTTCTTGGTGCGGCCGTCCACCGCGAGGAACACGCTCTCGCTGAAGCTGTCCTCCTTCGTGGTGCCGTAGAGGACGCCGTCGGGGGAGAAGCGCAGCGGCATCATCGCCTTCTCACCCTCCTTCTGCGCCCAGATCTCCTTGCCGTCGGCGGGCTGCCACACGGCGGTGCCCTGCTCGGTGTGAGCGGCGGCCAGGGTGCGGTCGGGGGTGAAGACGGAGGAGCCCTCGGTGTTGACGGTGTCGGTGGGGCTGTCCTCGTACGAGTACGTCGAGGAGCCGCCGACCTGCTTGCCGCTCGCGATGTCGTACGTCGCGGTCACCCAGGTGTCGGGAGAGAGGGCGCCCGCGCCCCAGGCGGTCAGGACACGGCCGTCGCGCACGTCGAGGACCCGCAGGGCGCCGCTGGTGCGCTTGCCGTCCTCGTCCAGTTCCACGCCCGCCGGCGGGGTGACGTCCGCGGTGCTCCAGGCCTTCTTCCCGGTGGCGAGTTCCGTCATGACGAGCTGTTCGGGCTCGCTCTCGAAGCTGGACGCGTTCTCCACGTGGAAGGCGTACTCGCCGGTGATCAAGGGGGCGTGTGCCTGGCCGCCGTCGATCTCGTTGTTGCGCGAGTCGAAGGAGCACTTCGCCAGCTGTCCGGTGCAGGTGACCTCGCGGGCCGTGCCGCCGTCGATGGGCGTCAGCTTCAGGCTCGCGTCACCGTCCTGCTTGATGATGTGGCCGTCGTGGACGTCGAACTCGTCGCCCTCGGTCGTGGCCTTGCCCAGCTCCGCTCCGTGGCTGCCGTAGACGGTGACCGTGCTGGTGGTCTTCTCCTCGCTCAGGCCGTCCGACTCCGTCGTGGCGCGCGCGAACACCGCGACCGCCTTGACGCCGTCGTGCCAGGTCGTGGCGGCTACGCGGTCGGTCGTGACCTTGAGGCTCTTGCGCACGGCACCGGTCTTCACGTCCCGGAACTCCAAGGTGGCCGGCTCGGGGTCGTTCGTGAAGTGGAGGGTGCCGACCGAGCCGTCGACCGGCTCCCAGGCGTATCCGTCGCCGAGTGCGTACGTGCCCTGGGCGTCCTTGACGAACAGCAGGGTGTCGCCGAGGTCGATGGCGTGGGCGGGCGGCAGGCTCCACGCCGGCTTGGCGGCCAGGCCGGGTATGGCGGGTCCGCTGTAGGCGGGTCCCTCGGGCGTCGCGCCGTCCGGGCCGGCCGAACGGCCGTCCTTCGGCTTGGCGCCGGAGCCGCCGCCGTCGGAGGAACCGCAGCCGGCGACCAGGCCGAGCGACAGGACGAGGCCCACGGCCATCACTGTGTACTTGTTCATATCCCCGTAGGTTCTCAGCAGATGATCTTGAGATGCATACGGCAGCATAGGCGCCCGGCCGGAGCCGCGAGCATGTCTGCGTCCATCGCTACCGATTCGACACACCACCCTGGCGGACCCTCATGACGCTCCCCGTGACCGGCGCCGCTTCTCGCCACGGCGGGCACGGCGTCCCGGCCGGTCGGGCTCCTCCGGCGTCGGACTCGCGGGCGTGAGCGGTGTCCGGGAGACAGGCCCTCAGGCACCTCGGCCCAGGGGCACCGCGGAAGCGGTGGCCCCGAGCACGACCGCGTTCCGCCACTCGGCGGGTGAGACGCCGTAGGCCGACCGGAACACCCGGCTGAAGTGCGAGGCGCTGGTGAACCCCCAGCGGCGGGCCACCGCGGCGATCGTCAGCCCCGCCACCGGCCGGCGGGCCAGGTCGCGCCGGCACTGCTCCAGCCGGCGCTGCTGGATCCACCGGCCGACGGTGATGTCCTCCTGCTCGAACAGCTTGTGCAGATAGCGCACGGAGATGTGGTGCGCCCGGGCGATGGCGACCGGCGTCAGGTCCGGATCCGCCAGGTGCTGATCGATGTACGCCCGGATGCGCAGCACTGACATCCGGGCGACGGACGGGGTGTCCGGGGCGGCCCTGTCGAGCCGCTCCTCGGACAGTGCCTGCACCAGGTCCACCACGTTGCGGGCGATCGACTCGCCCGTCCGCTGCGGATACGTGGCCGCGGTGTCCACGAGCCGGGACAGGAACGGCGTCAGCAGCGCGCCTAGCGCCGAGTCGCAGCCGAGCGGCACGGCAGTGATCCGGCGTACGTGCGACTCGCTCAGTCCCAGGACGTGCCGCGGCAGGACGAGCGACTTCGTCTGGAACGGCTCGGGGAAGGTCAGCCGCAGGGGGCGCGCCCTGTCGTACACGAAGAGCGCCCCCGGCCCCACGCGCATGTCGCGTGCGTCCTGCTCGAGCCGGGCGTTCCCTCTGCTGACCAGCATCACGACGACGTGGTCGTCGTCGGCGCTCCCCGCGATGAGGCGTCGGGTGCGCAGGGTCTGCAAGGGGTCGCCCTCCACGGTGACGCGCCGGATCCGACCCAGCGGTGAGGTACGGACCGTGCCGGAATACACCTCTTCGGGAACGCTGATGTCAACGGCTCCGAAGGTCTGGGACAGCGCCTCTCGCCAGTACGCCCGTCTGCGGTGGGCCGGCACCGAGTCCGTGGTGAGGAGGGTGGTCGATGAGTCCGGCGACATGATCCGTCCGTTCTTCCACTGGTACGTGTCCGACACAATGTGCCAGCGCGCACCAGGCCGCGGCATCGCGTGAATCCGTGAGACCAGGGGTACCGGTGCGACGGGAGCGCTGCCGGTGCCTTCGCCGCCCCATGCCGCCCGCGGTGCCCCGGAGTCGCCCCATGCGACGAAGGACCGGACTCGCGATCGCCGGGGCTGCGGTCCCGGCCCGGGGCGAGTGGTTGAACCGGCGCTGGTCCCGCGCCCTCGTCGGGAGCGGCGTGGGCGCCTCCGAAGCCGTGGTCGTGCTGGGCTACCGGAACCCGCGATCGACGGCGAACTTCATCAACCGCCGGGGCACCGTGCTCCTCGAAGACCGGAGCGCGACGACATGGGAGAACATCACGAACGTGATCCCGCTGCTCGAGCACGTCGACCGCATCAAGATCGCCTCCCAGCCGGCTCATGCCCTCAAAGCCCGTGCGTGCCTGAGCCGGCGCCGGCAGACGAGTGCGCGACCGAGGGCGCGGAAGGCTTCGTGGATGTCTCGCGGATCCCTTTCCTCAGATCAGGCCGAAGGACTCCGTGATCAGGGCCGCCGGTTGCCCGCCCGGAGTCATCAGGCGGTAGGTGCGCTGCAGCGTCGGGCCGGCCGGCGGCGAACCTGCCCGCCGGCCTTGGGGCGTCTCCGTCCAGGGAGGCGGACCGCCCTGGCCGTACCACAGGAGTTCCCTGCGGGCGTTGGCGCCGTGACGCCGCAACGCGCCGCCCAGTCCGAGCGGTTCGGTGCTCAAGGAGCCGGCCACCTCGGGTGGGAGGCGCTCACGCAGAAGAAACGTCTCGGCGTGGTACACGGGGGCCTTTGTGGCGCGGACCATGATCTCGACCCGTCGGCGTATCACCGGCGCGCCCGGCGGCGCCGCCAGCCACGTGCCCGTGTCGGCGGAGAGGCCGACCGTCCGTTCGTCCAGCACCCGCAAGGTCAGAGGCTGCATCGTGCAGGTCGCGATGAGGGTCGTCACGGTTCCGTCGCTCGTCAGGACGCCGCGCAGGATCGGGCTCAGCGCGCTCGTGTCGACGTCGCTCAGCTCCGCGGGCCGGCGGTGCTGGGCCAGGAAGTATACGTCCACCAGGGACGAGGACGCTCCCGGGCCCGCCGCGCGGCGTTTCCACTTCTCGGTCCGCACCATCTCACTTCCTCCTCGTCCTCCTTGCGGACAGCGCACCGGGGTCTTTCGTTTGGATCAGGGCGGATCAGGGAGCGGGGTCTGGTGCCGTGCATCGCAAGGCGGAGGAGGGCGCCATGGCGGAGCCATGGCAACCGACGACAACGCGGCGAGGCGCGGTGCCAGACCCCGCGAACCCGGCATGATCCAAACGAGAGGCCCTAGCCCCGGCCGAGCACCGCCCCGCCGTTGACCTGGATGATCTGGCCCGTGACGTCCCCCGCCTCCGCGGAGGCGAGCCAGCGGACCGCGCTCGCGACCGACTCCGGACGGGCGGCCCGGCCGACGAGAGTGGCGCCGACGAGGGCACGGCGGCGCTCCTCGGTCATGCGGTCGCCGAAGAACTCGGTCCCCTCCACGTATCCGGGCGCCACCACGTTGGCGGTACCGCGACCGCCCAGTTCCCCGGCCAGCGTGTACGTCCACGCGTGCAGCGCGGACTTCGCCGCGCCGTACGGGCCCCCGCCGCGCAGGGCCGCGACCGAGCTGACGGTGATGACCCTGGCCCCCGGGGACCGCGTGAGGTACGGCAGGGCCGCCGTCGTGAGCAGCACGGAGGAAAGGACGTTGCGCTGCCACTCGTCGAGCCATGCCGCCGCCACGTCGCTCAGTGCGCTGCCGGTGACCCGGGTCGTCCCGCCCGCGTTGTTCACCACGGTGGCGATCGCCTCCTCCGGCCCCGCCCCGGCCGCCACCGTGCCGACGGCGTGCCCGACGTCCTCCGGTTCCCTGAGATCCACGGCGTGCCAGGTGGCAGCGTCCGGCCGGACGGCCTGGTTGATCTCCCGAGCCGCCGCTTCCAGCACCCGCGCCCGACGTCCCAGGAGGACGACCCGGTGCCCGGCGTCCGCGAGCGCGTGCGCGGCCGCCCGGCCGATACCCGTGCCACCCCCCGACACCAAGGCGATGCGTGTCATCTCCCCCTCCTCCGGCCTGCCCCGTGCCGCGTCCGCGGCCGGCCCCGCGGAGCCGCCGGGCGTATTCACCGTAGACAGGCGGGGGCCGGGGACGGCCAGCCGTTACCGGCATTGATGAGCAGTCCTTATGGATGGCGGGACGGACCGACGGCGGTCGGCATGCTGGCACGCGTGATCCCTCTCGGTGGTCCGTCGACGACACGCAGGGAACCGGCCACGGCACCCGGAGAACGTTCCGCGCTCGGCAGGCTCCTGACACGGTGCGCACGGCACCGGGGCCTGTGCGTCACGGCGGGAACGGCCGCGGCCCTCGGCGGACTCGCCGCGATGGCAGCGCCCCTGATGCAGCGCCGGCTGATCGACGCCACCGTGGCGGGCCGCGACGGCACACCCCGGACCCTCTGGTTCGCCGGGCTGCTGCTCACCGCGGGCGTCGCCTTCGGCGGCTCCGTGCTGCGCAGACGCGCGGCACAGGAGCTGTCGCTCCGGGTCGAGCACGAGCTGCGCACCGAGCTGTTCGCCGCCGTGCTGCGCAACGGCCCCCGCCACGAGGGGATGCCGACACCGCGCCAGGCGGCCACCCGCGCCATCGCCGACCTGCCGCCCATCACCTCGCTGCTCGGGATGGGGCCGCTGCTGCTCGGCAACATGGTGCTCGTGGTCGGCATGTCGGTGGCGATGCTCGTGCTGTCGCCCGCGCTGACCGCCGTGGCGGCCGGGCTGGGGGCCGGGCTGTGGGCGCTGTCCCGGCGGGGGAGGGACCGTGTCTTCCCGGCGGCCACGGCGGTGCAGCGGCGGGCGGCCGAGCTGGTCTCGGCGGTCCGGTCGGTCATCGCCGGCGCCCGCGTGGTCAAGTCCTTCGGCCGGGAGGCGGAACAGCACGAGCGGCTGGCCGAGGCGGCGCGTCGTCTGATGGCGGCGCAACTGGCCCGCATCCGGCTCACCTCCCGTTTCGACCCGGCCCTGCAGGCGCTGCCGACCCTGGCCCAGCTCGCGCTGCTGGCCCTCGGCGGCTGGCTGGCCGTGCACCACCGGCTCAGCGTGGGCACGTACCTGGCCTTCGCCTCCTACCTCGGACAGCTCATCGCCCCGGTGCGGATGATGTCCCGTCTGGTGTCGGTCGGTCAGCAGGCCCGGGCGGGCGCCACACGCGTCTTCCAGGTCCTCGACGCGGACGGGCACGGCGGTCCGGACGCCTCCGGACCAGGACCCGCCCCGGGCCCGCTCGCGGCCACGGGCGGCCCCCCGGGCGTGCGGTTCGCCTCCGTGGCGTTCGCCCACGGCGGCACCCCGCTGCTGCGGGACTTCAGCCTGGACGTGGCGGCCGGCGAGACCGTGGCGCTCGTCGGGCCGCCCGGGGCGGGGAAGTCGACCGTGGCCCGGTTGCTGGTCCGGCTGCACGACGTGCGGGACGGGCAGATCCTGGTGGGCGGCCGGGACGTGCGCGAGCTCGATGTGCGCGCCCTGCGTGCCACGGTCGGCCTGGTGCCGGAGGACCACGTCGTCTTCGCGGACACCGTGCGCGCCAACATCGGCTACGGCCGCCCGGGAGCCACCGACGCGGAGATCCGGGCCGCGGCACGCGCGGCGCGGGCGGACGAGTTCGTCCACGCCCTGCCCCAGGGCTACGACACCGTCCTCGGCGAACGCGGGGTGTCGCTGTCCGGCGGGCAGCGACAGCGACTGGGCCTCGCCCGGGTGCTGTGCGGGAACCCCTCCGTCCTCGTCCTGGACGACGCGACGTCCGCGTTGGACCCCGCCCTGGAGGCAGAGGTGCACGACGCGCTGCGGCGGGACTTCGCCGAGCGCACCGTGGTGCTGATCGCGCGCCGGCGGGCGACGGTCCGCCTGGCCGACCGGGTCGTCGTCCTGGACGAGGGCCGCGTGGTGGACTCCGGCACCCACGAGGAGCTGCTCGGGCGCTGCGCGGTCTACCGCGGGCTGTTCCCGGAGGACACCGCCGCCGAAGCGCGGGAGGCTCGGCCGGCCCCCGCACGCGTTCCGGCTCCCGTACCGGCCGCCACGGCCGCCGCGCCGCCCCCGCCGGACGCGGAGGACATCGGGTTCCGGGGTCTGCTCAGGCGGTACAGGTGGCCGCTGGCGGCCTGCGCGACGCTGGTCGCCGCCGACGCGCTCGCCGGTCTGGGGGTGCCGCTGCTGGTCCGTCGGGCCATCGACGCAGGCGTACGGCACACGGACTTCGGGGCCGTCGCCGCGGCGGCCCTGGTCGGGCTCGGCGTGGTGCTCGCCGACTGGGCCGTCAACGTCGTCCAGGTCCGACTCGCGGGCGGCACCGGTGAACGGCTCATGCTCGACATCCGGGTACGGCTCTACCGTCATCTGCAGACCCTCGGACTGGACTACTACGAGCGGGAGGCGGCCGGCGCCACGCTCAGCCGGGTCACCACCGAGCCGGACCTCCTCGCCGGATTCCTGCAGACCGGCCTGGTCTCCGTCGCGGTCAGCGCGCTGACCGTGCTCAGCGTCGGCGGTGCCCTGCTGTTCACCGACGCCGCGCTGGCATGCGCGGTCCTGCCCGCGTTCCCGCTGCTCGTCGTGGCCACCGTCCTCTTCCGCCGCCGCATCGTGCCGCTGCACCGGCGGTCCCGGCAGGACCTCACGGCCGTCAACGCCTATCTGGAGGAGAACGCCGCCGGAGCCGAGGCGGTGCTGCTGGCCCGCCGGGAAGAGGCGAACACCCGGCGGTTCACCGAACTGAGCGCGCTCTTCCGGGACGGCCGTGCGCGGGCGCAGCGGCTGGTCGCGCTGTACTTCCCCCTCGTCCAGCTGGTGACGGACCTCGCCGCGGTCGTCATCCTGGTGACGGGACTCCACCGGGTGGCCGCGGGCACCCTGAGCACCGGCGTGCTGGTCGCCTTCCTGCTCTTCCTCAACCTGCTGTTCTCCCCCGTGCAGCAGCTGTCCCAGCTCTTCGACAGCTACCAGCAGGCCGCGGTCGGCATGCAGCGCATACGGGACTTCCTCGCCACGCCGGTCTCGGTGCGCTCTCCCGCGCACCCGGTGCCGGTCGGCCGGCTGCGCGGCGACATCGTCCTGGACGACGTCCGGTTCTCCTTCCCCGGCACGGCCACGGAGGTCCTCGCCGGTGTGAGCCTGCGCATCGCCGCCGGCGAGAGCGTCGCCGTGGTCGGTGCCAGTGGCGCGGGCAAGTCGACGCTGGTGAAGCTGATCGCCCGGCTGTACGAGGTCACCGGCGGACGCATCGTGGTGGACGGCGTGGACATACGCCGCTACGACGTCTCCGCCTACCGTCGGCGCCTGGGATCGGTGCCGCAGGAGCCGTACCTCTTCGGCGGCAGCGTCCGGGACGCGATCGGCTTCGCCGCCGACGGGGCGGCACAGCGGGCCGTCGAGCGGGCCGCCGAGGCCGTGGGAGCCCATCGGACCATCGCGGCCCTGCCCGGCGGTTACGCGTACCCGGTCGAGGAGGGCGGGACGAACCTGTCGCTCAGTCAACGCCAGCTGCTCGCCCTGGCACGGGCCCGTCTCGCCGACCCCGACATCCTGTTGCTCGACGAGGCGACCTCGGCGACCGACGCGCACGGCGGCCTCGGGGGCGCGGCGCCGGCCGGGCAGGCGCGCCGTACCACCGTGATCGTGACCCACCGGCCGGCCGTCGCGGCGCGGGCCGACCGGATCGTCGTGCTGGACCACGGGGTCGTGGCGGAGGACGGCACGCACGAGGAGCTTCTGGCGCGTGACGGTGTCTACGCCGCCATGTGGCGGGCGGACCGGTCGGCTCCCGCCGGGACCGCGCCCGGGACGGTCAGCGGGCGCGGAGGGCATCCAGCAGCGTAGCGTCGCCCTCCACCCGGAGCCGGTCCGCGGCGGTCGCCCGGCCCCACAGCACGAGGAGGAGATCCTCGGTGGTGCCCTCGGCCACGCAGTCGGGTACCGGGCCGGCCCCGGGGGAGTCCGGCGGTGCGGAGAGGGACACGCCGGTCTCGCGCACGGTGACCCGCCAGTGCGCGGCCGTGTCGGAAGCGGTGAGCGCGACGGTCCCGGCGGGTCCCGTGCGTCCGGCGTTCCGTCCGCCCGGCAGGAAGGTGTCCAGGACCTCCGCCACACCGTCCGTCCCCAGCGCGGTGCCGATGGCCGTCGGCACGCCCAGCGCGTTCTCGGCGTCCCAGCGGTGGAGCGCCGTCTCGTGGGCCATCCGGCGGTGCCAGAACAGGGCCACCGGCGGCCGGCCCGCCCAGTTCCAGGCGGGCGTGGTCGGCGACACCGCCTCCAGCTCCTCCGCCATGGCGGTGAACTCCCGCTGCCACCAGGCGAGGACGGGGATGCCCTCCGGCACCTCCGGCCGCTCGTGCCGGGGGGTGCTCTCGGTACGGCGCCGCAGGTGCTGACGGTGCCAGCGGTACACACCGGCGACATGGGCGACGAGGTCGGACACCGTCCACCCGGGGCAGGAGGGGACCGCCGCGTCGAGCCGCGCGGTGTCGACCGCGGCCAGGAAGCGCGCCGCCTCCTGTCGGAAGGCCCGCAGCCACCGTTCCTTCGTCCAGAGGGCATCGGTGGACTCGGCCGTGCCGTGGATGGCTGTCATGCGTCTGCTCCCCCTGCTGTCTGCCTGCGGTCGGAACGGTGCGGCGCACCGGTCCGCGGGATCTTGCGGAGTACGACCAGCTCCCGCTGCGTACGCCGGGTGCGGGGCCGGTCCGGATCCGGCATGGCCCGCAGCCGGGCGACGGCGGGGCCGATGGCGCGTGCGCGCTCGGCGGCGCCGAGCGCCCACAGGAAGAACGGCGCACCGCTCTCCAGGAAGGCCGCCGCCTCGGCGGGCGACTGCCGGTGGTACGTCGGCTCGAACCGGCCGGTGTGCTCCACGGTGAACCCGGCCTCCGGTGCCAGCAGGCGCAGGCGAGCCGAGCGGTCGTCACGCCGCCCGTCGCCGTCCAGGCTCTGCCACACCCGCTCGTACACGATGCCGATCGGGTCGTCGGCGGGCAGCAGCACACCGGAGGCGATCACATAGCGGCCGCCCGGCACCAGGACGCGTGCGACCTCGGCGAGCACGGCGGGGGCGTCCGCGACCATCTGGAGCACCCACACACTGACCGCCTGCTCGATCGACGACGCCCGGAAGGGCAGCCGGGCGGCGTCCGCGGCGACCACCGCGGGGCCGAGCCGCTGCCGGGCCCGCACCAGCATGGCGGGCGACAGGTCGAGCCCGTACACGGTGTGGCCGAGGTCCGTCAGCGCCCGGCCGACCACCCCGGTGCCCGTTCCGACGTCCAGGACGGGCGCGCCCGGACGCAGGAAGGGCGCGAGCCGTGCCGCGACCTTGCGGCCCCGCTCCTCGCCGCCGCGCGTACGGTCGTAGCTGGGTGCCACACCGTCGAACCCGTAGGACGCGGCGGCACCGCGGCCGGCGTCGAGCCCGCTCACCAGCCCATGCCCTGTCCGCCGTCCACGGGCACCATGGCACCGGTGATGTAACCGGCCTGCTCGCCGGCGAGGAAGTCCACGGTGGCGGCCACCTCCTGGCTGCGGCCGAACCGCCCGAGCGGCACGTGGGCACGGATGTCGTCGCGGACCCGGTCCGGTACCCGCCGCGTCAGCTCGGTCTCCACGAAACCGGGCAGCACCACGTTGGCCGTGACGCCGTGCGGCGCCACCTCCCGGGCGAGGCTGCGGGCCAGACCGGTGAGCGCGGCCTTGGCGGCGGCGTAGCCGCTCTGCCCGGGGACGCCGACGGTCGCGGCGACGGAGGACACGAAGACGAGCCGGCCCCAGCCGCGCTCGGTCATGCCGGGCACGACGCGCCGGGTCGCGTGGAAGGCGGCGAACAGATTGCCCCGGACCAGTCCGCGGAAGGACGCGTCGGAGGTCCGGGCGAGAAGGGCGTCCTCGGCGGTGCCGGCGTTGGCGACCAGCACCTCCACCGGTCCGAGCCGCTCCTCGACCTCCCGCACCGCCGCGTCGACGTCGTCTGCCTCGGTGAGATCGCAGCGCACCGACAGGAGGTCCCCGAGGGCACCGCCCGACCGGGAGAGCACCGCCACCCGCCGGCCGCTCTCGCGCAGCCGTGTCGCCGTGGCCAGGCCGATTCCTCTGCTGCCGCCGCAGACCAGGGCGACGCGGTCCCGCCGCGCCACCGACCCGTTCCCGTCCATGGTCCGCCTCACGCCGGGTCTTCTCCTTCCGTGACCGCGTGCCGGGCGGCCCGGTCGGAGACGGCGAGCGCGTGGTCCAGGTCGGCGTCCGACAGCGCCGCGCACACGTACCAGTGGTGGTTGGGATGCAACAGCAGCCCCTCCCGGACGGTCCAGGTGTAGAAGTGCCGCTTGCAGCGCTGGGCGCGGGCGTCGTCGTCGAACTCCAGGAACGGCATCTGGGGGGCTCCCACGACGCGCGCGGGCAGGCCGGTCCGCGCGATCACGCCCCGCAGACCCGCCTGGAGCCGGGTCCCCAGCGCCTCGACCCGCGCCAGGGCCGGGGTGGTGGCGAGCACGTCGAGGGTGGCCAGGCTCGCCGCCATGTCCAGGGAGTTCGCGAAGAACGTGGACGAGATGTGCACGTTGGCGAGTTCCCGCAGCACGTCGGCGCGACCGGCGACCGCCGACACCGCATAGCCGTTCGCCATGGCCTTGCCCACGGTGACCAGATCGGCCCGCACCCCGTACGCCTCCTGGGCCCCGCCCAGACCGAGCCGGAAACCGCTGCGGATCTCGTCCAGGACCAGCAACGCGCCGTGCCGGTCCGCCAGTTCCCGTACTCCCTGGAGGAATCCGGGAGCGGGGAGCGTGGTCTCGAACGGCATCATGAGAACGCACGCGACGCGGCCGCGGAAGCGGTCCAGGACCTCCTCCAGCGAGGACAGGTCGTTGTACCCGAACGTGGTCACCTGGTCGGCCACGGTCCGGGGCACGCCGGGGCTGCGGATCGCGGCCCAGTCGTGCCAGCCGTTGTACCCCCAGCGGACCACCACGTCGCGGCCGGTGAACGCCCGGCTCAGCCGGACGGCCGAACTCGTCGCGTCGGAACCGGTCTTCACCAGCAGCGCGGTCTCCGCGTGCGGGATCACCTCCGTGAGCCGGCGGGTCAGCCGCTGCTGCGCCGGCCGCAGCATCGACAGGGCGAAGCCCTGGCGGATCTCGGAGACGGCCGCGTCGTCCACCGCGCGGTGTGCGTGCCCCAGGATGATGGTGCCGTAGGCGAGGATGAAGTCCAGGTAGCGGTTGCCGTCGACGTCCCACACGTACGCGCCCTCGCCGCGCGCGGCGTACAGCGGGTACTCGCCGTCGATCAGCCGGTCGCTGGGGATCACGTCGTCGGCGGTCGCCGCGATCGCGTCGCTCGTCGCGGCCTCGGCCGCCAGCCGGACCGACTCGGTGAGGGGCAGCGGCGGCGGTGGCGCGGGGCGGGTGGCGGTCCGGGTGTCGTGCAGCGTCATCGCGAACTCCAGGGAGAGAGGCGGTGCGGATCAGGCGGCGGACGGTGTGGTGAACCAGCGGAGGGTGTCCTGCGGGGGCTGGTCGAAGGACCACTCGGTGACCTCGGCGAGGCGGGCGGCCAGCCGCCGGGGCGCGGCCGGGGGCGTCCGCGGCACCGGTTCCCCCGCGTGCGCGGACAGGGCGGCCAGTACGGAGTGCAGGGCCCCTTCCAGGGACTCGAACTCCTCCAGGCAAAGCGTGTACACCTGGCGCGAACGGAACCGGTGCAGACCGGTCAGCATGATGCCCAGCTTCTTCGCCCGGCTCGCCGCCGTCTCCAAAGCCGCGACGAGGGGGGCCAGTTCGGGTGAGGCAGGGAAGTCGAGCGCGCGGGCGAGGGTGAACAGCTGGGGCTGCACGTCTCCGAGGACGAAGACGTGCAGGCCCCGGGCGAGCGTCTCGGGCAGCGGCTGCCGCAGCCAGAGCGCGCGGAAGCCCGCCAGCTCCGACAGGTCGGCGGCCAGCCGGCGCGTACCCCCGCCGAGCAGCCGCTTGGCCGTGGTCGCCGGATCGTCGTCCCGCGGTACCGGACGCGGTTCGACCACCGCGACCCGGTCGAACGCCCGGCGCAGGGAGTCGGTGAGCGGCAGCGTCCGGCGGTAGCCGTCGTCGGGCGACGCGTCGGTGTCCAGCACCTCCAGCCCGCCGTCGTCCCACCGCACCGCCAGCACCATGTGGTGGTGTGCCGGGCCCACCCCGTTGAACTCGTCGCCGGGCCAGTGCAGTCCGTTGGGCGAGAGCACCGGGTAGCGGTGCCGGCGCAGGAGCGTCGCCAGTTCGTCCCAGCCGATGCCGCCGGGCACCGTGCGCCACTCCAGACGGCATCCCGGGAAGTCGCCGAAGGGACCGCGATCGCGGTCGCTCCGGGTCAGGTCCAGCGGGGTCGCCAGACTGGCGGCGATCTCCCGGGGGGATCGGCCGTGATGGGCGAGCACGGCCTCCACGCACCGCAGGAAGCAGCTCAGACCGTCCAGGCCGACGTCCTGCCAGCCGAGCGCCGTCGCCGGATCGAACCGCGGGCTGCCGGCAGCCTGACTCATGGGCGCGTTCCTTCCTGTCGTCCCCGTCGTACCTGTCGTGTCTGCCGTGCCTGTCGTGCCCGTCGTGCCCGTCGTGCCTGTCGTCTCGGTCATGAGGTCTCCAGCTCCCGCCACAGCCGGGCGGTGTGCACCTTGTTGGTGCCGGTCCGGGGCAGCTCCGGGCGGATCACCAGCCGCGTGGGCACCTTGTACGCGGACAGCCTGGCGGCGAGATAGCGGCGCAGCTCCAGCTCGCCGACCCCGCTCGCCGCGACGAAGGCGAAGAAGCCGGTCTCCGCGCTGCCCGTGGGGGGACCGGTGACCAGGCAGTCCCGGACGTGCGGATGACTGCGCAGCACCGCGTCGACCTCGACCGGATCGACCTTGCGCCCGGCCACCGACACCCGCTGCGACAGGCGTCCGGTCAGCACGAGCCGGCCGTCCGGCAGCAGCCTCCCCCAGTCCCCGGTGCGCTGCCAGCCGCCGGTGAACGTCTCCCGGGTGAGGGCACCCTGACCCCAGTAGCCGCTGTGCCGGCCGGGCCCGCGCACCCACACCTCACCCTCCGTGGGCCTGTCGGCATCCCCGGGCCGTCCGATCCGCACCCGCACGCCGGGCACGGGGCGGCCGACCGACTCCAGGTCGCCGGGGTCGGCCAGGGTGATCACGGCGTTCTCCGTGGCGCCGTAGTGATTGCTCAGCGCGGTACCGGACGCCTCCCGCCACGCGTCGGCCGTCGCCCGGTCGAGCCGTTCCCCCGCCGAGACGCACAGCCGGGTGGTGTGGTCGGCCGACGGCAGGTGGGGGAGGAGCACCCGGTAGAGGAAGGGCACCGACTGCACGACGGTGGGCCGCAACTCCCCGATCCAGTGGCCGAGCTCGGCCGGGCCGGGGGGTGCCGGGGCCAGTGCCACGGTCGCACCCGAGAGCAGACCGGCGACCAGGGCGATACCGAACGCGTAACTGTGGTGCAGGGGGGTGGTGCACAGGATGACGTCCTCCGGGCGGTAGCCGGCCGTATCCGCGAAGGACGCGCACACCGCGACGGTGCTCGCCCAGTCCCGGCGCACCACCTTGGGCAGGCCGTTGGTGCCGGAGGTCACCAGGCCGAAGGGTGCCGCGGGACGAGGCGCCGAGGGGCTCCGGGGGCCGGTGGACGCGGCGGCGCGGTCCAGGACTCCGCAGAGCCGGGCCAGACGGGTCGTCGCGGCGATCTCGGCGGGGGTGCTCCGGGGGTCCAGGAGCACCGGGGAGAGCCCGGCGCGCGCGAGCGCCAGCACCAGCACCACGTCCCGGACGGCGTTGCCCGTGGAGACGCCCCAGCGTGGCGCCGCCCGGCCCGGCACCGGGGGGACGTCCAGGCCGCGCGCGGTGTGCTCCACCGCCTCGGCCAACGCGCGGTAGCTCAGCGAACCCCGCCCGTCCACCAGCGCGGTGGCCGTCGGGCGCACGGCCGCCCACCGGCGTATCCGGTCGTCCAGTGACTCAGGCATCGGCGTGCTCCTCGTCCGCGGGGTGCCGGACGAAGCCGACCGAGGACCTGCCCTGGCGGATGGTCCAGTGCCGCAGCCCCTCGGCGCGGTACCGCCGGATCAGGTCGAACGGAGCCACCGCGGAGGGCGCGGCGATCTCGCCCGGACCGCCCGGCTCCGCCGGGCCGCTGCCCCACCGCGTGACCTGGATCCCGCCGGGGCGCGGGTCGAGGACGGCGCAGGCCACCGCGAGCAGCCCCGCCTCACCGGTCTCCGGGAAGGCGGACGCGGACAACGCCGTCGGCCACTCCACCGCGACGGCCAGCACCCGGGCGCAGGCCCCCTCCCGCAGCAGATCGGCCCCGTGCCCGAAGGTGTCGACACCGCCGGAGGCGCCGGAGAAGGTGACGGACGGGCCGTCGAGACCGCGGTCGATGGAGAGCGCCGAGACCAGCGCGTGCGGCGTGTAGTGGAGGAAGGCGCGCGGATCGAGCCAGCGCGCGCCGGGCCCGCGGACCGCGGTCAGGATGGCCTCCGCGGTCACCCAGGTGGCGTGCCGGCTCGCCAGGACGACCGCCGTCTCCCCGGGCGCGTCCGGCAGCCCGGCCAGCGCCTCGGCCACGGTCTCGCGCAGCACCGGCAGCACCCGGTCCCGCACCGGCAGTCCCCGGTCGGCCGCGGCGGGCGTCGCCCGCTCGCGCACCAGGGCCGGCCCGGTCACCCGCACCGGGCCGGGACACGGGCCACGGTCAGGACACATGCGCCGCCACCTCCCGCCGCGCACCGGCCGGCACCGGCCCGGCCCGGTCCGCCCCCAGCACGACCGCGGCGTTCACACCACCGAGCCCGCAGGACACCGACACGGCCACCTCGGGCGGCCGGCCCGGGGGCCGCCCGCCCAGGTTGTGCTCGCGCCACGCGGGGTCGACGGAGTCCAGCCCGAGCGTGGGCAGGACCTCGCCGCACTCCAGGGTCGCCAGTGAGACCACCGCCTCCACGACGCCCGCCGCTCC
Source organism: Streptomyces sp. NPDC038200 (assembly GCF_055600785.1). NCBI lineage: Bacteria > Bacillati > Actinomycetota > Actinomycetes > Kitasatosporales > Streptomycetaceae > Streptomyces > Streptomyces sp. NPDC038200. The sequence goes on from NZ_JBVJYH010000002.1 coordinate 26,086, forward strand.
CTGGCAGTGACCGATGGCGGCCTTGGAACTGACCACCGGCAGGTCCCGCAGCAGCCGGTCGCCGAACACCTCGTACAGCGCGGTGAGTTCGGCGGCGTCCCCGTGCCGGGTCCCGGCCGCGTGCGCGTTCACGTAGTCCACCTCGGCCGGCCGGCGGCCGGCCTGCCGCAGGGCACTGCGTACGGCGGCCGCCACGCCCTCGGTCTCCGGACGCGCCGGCTGGGCGGCGAGGTTGTTGGCGGCCACACCTTCGAGCCGGCCCCGGGTCCGGCCCCCCGCCGGCGCGGCCGGCTCGATCACCAGGGCCGCGGCCGCCTCGGAGATGCGGATGCCGGACCGGTCGGCGCTGAACGGCCGGCAGCCGTGCGGGCTCAGGGTGCGCAGAGCCGCCAGACCGTAGAAGCCGGCCTCCGTGATGACGTCGACCCCGCACACGACGACCCGGCGCACCCGGCCCGACGTGATCATCCGCCGGGCCACGCCCAGTGCCACGCAACCGGCCGCCGAGGTCGTGGCGACGGTCATGACCTGGCCGGTCAGACCGCAGGCGGCGGCGACGCGCTCCTCCAGCGGCACCCCCCGCGGGGTGGTCCCCCCGGTCTGCCAGCCGTCCCACCGGCCACTGACCTCGGCTCCCGTCTCGTCCGTGGTGGCCAGGATCAGAGCGGTCCCCTCACCCCGCGCGTCCGCGTCGGCGAGCGCGTCGGTGACCGCCGCCGTCGCGAGGGCGCCCATCCGTTCCGGATGTCCCGGTCCAGGCAGGCCGGGCTCGTGCGGCACGAAGTGGGCGAGGCCGGTGCCGGCCTGCGCGGTGTCGAAGTGCTCGATCGGGCGCGGACGGGCCCCGCCCGCCGACAGCGTCCGCCACAACGGGCCGATGCCGCGCCCCGCCGGGGTCAGTACGCCCACGCCGGTGACGGCGACGCCCGCGCCCGGAGCGGCCCGTCCGTCTCTAGTCATGGCGCTCGGCCAGATGACGGACGAGGGAGTCGATACAGTCGGCGGCCTCCCAGAGGTCCTTGCCGGTGAGGGTGTTGGAGGCGTCGCGCTGCTCCAGTTCGGCGAGCACGAGCACGATGTCCAGGGAGTCGATGCCGAGTTCGTCGAAGCGGGCGTCGGCGGGCAGGCTCCGGGCCAGCTCCGGTCCCACCCGGGTGCCGAGCACCGTCCGCACCCGTGTCTCGAGTTCGGCCAGAACGGCTTCTCGCGTCATGAGGTCTCCGTGCGTTGTCGGGTGGCCCGGGCGGGCCGGACGAGGCTGACGGGGAGCGGTCGCCGGCTCCCCCGTCCTCCGGGGAGAGCGTGGCGCCGTCCCGTCCTCAGCCGCCGGCGGGGAGCACCGCTTCGTCCCGGCGGCGCAGGATCTCGTCGACGGTCTGCTCCGCCGTCAGCTCGCTGCTGTCCAGCCACAGGCCGAGCCGCGGGGTCTCCTTGCGCAGCACGGCGTCGAGCTGGTCGAGGGTCCACCGGGACCCGTAGGCGACCTTCTCCCGCCCGGACTCGCGCCGCTGCACGGCCTCGACGTCCGGGGTCAGGACCACGAGCCGCACCGTCCGCTCCGGCAGGTACGACAGGAAGGGTTCGAGGTTGTCGCCGAGGATCACGTCCTCGATCACCGTGTGGAAGCCCTCCCGCAGGTAGGAGGCGGCCAGCTGGGCGGCGTGCCGGTAGCGCAGGTGGAGCTGGGCCAGTGCCGCCGCGGTGCGCTCGGCCGTCATCTCCTGGCGCCCGTTGCGCACCATGACCCGCAGCACGTCCCCCTCGACCAGGACGCTGGGGGAGAGGCGGTCGGCGAGCAGCCGGGCCACGGTCGACTTGCCGCTGGCGGAGATGCCCGTCACGACGTACAGGTCTCGCTCGGGGGACTGGGTCATGGTGCGTTCCTCGTCTTTCGGTCGTCGGTGCCGGCGGGGGAGTCGGTAGGGCCGCCGGATGCTTTCGCGGCCCCGGCGCCCGGAGTGCCGTCACCGGCGGCGGCACGCGGGCCGGCCACGCGGACCACGCGGTGGCCACCGGTGCCGCGCGGGGTGAGCACCCGTACCAGGACGTCGTTGGCCAAGGGCTCGATCGCGCCGAGCACCCGGCGGGCGAGGGCCGCCCCGGTGCGGCCGACCACCCCGGACAGCTTCGGTTCGAGCCACGACAGCACCAGGTGCTGCCGCCTCCTGCGCGTCTTCGCCACCCGTTCGACGTAGTCGGGGGTGATGCCGTGCTTGTGCGCGAAGTGTTTCAGGGTGTCCCGGGTCCAGGCGTCGCTCCACCTGAGCAGGAAGTACGGCAGATCGGCCGGCTCGAACGGGGGCGGCGCCAGGTAGCTGATGACGGAGGCCGGCTCGAACCACACCGTGCCGCCGGCGTCCAGGAGCCGCAGGCAGAAGTCCAGGTGTTCCCGGGTGGTGAGCAACCCCTCGTCCATGCCGCCGACCCGCTCCAGGGCGTCGAGCCGCACCAGCGCACAGTGGAACTCGATGATGTCGCAGGACTGGCGCACCAGAGCCTCGGCGGGCACCTCGGCGAGACCGCGCAGGAAGTACCGCTGGGTCTGGCGGAAGGTGCGCTCTCCCCACGCGCCGGAGAACTCCATGTCGCCGCCCGCCATGTGTACCGTCCGCTCGTCGAGCCGGCCCTGGAGATAGAGCGGGCCCACGGCCCAGGCACCGGTCTCCTCGGCGCAGTCGACCAGCGCGGTCAGCCAGCCGTCGGTCAGCAGCACGTCGTTGTCCAGGAAGACGACGTACTCGCCGGACGCGTACCGCACGCCCAGGTTGCGGGCCCGGTTGGGGCTCACGTAGGCGTCGGTGCGCACCAGGGTGAAGTCCCGCAGTCGGGCCTCCTCGGCGAGCAGCCGGGCGGTCTCCGCGGGGGAGTTGACGTCCACGTAGACGAGGTGGAAGGGCTCCGGTGTGTGTTTCCAGAGGTGGTCCAGGGCGGTGCGGGTCTCGGAGAACCGCTCCCGCGCCGTGACGACGACGGTGATCTCGGGCCAGGCCATCAGGGTGCCCCCTCGAAGCCCGCCGCGCGGGCGGTGGTGACGGAGAAGTAACCGAAGGAAGGAGTGCTGGAGACCGAGCCGAACCCCGCCTGCCGCAGCAGGCCGGCGAGTTCGGTCGCGGTGAACTGGTGGCCTCCGGTGGTGGCCGCCATCGCCACGGCGTTGGCGGCGGCGGTCGCCGGGCCGGGCACGGCGTCGTCGAGGAGCATGTCGTGGACGAGCAGCCGGCCGCCGGGACGCAGCGCCTTCCTCGACCGGTCGGCGAGCTCACGGCACCGGCTCACGGACCAGTTGTGCATCACGTCGGCGAGCAGGACCACGTCCGCGGACGGCCAGGGCGTGGTGAACATGTCGCCCTCCACGACCGAGATCCGCCCGTCCAGCCCGGCGTCGCCGACCGCGCGGGACGCGATCGGGCAGACGGAGCCGAGTTCCAGGACGGTCGCGGTGAGTTCCGGGTACCGCCGGGCCAGGGCGATGGCGTAGGTGCCGCGTCCACCGGCGACGTCCAGCACATGGGCCCCGGCGGGGACGCCCAGCGAGGCGGCTCGTTCGGCGAACGCCGTCGCGGCCGCCGCCGAGTGGGCGTGCATGGCGTGGGTGAAGATCTCCGCCTGCCGGGGCACCTCCTGGTGGACCCGCCACAGGGAGCGCTTCCCGTAACCCCTGGGCGCGTCCTCCAGCAGGGCATCGCGGACGGCCGCGCACCTGTCGTCCCAGACCAGGCGGAGCATCGGACCCCAGTCGTCGGGGGCGTCGGGCAGCAGATACCGCCGGGTCACCGCCGTCAGCTCGTAACGGTCGCCCCACCGCTCCAGCAGGTGCAGGGAGGCCAGCAGTTCGAGCACCGACCCGGTCGCCAGCGGCTCGGTGCCGCACGCGACCGAGATCTCGGCCGTGGTGAGCGGTCCGTCGGACAGCCGGGTCAGCAGGCCGACACGGTACGCGGCCGCGAGCGCGGGCAGCTTCCAGTGCCCCAGGACCAGGTCGTGCAGGAGCCGGTCGTCCGGTTCCACGTCGGTGGGTCTCTGACGTGTCGTCATCCGCGGGCGCCCACCTGCTCGCAGACGAGGGTCGCCAGATCGCCGACGGTCACATAGCGGTCGGGACGCAGGGTGTCGTTGTCGAACGCGACGTCGTAGCGCCGCTCGAAGTGCGTCAGCACGAACATCAGGGCGATGGAGTCGAGGGCCAGGTCCGCGAGGACGTCGTCCTCGTGGACCTCGGCGGGCCGGTCCTCGTCCGCCAGCAACTCGCTGATGGTGTCGAGCACTTCCGAGCGCAGGGTTTCAGGGGCGGGAGTCGCGGGATCGTGCCGCGTGGGGCGGGACACCATGCTCACCTCCGGTTCACCGGGACGGGAACGGCTGCCGGGGGCAGCCCCTCCAGGGCTGTGTGAAATCGAGCTGCGAGATCTGCGGGGCCGAGGTCGGCCAGCGGATGCCGGGTCGGCCGGCGCCCGGACCGCGCGATGCGTACGACGACGAGACACGGACCCGGCTCGGCCGTCGCGGCGGCCATGGCCCGGGCCGTCCCGGCCGGTGAGGACGCGAGATGGACGCCCCGGTAGCCCGCGGCGCGCCCCAGCGACCTCCAGTCGGCGGGAGCCGGCACCGGCTGACCGCCGGTGGAGTCGTACGCCCGGTTGTCCAGCACGACATGGATCAGGTTGGCAGGGGCCTGTGCTCCGACGGTGAGCGCCGTGCCCAGGTGCATGACCAGGGCGCCGTCGCCGTCCAGCACGACGACCCGCCGGTCCGGCAGGGACACCGCCGCGCCGAGGCCCAGGGCCACGGCGTGGCCCATCGAGCCCAGCATGTAGAAGTGGGCGGGGGAATCGGCCCGGGTGAACAGCTCCCGGGAGGTGCGCCCCGTCGTCGCGAACACCGCGGCCCCCTGCAGCCAGGGCAGCAGGTCGTCGATGGCCTGGCCCCGGTCGTACCCCCCGTCGTCGGCGTCGCCCGGTTGCCGTTCCTCCACGCGCCCGATCCGGCCACGTGGTACGAGGACGACGTAGGGGCGGCGCTCGGCCCGCGCCCGGTCCGCCGCCTCCCACGCCCGGGCGAGACCGTCGTCCCCCGGTGCCAGCACCTGGTGCCCGACGCCCAGCCGGTCCAGCAGGGGCTCGGTGGTGGGGCCGGTCAGCGAGTGCTGGGGCTCGTCGTCCTCCGGCCGGGGCCAGCCGCGCAGGGTCATGAAGATCACGGCGGGGATGGCGAAGGTGTCGACGAGCGAGGTCAGCGGGTTGATCAGGTTGCCGAAGCCGGAGTTCTGGACCAGCACCGTGCTCCGGCGGCCGGCCAGTTCGGCGCCGGCGGCGATGGCCAGGGCGGCGCCCTCGTTGGCCGCCGGCACATAGCGTCCCGGCTCCCGGGCCAGCAGGGCCAGCGGTCCCTGCAGCCAGCCGCAGGGCACGCCGGTCACCAGCTCGACGCCGTGCGCGTCCAGTTCCGCGCAGAACCGCTCGGCGGAGATCACCGGACCACCTCCTCGGCCGGCCGGGCCGGTGCGGCGAGGACCGCCGGCAGCGGCTCCATGCTGTTGACCGCGGCGGCTCGCAGACCGTGGCTCCGGGCGAGCGAGGCCACCGCCTGACCGGGGCCGAGGTCGAGCACGACGTGCACGCCGTGTGCGGCGACGCTGTCCAGGCACAGGTCCCAGCGCACCTGGGCGGCGACCTGATCGCCCAGCTCGGCGCGGATCTCCCGCGCGTCGGTCAGGGGACGGCCGGTCAGGTTGCTCAGCACCGGGACCGCGGGCCGCGCCACGGGCAGCCGGCCGGCCAGCGTCCGCAGGCGGTCCCGTACCGGTGCCATGAGGCTCGAGTGCGCGGCGAGTCCGGTGCGCACGTCGGCGACCTTCCGCGCCCCGAGGGCGTCGGCGTGCTCGCGCAGCCAGTGGACCGCCGCGCGGTCCCCGGACACGACCAGGTGGCGGGTGCCGTTGCGGCAGCCGATGGTGAGCACTCCGAGCTCCGCCGGGCACTGCGCGCACATCCGCGTCACCCGGTCGTGATCGGCGCCGACGATCGACAGCATGCCGCCGGGTCGTCGCGTGGACTCGGCCGCCATGAGCCGGGACCGCTCCCGGACGAACTCCAGCGCCTCCTCGGCCGTCAGCGCACCGGCGCAGACCAGGGCGGTGAAGTGTCCGAGACTGTGGCCGCCGGCCAGCACCGGGGGCCGCCATGCCGCACCCTGGTGTTCGACGAGGGCCGCGAAGGCCAGCAGGCCCGTCACGAACACGGCCGGATACGCGAGCTCGACCGAACGCAGTTGGCGGGGGGTGCCGTCCACACAGACGTCGCGCAGCGGGACGTCGCAGGCGGCCTCCAGGCGGGCCAGCAGGTCACGGGCGGCGGGCGACCGCGCCAGCAGGCGAGCGGCCATGCCCGGCCGTTGGGTGCCGGCACCCGGGAACAGCGCGGCGTACGGCCGCTGGGACAGGACCCGGCCGAGCGGGGCGTCGGCGGCGCTCATCGGACCGCCTCGCCGGTGCCGGTCCGCGTCCGCAACGCCTGTCCGAGCCGGGTGAGTTCGCCCTCCAGCAGCGCGGAGTCCGCCACCTCCGGGCCGTAGGCCAGGAAGGCGGGTGCCTCCAGCCGTTCGCCGAGCGGGGCGCCTTCCGCGAGGCCCGGTGTGCGGTACCGGCCGCCGGCGGCGGCGACCAGTGCCGCTCCGGCCGCGACGTCCCAGGACCGCGTGCCCAGGTTGCAGGCCAGCTGTCCCCGTCCGACCGCCGTGTAGGCGAGGGCGAGCGCGGAGGAGCCGATCCGCCGCACGTCGTACTCGCGCACCAGCCGTCCCCACAGCGCGAGTTCCCGCTCGTCGGGATCGGAGCCGCCGCGGGGGAAGTCGGTCAGCAGTACGGCGGGTCCGCCGACGGAGGGGGTGGGGGTGACCGGGCGGCCGTTGAGCGCGAGCGCACCGGACACGCTGGTGAACGCCTCGTCCCGCACCGGGTCGTAGACACAGGCGGCGACCAGCCGGTCCTCCAGCGCGGCGGCGATCGAGACGCAGAACAGCGGCAGTCCGTGCGCGAAGTTGTTGGTGCCGTCGATGGGATCGACGTACCACCGGATGGCTCCCGAGCCGTGGTCTCCGCCTTCCTCGCCGGTGACCGCGGAGTCCGGGTGGCGGGCGAGCAGGGTCTCCACGATGGCCGTCTCGGCCCGCAGGTCGTACTCGGTCACCAGATCGTGCGCCCCCTGCTTGGACTGGGTCCGCACGGTCGCGGCGCGGGCCGCCAGCAGGATGCGGCCCGCCCGGTGACAGGCCAGCACGGCCGTCTCCAGCAGCTTCCGCGGCTCGTGGCGGGCCGTCACGGGGCCGGCTCTTCCGCCACCAGCTGCCGCAGTTCCGGGTCGGCCGCCACGAGTGCGGTGAGGTAGTCCTCGCCGTCGTGGGACCCGAAGTAGTGGCAGATGACCCGCTCAGGCAGCTCGGGCAGCCACTCCAGGCGTCCCGACCGGTACGGTTCACCGAGGTCGCGTACGAGTCCCGGGCCGAGCCGCCCCGCCATCAGCGAGTACAGCATCTGGGTGACGAACCGCGGCCGGGGCAGTATGTCCGGTGCCGTGCGCCGCATCAGCCCTTCCAGATGAGCCGGGTCGAAGAACGTGGCCGCTTCCGCCGCGACGAAGCCGCAGCACATGTCGCCGACGAACGGGCGTCCGGGTACCGCGTCCGGCAGCCAGTGGATCCCCTTGGGCTGCCAGCCGCGCTCCGGTGAGTAGAGCAGCGCGGCCGGTTCCGCCCCGGTCGCCCAGTCGACCAGCCGGTCGGGCCGGTTGAGGAACACCACGTCGGAGTCCATGCCGATCACCCGGGGACTGCCGGCCAGCACGAAGTAGTCCACGAGCTGCATGATCCGCGGGTTGCCACGGCGGGTGTGCAGCACGAGCGGGTAGTCGGCGAGGGCCTCTTCGACGTGCGCGTCCGCCTCCGCCCGGGAAACGACCCGGACGGCGCCCAGTGCGCCCAGCCGGGCGTGGTCACCGGCGTCGAGTGTCCCGTCGTCATGGAGCACCACGGCGGGAGCCGTCCAGAACCGGGCCAGGGACCGCAACGCCACCAGACATCGGTCCACGTGCCGGTGGGAGAGCAGGGTGTGCACCTCCACGGGGGCCTCGCCGGTGAAGTGCGGGGCCGGCGGGGACGTGTCAGACCGCGACATGGTCCGCCTCCTCGGCCCGCGTGCCCAGGGGCAGCCACCGCCGTTCCTGCGCGGCCCGGTACGTCGCCTCGATCGTGGCGACCAGATCGCGTCCGTGGCGCAGCGAGTGCGCGTACGGGTCGTCGCGGTCGGCCAGTCGGCTCCTGATCTCCTCGTACAGACCCTCGGTGATCATTCCCCGCTCCCGGGGCACGTCCCAGCTCCGGACCAGCCGCCCGTCCCGGTACAGGCGGACCGCCAGCGGGACCGCGCTGTAGTCACCGGCGGCGGCGTCGAAGTCCAGTCGCAGACGGCCCTGTTCACCTCTCACCTCGAAGGCGACCGGACCGTGCCCGGTGCCGACGGCGAGCGAGACGTGGACGTCACCGTGCCGATAGTGCGCGAAGCACTCGCGGTCGAACGGCGGCGCGGGGTCGAACTCGGCGGTCGCCATCACCTCGGTGGGCGCCCGGCCGGCGAGAAGCTCGGCCAGGTACAGGGCGTGCCACCCGGTGTCCACGAGCCGGCCGCCGCCCGACAGGGCCCGGTCGTGACGCCAGCCGGGGCGGAACTCCTCCGCGCCGTCCCAGGGATACGACCCGAGACAACTGATCAGGACGGAGCGCACCGGGCCGATGTGGCCTTCCCGTACCAACCGGGTCAGAAGACGGTACTCCGGGAAGAAGGCGTAGTTGTGGGTCATGAAGACCCGGGCACCGGTCCTCGCGGCCTCCGCCAGCAACGCGTCCGCCTCCTCGACCGAGTTGGCGAGGGGCTTCTCGCAGAGCACCGCGACCCCGGCCTCTCCGAGAGTGCGCAGTTCGGCGGAGCGAACGGACGGTGGCGTGGCCAGCAGCACCAGGTCGGGCCGGGCGCGCTCCACCAGCTCGGTCGTGTCGCGGTACGCCGGTACCGGCTGACCCGCCGCCTCCGCCTGTGCGGCGAGCCGGCGCGCTCTCTCCGGCACCAGATCGACGAGTCCGGCCAGGTGCAGGCCGGGCGTCCGCAGCAGAACCGGCAGATGCCCCTGCTCCACGATCTGACCGCATCCGACCACTCCGACTCTCACGATGATGCCTCCCCCGAGAGGTTTCCGGCCGGCCCGGCGGCCCGAGCCAGGGCTTCATCCTGCGACCGGAAGCCACCGCGCACCGTGATCGATCAGCGCGCGTTATCAATGACCCGGCGGCGCAGGATTACTTGACCATGCATGGACACGGGGTCACACTGGAGCGATGATCATTCGACTCCGCCTCGTCGCCCGACGGCACGTCGACCTGCAGCGGCAGGCGAGCGCCCTCTGTACCAGCTGAGACGGATCCGCCTGTCCGCGGCACGGCGGACGGCCTTCTGACGGCCGCGCAACGCTCTTCTCCCCGATTCACCGGATCGCGTCGGCACGCGGCGTGAATCGCTCAAGCGTACGTTCACTCTCTCCTGCTGCTCCGCCATGACGCGACCACGCAGAGGCTCGGGACAGCCGTCGCTGCCGTCCCCGCACCCCGGCCCTCCCATGGCTGTGAAGCGCAGACGATCGCACGGGGGTCGAACCATGGAATTGCGTCAGATCGAATTCTTCGTCACCGTCGCCGAGGAATTACATTTCGGACGCGCCGCCCGCAGACTCCATGTGGTGCAGCCGGCGGTGAGTCAGCAGATCCGGCAACTGGAGCGCGGTCTGCGCGTGAAGCTGTTCGACCGGTCCACGCGGCGGGTGTGTCTGACGGAAGCGGGCGAAGCCCTCCTGCCGGCGGCGCGTGCCGTCCTGCTGACGATGCAGGAGACCGAGCTCATCGCCGCGCGCTACGCGTCCTCCCGAGGAACGTCCCTGCGCATCGCCACGTCCCTGCGCAGCCGCGCCCGTCTCCAGCTGGCCGCGGACACGCTGATGCAGAGCCGCCCCGGGCTGACGGTCCACCTGGTGGACGTCTCCGACAGGACACGGCTGGATCTCGTACGCACCGGGGCACTGGACGCGGCCATGGTCGACCACCCCGTGCCTCCCACTCCCGGCCTGATGCTGCACCGGCTGAGATGGCGACCCGTGCTCGCGGCTCTGCCGCGTTCCTGTCCGCTGGCCGAGCGGGAAAGTGTCGGTGTGGAGGCGCTGGGGGAACTCCCGATGCGTCAGATACCTTCGGCCTTCCATCTGACGCTGGTCGAACTGATCGTCTCGGCCCGGCGGCGCCTCGGGCTGGAGTCGATTCCTGTCCGGTACGCGAAGTCGGTGCGGGAAGCGCTCGACGGCATCGCCCGGCACGGCGACTCCTGGACGGCCGTGCAGTACGAGTTCGTGGATGTCGCGCAATTCCCGGGCATCTGCTTCCGGGCACTGAGCGTCGACGGCATGGCGGCACAGTCGGGCATGGTGACTCGCTCGACTCCGTCCGAACAGGTCCTGGCACTCCTGGACAGTTGCACCTCGTCGTTGGATCGTGCGGTGTAGCCGCGCCTCCGACGACCGGGGCCGGTCGGACAGAGCCCTTCAGGGAAGAAAGACGAGCCGGGCTTGTCGTCCATGGTCCGATGCCGGACGCGGGTCGGACGTGCTGAGTCTCTCCGGAGTTCACCGGACGTCTTTCCGCGGTTCACCGGAGAGCGAAGCGGCCTCCGGTCCTCGGCCGTCCTCCGCGGCGATCCGCAGCGATGACGACCCTACGGCGTCCGAGGTACCGCTGGGGTGTCCGCCACTGCTTGTGTTCTCCCTCGCGCTTGCGGTCGCGGCGACGCGGGCGGCTCAGAAGGTGTCGAGCGCGCCCACGGCCGCACGGACGTGGGCCGACCCGAGACGCGGCCGCTCTCCGGCGCACCACCAGGAGAGCTGCCCCTCCACCTCGCGCGCGTGCATGCCCAGGTTGTGTTCGACGCACAGGGGCCACGCCTGCCACAGACGCTCAGCGACGGTGTCCTGCGCGGCGTCGGCGACGATCGCCAAGGCATGAGCAAGGTCTTCGGCCACCTTCGGGTAGAGGTGACCGCCGTGCCACTCGCCATTGGCCAGCGCAACGTATACATACTCCGGCTCGCCCGCCTCGTAGGAAGGCTGGGCCACCAGTTGCAGGGGCCCCTGCTCAGGAAGAGTCACCGCCAGGTCCCGGTTGAGGAGCGCAAGAGCCGCGTCCCACAAGGGGTACTCGCCCGGCGAGACGCGACGGAGCCCGGGATCGTCCAAGAGCGCATGCATGGGGCCATCCTCCCCGACGGATCGACCCCCCTCGCGCACCGGGTCGGGGCGTGGCCGGGTGGTCCGGTCAACCGGCGTCGGGCAGCGGTCGCCGGGTCACCTCGTGGGCCTCGTCCGGCGGGACGCCGAGCATGCGCAGGACCATCTCGGCCAGGTCGGAGGCGGCCTCGTCGCCGTCGAGGTCGGGGCGGGCCAGCCGCAGCGCCACGAGTGACATCAGGGTGCCGCCCATGGCGGACAGGGCGGTGGTCGCGTTGCGGCAGGTGAAGCGGCCCGACGCGATGCCGTTCTCCAGGTCCCGCAGGGCTCGCGGGGCGAGTCCGCGGTCGGAGTGCACGTAGGCAAGACCGCGGTCGCGCAGGATCCGCATGAGTTCGGGATGGGAGTCGGCCATCCGGGCGGTGAGCCGGAAGCCCACGGCGACGAGCTCGGCCGGGTCGTCGATGCCCTGTACGCGCTCGTCGATGACCTGCCCGAACTCGTCCAGGGCGTCTGTCACCGCGGCGTCGAACAGCTCCGTCTTGGACTCGAAGTGGTTGTAGAAGGAGCCGAAACCGACGTCCGCGCGCTCGGCGATGGCCTGGATGCTGGCGCTGGTGTCCCCGGTCTCGGCGAGGATCTGGCGGGCCGCACGGACCAGCGCCTGACGGGTCTCGGCACGGCGCCTCTCGAAGCGGTTCCTGGGCGGGGCTGACGTCGGCATACGGCGATGGTAACAACCGTAGCGATGAGTCCGCCATCAGTGATGAGATCATCAATTATTTGAGTCCATCCTATTGACGATGGGTAACGGCAATGTTGATGATTTCCTCAATCAGCAGTGTTGCTTGGAGGACACCATGTCCCACACCCCCGTCGACAGGGCCGCGCCCCGGACACCCCACCAAGACCTCCACAGTGAGCAGGGAGCCCTGCGCGGAGAGCACCCGGGACGTTCCCGGAACCCCGTGATCAAGGTGGCGGATCTGGCCTGGCTCGAGTTCGAGAAGCCCGACCTGGACAGGGCCGAGGTCTTCGCGCGTGACTTCGGGTTCGCGATCGCCGCCCGCACCGAGGAGGAGCTGTGGCTGCGCGGGACCTTCGCGGGCTCACCCTGCATGCTGATCCGGCGTGGGCGTGCGTCCCGGTTCGTCGGGCCGGCGTTCCGTGCGGCCGAGCGGGCCGACCTGGACCGGCTGGCCCGCGCCACCGGCAGCAGCGTCCGGGACATCGGCGTGCCGGGCGGTGGGCGGTCGGTCGCCCTGCTCGATCCCTCCGGCCTGCCGGTCCGGGTCGTGCACTGCGCCGAGCAGCTGCCGGCGCTGCCCGAGCAGGAGCCGCTGATCCTCAACTTCGGTACCGATCACCGTCGTACGAACGCCACCCAGCGTCCACCCCGTGAGCCGTCCCGTATCCAGCGATTGGGCCATGTGGTGCTGGAGACACGGGTGTTCGCCCGCACCCTGGACTGGTACCTGGACACCCTCGGGATGATCGTGTCCGACTTCCTCTTTCTGGACGGGCAGCGCGGGCGCGGGCCGACGATGGCGTTCATCCGGTGCGACCAGGGGAGCGTGGCCGTCGACCACCACACGCTGGCCCTGCACCTGGGGCCCGGTACCGGTTACGTCCACTCCGCCTACCAGGTCACCGACCTCGACGCGATCGCCGCCGGCGGCGAGTACCTGGCCGAGCGCGGCTACCGGCGCAGCTGGGGCATCGGCCGGCACATCCAGGGCAGCCAGCTGTTCGACTACTGGCGCGACCCCGACCACGTCATGCTGGAGCACTTCGCCGACGGCGACCTGTTCTCCTGCGACCTGGAGCCCGGCTGGGCACCGATGTCGGGGAGCGGCCTGGCCCAGTGGGGCCCGCCGGTCACCCGCGACTTCCTGGGCGCCACCCCTTCCCCCGCCAAGCTGCGCGAGGTCATGGCGGCCCTGCGCGACGACAACGAACTCGACCCCGCACGCCTGCTGGGCCTGATGAAAGCGATGAACTCATGAGCACCAACGTCCTGCGCACCCCCGACGGCTGGTGGGCCGTCCGGGACGAGCGCGCCGTCCGCATCGACACCAAGGCCGTGACCACCGCCGAACTGCTCGCCGACCGCGCCGCGGTCCGCGAGGCCGCCGCCTCCGCCGAGAGCGGCACGCCCGTCATCGACCTGGTGGCGCTGCCTCCGGTCACCACCCCGTGCCGGGTGGTCGCCCAGATGGTCAACTACCGCAGTCACGCCAAGGAGTCGGGCTTCACCGGCGACATCCCGCCCACCTTCTTCCGCAAGGCGTCCGGCTCGGTCAGCGGCCCGCACGACGCGATCATCCGCCCCGCGCACGTGAAGTTCCTCGACTACGAGGTGGAACTCGGCCTCGTCATGGGCGCGACCCTGCCCGTGGGTACCGTCGTCGAGGAGCAGGACGTGCCGCGCTACGTCGCCGGCCTCGTGCTGACCAACGACGTCAGCGCTCGCGACGTCCAGCTGACCAAGACCCAGTTCTACGAGAGCAAGTCCTATCCGACCTTCACACCGACGGGGCCGTACCTCGCCCTGCTGGAGCCCGAGGACTTCACCCATCTGCTGAACCTGCGGCTGCGGCTGTCGGTCAACGGCGTGTCACGCCAGGACCGCACGCTGGCCGACATGATCGTGCGGCCCGCACAGGCGCTCACGCTGCTCGCCCGCTTCCAGACCCTCGACCCGGGCGACCTGCTGCTGACCGGCACGCCCGGCGGCACTGCCCTGAAGGCCCCGCCCGCGCCGGTCGCGAAGATCAGCGCCCTGCTGCCGCCCGCACTGAAGTGGAAGGCGTTTTTCAAGGGACAGGCCAAGAACCCCCGCTACCTGCGCAGCGGTGACCTCGTCACCGCCACGATCGCCACCCCGGACGGGCGGATCGAGCTCGGCGAGCAGCGGACCTCCGTCACGGACGCGCCGTGAAGGCCGCATCCCGGCGACCGGTGGTGATCATCGGTGCGGGGCCCGTCGGGGTCACGGCTGCCCTCCTGCTCGCCCGGCACGGAGTGCGCAGCCTGCTCCTCGAACGCCACCGGGACATCTACCCCCTGCCGCGCGCCGTCGTCGTGGACGACGAGATCCGCCGGGTCCTGCAGAGCGTCGGTGTGCACGAGGAGTTCGCCGCCCTCGCCCGCCCGGCGCCCGGGCTGCGACTGCTGGACCCCCGGCGCCGCGTGATCACCGAGTTCCCGCGGTCCCTCCACGGACACCACGGCTTCCCGCAGACCAGCATGTTCGACCAGCCCGAGCTGGAACGCCTGCTGCGCGACGCCCTGGCGCGCCGCCCGGAGTGCGAGCTGTGGAGCGGGGTGGAGGTCGTGTCCGTCACCCAGGACGCCGACGGGGCCGCTCCGGCGCGGGTGACCTTCCGACGTGCGGGCGGAAACGAGGAGGAGCACCTGTGGGCCGACGCGGTCCTCGGCTGCGACGGTGCGGGAAGCCTCACCCGTGACGCCATCGGCGCCGTATGGGAGGACCTGCGCTTCGAGGAGAGCTGGAGGGTCATCGACGTGCGCACCAGCCTCCCGGTGCGCACGTGGGAAGGCGCGGAGCAGATCTGCAGCCCCAGACGGCCGGCCACCTTCATGCGCGTCGGCGAGAACCGCTACCGCTGGGAGTTCCGGCTGGCCGACGATCAGCACCTGGACGGCCCGGACGGTGGGGAGCGCCTGCGCGAGCTGGTCGCCCCCTGGGTGGACCTGCCGTCCGACGCCTCGTCGGGCGGCGACTTCGAAGTGATGCGGCAGGCGCAGTACACCTTCCGGGCCCGTCTCGCCGACCGCTGGCGCAGGGGGCGTGTCTTCCTGCTGGGCGACGCCGCCCACCTCACCCCGCCCTTCGTCGGGCAGGGTCTGTGCGCGGGCCTGCGCGACGCCCACAACCTCACCTGGAAGCTCGCCCGGGTGCTCCGACAGGGCGCACACGAGGGGCTGCTGGACACCTACGAACGCGAGCGCAAGCCGCACGCCCGCCATGTGATCCGCTTGGCGGTCGCCGTCGGCTGGGCCATGACCGGCGGACAGGACCGCGGTGCGGCGTTCCGCCGGGCCGTCGTGGGCACGGCCTGCCGCATCCCCGGTGTGACCGCGGCGGTGAGCCGTGACCTCAGCCCCGCCCTGACCGCCGGTCCACTCGTACCGCGCCGCCGCAGGCTCACCGGCCGCGTGCTGCCCGGCACCTTCTGCCCGCAGCCCTGGGTACGGCGCGACGGCACACGTGTGCGCCTCGACGACGTCCTCGGGGACTCCTTCGCCGTCCTGACCGCCGTGCCGCCCACGGCGCGGATGGCGGCCGTGGCCACGGCACTGGGCGCCTCGACGATTCACGTCGACGACCTGGGCGACGACGGCACCCTGACCGGCTGGCTGACACGCGGCCGTGCCGACGCCGTCCTGCTGCGCCCCGACCGCGTCGTACTGGACACCGTCCCGGCCGGCACCGGCGACTTCACGGACACCGTCGCCTGGGCACCCCTGCTGCACACCTCCCGCCGTACCGCCGACGTCCGGCCCGCCTGACGAGGAGCACCACACATGTCCACCCCGCCGCCCGCACCGTATCCGGAACCCTTCTTCACTCCTGACCCGAAGTCGGCCGCGCACAGCCGCATCGCCGACTTCGCCCGATGGGCGGCCCGGCACCGGGGCGCCGAAGGGATCCAGGACCCCACGGACTACCGAGCCCTGCACCAGTGGTCCGTCACCGACCTCGCAGGGTTCTGGGCCGCGGTGTGGGAGTACTTCGACATCGACGCGACGACCTCGTACGAGCGGGTGCTGGCCGAGGAGACCATGCCCGGCGCCCGCTGGTTCCCCGGCGCCACCCTCAACTACGCCCACCACGCGCTGCGCAACCTGCAGCCGGACGCTCCCGCGATCACCGCCCTGGACGAGACCGGAGCCTGCTACGAGATCACGGGCCGTGAGCTGCGCGCCCAGGTCGCCTCCGTCGCTGCCGTCCTGCGCGATCTGGGAGTCGGACAGGGCGACCGGGTGGTGGGCTACCTGCCCAACACCCCGCACGCCGTCATCGCCTTCCTCGCCACCGCCAGCCTGGGCGCGGTGTGGTCGGTGTGCGGCCAGGACTACGCACCGAAGGCCGCCGCCGACCGCTTCGCCCAGCTCGAACCCACGGTGCTCATCACCGCGGACGGCTACCTCTTCAACGGCGTCACTCACGACCGCCGGACCGCCTCGCTCGAACTCGCCGCCGCCCTCCCGACGCTGAAGGCCACGGTGCTCGTGGACCACGTGGGCCTGGCCTGGCCCGAGGACGGGGACTCGGAGCCGACGGTTGCCTGGGAGGACGCGGCCACCCGCGTCGAGCACCTCCACATCGCCCCGGTGCCCTTCGACCACCCTCTGTGGGTCGTCTTCTCCTCCGGTACCACCGGCCTGCCCAAGGGCATCGTCCACGGGCACGGCGGGGTGCTGCTCGAACACCTCAAGACGCTCGGCCTGCACACCGACCTCGGCACCGGGGACCGTCTGCTGTGGTACACCACCACCCACTGGATGATGTGGAACCTGGTGGTCTCCACCCTGCTGACCGGTGCCACCACCTGCACCTACGACGGCAGCCCCGCGCCGGCGGCGCGCCCCGACCTCCTGTGGGAGCTGGCGTCCCGCCACCGCGTCACCGTCTTCGGCACCAGCCCCCAGTACCTGCTGGCTATGGCCAAACTGGGCATCGAACCCTCCGCGCACGACCTGTCGGCCCTCCGCGCCGTCGGCTGCACCGGCTCCGCCCTGCCCGCCTCCGCCTACCCCTGGGTCCGTGATCATGTGGGCGCAGGAATCCAGCTGGCCTCCACCAGCGGCGGCACGGACATCGTCTCCGGATTCGCCGGCAGCGCCTCCACGACCCCCGTCTGGGCGGGGGAGCTGTCCGCCCCCGGCCTGGGCGTGGCGCTGGCTGCCTACGACGCGACGGGCACCCCCGTCCTCGACCGGGTCGGCGAACTGGTCGTCACCCGCCCCATGCCGTCCATGCCACTGTACTTCTGGGGCGACCCCGACGGCAGCCGCTACCGCGACGCCTACTTCAGCGCCTACCCCGGTGTGTGGCGGCACGGCGACTGGATCACGCTCACCTCGCACGGCTCGGTGATCGTCCACGGCCGCTCCGACGCCACCCTCAACCGCAACGGCGTACGCCTGGGCAGCGCCGACATCCATGATGTCGTCGAACGCCTCCCCGAGATCACCGAGGCCCTCGTCGTCGGCGCGGAGGAGCCCGACGGCGGCTACTGGATGCCGCTCTTCGTGGTCCTCGCCGACGGGGTCGGCCTGGACGACTCCCTGCGCGACCGGATCCGCGACGCGATCCGCGCCGGCGCCTCTCCCCGCCACGTCCCCGACGAGATCATCGCTGTGGCGGCGCTCCCGCACACGAAGACCGGCAAGAAGCTCGAGGTTCCCGTCAAGCGCCTGCTCCAGGGTGCGCCCGCCGAGCAGGTCCTGAACCCCGCGGCGGTCGACGACCCTGACCTGATCGCCTACTTCGCCCGCCTGGGCGCGGAGCGGAACAAGCGCTCGGCGCCTCGCGCGTGAGTCGGCCAGGGGACTGCGGGCCCACCTGGCGGCCCCGGGTCCTGGTGCCCCGCGCGCCCGGTGAGGGCCGGGGCCCGCACGCTCGACGGCGGTGAGCGGGCGGGCCCCGAAGCGAGCGGATGGGTCAGGAGGTGGTGCAGGCGGCGCCGTTCAGGCTGAAGCCGGAGGGCGCGGCGAAGGCGCCGGAGTAGCTGCCCTGGAAACCGAAGGACACCTGGCCGCCGGGCGCGATCTGCGCGTTGTACGCGAGGCCGCTTCCCGTCACCGCTCCCGATGACGGGGAGACGCCGGCGTTCCAGCTGCTGGTGATCTGCTGTCCGGCGGGCAGGGTGAACGCCAGCTTCCAGCCGTTGACGGGGGAGGAACCGGTGTTGGTGACGGTGACGTCGGCGGTGAAGCCGCCCTGCCAGACATGCGTCGAGTAGGCCACCTTGCAGGCCGTGGGGCTGCCGGGGTCGCCGGGGTTGCCGCCGGTGTCGACCGTGGAGGAGAACGAGGACACGGCGAGGCCGGTGCCGTCCCGCCAGGGCTCGAAGCCCGCCTGAACGCTGGTCAGGTACCAGCTGTTCTGCGCCAGTCCGCGGGAGACGGCCTGCCGGGCGAAGTCCATGACGTCGAAGTTCCAGCTGGTGATCGCCGACGGTGCGACGAAGGACAGCACGTCGTTGGAGCCGTTGTTGCCGGACCACACCTGCCACTGGCGCCCGGCCACGGTGGCCGTGCCGACCTGCGAGCCCACGGGCTGAACGGATCCGACCTTGTTGAACCAGATCATGATCTCGGTCCGGTTGACGCCGTCGGTGCGGGGCGTGGGGTCGAGCCAGATGTCGTACGCGGCGTCGTACACCGCGTTGCCGACATAGCTGTAGCTGATGCCGGTCGGCGCGCTGGAGATGGTGCTGAGCTGGGCCGGAAGGTTCGTGCCGGGCGAGCAGTTGGTGTAGTGGCAGCCGTTGTAGACGGACGGGTAGGACTTCGGGGCGCCGTTCGTGGGTACCGAGCCGTCGGCCTGGGTGATCCTGAATCCCGAGTCGGTGGCGGTGATGCACTGGGCCTCGCTGGTGCCCCAGCGGTTGTTCTGGACGACGTAGCGGCCCTGGATCGTCGTCGAGCCGAACTGTTCGCAGATGGCGGTGTCGGCCCGCGCCACCGGGGCGGTGGTCAGCAACGCGGCCAGCGAGACGAGCGAGGTGAGCAGGGCGCCTAACAGGCCACGCGCGCTACGGGCGGGGGGCGGTGACGGTCGCATGCGGATCCTTTCCGAAGGGGTGGGGGAGTAGGTGCGGGAGCGCTCCCACCGCGCGAGGATGGGAGCGCTCCCAATCCCTCGGTTTCGGCAGGGACACTAGGGAGGCTTCATGTTCCTGACAAGACTGTCGGCGTGAACCACTCGAAGTGTTTTCGAAGCCGCAGGTCGGAGAAGTGGGCGCCCCGTCGCTCTCCGACACCCTGCGGGCCGTGGGCGACACCCCCGCCGCCCGGCGCCCCACCCGCCGTGGGAGCGCTCCCAAACATGCTGGGTTCCTCTACGGCGGTCAGGCCGACTCGCGCACCACCAGCTCCGTACGGAGGATGACGTGGCGCCAGGCCATGGCCGGCTCTTCGACCTCCTCAAGGAGCAGCCGGACCATGGCCCGCCCGATCTCCTCCAGCGGCTGGCGAACCGTGGTCAGTCGCGGCTCGGTCTGCTGGGCCAGCGGAAAGTCGTCGAAGCCGATCACGGCGACGTCCTCGGGCACCCGCCGTCCCGCCGTGCGCAGCGCCCGAAGAGCCCCCGCCGCCGTGGTGTCCGACGCGGCGATGACGCCGTCGATCTCCGGGTGCCGTTCGATGAGCTCGGCCATGGCGCGGCGCCCGCTCTCTTCGGTGAAGTCGCTCTCGGCGATCCAGGACGGCTCGCCCTCGAGACCGGCCATCGCCAGGGCCTCCTGGTAGCCGCGCAGTCGGCACCGGGCGACGTGCATGTCGAGTGGCCCGGTGATGGTGGCGATCGCTCTGCGGCCCCGTTTCAGCAGGTGGGCCACGGCGCTGCGGGCCCCGCCGACGTTGTCCGCGTCGACGTAGCTGACGTACTCGTCGCCCGAGCGGCGTCCCAGCAGTACGGTCGGCAACCCGGCCTCGACGAGCATGTCCGGCAGTTGATCGCCGGCGTGCACGGACACCAGCAGGGCTCCGTCGACCCGGCCGCCACGCGCGTACTCGAGGAAGCGCTGCCGCTCGGCGTCCGAGCGGACCAGAGTCAGCAGCAGTTGCATCCCGGTGTCCGCCAGCGCGTCCCCGAGTGAGCGGACGATCTCGGAGAAGAACGGCTCCGCGAACTGCCTCCAGTCCGGCTCCGTCAGGACCAGGGCGACGGCGTCGGCCCGCTGCCCCGCCAGGGACCGGGCCGCGAGATTGGGTACGTAGCCCAGTTCCTCGATGGCTTGCCGCACGGCCCGGCGCGTCGACTCCTTCACCCCGGCGGCGTTGTTGATGACGCGGGAGACCGTGCCCCGTCCCACCCCGGCGTGGGCGGCCACCTCCTCCAGCGTCGGCGCGCCAGGGCGTCGCCTGCCCATAACCACCTCCCCACGAGATCACCGATCTTACGGCCCGAAGGGACCGGGCACCCAGCTTCTGCTGTGCGTGGCCGCGCGGCCGGGGGCCACGCGCCGGAAAGCCGACCGGCCATGCCACGAGCGAGGATCCGCACCCGCTCCACCGTCCGGCAGCGGACCGAGGGCACCCGCGGTGCCGGCTCCCGCACCGCCGCCCCGGCCACGGTCTTCGAACGTGTCGAGTCCGCCCGGCGACGGTGGCGAGCCGTGAGCGCATCCCGCCCCGTCGCCCTCGTCCGCGAGGGAGCCCGATGCGAACGCGGCCACCTGGTCGAACGCCTCCGAGCCCGCGCGGGATGAACGGCCGCAGCCGATGCCGGCCATCGGCCACGGCGCCGGCTCACGGCCGCGGGAAGCGGGCGCGCATCGCATCGACGCAGGTGTCCCGGGACGTGGGACCGCCGAACCGGAGACGGTCATAGGCGGTGAACGCCGGCTCCAGGGCGTCGAGTTCATCGATCAGGGCGTGCAGCCGGTCCGCCCACCGCGCCGAGCCGGCCTCCGGCTCCTTCGCTGCGGCACCGATCGCGGTCGTCAGGTGATCCTTGCGCTGGATGGTGGCCGGGGTCACCGAGTGCAGGCACACGTACTGTCCGCTGAGATACGCGTTCCACTCCGCCTTCCCGGTGACCGGGTCGGCCCAGTGGGCGGTGAACCACGCTTCGAGCTTGTCCGTGCCACCCGCTTCGTCGGCGAGAGCGAACAGATCGGCCGGCACCATCTCGGCACCGTCGGAGCGCAGATATCCCGGAAGCGGCAGACGCTGCTCCAGCATCGTCCGGCGGACCGCGTCGCTGTCGCCGCCATGGGCCGCGCACAGTTCCTCCAGGTCGATGAACTGTGCGCTGACATACGCATCGTCGGCATCGGTCATCGGATGGTCGCCGTTGATCTCGCGGAACCGCTCGGCGAGCTGCTGCTTCAGGGTTGTCTCCGACATGGGTGCTCCTCCGGTCACCGGCGCGGGGGTTCTCCCGCACCGGATTCCGCACCGTAACGGCCGGACGGTTCGGTGCTCACCGAACCATCGCGCCGCGGGCGGGAAGGGGGAGCCGGCGATCGTCTCCGACAGCCCGCCCGCGGCCCGCGACGGTGGCAGCCGCGCCGCCGCTCTGCTCGACACGTCACATTTCCGTACGCCGTACGGCTTGCTAGCATACACTGTATGGAAAGAGTGAAGCGTACCCCCAGAGGTACTCGGAAGAGGGATGTGCCTCTGACCGAGGCAGGGATCTGCGCCTCGGCCCTGCGGCTCATCGACGCCGACGGGGTCGAGGCGCTCACGATGCGCAAACTCGCCGCCGTGCTGGACGCGAACCCGATGTCGCTGTACCACCACGTGCCGAACAAGGAAGCGTTGCTGCGTGGCGTGGCGAGAAGGGTCGGCGCCCGGTTCCGTACCGTGGCGCTGGAGGACGCTCCCTGGCAGGAGCGCATGCGCCTGCTCGCCACGGATTTCCGGACGCTGGCCCACCGCCATCCCCGTCTCATGGCCTACTCGTTCAGCCGGCCGGACTTCATCCAGGCCGAAGATCCCTTCTGGGTCGCGCTCACCGCCGTACTGGATGCCGCGGGGGTGCCGCGGTCGGAGATCCCGCAGCTCGCCGCGCTCGTGTGTGCCGTCGTCAGCGGCGTGATGATCGCCGAGCTCAACGGCGCGCTCCACCGGTGGTCGAGCCTCCGGCCCCTCACCCCCGCCTCCGGCGAGGACGGGCCGACGGACGAGGACTCCGGCGAGGACCGGATGTTCCGCCTGGTGCTGGACACGATCATCAGCGGCCTGGAAAGCCGGCTCACGGACGATCGGGCCGGCGGACGCGACGGCCGGCCCCCGCGGGACTCCCGGCGTCCCTCCGCACGCATCCCCCGTCAACTCCGCCCGCCGACCGCACACCCCCGAGGGGGGTCCCAGGAAATTCCCGTCTCGGACACGGCGGCCGGTCTCGACACCGGAGGGCAGTGACGGCCCCGGGTCCGGTCACGCCGCTGACGAGGGGCAGCACCCTCGGGCCGTACCGTGCCGCCGGGACGGTGGGCGCGGAGGGGGCCGGGTGGAGAACCGGGTGATCAGTGCGTTGGTGCCTTCCGTCACGCCCGCTCGCGGACTCCCGTGACGCGGTTCTCCACTCCGGCGACCGCTGCGTCCAGCGCGGAGTCGAACATCGTGTCGATCACGTCCTTGGAGGGCGGGGGTGCTTCCTCCCCGTCGGGGCCCGGCGGCGCCGGTGGCAGGGTGGCCCACCGCTGCAGTGCTCCGTTCAGTTCGCCGAGCAGCAGGCCCGTGAACACGCCGACCAGGGTCGCGGCGACGCGCGGAATCTCCTCGGCGGGCAGTTTCGCGGCGGCCAGGATGTCGATCAGTGCCTGCCAGAAGGGGTCCTCCGGCTGCACGTAGTCGGGGCGCGTGAAGGAATACCCCATCAGTTTCGGGTGACGGAGCGACAGTTCGCGGAAATCCCGGGCCAGTTCACGCAGCCGGTCCTGCCACGGGACGTCTCCCCGCTCCTCCGCGCTGAACTGCGAACCGACCCGGTGGGCCACGCCGCGCAGCACGGCGTCCTTGTTCGGCACGTGGTGATAGAGCGACATCGGGTTCGCGTCGAGCGCGGTCGCGAGTTTGCGCATCGTGAGCGCCTCGACCCCGTCGGCGTCGATGAGCCGCAACGCCATGGCGTAGATGCCGTCCTTGGTGAGCGGTACGTCCCTCTTCCTCGTGCCCCGAGGGGGCTTCCGTGCAGTCGCCATACGCTGTATGGTACCAGCGTCGGCGGCGTCGGCGAAGCGCGCCCTGGCCAGGGAAAGGCTCGGCTGGAGGTCGAGCTGGAGGAGGGCGGTTTCGGCGCGCGAGCGGCGACTGTCTCGACCTGTGCCCGCACTCGCGGCACTCGGCGGCCCGGTTCGCGGTCATGCCGCCTGCCGCCCGCCGTCTGCGGGCGCAGAACCGGGCCAGGCGTATCGGTCGGGCCGCCCGCCCGGTGACCGGTGCCTTTCCCTCGCCCCCTTCGGTCCGGCGGGCGTCCGGACGTGGTTGATCTCCCTGCGACTCCGCTGCCCGAGTGGTGCCGTTCCCGACGGGCCGAGCGCTCCTGTTTCCGGCCCCGAGCTGTCGATTGAGTTTCCATACGGCGTATGGTACGACTGAAGGCATACGGCGTATGGAAACCGGGGTGTCACCGGCGCCCCGCCGCACCGCATGGCACCCTTGCCCGCCTTTCCCCCTGGAGGAGCCAGCCATGACCACACAGTCCGAGACCGATCTGCGGCCCATCCGGTCCCCGCGCGGAGTACCCCTCCTCGGCCACACACCGCAGATCCCCGGCACCAACCCGGTGGAGTACTTCGGCAAGCTGTCCAAGCAGTTCCCCGAGGGCATCTACGGCATGGACATCGCGGGCATCGAGCAGGTCTTCGTCTCCGACCCGGACCTGGTGGCCGAGGTCTGCGACGAGACGCGCTTCTTCAAGCAGGTCGAGAAGACACCACTGGCCCATGTCCGGGACTACACGGGAGCCGGCCTGTTCACGGCCCACCAGCACGAGGAGGAATGGGGCATGGCGCACCGGATCCTCCTCCCGGCCTTCAGCCAGCGGGCGATGAAGGGCTACTTCGGGCAGATGCTGGAGATCGCCCGGAACCTGGTGGGCAAGTGGGAGGGCAAGGAGGGCCGGCCGGTCGACATCACCGACGACTACACCCGGCTGACCCTGGACACCATCGCCCTGTCGGGGTTCGGCTACCGGTTCGACTCCTTCGCCAAGGAGGAGCTGCACCCCTTCCTCAACGGGCTGCTGGCGGCGCTCGTGGAGTCCCTGCGGCGCTCCCAGGAGCTGCCCATGATGACCAGGCTGCGCAAGGCGGACGAGAAGAAGTACCGCCAGAACATCCAGCTGATGCGGGACCTCGTCGAGAGCGTGATCAAGGAACGGCGCGAGGGCAACGGCAGCGGTGAGGACGACCTGCTGGGCCTGATGCTCGACGCCACCGACCCGGAGACCGGCAAGCCGCTGCCCGACGACAACGTCCGCGACCAGGTGGTGACCTTCCTGATCGCCGGCCACGAGACCACCAGCGGCCTGCTGTCGTTCGCCACGTACTCGCTGATGCGCAACCCGCACATCCTGGCCCAGGCCTACGCCGAGGTGGACCGGCTGATGCCGGGCGACACGGTCCCGGACTACGACACGATCATGCAGATGGACGTGATCCCGCGGATCCTGGAGGAGACCCTGCGCCTGTGGGCTCCCATCCCGCTGATCGGCAAGGCCCCGCTGGAGGACACCGTCATCGGCGGCCGCTACGAACTGAAGAAGGGAACGAGGGTCAACATCCTCGAAGGCCCGCTGCACACCCACCCCAAGGCGTGGGACCGGCCCGACGAGTTCGACATCAACCGGTGGCTGCCGGAGAACCGGGTCCACCACCACCCGCACGCCTACAAGCCGTTCGGCAACGGCGTGCGTGCCTGCATCGGCCGCCAGTTCGCGCTCACCGAGGCCCGCCTGGCCCTCGCGCTGGTGTTGCAGAAGTTCACGTTCTCCGACACCGGCGACTACCAGATGGACGTGCGGGAAGCGCTGACCCGCAAGCCCGGCGACTTCCGGTTGGTCGTACGGACCCGCCAGGAGCACGAGCGCACCGTCTTCGGCGCCGCGGACCCGCGGACCGACGACACGCGGGCGCAGGCCGCGGTCAGTGGCGTGGGAGTGAACCTGACCGTCGCCTACGGCTCCAGCCTGGGTTCCTGCGAGGACCTGGCGCGCACGATCGCCGACCGTGGCGAGCGCTCCGGGTTCGGCACCACCTTGGTCGGCCTGGACGAGCTGGGTGACCACCTGCCCACCGAGGGGCTGCTCGTCGTCGTGGCTTCCAGCTACAACGGCAAGGCCCCGGACAACGCTCAGCGGTTCGACGAGCTGATCGCCGCGGGTCTGCCGGAGGGTTCGCTGTCGCACGTGCGGTTCGCGCTGCTGGGGGCCGGCAACACCCAGTGGGTGGCGACCTACCAGGCCTTCCCCAAGCGGATCGAGCAGGCGCTGCTGGCCGCCGGCGCCTCCCCGGTCGTCGAGCGCGGCATCGCGGATGCCGCCGGTGACTTCGACGGCATGGCCTCCCGCTGGACGGACACCCTGTGGACGACCCTGGCCGCGGAGTACGCCGCCGACACCTCCGCCACCACCGGGCCGCGCTACCAGGTGCAGCTGCTCACCGAGGCCGACGTGCGCCCCGCCATCGTCTCCGAGCAGGCGTACCCGCTCACCGTGGTCGCCAACGAGGAACTCGTGGCCGACGCCACCGGGCTGTGGGACTTCAGCATCGAGCCGCCGCGCCCGGCCGCGAAGTCCCTCACCATCGAGCTGCCGGCCGGTGTCACCTACGACACCGGCAACCACCTGGCCGTCTTCGCCAAGAACGAGCCGGCCCTGGTAGACCGCGCGCTGGCGCGGCTGGGCGTCGACCGCGACCAGGTGCTGCGCCTGGACCAGCCCGCCGGCGGCCGCACGCACCTGCCGGTCGGCGTCCCCGTCACCGCCGGGCTCCTGCTCACCGAGTTCCTGGAACTGCAGGACGTGGCCACCCGCTCCCAGATCCAGACGCTGGCCGAGCACACCGAGTGCCCGTGGACCCGGCCGCAGCTGGAGTCCTACACGGCCGACACCGCCGAAGGCGGGGAGCGCTACCAGAAGGAGATCCTGGGCAAGCGGGTCTCCGTGCTCAACCTGCTGGAGCGCTTCCCGGCGGTCGAGCTGCCGCTGGCGGCGTTCCTGGAGATGACGGGCCCGATCCGCCCGCGGTTCTACTCCATCTCCTCCGCTCCGCAGGCCAACCCGCGCCGGGTGCGGCTGACCGTCGGTCTGCTGGAGGGCCCGGCCCTGTCCGGCGACGGCCAGTACCGCGGCACCTGCTCCTCCTACATCGCAGGCCTCGCGCCCGGCGACGTCTTCTACGGCTACGTCCGCGTCCCCTCCCCGACGTTCGCACCGCCGGCCGACCCGGCCATCCCGCTGGTCCTCATCGGACCTGGTACCGGCATCGCGCCGCTGCGAGGGTTCCTGGAGGAGCGGGCCTGGCAGTACGAGAACGGCACACAGGTCGGCCTGTCCCAGGTCTTCGTCGGCTGCCGCCACCCCGAGCACGACTACCTCTACCGGGACGAGATGGAGATGTGGGAGCTGTCCGGGATCGCGCAGGTGCACACCGCCTTCTCCGCGGTGTCCGGGCACCCGGCACGGTTCGTGCAGAACGCCCTCGCCCATGCCGCCGACACGGTGTGGCAGGCCATCCAGGACGGTGCGTACATCTACGTCTGCGGTGACGGTCGCCGCATGGCACCCGCCGTACGCGAGGCACTCGCCGCGATCCACCGTCAGAAGACCGGAAGCGACGACGCGGCCGCCCAGCGGTGGCTCGCCCAGCTGGAAGCGGACGAGCGCTACCAGCAGGACGTCTTCGCCTGACCAGCGGAGACCGGGAGGCGTGCGGCGGCCCTGACCCCCCGCACCCTCCCGGCCCCCCCACTTCCGAGGTATCACACGGCACCCGTCGGCCCGCACGCGCGGGCCGCGACGTGCCGCTCACAGAAAGCAGATCTTCATGGACACCATGCTCGCCGGACGTTTCCACCTGGACAGCGGGAAATTCGCCGTGGAGGAGGTCCCCGTCCCCGTCCCGGGCCCGGGCGAGGTACTCGTCGAGGTGAAGGCCGCCGGTGTCTGCCTCTCGGACGTCCACCTGATCGACGGATCCCTCGTCCCGCTGTTCGCCACCTCCGACACCGTCACCGTCGGCCACGAGGTCTCCGGTGTGATCCACACCCTCGGCCCCGACCTCGAACGCGGCCTGTCCGTCGGCACCCGCGTCACCCTGGAGGCCGGCAAGACCTGCGGCAAGTGCGCCGGCTGCGTGCGCCGCCGCCCCTGCACCCAGATGCTCACCGCAGGCATCGACTACGACGGGGGCTGGGCCCAGTACACCCTCGCCCGCGAGGACACCCTCGTGCCCATCCCCGACAGTCTCCCCTTCGACCAGGCGGCGATCATCCCCGACGCGGTCTCCACCCCCTACGCCGCCGTCGTCGCCACGGCGGGGGTGCGCCCCGCCCAGGCCGTCGGCGTCTGGGGCGTGGGCGGTGTGGGCGCGCACAACGTCCGCGTCGCCCGCCTGGCCGGCGCCGCGCCGATCATCGCCGTCGACCCGCTGCCCGGCGCCCGCGAGTGCGCCCTGGCCTTCGGTGCGGATGTCGCCCTGGACCCTGCCGCGCCCGACTTCGCCGACCAGGTCCGCGCGGCCACCGGCGGACAGGGCCTGGACTTCGCCTTCGACTGCGCCGGCGTGCCGGCGGTCCGTGAGCAGGCCGCGTCCGTGCTCGGCCGGAACGGAGTCCTGATCCTGGTCGGTATCAGCCCCCGGCCGCTCACCCTCAGCGAGGGCCTGACCTTCAACTACCTGGGCAAGCAGGTGCGCGGCCACTACGGCGGCACCCCCGAGTCCGTCACCGAGCTGGTCCGGCTCGCCGAGGTCGGTCGTCTCGACCTGGCCCCCTCCGTCACCGACCACATCCCGCTCGCCGACGCCGCCGACGCGGTCGACCGGCTGGAGAACAAGACCGGCGACCCGATCCGCCTCGTCCTCGTCCCCTGACACCTGCGCAGCATCCGTGCCGCGGCAGAAGCGCATCAAGGCCACCTCGGGCAGGGGTGAGTGGGCGCCGGTGCTCGAGGGAGCGCCGGCGCCCACGGCTGTCGTACCCCCGGGAGAGGGGTACGTCGACGCACACCGGCCCGGAAGCCTTCCCGGCGACCCGGTAGCCGGCGTGCATCCACCGCAGTACGACCCCGCGAACGGTGATGCCGAGACCCACTTAGTCGTCGTTCAGGCACCCTTACGGAATCGCTCGCTCAGCCTTCTGCCCTGCGCCGGTGTGACCACGCCGGAAGGAGGCTCGTCACCCAGGGATCGCGCCAGCTCGGTGGCGTACAGGTCGACGGCCGACTCCGTCAGGTCCGCCAGGGTGCCCGCGGCGTCTCGCCCCCGCCGCCAGCCGAGCAGCAGCACGACGACGCCGGCCAGGGCCGCCGGCCACCACCGGGCGCCCAGGCACAGGTAGAGCACGCCCCAGCCGCACTGTGCGGCCGAGCCGGTCATCGCCTCCCGCGCGGCGATCACGTCGGTGCGGCAGCTTTCCGGCAGGAGCAGCCACAACCGGGGCCAGGTGAACGGGAAGTCGAGCCCGTACTGACTCCGGACGCGCACTCCCACGCCCCGCAGCCGGTCACCGATCCACGTCGGGCGGGCCGGCTCGGTGAGCGCGACCGCGTTGCGGTGCGCGACGCGGGCAGCCCGTTCCTCCGCCGGGGCGTCCTCGGCAGCGGTGTGCGCACGCGTCCAGCGGAAACGACGCCACCGGACGAGAGGGCCGGTCAGCCACGCCGGGCCGGCGATCAGCCAGATCTTCTCGACCACGGTGCCGAGGCCGCGCGCCAGCAGTCCCACCGCCGCCGCGGCTGCCACGGCCGCCGCGGCCAGCAGCGCGGCCGATACGGGACGGTGGTCGTAGCGGAGGGCGACGTGTTCGGCGGCGTGGCCCAGCCGCCGCCCGTCGAGGGCATGGCGGTGTCCGAGCACGGACGCCACCCCCGCGAGCACGGTGAACAGCGCCCCGGGCAGGACCAGCAGGCTCACCCAGCGTTCGGCGAGCTTCGTGCCCAATCCGGAGAGGAAGGCGTTCATCCGAACGACAACGGTTCTTCGAACACGGCGCACTCGGGCAGGGGAGCGCCGGGCTCGCGGACTTCGGTGCGCGTGCACCGCCTGCCGGGGCAGGCGTAGGAGCCGGGCGGCGGCGGTGCGGCTTCCAGGCCCGGGACCGTGACGTACCCGCGCGGTCGCGCCGCCATGCCCAGACACTCACGGACCGCTTCCAGTACGGACGTCACCGGCCGCGTACCGCTCCGCAACTCCGTGAGCATCCGCTCCAGTTCGACGGACCACCCGTCCTCCCTGGCCAGCCCGCGCAGCTCCGGCAAGTCGCGGCAGAACTCCCTCAGCCCGACGGTGTTCCCAGCGGTGGCGTCCACCCGTTCCTCCCCCCACCCGTCCTCCGCGGCATAGTCTCATCGCTCATAGGGACGAGTCATGACTTCAGTGTCATTTCAGTGACCGCTCGGGGGGCGTCGTGAACATCCAGGACCTGGCTTTCGCCATGGAGGAGTGCCTCGACGCGTTCGAAACCAGTGGCGATCCGACGGTGTTACGGGAGCCGGAGGCGGAAGAGCTGGCCCACCGGCTCTACTACGCGCTCGACTGGTTCGAGCCGTTCACCGGTGTGGCGTCCGCGCGGGCGTTCAACGTCGCTCTGCTGCTGGCTGCCTTCCACTTCCACCGTTTCGAGGACGACGGCTCACGAGAGGACGTGGAGCGGGCCGTCTTCCTCTATCAGCTGGTGTGTCCGGCGGCCCCGCACCACGTGCCCGAAAGCGTGCTGCACTCCTCCGGAAACACGGCGACGACGTGGGCGACACGCCCTCCGAGAGCACGCTCGCGGGGTACACCGCCCGGGCCGTCAACCTGCTCAAGGAGGCCGAGGCGAAGGGCGACCGGCGGCTGCTGGACGACGCGGTCGAGTGGTGCCTGCTCGCGGTGCGCGCGAATCCGCGGCAGGACGTGGTGTGGGCGGAGGCACTCGTCACGCTCGGGAACGTCTTCACCCGCCGCTACGAGTACACGGGTCACGAGAAGGATCTGGACCGGGCCTACGTCGTCACCGTGAGAGCGGCAGAGGTGATCCCCGAGGACGATCCGTGCTTCCTGAAGGCCTGCTCCGGCTTCGGGCACATCGCGATCCGGATGTTCCAGCGCACCGGGGAGCTCGACACACTCGATCTCGCCGTCAACGCGCTGCGCAAGGCGGCCTACGGAGCCCCCGAGGACTACGAACACCGCGCCACCCTGCTGACCAACCTCAGCACGGCCCTGAACCTGCTGTACGGGCACACCGGCCTCGCCGACGCGGCCGTGGAGGCGCTCGAAGCACAGTTCGAGGCGGTGCGCATCACCCCGCGCGACCATCCCGACCTGCCGAGCCGGCTGGTGAACCTGGCGGGTGCGCTCGCAGGCCGTGCCGGACAGGCCGCCAGGGCGGACGCCGAGGACGACTCGTACGACCCGTACGACCAGGCCGTCGAGCTGTTGCGCGACACCCTGCCCCTCGTCCCCGACGGCCATCCCGACCGGCCGGGGTGCCTGCACTCCCTGGCCGACGTGTTGCTGGCACGGTTCACGGCGAAGAAGGATCCCCGCGACCTGGCCGATGCCGTCGACGCGAGCCGGTCGGCCGTCCGGGCCGGTGCGGCCTCCGGCTATCTGCGGCCGGTCCTGCTCAGAGGCCTCGCCAAAGCCCTGAGCGCCCAGGCCGGCCACTTCGGGCTGCCCGGCGCCCTGACCGAGGCGGTGACGGCGCTCCGCGAGGCCGCCACGCTGCTCTCCGACGACCATCCCGAGCGCACCGGAATCCTGACCGCGCTGGGGCTCGCGCTGCGCGACCGGTTCCACGCCGAGGGGAAGCCGGCCGACCGGGTCCAGGCCGTCGTCGCGCTGCGCGAAGCATCCGCCATCCCCACCGCGTCGCCTCAGGACCGTGCGCTGGCCGCCGTCGGCGCGGGGCGTGTCGCCGCCGATGCCCGGGCCTTCGCCGGCGCGACCGAGTCCTACGCCCTCGCCCTGGAGCAGCTGGAGCTGACCGCCTGGCGTGGACTTGAGCGCCCTGACCGGGAACGCCTGATCGCGAGGTTCCCGAACCTGGTCGCGGACGCGGCGGCCTGCGCGGTGCGCGCCGGGCAGGCGGAACGCGCCGTGGAACTCGTCGAACAGGGCCGCGGCATCCTGCTCGCCCAGGCCCTGGAGACCCGCACCGGCCATGGGGCGTTGCGCGCCCAGGCGCCGGAACTCGCCGACCGGCTCGGCCAGGTCCTCGATGAACTGGAGCGGCTGTCCGACAGCCCGTCGGGCGCCATCGCCGAGGAAACGGACGAGCGCCGGCGGGCGCATCTGCGACGGGCGGCCCTCGCCCGGCAACGGGACGAGCTGCTGACCGAGATCCGCGCGCTGCCCGGGCTCGACCGGTTCCTGAGGCCGCCGTCCTTCGCGACGTTGCGGACCGCCGCCGCGCGCGGCCCGGTGGTGCTGCTCACCGCGAGTGAGTTCGGCTGCTCGGCGCTCGTCCTGACCGGGGCCGGCGTACGAGTGGTGCCGCTCGCCACGGATGTCCGGCGACTGACCGATCAGGCGGTCACCTTCCTGCACGCCCTCGGTTACGAAGCGTCGCCGCTGAAGGCGCGAAAAGCGGTCGTGAACAGCCTGGACTGGCTGTGGAAAGCGGTCGTCGCGCCCGTGCTGGACGCGTTGGGGTGCCGCGAGCCGGTCGGCCCCGGTGGCGAATGGCCGCGGCTGTGGTGGTGCCCGACCGGGCTCTTCACGCTCTTTCCGCTGCACGCCGCAGAGAGCCGCCGCCCCGACGACGGCGGCACGGACACGGCCCTGGACCGGGTCGTCTCGTCCTACACCCCGACTCTGCGCGTCCTGCTGCACACCCGTGAGCGCCCCGGGCCGGCGGCTGGAGAAGACATCCGTCGCCTCATCGTGTCCCTGCCGTCCACTCCGGGCCTGCCGGACCTCCCCGCCGCCGAGGAAGAGGCCCGGGCCCTGCGCCGGCGGTACCCGGACGCCCAACTCCTCGCCGGGCCCGCCGCGACCACGCAGACGGTCGTGGACGCGCTCACCCGCTGTTCCTGGGCGCATTTCGCGTGCCACGGCTCGCAGGACCTCGCCGAGCCGTCGCGTGGCGCGCTCATGCTGCATGACGGCCCCCTGATGCTGTGGGACATCGCGAACCTCCGGCTCCCGCACGCGGAACTCGCTTTCCTCTCCGCCTGCGAGACCTCCCGTGGCGGTGTCGTCCTCGCGGACGAGGCGATCAGCTTCGCCGCCGCCGTGCAACTCGCCGGGTTCCGTTATGTCGTGGGCACGTTGTGGTCCATCGACGACGCTCAGGCATCGATCGTCGCCGACCGCGTGTACGAGAACCTGTCGCGCCAGGACGTCCTCGACCCGGCGGGCGCCCTGCACGCCGCGGTGCGGGCGGTGCGGAGGGACCGACCGCAGGCCGTCGTGAACTGGGCTCCCTACGTGCATGTCGGCCCGTGACCGACGGCACGACCCCGCCGCCTGCCTCCGCTTCGGGATTCACTCATGCATGCCGCGGCCCGCTGCCACGGTGGCGGGGTCGGGCTCGGCGAGACCGCGGACCCGCTCGCCGGAGGCGTTCGCCGGTGCGGTGCGGGGAGGCCACCGCCACGACAGGACTCTGGTGAGGACTCTGGTCAGGAAAGCCACCTCCACGTCCTTCGGCAGTGGTGCGGGATGTTCCCAGTACGAGCAGGGACCGCCGACCCTTCCGCCCATGCTCACCCCCGCCCCGGTCCCGTGGTTCTACGGCACGTTCCCGCCCGGCATGCGCACGGTCCCGCGGACCCTCGCGGAACACCGGACCACCGGCGTCCCGGCCGGAACGGGCCGCTCTCCGTCCGCCCGCCCCCTCGTCTACGTGAGCCTCGGCACCCTGACCACGGCCATGCCCGGCCTCCGTACCGTGGTCGGGGACCTGTACGGGGAGATCCTGGCCGCCCTGTCGGGCATCGACTGCGAAGTGACCGTGTCAGCGGGTGCCCTGGCGGAACGCCTGCGGAACGCGCACCCCCGCGTCACGGTCGCCGAGCACGTCCCGCAGCCCGCACTCCTGCGCCGAGCCGATCTGTTCGTGACGCACGGAGGGAGGGCCTCGCTCCTGGACGCAGTACAGGGGGCAACCCCGGTTCTGGCCATGGGTGTTCTCGCCGACCAGCCCCACAACGCCGCCGCGTTCGCGCGGCGCGGTCTCGGTCGGTCCCTGGGCCTCTCGGCGACGCGCCACGAGATCGCCGAGGCCGTGACGGACCTCCTCGGCAGTCCGCGCTATCGCACGGCCATGACCGCCGCGGGTGACGAGCTGTCACGGCTGCCGCCGCTCGACCTCGTGCAGTTGTGGAATTCAGTACGACTGTGATCGTGCGGCCGGTTCGGCGGCGGCACCCGGCGGGATCGCCGTCCTGGGCGCCACACTGAGAGGCACCCCTTCGTCACGCCTCCCGGAGCGCCCGTTGCCCCCAGTCCCTCCGTCTCCCGACGGTCCGGCCGACGCGGACACCTTCCCGGCCGTCCGCGATCACACACACCTCTTCCCGGGTGCCCGCCCCCGCGTCCAGGGCCTGCCCGACCCCGCCGCATTCGCGCTGGAACCCCGGCCGGTCGAGGTGGACCCACGCTTCTCCGACGGGGTGATCACCCACGCCGAACTGCGCACCCCGGAGCCGGACGTCCCCCTCCTCGCCGTCCCGGCCTACGCCACCGCCGCCGGCACCCACATCGACGCCCGCCCTTGGACCATCCGGGCAGCTTCCGCCTCTTCGACCACGAGCGGAGCCGGACGAGGATGCGACGGCGGTGATGATGCCGAGGAAGACGCACCCGCGCTTGCCGGCGCCGGCGCCGGCCTGGACGTACTGAGCATGACCAGAACGACAAACCGTCCCTCGAAGGGAGACGACTGCGGCGAGCCAGAGCCCCCGGTCGGCGGCCCGTAAATGAGTTGCCTCGGCGGGGGAGGGCCCTTACTGTCCTGCCGACGTGACAGACGCGTGACTTCGGGATGGGGAGGTTGATGAATATGGCTGCCGTGGGCCTCCATCAGCATGCCCTCGTCCGGCCCGCGCGCTAGCGGAGCGCGGCCCGGTCACTTCAATGACCAGGAGAGACACGTGTCTTCCTCTTCCCCTTCGCCCACCCACGCCGACGTGGTCACCACGCGCCTTGTCCTTCGACCCTGGACCATGGGCGAGGCCACCGCGGTCCTCGGCGACATCCGGTCCCTGCACTGGGCGGACGACTTTCCCGCCGAAGGCGATCGCGTGATCGCGAGCCTCTTCGACCAGCACCCCGCCTGGCTCGGCGCCTACGGCCACCGTCTGGTCATCGAGCGCGACACCGGCTTGACGGTGGGCTCCATCGGCCTGTTCTGGCCGCCCAGCGAGGGCGCCCTTGAGATCGGATACGGCATCGTCGCCTCCCGCCGCGGCCGGGGCTACGCCCCCGAGGCCACCCAGGCCCTGGCCGAGTTCGCCCTCGCCGCGCCCGATGTCCACACCGTGTTCGCCGACGTGGAACTGTCGAACCCGTCCTCGGTCCGCGTACTGGAGAAGGCCGGCTTCCACCGGTGGGCCACCGAGGAGAACACGGCCAAGTTCAGGATCACGCGTCCGGACCGCGACGGGCGCTGATTCCCCGGGGGTCCTGGAGACGATGTCCTCCAGGACCCCATCGCGGTGACCCAGTCCCCCGGACGGCCGGCGCAGGCGCCGTCCGGTACTGGGGCTGGGCGCGGGCTCCAGCGCAAGCCACGGTCGGAGGCGAGCAGCCAAACAGTGGGGTGAGCTGCCGCATGGTGAGATTCGTGCGGGAGTACACCGCCACCGGGAGCACTCGCTCGGTCAAGGGAAGACATCACGGCCGGCCGTCACTGGGTCCGTTGCCGCCACGCTCCCGCACCACCCGAAGCAGCTTCTCGAGCCGCCCCATCCGCAGCCCGGTGAAAGTCTCGGCCCACGCCGGCTACCCCCTCAACTCCCCACGCAACCAGGTGAAATGCCCGCCGCTAGGCCTTCTGCAACACCCTTTAGTCGGCGTCGAGGACGAAGCTGGCCTGTGTCCGTAGGGACGACAGCGCGATGAGGGTGGCAGTGGCCAGGTAGGCTCCGGCGGGTGCCTTCGCCGTCTCGCCGCAGGAAGTGAGGCGGTGGCGGGTCCAACGGTAGGTGATGGTGGCCGGGGCACCGGGTGACACGGCGATCCAGCGGTCAGGAGCCCCGGCGGCGCAGGTGCTCGAGTCCCACATCGGATGATCGTCGGCGGTTGCGAGGGTGAGCCGGACCGACTGCGGCGTGACGTTGATTCGGCATTCGGACGCGCTCGTGACGGTGAGCACGAGGACCGGATTCTCCTCCCGGTGATAGCTGTTGTGTTGTGACCTCAGCCGTGCCGTGACCGATCCGGTCGGGCTGTCTGCCGTGCAGCGTGGCAGGCTCTTCACCGCCGGGGTGTTGACCGCCTGCCCGCCCAGGTCCGGCGTGGTGCCTGACGGTGGAGCGGAGGCAGTCCGGAGGCCGCTGGCCGCGGCAGACGGTGAGGCACTGGCCGTGGAGGAGTTCCCGGCCGTTCGGTCGTTCCGGTTGCTGATCGGCTCGTACGACGCCCAGATCCCGTAGCCCAGACCCCCGATCAGGAGCGAGGTGGCGCCGACCAGTAGCACGACCCGTCCCCGAGAATGTGGACCCCGCAAGGCGCGCTTCCGCAGCCTGTCCAGTCGTTTGAACTCTTTCTCGAACTCCTTCTTACGCCGCTCGAACTCCTTCTGCCGTTCTTGCCGTCCAGTTGTCACGTGGCTCGACGAAGCGCGGCGTCCGTTCGGCCTGGATAGCTCCTGCCCGCTCCGGGGGGTGACCGCCGGTGCGGGCGCACCGAGGCTCATCACCGCACTCTCGTACCGGTTGGCACGCCCCGCAGTGGCGGGCGAGGCGGTTCGGGACGGCCCTGGGGCCGGCAGGTGCGGTGAGGGCAGGAAGAGGAACTCGTCCTTCTTGATGTCGGTGTCGATGCGCACGGTCTGGGGCTGACCGGTCTTGCAGTACGCGCGGTGCAGGAGGTCGACCCGGTCTTGCACGGCGTCCTCGAACGTGGCCAGGTCGAGCGCCGACGTGGCGGGTTGAGCCGAGATGACGTCCGCCACCGCCCGGGAGAAGAGGCTGAACGACGCACCCGACGTGATGCCGGGCACCGGGTCGACGGGCGTATCGCCCGGGCGGACGAACAGCGCGTACTGGCCCTTCGCGCAGCCGTAGACCTTGGCCACTTTCCGCCGTAGCGATGCGCCGACCTTGTCCTCGCTCCACCTGCTGACTCCTGTTTGCCCCATCGAATC
The DNA here is from genome assembly GCF_055600785.1 of Streptomyces sp. NPDC038200. Lineage (NCBI taxonomy): Bacteria > Bacillati > Actinomycetota > Actinomycetes > Kitasatosporales > Streptomycetaceae > Streptomyces > Streptomyces sp. NPDC038200. The sequence continues at coordinate 62,625 of NZ_JBVJYH010000002.1, forward strand.
CTGATGGATCCCCTCCCGGCAGGCATCGATCAAGAAGACGACGTGCTCGGCGAGGGAGTTTTCGAGCTCTGCCTCCCAGTTGATGGCCACGCATCCCGAGGCAAGCGGGTACGTGTCCTCGTGTATGTCCTCGGGTATGAGGTAGCTACGGCCACTGTGGTGCATCCCGTGGCCGCTGAGGACGATGACGAGCGTGTCGCCTTTGCGGGCACGCCTGACGAAGCCGCCCACCTGACCGTTGATGAAATTCGCCGAGATGGGCCTGCCGAGGGTGTTCCGGGTGAACACCTCCACCGCGTCGAACCCACTGCCGGTCAGCGCCGACGCCAGCCGGTCGAGATCATCGCCGACGAAGGGCAGGGGCTGCACGCCACGTGTCTCGTACGCGCCGACCCCGATGAGCAATGCTTTGTACCGCCCCACGACCCACCGATCACTGCTTGAAGACCAGCACGATGCCGTGGCTGCGCTGCGCCTGGGCTCCGCCGATGAACTGCACGCCACCGCTCGCCGTCACCTGCACCGACAGATGGGCCTCGCGCAGCGGCAGGGCCCCGCCTCGTGCGGCGGCCTCGCCGAAGATCTCCTGAAGGGCGTCCACGGCCTCAGCCAGGTTCTTGCGCAGCGGTCCCAGTGGCACGCTGCGCAGCCGGGGCTCCTCGTCCCGTCGGCCGAACAGGCTCATGGAATCACCCTCGTCGTCGGTGTCCTCCTCGTGGGACACCCAGAACGGCAGCGCGCTCACGGCGGACGGTTCGCTCGCTGAATGCATAGGCCCCCCTCGGGCAGTGACGACGCCATTACTGTACGGACAACGCGGCTCCTGTGGGGCGCGAATCAAGCTCCGCAGCCTCCTGCGGTCAGCGACAACCCCGGCATGATCCCAACCAGGACGTTCAGCGCAGGCCGGGGCCTTCGTGCCGAGCTTGCCTCAGTCCTCTCGTAGGCGGACCTGGCCGTCGACGACCGCGTTGTGCGTCATCGAGGCAGCCCACAGCGATGACGCCTGGCCGCCCGAAGTCCCGGACTCGTATGAACGTGCCTTGTCACTGGCTCGGGAAGAGGTCCTGAGCGGTACCCGCTCCAAGCGCTCCGATCCCGGGACGGGGATCGACCTTGATGTCCGAGAAGACGAGCACTTCAGGGTGCTGTCGGCCTTGGCTCCCTGGAGGATCAGCGAGCGAGGCGGAGTCCGGCCTGTATCGGTCCACGAGCTTGTCGAAGCGGGTTGCTCTCGCGCGGAATTGCTTGAGCCGACTGAAGCACCTCTCGATGACGTTGTGGTGCTTGTACGCTTCCCCGTCGAAGGCGGGTGGTCGGCCGCCTCGGGAGCCCCGACGGAGGCGGTTGGCGACCTGGTCAGAGCGTTCAGGGATCGTACCGGCGATGCCACGACGCCTGCACCAGGCACTTATCGCCCCGTGACGAGTACGCCTGGTCGGCGAGGACCCGATCCGGGCGGATGCGTGCCGCTCGCCGAACCGGTCTGCCCGTCCCCCCCCGTACCGGGTGTGGGCCCCGCGGCCGAGGGCTGTGAGTGTCCTGACACCGCAGGCGGTGGCCGACATGGTGTCGGCCACCGCCTGGGCGGAAGGGATGCCGGTTCGGCTGCGTGGAGAGGGGCGTGGTGTCAGGTGGTGGGGCTGCCCGCGACCCACTCGCTCCACGGCATGTTCCAATCGCTGAGGCCGTTGTCCGGGGCCAACGCGGTCTTGTCGTCGGAGTTCTTGACGATCACGACGTCACCGATCATCGAGTGATCGAAGAACCACGCGGCGGGCTTCCCGCTGTCGCCGCCGCCCCTGACATCCTTCAGGCCCACGCAGCCGTGGCTGGTGTTGGCCTTGCCGAAGACCGAGTCGGCACCCCAGTAGTTGCCGTGCAGGAACGTGCCCGAGTCGGTCAGGCGCATGGCATGCGGTACGGCCTTGATGTCGTACGAGGGCTTGCCGTCCTTCTCGGTGAGGCCGACGCTCGCGCCGTTCATACGGATCTGCCGGTACTTCTCGGAGATCACCATCTGACCGTTGTACGTCGGGTGCTCGGGGCTGCCGGACGAGATCGGGATGGTCTTGATCGTCTTCCCGTCCCGTACGACGGTCATCTGGCTCGTCTTCGCGTCGACCGTGCTGATCTGGCTCCGACCGATCTTGAACGTGACCGTCTTCCGGGTGCCGTTGCGGACGAGCTCGACAGTGACGGTGGAGCCCGGCTTCCAGTACTTCTCGGGGCGGAAGTCCAGGCGGTGGTCGTTGAACCAGTGGCCTACGACCCGCTGGCCGCTGCTGGAGCTGACCCGGATCTCCGACTGCACGGCGGCCTTGTCGCTGATCGCCTTGTCGAAAGTGAACATGACCGGCATGCCCACGCCGACGGTCGAGCCGTTCATGGGGGACAGGTGCCCGATGAAGTCGTTCGCCGGGGAGAGCGTGGTGATCGTGGTGTTACCGGTGGCGGAGCGGCCCTCGGCGTCCTCGGCCTCCACGGAGATCTGATACCTGGTGGCCTGTGCCAGCCGGCCCTTCGGCTTCCAGGAGGTGCCGTCCGCGGATCGGGTGCCCTGGATCTCGGCACCGGTCGCGATGGCGATCATGGTCACCTTCGTGAGATGGCCGTTGCTGACGGTGACACGGACCGGGGCGTCGACCTCGACGCCGTAGGCACCCTGCCCGGGCGTGATCGCTATACGGGCGTCGGAGGTCTCCTGGGCGCCTGTCTGCTTCGCGGGCGCCTGCGCCTTCGGGTGGTTCCCGGCATCGTTGCCGCCGGAGGCGGCGTGGCTGGTACCGCCCAGGGCGGTGACCGCGAGGACGCCGCCGAGCACGCCGGCCGTAGCCACTAGTCCGGTGTGTCGTTTACCGAGCGTGATCAAACGCTTCTCCCATGCCGCTGGTCTCTGTCCCCCTGTGCTGTCGCCGAAGGCGTCCATCCAGCTTTAACCTCTTATGGGAACGATTGCGAACGGAAACGGACTTTTTGTGGTGAAGGCCACGCATTGCCCGAGGGTGCTGCCGAGGCAGGGGCAGAGGACGGCTGTTCGCGACGGAGCCTTCGGCCCGGCCGCCTTCACCCGGGACGCGGGGGAATGACGGCCCGGAGCCGGGGCACAGGGCCGGTGTACACACCATGTGATTGATGGGGACGAGGGAGACTCGCGATGCTCATGGCGCACCCCGCCGTACTGACGGACCTGATCGAGCAGTACGAGACGCTGCGGCTACTGCGGGCCGAGGACGGCAGCCCCGAGGTGCGCCGGCGCATGGACGACGTCGCCTACACCCTGTGCGTGGCCACCGGCACCCGCGACATCGACGCCGCACTCATCGCCGCCCGCCATCAGCTGCCCGGCGCCCGCCCGCAAGACGACTCCCTGCTCACCGCCTGACCGTTGCCGGGCTCGCCCTGCCGGCACCAGCGCCCGTATCGATCTGCCCGCACCGGTCCGCGTGCTGCGAGTCCCGGAGCCGGAGAACGAGCCCGGGTGGCAAGCGCCCTTGCGTGCCTCGTCGGGCATCGAAGCGCTCGTGCTCCGGCCGCGCCGGCAGGCGCGTGGGGCGGTCAGTGCAGCGCGTCGAGGGCGGCGATGATGTCGGCCGGTTCGGCGCGGGTGGTGTAGTCGGTGTCGACGAAGGCCCAGCGGATCGCGCCGGTGCGGTCGATGACATAGGTGGCGGGCAGCGGGAGCGTGCGCGGGTGGCCGCCATTGACGCGCTGGAGGTCGAAGCCGAGCTTGTCGTAGACGGCGGCGAGGTCGTCGGGGAGGTCGAAGGCGAGGCCGTACTGCTTGGCGGTGTCGGAGCCGATGTCGCTGAGGACGTCGAAGGCGAGGTCGTGCTTCTCGGTGAGGGTGAGGGACTCGTCGGGTACCTGCGGTGAGACGGCCACCAGGCGGGCGCCGCGGGCGGTGATCGCCTCGTGGTGCTGCTGGAGGGAGTGCAGGGCGATGTTGCAGTACGGGCACCAGGCGCCGCGGTAGAAGGTCAGCACGACCGGGCCGTCGTCGAGCAGGTCGTCCAGGGCCAAGGTCTGCCCCGTCGCGGAGGGGAGGCGGAAGCGCGGCGCCTGCGCGCCGACGGTCAGGGCGCGGTCGGCCTGGCCCGAGGCGGCGAGTTCCTGTCCGGCCCGCTGCATGATCTGTCGGATCTCGGCGGGGATCTGCTGCTGGCGGGCTTCGTAGAAGGTGCGCAGTTCGGCGTTGAGGCTGGTCATGGTGCTCGTTCCTTCTGGTCGGCGACTGGAGCGGGACCCTCAATCTTGAAATGACCGTTCCAAGATAAGAGTTTGCGTGGTCCCGCGCCAGCCGTGCGCAGGTGCCGATGAGTCAGAGGCTCGTGAAGGGGCGATGGTCGGCCAGGGCGAGCGCTTTGACGAACGCGGCGAAACGGACCGCGCGGCGGGCGAGGTGGCGGCGGAGGCGGGGGGTCTGTGACCCGTACGCGGCCGCCCAGAGGGCTGGTATGCGATTCATGGCGGCATGGTCGCGGCGGGCGGCGGCCCCGGGGGGCGATCGTGGACGAAGCTGGACGCCTTCGCGCTGCTGGTGGTGGTGAGTGGGGAGCTGTCCCGCTCTGTACCTGTCGACCCCTTTGCGGTGTACTGAACTGGGAGTATCTTGGAATCCTCATTTCAGGATGACGGGGTGAAGCATGCCGGACATCAAGCACTTCGATCCGGACGCCACCCTGGAGACCGTGGTGCGGCTGTTCTGGCGGCAGGGCGTGGCCTCGACCGGGATCCAGGACGTGGTGACCGCGACCGGGCTCAACCGCTCCAGCCTCTACGCCACGTTCGGCGGCAAGCAGGAGCTCTACCGTGCCGCGCTGCGCCGCTACCTGGAGCAGCGATCCCAGCCGATGTTCCGGCGCCTGGCCGAGGACGAACGGGGACTGCCCGCCGTCGCCGAATTCTTCGGCGTCCTGATCGAGGCCCGCTGCTCGGGCGAGTACGCCCGCTGGGGCTGCATGGTCTCCAACGCGCACGCCGGGTCTGAGAACAGCGACCCGGAGGTACGCGCCGTCCTGGACCAGCACCACCGGGAGCTGCGCGAGGCGATGTACGCCGCCCTCGTCACCGCGGAGCATCAGGGGCAGTTGCCCTCCGGCGCCGACCCGGGCGCTTCCGCGGATCTGCTGGCGCTGCTCGCCTATGGCGTCAATTTGCGCTCCCGTGCCGGTGCCGACGCTGCGTCACTGCGCAGGACGGTGACCGCCGCCCTGGACTCGATCGGAGTCCGGGCGGCGGCATAGACCTGGGCTGGAGCCGGCTCTCACTCTCCACTGGGTTCGGGCGCGGGTGAAGTGCCCGGACGCAGGGTGGGAGCCGCCTTCGCTTCCGCTTCCGCCGCGTCCGCCGTGTAGTCCCCAGGTGATGTGACGTCGATGCCCTCGGGGGCCTTCGCCGCCTTCAGGGCGAAGGAGAAGACCACCGTGACCAGGACGTTGACCACGAACGCGGTCAGGCCGAGGTAGCCGATCCGGCCGATGCCGGGGATCTCCTCGGCCGAGCCGCCGAAGTGCTTCTGCGTCGGCGAGGCGACGCCGTACGCGGCGGCCGTGCCGTAGATCATGCCGACCGCCCAGCCGGCCAGCAGCGCCCAGCGGTGGAACCAGCGCGTGAACAGGCCGCCGACCAGGGCCGGGAAGGTCTGGAGGATCCAGATGCCGCCCAGGAGCTGGAAGTTGATGGCGACCGTCTTGTCCATGGTGAGGACGAAGACCAGGGCGCCGACCTTCACCAGCAGGGAGACCAGCTTGGAGACCTTGGTCTCCTGCTCGGCCGTGGCGTCCGGCTTGATGAAGTCCTTGTAGATGTTGCGGGTGAAGAGGTTCGCCGCCGCGATGGACATGATCGCCGCCGGCACCAACGCGCCGATGCCGATCGCCGCGAAGGCCACACCGGCGAACCAGTCCGGGAACATGTCCTCGAACAGCTGCGGGATCGCCAGCTGCCCGTTGGTGACCTTCACACCGGCCGCGATCGCCATGAAGCCCAACAGGGCGAGCAGCCCCAGCATCAGGGTGTAGAGGGGCATCACCGTCGTACTGCGTCGGATCACGTCTCTGCTGCGGGAGGACAGCGTCGCCGTGATCGAGTGCGGGTACATGAACATGGCCATCGCGGAGCCGAGCGCCAGAGTCGCATACGTCCACTGGGCGCCGGGGGCGCTGACCAGAGCGCCGCGCGGTCTGCCGGTGGCGGGGTCGGTCTGGCTGTACGCCTCGCCGGCCTTGACGAAGATGTCGTCGAAGCCTCCCAGCTTGATGGGTATGTAGATGATCGCGACGACGATGACCACATAGATCAGCGTGTCCTTGACGAAGGCGATCATGGCGGGGGCGCGCAGGCCGGAGGAGTAGGTGTAGGCGGCCAGCACGCCGAAGGCGATCAGCAGCGGCAGGTCCTTGAGGAACCAGTTGGTGTGCTCGCCGCCGCCGACGCCCAGCACGTCCAGCACGGACCGGATTCCGACGAGTTGCAGCGCGATGTAGGGCATCGTGGCCAGGATGCCGGTGAAGGCCACGGCGAGCGACAGGCCCTTCGAGCCGAAGCGGCCGCGGACGAAGTCCGCCGTGGTGACGTACCCGTGGCGGTGACACACGGACCACAGCCTGGGCAGGAAGGTGAAGATCAGGGGGTAGACGAGGATCGTGTACGGCACCGCGAAGAAGCCGGCCGCCCCCGCCGCGTAGACCGCCGCCGGCACGGCGACGAACGTGTAGGCGGTGTAGACGTCGCCGCCGAGCAGGAACCAGGTGATCCAGGTGCCGAACGAGCGGCCGCCCAGGCCCCATTCGTCGAGGGTGTACGCGTCACCGGCCCTGCGCCAGCGCGCGGCGAGGAAGCCCATGACGGTGACGAGCAGGAAGAACAGGGCGAAGACGGTGAGTGCCACGCCGTTGACGCCGTCGGTCATGCCGCTGTACCTCCCTTGCCCGGCATCGGTGTTGTCGCCGTGGCCCGGGCGGCAACGGCCTCGCTGCTGACCAGGTCGTCGAGTGCGGCGTCCAGCGCGCTGGCGCCCTCGGGGGCCTGGGCGGCGGCCTGCGGGTTGCTGCCGCGGACGGCGACGGCGAGCCCCGCCAGAGCCATGGGGAGCGCCACGGACACCGCGGCGGTGCGGATGCCTCCGGGTGCCGAGAGGACCAGTGCGATCAGGGGCGGACCGAAGGCTCCGCCGGACTTGCCGACGGCCGCGGCCCAGCCGCCGGCGGTGCCCCGGATGGACAAGGGGTAGATCTCGGCCGTGTAGGGGCCGATGAGCGCGATGACACCGGCGGTGCCGGCGAACAGCAGCATCACGGTGGCGAGCAGGACGGGCCGGCTGCCCTCCAGCCCGATGGCTGCCAGCGTCAGAAGGGCGCCGACGGTGAGGGCCGCGTAGACGACCATGGTGCCCTTGGCCGACCAGCGCATGTAGAGCCATGCGCCGACCGCGCAGGTGGGAATGGCCAGTAGCGATGAGACGAACAGCAGGGTGGCGGCGGACATGCCGTGCCGGCCGGAGGATTCCAGCTGGCTGGGCAGGAAGGTGATGAAGCCCCAGTAGACGAGGCCCCAGGCCAGTGCGTAGGCGCTGACGACCAGTGTCTTGGTCGTCTGTGGGCTTGCGAACAGGGCGGAGGCGGGGACCTGCTTCGCTCGTGTCTGCCGGGCGGTGAAGGCGGCCGATTCGGGGATCCAGCGGTTCAGCGCGATCAGGATCAGGACCAGTGGGAGCTGGGCGAACCAGGTCACGCGCCAGCCGGCCAGCGGGATGAGGACGGCGGCCAGTCCCGAGGCGGCCATGTAGCCGCCGGTGGTGGTCAGTCCGGCTTGCAGGACCATGATGGCCGCGCGTCGGCCGGGCGGCAGGCTCTCGGTCATCAGGGCGTAGACGACGGGCAGCATGCCGCCGGCCGCCATGCCCATCAGGGCGCACATGACGAGGGTGCCGCCGAAGGTCGGCATGGCACCGCACACCGTGGTGCCGAGGAAGAGCAGGGAGGCGATGAGGATGGTGGCCCGGCGGCCGATGCGGTCCGCCGCGCGTCCCCAGACGAGTGATCCGAGCACGGTGCCGGTCAGCGCGACCGTGGGCAGCCACGAGACGTCGGCGGCGCTGAGGCCGTATTCAGCCCGCAGGCCGGGCGCGATGAACGCCAGGGTGGCCGGCTTCATCTGGTCCACCAGGAGGGCGAAGGTCAGGATGGTGATGAGGCGGCGGCGGCTCGCCGTCGTGGCGGGGGCAGGAGTGGGGGCGGCGGGGCGGGCGCCGGCTGTCCGCGGCTGCACGACCGCGATGCCGGAGAGCACCACGCCGACGACGATGGCGGCCATGGCCGCCCACATGATCGCCGGTGACATGTCCATCATGGACATGTGGAAGTGCATGGACGCGGAGTCGATGAACATCCACAGGTGCTCGACGACGCCGGCACAGGTGAGGGCGACACCGGTCCAGAACAGGAACGGCCGGGGTATCAGCGAAGCGGCGGGCGCGGCCAAGGTCAACTCCTCGCGGAAAGCTGGGCGTCGGGGTCTTCAAGGGCGCGGGCGGAGGCGGCGTCATGCTGCTCGACCGGCGGACGGTCCTTGAGGTCGAGTACGTCGGGCCAGCGCGGGTCGTCGGGGGCGACGACGAGGTGGCGGGCGTAGAAGCCGTCGAAGAAGGACAGGACGAACATCGGCAGCAGGGTCCAGATCGCCACCTGTTCCAGCGGCTGGTTGCCGGTGAGCGCGGCGATGATGACCACCACGAACACGTTCGGGTAGGTCATGGCGGTGTAGTCGTCGAGCGTCTGGACGTGGCGTCGACGCTTGAGCAGGGCGGCGACCAGGCGCAGGCCGACGGCGATGCCTACGGCGGTGGGCGCGTACGTGGTGAAGCCGTGCAGGTCGAGCTTGAGGCAGACCAGCACGACGAACGCGGTCAGCAGGAGCACGGCCACGTATCCGTTGCGCTCGCCGTATTTGGCCGTGCGGATGGGAGAGCGTTCCCGCAGGCGTTTGACCAGGAGGTAGACCAACGTGACGACGCCGGTGGAGGTGGCGGCGCTGATGGCCACGGCCGCTGCGACGTCCTCGTGCAGGGTCAGGGCGAGGACGGTCGAGAACGACACGGTCGCGGCCAGTGAGGAGAGCAGGACCTGTGCGAACGTCGGCATGATCATTCCGCCCAGGCAGCGACTGACCGTCATCGCCACCACCGAGCTGGGGGTGGCGAGGAACACCGCGGCGATCGCCGCCGTACTCGTACTGCCCGCGTCCGACCAGGCCACCAGGGCCGCGAAGGCGATCGGCAGGGCGAGGTAGCGCAGGGCGACGGACCGGAGCGTGCCGCGGTCGGTGACGTAGGCGCGGGCGTTTTCCAGCTCGATGCGGCACATGGTGATCACGCTGGCCAGCACCAGGAGCATCAGCAGCACGTACGGGGACGCCGACAGGCGCACCCCGGCCAGGTTGGCCAGGAGGCCGGCGGCCAGTCCGACGCAGAAGACCACGGGATGATTGACGACGATCCAGTCGTAGACCATGTTCATGGTCTTGTTCTCGTTCTTGACGTAGCTGTGGATCCGATCGCCCTGCAGCATCTGCGAGTTCGGCAGGCGCAGGTCGTACGATTCGTCGGCCGGACGGGCCAGGATGAACCGGCAGATCAACTCGACGACGTACTTGTGGGAGACCACGCAGACCGTTTCACCGCGGCGCAGCGCCGGCAGCAGCTCCTCCTCGTAGAAGGCATGCACGCGATCCTTGAACTGCTGGAACGTCTCGCCGCCGTGCATGGTGGGGCTGTCGGCGTTCATGGCGCGCTCGTACTCGGCGATGCCGTGGCGGCGCTGGAGGATGGACTTGCTCTCCAGCGTGTAGCTGCCGAAGTCGCGCTCCATCAGGCGCTCCTCGACCACGACCTCGGGAGCATCCGCGTCGGTGGCGTCGAGACGGAAGAGGGTGCCGGCGGTCTCGTAGGCGCGGGTCAGCGGAGAGACGTAGACGCGGTCGAAGTGCCGGCCGCGGTGGCCCTTGGCGACCTTCTCGGCCTGGATCCGGCCGAGGAAGGTCAGCGGGGCGTCGCGCTGCCCGGCGATGCGGTGGACGGAGTTGCAGGTCGATTCGCCGTGCCGGACCATGAACAGCCGGCTCAGCAGATCCTGCTGGTTCTCGACGGTCATCACGCGTCCTTCTTCGGGGCGTGCTTGACCTGCTCGGCGTACTGGGAGTCCCAGCCCGCCAGCTTGGTGATGTCGCACAGGGTGTGGACCGCGTGCTTCTGCACGAGCGTGGCCAGCAGGGAGACGGTCCGCCGGGCCTGCTGAGGGGTGAGACTGAACTCGCGGGCGAGGGCGGCGCCGAAGTCCGTCAGGTCGTCGTCCAGGATGGTGCGGTACTTGCGGCGCTCCGTGCGGTCCTGGGCTTGCAGGTAGTTGACGGCGTTGGGGAGGACGTTGTCTCGGGCGTGGTCCTGCAGGCGCTGGCGCAGGCGGGTGGCCTGCGGTTCCTCGGTGGCGAGGTCGGCGGCGATCCAGTCGCTGCTGCGGATCAGGCAGTGGTGGATGCCGTCGGGAACGTCCATCTGCTCCTCGCCGCTGGCGGATTCGAGTCGGCGCAGCACCTCCATCGCCGTGTCGAAGCACTGGTTGCGCAGGGTGCCGATGCTGAACACGAACGCGCCCAGGCGGCCGCGGCGGGTGGTCTCGTCGCCCTGGCGCATCGGGCCGACGCCGAACAGCCCCGCCGCCACCTCGCCGTCGGCGCCGATGAGCTGTCCGTGGGTGCCGACCTCGATGCCCCGGTGGGTCTTGGTCTGCGGCTGCGCGTAGCCGTGCGCGTTGACCAGGCCGTGCCACAGGGGGTGGTCGGTGCGCTCGTAGTCGGTGTTGTTGCCCAGGCAGTTGACGACCCTGTCGACGACGATGTCCGGCTGGTCGGTGAAGACCACCCGGATCTTCGTGCCGTCCTCGACGGGGCGCATGTCCTGGATGCCGGCGGACATCAGGTCGACGGTCTTCGGGGCGCCGTTGTATCCGCGCATCCGGCTGCGCACCACGCCGCCGATCTCCCGCACCGTGCTCGTGCGGTTGGTGACGATCAGGCTCTTGTACCTGTCGAGCAGCGACCGCACGTCGCGGGCGTCCATGCGGGAGACCAGTTCGATGACGTACGGCTCCCACGCCTTCATGACCCGCTCGGGGAAGACGGCCTCGAGCGCGCTGCCCGGTTCCACGCCGTGCTGGTCGCGCAGGTGCGCGTACTCCGCCTTGATCCCCTCCACCACCGCCTCGGGGCTGAGCTCCTTGGCGTCGAGGAAGGGGGGCCGGCGGGCCTGCCAGATGTCGTGCTCGTGGTCGACGGGGTAGGTGCCGTGCATGTGGCCGCCGCGCGAACAGATCAGGATCTGCCCCCGGTGGCCGGCGTGGACGAGGGAGATCACCGTGTCGAAGGCCGACAGCGCGGAGCCCGTGACAAGGACGCTCTCCTCGGCGCCGACCGCCTGGAACCAGTCCTGCGCACCGGGGGCGTAGGGGTCGGGGAGGAAGCGGTCGCAGTCCTTGATGCGGTGGTAGAACGGCGCCTGCACCGGTGAGAGGTGACCTGTCGCCAGGACCACCTGGTCCGACGGCAGGCCGTGCACGCCGCCCCGCTCCGAGGCGTCGGCGTACTTGACGACATAGCCGTCGCCCCGCCGGTGTACGTCGATGACCTCACCGGAAAGCTCCCGCAGGGTCACCTCGGCGGGGGCGTCGGCGGCCGCGTCGCGCAGCCGCTCGGCCAGGTACTGCCGGAAGATCCGCCGCGGCACCACGCAGGCCACGCCGAAGCTGTGATACTGCCACTTCTGCGGCCAGTCAGAGCGGTCCGCCTCCTCGTTGGCCCACTCCAGGAAATCCTCCGGACGCTCGCGGCGCAGGGTGATGCGGCCGGCCTGGATGTTGAGCATGTGCTCCCAGTTGGTGGACGCCCAGCCGAAGGCGATACCGCCGTAGCGGTAACCCTCCTCCCGCTCTATCAGACATATCTCCAATGGCCCATCGGCGAAGTGGAGCAGCCGGATGGCGGTCAGCGTGCCCGAGAACCCGGCGCCGACGATCGTGACGCGACGTGTGCCGGGAGCCGTATCGGTTTCGGAGTCGTGCTGCATACCGCTCTCGGGCATGGCCTTGTCCGCCATGCCGCGGTCCTGGCTCGGGGTGCCCTGCGTCCTGGTGTGCTGCGTCGTGGTGTGCTGCATTTCCACGGTCTTGTCTCCTTCGGTGGGGGGAGTCAGCGCCACTCGTGGGTGAAGCGGACCGTTATGGCGTCGCGGATCGAGTGGTGAACGATGCAGCCCCGCTCGGCCTTGAGCAGGGGCTTGGAGATCAGGTCCCGAAGGGCGGCGGGCGCCGAGATCCGCACGGTGATCTCGGAGAAGCGGGTCGGCGCGCTCACGAGACTCCCGTCGACCTGGAAGCCGATCTCGGAGGCGTCGGCCTGCGGGTCCTCGGCCTTCAGGGCGGCGAGGAAGGTGCTCACGTAGCACCCGCCGAGTGCCAGGAGCAGCAGTTCTCCGCCCATGGGGCCGGCGTCGGTGCCCTCCTTCTCCTTGGGCCGGTCGATGGTGAGCGTGTGGTCTCTGGCCTGGCCCACGACGACGCTGCCGCCGACGGGGCGTAGGGATACACCGAGTTCGGGCATGGCGATGCACGTACTCCTGTCCTGGAACGGGGCACGCGGGGCTCGCCGTCGGCGGCGAGTGGGACTCCCGGGGTGCAGGTGAGCGGGGACGGGCCTCAGCATCAGGACGGAATGCTGGCTTCCGGAGTGATCTGGATGATCCTGGACGCGCTCCGTGGCCGGAGGGGAACCCTCGGATACCGCTTGACAGTCGAGGGCCCGGGTCCGCTAACTTGAAACGAGTGTTCCAAGTTGTTGGTGGCCCAGGTGTCCCAGGGGGAGGATGTTCGTGCCGCAGGTACTGGATCCGGTAAAGGCCCGCACGATCGACGAGTTCATCGCGGAGCTGCGGCTGCTCAAGGCGTGGGCGGGAAATCCGTCGATCACCGAGATCACGCGGCGCATCCACCGGGACTGGCAGCGGGCAGGGCGCCCGCGCGGCGAATGGCCCGCCCGCTCGACGGTGGGCAACTGCTTCCAGCTCGGCCGCCGCCGCCCCAACTCCGACCTGCTGCTGGCCGTGGTCCAGGCCCTCGTCGGCACCGATGAAGCCATTCTCTCCGTCTGGCGGCAGTCGCTTCGCACCGTGCTCGGCGAGGCCGAGGCCGCCGCACGGGTCAGCGCCTCCAACCGGCTGCCCGCGGTACCGCCCTTGTTCGTCGGCAGGACCGACCTGGTGAGTCAGGCGGAGGTCTTACTGGCCTGCGACCGGGACGGGACGGCGCTTGTGCTGGAGGGCATGCCCGGGGTGGGCAAGACGTCACTGGCCCTGCACATCGCTCACCGGCTGCTGGCCGAGGAGCGCACCGACGCACCCATCCTGTTCGCGAACCTGCGCGGCTCCGTCCCGCAAGGCCCGCCCGCCGACCCGGCCGCCGTGCTGGAGACCTTCCTTCGCCTGCTCGGCACCACCGGCGACCGCATCCCCTACGACCTCGAGGCACGGGCGGCTCTCTACCGGCAACTGCTGGCGGGAACCGGAGCGCTGATCGTCCTGGACGACGCAGCGGACGCGGAACAGCTGCGGCCCCTGCTGCCGGGGAGCCGAGGATGCCGCACGGTGATCACCAGCCGGCGTGCCCTGGCCGGCTTCGGGGACACCACTCGCCTATCGGTGCAACCGCTCGACCCGGACGACTCCGTCGAGCTGCTGCGGGCGACAGCGGGAGCCGAACGCGTCTCCCCGGACATCCCGGCCATCCACCGGATCGCGGGCCTGCTGGGCCACCTTCCGCTGGCGCTCTCCATCATCGGCCGTCACATGCGCGACCACCCCGCCTGGGCGCTCGGCGACTACTACAGGGAGCCCCTGACCGGCCTGGCCCTGGAGGACGGCGTACGGACCGCGCTGTCCGCTTCCGACGCACGACTGCCCAAGAGCACGCGACGGCTGATGCGTCTGTTGGCCCTCCATCCGCTGCAGGAGATCGACGCCGCCACGGCCGCCGCGCTCCTGGACGAACCGACCGTCACGGCCGAGCGTCACCTCGCCACCCTGACGGCAGCACACCTGATCGAGCGCACCGCGCCCGGCGGCTTCCGACTTCACGCCCTGGTCCACGCCTATGCGGAGGAACGTATCTGCATCGACGAACCGGCTACCGGCATCCGTCAGGCGCTGAGCCGTCTGCTGGAACACAGCCGCAGCCGTGACGCCGCCGTACGACTGGAAACCCGGACCCTCCGCGCACTCCGTCTGCCCGTACCCCGCCGGCACGCCGAAGGGGACGACGAGCCCAGGCTGCCGCAGCAGCCCGCAGAGCGGGTACTCGCAGCCTGACGGGCCGCGCACCGATTCGGCCTCCGGACACCAGGAGAAGGGCATGCGCGCCGACCAGCTCCGGGTCCTCGTCTTCGACATCAACGAGACGCTCAGCGACCTCACGCCGTTGCGCGCCCGCTTCGACGAGACGAGCAAGTTCTCCCGGAGGAACGTCGAGGGGTTCGAACCGCTCATCCGGGCGGGGCTGATCCTCGTGAGGGCGACATCGGCGTACGTGTGGCTGAACTCGACGCGGTCGGGAGACTGCTTCCCGCTCCAGGAGGCGCGGCGCTCCCCGCCGCCGGCGCCGTCACCCGCCTTGGTGCGCGTGCCCTGATCCGTCACCTTCCGCCGCCACGGCGGCCCGCACCCGCTGCTCCTCGCGAGCAGAGCCGACGTCCCGTTCCAGGGGGGTGCGGCTCACGGCTGTCGCGAGGTCCTCCAAGGCCCGTTTCTGCAGTTCCGCCTCGCGCCGCACGACCGGGCTCCCGTTGCCGGAGGCGGTGTCCTCCCACGCGTGGAGCGCCTCCTCCACGCCTCCCCAGTCCGGATTCCTGTGCTCGCGGATGGCGGCTGCTGCTTTTGCGGTGTCCGTTTCCAGAGCCTCGGCGAATCGCTCCGCCTGGGGGACGAAAGGGCTGTCGGCCCGCGGGACGTGGCTCTCCATGAGCATCGCTGCCCGGCCGAACCCCTTGAGCGCCTCCTGCGCCTCCTGCGCCTCGCGCGACGTCAGACCCCTGGGGCGGACCGGTTCCCGCCTTGCCCGGTCGTATGCCTCCTGCCAGGCGGCACGTGCCTCCCTGCTCTCCAGCAGTGCCCGGCGCATGTCGGCGCGATGCTCCCGGGTCGGTTCGGCGTAGTCGCGGAGCACCGCGGCCGCGTAGCGGCCGTCGGCGGCGAGCCAGTCCGCGAGCCGGCCCGGCAGGCGGGGTGTCTCCCACGCGGGGAACACCAGGTACGCCAGCATCGCCAGGGCCCCGCCGAGCAGGGTGAGCACCACCCGCTCCGGGACTGTCTGCTCCCACGCCTGGCCGCCCATGCCGAGCAGGAAGACGACGTACGCGGCGGTGAAGCACTGGGAGTAGGCGTAGCCGGTACGGTTCAGCGTGTACGACAGGCCCGCCGAGACCACCGCCAGCGCGCCGGACACATGGGCGTCCGGGCCCAGGGCCCGCACCGTCCCGGTGGCGAGCGCGACCCCCGCCAGGGTCCCGGCGAGACGGGCCACCGCACGCGCGTACGTCCGGTGGAAGTCCGGCCGCATCACCATCACCGAGGCGATGGGCGCCCAGTAGCCGTGGCCCAGGGGTAGCCGGGCGGCGATCAGATAGCCGAGCGTGGCCACCGCCGCCAGGCGGACGGCGTGCCGGAACACGGGCGAGTCCCGGCGGAGCTCACGGCGCACCGCCCGGACGACGATCGGGACCAGCCGGAGCAATGTCGGGCGCACCAGGAACTGGGCGCCGGCGAGGCCGGGCGGCGTGGGCGTCCTCCCGCTCACGCAGCCGCTCCCGGCGATCTCCAACGCCTCACCGAGCAGTTCCACAAGCCGCTCGGCGGCTTGCCGCGCGGGGCCCTCCAGCACCTCGTGCTCCTCGTCGACGCGCAGGACGTCCGTGCTCTCGTTCCGCACCTCGGCGGGAGTGCCGCGGCGGATCGAACGGGCGGCCGCATCGAGGACGTCGGCGGCCGCGTCGAGCAACTCCCGCGCGCGGTCCCGCCCGGGTCCTTCCGCCGGGGCGCCGACGTCGGGGTCGGCGAGCGCGGCGACGATTGGCCGAATGCGCTCGGCGAGGCCCCGGGGGCCGTGGAGGGCGGGGGGACGGGTGCGGGCCTGAGACGGCGTCACGGCGGCCGCGTCCCGGGCCGTCATCAACGGCTCCGGGTCGAACGGGGCGGTCGGGTCGTGCCGCAGCCGGCGGGCGTAGTCCGCCACGGCGGCCAGGGCGTCGGCGAGCGCGTCACGATGCGCTCCCCAACGCCGGATCGGGAACAGCAAGATCAGCACGGCCTGTGTCACGCCTCCGAGTGCGATGACCCCGGCGTGCTCCAGGGCTCGCCCGACGCTCGTGGGCAGGGTGATGGTCACGAGCATGCTGCCCACGGTCGTCGCTGCGACGATCCCAGCGGTCGATCCGACGGCCCACGCCATTCCCGCGGCAAAGGCCCATACGGCCAGCAGCGGAAGGAACGTCACGAGTCGCCCTGCCGCCAGGTAGCCCACGAAGGTGCTGAGCGCCAGACCCGCGCCCGCGCCGAGCGCGACCACCTTGCGTGGACGCCAGCTGCGCTGGAAGGTGGCCCCACCCGCGGAGTAGGCGCCGAGGGCGGCGGACGCGGCATACGCAGGGGAGACCATCCACAGCGTCGGCCCGATGACGATGGCCACCCCAGCGGCCGTGCGCAGCGCGAGCAGGGTCTCCAGTCGCGTCTCCTCGATCGTGAGCCCGGATCGCACGGCCTCCGCGAAGGCCCGCAGCCACGTCACGGGTGTTCGCCTGGCCGGAACGCCCTGCCGGGTCGCGTCGGCCCGGTTGAGGTGCGGCAGCCGTCGGGCAAGGAAGCCTCCCACACGGCCTGCGAACTGGCTGGCGGCCGCAGCCGCTGCACGGGGTGCTGCCCCTGCGGACACTGCTGAGCGTCCGCCGTCCGTCCTCCGGGCCGGAGCGCGGGCAAGCGCTGTTGGTCCGGGTCCGGCCGGAGCGCGGCGCTTGCCCCCAGCCCCGTCCGGGGGACGGGCAGATCGCCACCCGCCCCCCGGACCGGTCCAGGCCGAACAGGGGGCACGGCGGCCCCGGGGCTCTTACCGCTTGTGGCCGTTGCCGTGTCCGTCGGGATGCAGGACCACCTTGGTCCAGCCCTCGTCACGGGCGTCGAAGTGCTCGTAGGCGGTGGGGGCCTCGTCCAGGCTGAGTTCGTGGGAGACGACGAAGCTCGGCTTCGCCTTCCCGCCGGCGATCAGGTCTCGCAGCGCCCGGTTGTACCTCTTCACCGGCGCCTGCCCGGTGCCCATGTGCTGGCCCTTGAACCACATCATGCCGAAGTCGATCGGGACCTTGCCCTGGGCCTCCAGCTCGCCCTGGGCCTCCGCTCCGCCGGGATCCTGGGGCAGGAACACGCCCACCACGCCGATGTCGCCGGTGAACCTGACCGAGTCGATCAGTCCGTTGAGCGTGAGGCTGGCGTCCTCGTGTCCCTCGGGGTCGTGTGCCTGATAGCCGACGCACTCACAGCCGTTGTCGGCGCCCAGACCGAGGGTGGCCTCCTTGACGACCTCCGCCGGGTTCTGCTCGGCGGTGTTGATGGGGATGGCCCCGATCTCCTCCGCCTTGCGCAGCCGGTCGGGCTGGTGGTCGACCGTCCAGACGCGGCCGGCGCCCTTGAGGAGGGCGGAGTAGGTCGCCATGAGTCCGACGGGGCCGGCCCCGAAGACGATGGTCTGGTCGCCCGGTTTGACGTGGGCCATCTCGGTGGCGTGATAGCCGGTGGGGAAGATGTCGGCGAGCATCACGTAGTCGGTCTGCCGGTCGGCGGCGTCCTCGCCCAGACGCAGCGCGTTGAAGTCGCCGTAGGGCACGCGCAGCAGTTCCGCCTGGCCGCCCTGGTAGGGGCCCATGTCGGCGAATCCGTAGGCGGCTCCGGCGAGGGCCGGTTCCGGCTGCATGGTCAGGCAGTAGTTGGTCAGACCCTGCTCGCACTGCTTGCAGAAGCCGCAGGCGATGTTGAAGGGCAGGACCACGTACTCGCCGACCTGGACCTTGCGGACGGCCGAGCCGACCTCCACGACCTGGCCCATGTTCTCGTGGCCCAGGGTGCGGCCGGACTCGAACGAGGTGCGGCCCTCGTACATGTGCAGGTCCGAACCGCAGATGTTGGTCGTGGTGATTTTGACGATGATGTCGCAGGGGTGTTCGATCTTCGCGTCCGGTACGTCCTTCACGGTGACCGTTCGCGGTCCTTCGTATACCGCTGCTCTCATGGTGACTTCCCTTGATGTCGCGGCATGGTGGTGATGGAAAGGGCGCAAGGAGCCTGACTCTCGCAAGTGCTGCGACGGGGTTCGGGGCTCCGGTACGCCTCTGCGGGCCGTTCACCCGGATCAGGTGGAACGGTCGTTTTGCCGCCGGCCCGCCTGGCGCAGCTTCCGCGCTTCGGCGGCGTGCCGTGCGGGTCCCCGTCGGCCTCCGAGGCGAAACAACCACGCACCGACCGATCGGCGGAATCTCCGGACCCGGACGACCACCGACCGACGGCGCATCTCCGACGGAGGTCACCCGCTAGTCTCCGTGGTCGTCCTGCAGCAGGCTGCGACGTTCCTGTTCGCGCTTGGAGTAGGCGGCTGCCCGGATCGCCTCGTCGCTCTCCAGGCCCGATCCCAGCGCGCCGCCCACCGTGGCGACCGAAGCGACGAACCAGGACAGCGTCCAGTACTCCGTGGCGTGCAGCGGGGTTCGTGTCGTGGAAGCGAACACTCGGTCGTTGAGGATGAACAGCGCCCACACCAGGTTGATGACCATCAGACCCACGTAGCAGACGAGCACCCCGATACCCACGGTCACGACCGTCGAGGCATTGTAGAGAGCCGCCCTCTTCCTCGCCTCCGGCGACACCTCATCCGCTCGATGCCACAGGTTCGCGTCCACGATCAGCCAGCCGATCATGAGCGCGACAGAACCGACCGTGGCGATCACGAGGCGTGGCGTGCTCAGGGAGGTGGCCAGGTTCCAGATGGTGGAGTTCACGGTGGCGACCGCTCCCGTGGCGAGTGCGGCCGCCAGGGCTTTCGACAAGCCCGGCACCAAGCGCCACGGCTGGTTGGCGCGGACCATACCGAGGAGCACCCTCAGGTAACCGCGCGGCCCGCTGACGACGTACCGCTGATCGGCGATCTCCTCCTCACCGACCTGGCCCGGATGGATGGGCGCGAGACGACCGGTGAAGGGCCCCCGCAGCGGCTGACTTCCCGGCGGCCCCTCAGGCCCAGTGGCCTGCGAGCCCGCCAAGCTGAGCACGGCTTCTTCCACGGCCTGCCGGGCCCTTGTCTGCAGCCGGAAGCCCCCCAGCGTGGGAAGAGACAGCAGCGCCAGGCCATGCTCGTGACTCAGATCCACCACGAGCTTGCGCCCGTGTGTGTGCAGCGGAAGGTCGGTGAGGGCCACGATGATGTCCCAGCTGCCCTCACTTGCGCGGTCCATGATCCGCTGCATCAAGGTGGGCGGATCCTCGGCCCCTGCGGTGAAGGGCTCACTGACCACCTCGACGTCGAACCGTCGTCCCTGGCCTGACCTGTCGGCGAGCCGGTCGGGAAGCAACCGGGCCATGCGCTGCGCGATCTCCGTCGGCGCATCCGGATCCGCCAGAAGAGCCACGACCGTAACGTCCTGTGACGACACCCGGATGACTCCTTCTCGTCGGCTGCCCCCGCGATCGCACGTGGCCACAGGATGCCCCCGAGGTAACGCCGACGCTGCGTGACACGCTGGCCCCTGCCGGCAGGTGCGGGCGGTACGGTCGGATCTCCTCGTGCTCTCCCGTGCAGGACCTGCCCCGCCACCGGGCCACACGGTTGCCAGCGCCACCACGAACACCGGCTCCGCGCCACCCCGGGCGGCACCGCACGCCGCGCCACCGGACACCCCGCTTCGGTGTCCTGCCCGGAAGTGCGCAAACAGGGGGCAGGCGAAGGCCCCGACTGGTTCGGGGAATCCCCGTCCGGGGCCGATCGAGAGTGGGCGCGAAGGGCGGTCGCCCCGCGGCGGGGGCTCCATGAGGCTTCAGGCGAACGATCGTCCTCATGGGCAGAGGATGAGGCACGGGGACACAGTTCCCTTCACACCCACATACGGATCAACGGTGAAGCACTCTCGAATGTTCCCCGGGAGCAACGCCCGGTGACACCGCCTGTCGCGCGGTTCGCGGCGCGATCAGGTACTCAGGAACGGTGAACAAGGACCCGAACGACCCCTTCGTGCATGTCCGGGGCGCCGGTGAGAACAACCTGCGGAACATCGATGTCGACGTTCCGCGGGACGCGATGGTCGTCTTCACCGGCGTCTCCGGTTCGGGCAAGTCCTCGCTCGCGTTCGGCACGCTCTACGCGGAGGCCCAGCGGCGCTACTTCGAGTCCGTGGCACCGTACGCCCGGAGGCTGCTGCAACAGGTCGGCGCACCGCACGTGCAGGAAATCACCGGACTGCCACCGGCCGTGGCCCTGCAGCAGCGACGCGGATCGCCCAGCTCGCGCTCGACGGTCGGCACCATCACCACGCTGTCCAATCTGCTGCGCATGCTGTACTCCCGCGCCGGCACCTATCCGCCCCGGGCCGCACGGCTGGAAGCCGAGTCGTTCTCACCCAACACCGCGGCCGGCGCCTGCCCGGAGTGCCACGGACTCGGCGTCGTGCACGACGTCGCCGAGGACCTGCTTGTCCCGGACCCCTCGCTGAGCATCCGCGAGGGGGCGATCGCCGCCTGGCCGGGCGCCTGGCAGGGCGCCAACCTGCGCAGTGTCGTGAGCGGCCTGGGGATCGACATCGACCGGCCGTGGCGCAGGCTCAGGAAGAAGGACCGGGACTGGCTGCTGTACACGGACGAGCAGCCCTCCGTGTACATCGAGCCGGAGGAGGACCGCGTCGACTACGGTTACCAGGGCAAGTTCTGGAGCGCCCGCAAGCACGTCATGCACGTCCTCGCCGACTCCAAGAGCGAGAGGATGCGCGAACGGGCGCTCCGGTTCGTCAGGAGTGTGCCCTGCCCCGCCTGTCACGGCAGCGGACTGCGGCCCGAGGCGCTCGCCGTGACCTTCGCCGGACGTTCCATCGCCGAGATCAACGCGATGCCGCTCACCGAGGTCGTGGAGCTGCTGCGGCCCGTCGCGGGGCGGTCCGAGGCCGACGCCACCACATCGACCGCACGATCCGGGGAGACGACCGAGGTCGCGGTCCGGATCTGCGGCGATCTGGTCGCGCGGATCGACGTACTGCTCGACCTGGGCCTCGGATATCTCAGCCTCGGGCGCCGTTCGACGACCCTGTCACCCGGCGAGGCGCAGCGCCTGCGGATCGCCACCCAGCTGCGCTCGGGGCTGTTCGGCGTTGTATACGTCCTCGACGAACCCTCCGCGGGCCTGCATCCGGCTGACGCGGAACCGCTGCTGGACGTGCTGGACCGCCTCAAGGCGGCGGGCAACTCGCTGTTCGTCGTGGAGCACGACATGGACGTCGTACGGCGGGCGGACTGGGTGGTCGACATCGGCCCCGGTGCGGGCGAGGGCGGCGGACGCGTGCTGTACAGCGGCCCGGTCGCCGGTCTTGAGCGGGTCGGGGAGTCGGCCACGAGCCAGTACCTGTTCGGGCGCGCCCAGCCGCTCGATCACCGCCCGCGCACACCGCACGGCTGGCTGCACCTGCGCGGAGTCTCCCGCCACAATCTGCACGACGTGTCCGTCGACGTACCGCTCTGCGTACTGACGGCGGTGACGGGCGTGTCCGGTTCCGGGAAGTCGACGCTGGTGACGCAGGTGCTCGCCGAGGTCGTCCGCGGCCACCTCGGGCTCGTACCCGAGGAGCCCGACGAGGCGCAGTTGGAGGTCGACGTCCAGGACGCGTCGGGGGTCGAGTCGTTCGACCGGCTGGTCCGGGTCGACCAACGGCCCATCGGCCGAACTCCCCGGTCCAACCTGGCCACGTACACCGGGATGTTCGACGCGGTGCGCAAGCTGTATGCGGCGACGGACGAAGCCGGGGCGCGCGGCTACTCGGCCGGGCGGTTCTCCTTCAACGTGCCCGAAGGGCGGTGCGAGACCTGCCAGGGCGAAGGATTCGTCGCGGTGGAACTGCTGTTCCTGCCCGGCACCTACGCGCCGTGCCCGACCTGCGAAGGCGCCCGGTACAACGCCGAAACGCTGGAAGTCACCTACCGCGGCAAGAACATCGCGGAAGTACTGGCGCTGTCCGTCGACGCCGCCGCCGAGTTCCTGTCCGCCCTCCCGGCCGCCTCCCGCAGTCTGGAGACGTTGCGCGAGGTGGGACTGGGGTACCTGCGGCTGGGCCAGCCCGCGACGGAACTCAGCGGCGGTGAGGCGCAACGCATCAAACTGGCCACCGAACTGCAGCGAGCCCGCCGCGGGCACGCGCTCTACCTGCTCGACGAGCCGACGGCGGGGCTGCACCCCT
This sequence comes from Streptomyces sp. NPDC038200, assembly GCF_055600785.1. Classification (NCBI taxonomy): domain Bacteria; kingdom Bacillati; phylum Actinomycetota; class Actinomycetes; order Kitasatosporales; family Streptomycetaceae; genus Streptomyces; species Streptomyces sp. NPDC038200. Next base: position 85,191 of record NZ_JBVJYH010000002.1, read on the forward strand.
CGGACATCGCGCTGCTGCTGCGACAGTTGCACCGGCTCGTCGACGCCGGCAACACGGTCGTCCTCGTCGAGCACGACCTGGACACGATCGCCACCGCCGACTGGGTCATCGACCTCGGTCCGGGCGGCGGCGACGCGGGCGGGCGGGTGGTCGCGGCGGGTCCGCCGGCCAAGGTGGCGAGGGCACGCCGCAGCGCCACCGCACCCTATCTCGCGGCCCGGCTCGCGCGCTCCTGACACCGGCGAGGGGCTGACCACCGGTCAGCCGCGTTCGGGGCGCAGGGTCGTGCGCGGCGCCGTGCCGCGGTCCGGCGTGTGGCGGATACGGCTCGCGAGGTGCCCCGTCTGGCCCCGTTCCGCCGGTCAGCCGGGCATGGGTTGGTGCGCACGGCCGAACTGCTCCACGACGGCGGCGCAGAAGGCGGGCAGGTCGGCCGGGCCGCGGCTGGTGACCAGCTGCCCGTCGACGACCACCTCCTGGTCGGCGACGTCCGCGCCGGCGTTGCGCAGGTCGGTGCGGATGCTGGGCCAGGAGGTCAGGCGACGGCCGCGCACGGCGTCGGCTTCCGCCAGGGTCCACGGGCCGTGGCAGATCGACGCGACCGGTTTCCCGCTGGCCATGAAGTCCTTGACGAATTGCACCGCGTCGCGGTCCATGCGCAGCTGGTCGGGGTTCATGGTGCCGCCGGGCAGGAGCAGGGCGTGGTAGTCGTCGACGGAGGCGTCGGCGACCAGGCGGTCCACGGGGAAGGTCCCGGCCGCGTACAGGTCGAACTGGCGGGCCTGGATCTCGCCGGGGTGGAGCGAGAGGATCTCGGTCTTCGCCCCTGCGCCCTGCAACGCACCGCGCGGCTGGTCGAGTTCCACGCGCTCGACGCCGTCGGTGGCCAGGATCCCCACCCGCATCCCCTGGAGTTCCTGTGTCATGGTATCGCTCCCTTCGCGAGTCGCAGCTTGAAGTCGGACGCCGCCGCGTGAGGGCAAGTGAGGTTGTTTCCCTGGCCAGGCGATCAGCCGCTGTCAGTCGAGTCCGGCGACATGTACCGGGGCGCGACCGCTACAGCAGCCGGTCGAACACCGCGGTCACGCCCTCCCCGTGAGTGGTCTGCGGGTTCGTGACATCCGGATGCATGATGGTGAACGTCTCGGCGAGGGCGACGCTGAGACCGCCGATGATCTCGGGACACCCATGACGCTCAGGACTCTCGCCTCCTTACCGGGAAAGGACGGCTTCGTCCGCACCCGCCCGCGCCGCCATCGGCTGCTCCCCGGACGAGATTCGCAGAGCCCCCTGCCGAGCGCCTCCGCACCCCAGGCCGAAAAAGGACACCCCCTCTTCCCCTGGCAGAGCAGCATGAAGCGTGCAGGCATCCCTCGGCCGGCCGGCCGTCCGCGCGAGGCTGCACGGCGTTGCGACACCGCCCCGCACAGAGCGCCACCCTGTCAACTCCTTCAGAGCATCTCCAGGGGCGTGGGCCCGCTGGGCGGCGGGAACGCCTCGTCGAGAGCGTCGAGCGCCTCGGTAGGAAGGTGGAGGTCCACCGCGCCGCGGTTCTCCCGAACGTGGTCGGGTGATCCGGAACGCGGGATCGCGGCCACCCTCTGTTCCAGCACCCAGGCGAGTGCCACCTGGGCCGGCGTGGCTCCGAGAGCCCGGGCCACGGCACCCAAAGCCTCGCCCTTCAGCAGCCGCCCCTGCTCGATCGGGGAGTAGGCCATCACCGTCACCCCGGCCTCGCGGCACCAGGGGAGCAGATCCCACTCGATGCCCCGCCGGGAGAAGTTGTACAACACCTGGTCGACGGCCACGGCGTCGCCGCCGGGCAGGGTGGTCAGCTCGACCATGTCGGCGACATCCAGATTGCTCACGCCCCAGTAACGGATCTTCTCCGCCTCCACCAGGTCGGTGAATCCCGCAAGGGTCTCTTCGAGGGGCCACCGTCCCCGCCAGTGCAGCAGGTAGAGGTCCAACCGTTCCGTACGGAGCCGCCGCAGGCTGCCCTCGCAGGCGGCGACGGTGCCTTTCCGGGTTGCGTGGCCGGGCAGCACCTTGCTGACGAGGAAAACCTCTTCCCGGCGTCCCCGGAGGGCCTCCCCGACGAGTTCCTCGGCTGCGCCGCCGCCGTACATCTCCGCCGTGTCGACGACGGTCATGCCCAGGTCCACGCCCAGCCGCAGCGAGGCGATCTCCTGTTCACGCCGGGCCGGGTCCTCGCCCAGGTACCAGGTGCCCTGCCCGAGCGCCGCGATCTCCTCACCGGAGGGGAGCGCGATCGTTCTGGCCGATTCCGCAGACATCTCGGACCTCCCGTCTTCGCGGATCCGTGTCACGCCCGCCCGCACCGGGTGCCCGGGCCCGCGCCTCCCAGACAACCGGTGTCGCATGCGCCGCAGGGATGATCAGCAGGGGGGCGGACTGCGTCGAGAGCTCGCCGGGACCGGGTGCACGGTCGCGCAACGCGACGGCGACCGACACGACGGCGCCGCAGGAGAGGACCGCCGCGAAGCCGATCATCGCGATCTGCACGGCGAAGTGCCGCAGGGCGATGCTGAACAGTGGACTTCCCGCCGGGGCTACGGCACCCGCGAGGTGGTCGACCGGGCGTTCGCGGCGGCGGGCGTCGTACGCCGGGTGGCACTGGTAGTGCCCGACATCGACATGGGGGCGGCACTGGTCCGGCACGGTCTGGGCCTCGCCTTCCTGCCCGCGTTCGCCGTTGCCCGCACCCCCGGCCTGCACGTCCTGGACGCCATGCTCCGCTGGAGCATGCATCTCGGCACGTCGTCGACCCGGCGGCCCGGCTCGGCTCTGTGGGCGCTGCTCGACCTGGTCGACCTCCACGTCATCGCCCTGTGACGCCCGGGCCGCGGCCCGGACGTCACCCGTCGGTGGTGTCCGGCCCCGGGCCTTCGCCTCGCTCCGGCCGCGACACCGGCCGCAGCATCCGCTGACGCTCCCGCTGCCGTGGTCCACAGGCGGCGCCGGACACCTTCTCGGCCCCTCCGGGGCTGGTGCGGAAGGCCCCGCCGGTCATGGCGATGGCGGTGATGCACCAAGGCCCCGTCTTCTGGCGCGACGCGACCTCGCTGGATCCATCCGAGGAAGGGCCACCCACCCACTGCAGCGCTGTGGCAGGGCAGCCCGCCCGGCTGCTCCTGACACCGCGCGGCGCAGAAGTTCCAGTGAGGCATCAGCCCGGTCCGCCCAGCACGATCTTCCACACTCGGGTCGCCACCTGGAGGTTCAGCCGGTCCTCGACGTTCGCGAGGTCGTGGCCGCTGATGTCGCGGATGCGCTGGAGCCGATAGCGCAGCGTGCTGCGGTGGATCGCGAGGGAGTCGGCGGTCTCGTCGTAGTTGCCGCCGCAGTCGAAGTACCGGGACAGGGTCTCCACCATGGCCGCGTGGCGCCGGGAGTCGTAGTCGATGAGCGGCCCGAGCCACTCGTCCACGAACGTCTCCAGTTCCCGGTAATCGTTGCCGGGTCCCAGGATGCGGTAGAGGCCGAGTTCGTCGAAGAACGTCGTGCCGTAGCGCTCGCGGGAGTGGCGGCGCACGTCCAGGGCGCGCTGCGCCTCCTGGTAATGGTGAGGGATGTCGTTCAGGGAGTCGGAAGGGGCGCTCACCCCGATCGTCCCGGACCGTGTTCCGGTCTCCCGGGCGAGCGCCTCGTACAGCGCGTGGGCGTGCGGCCTCTCGTCGGCGATGAGGACGACGTGGTCCGAGCGGCGGGTCAGCAGCGAGCGCATGCCCACGGCAGAGGCCGCCCGCCCCACGGTCTGTGCGAAGGAATCGTCGGGGGTCCGGTTCGACCACTGCACCACGACGATGTAGTGGCTGCGGTGCAGGTCGTGTCCGACTGCCTCGGACCGGGCGTAGGCGCTCGGCTCGTCCGTCCCTGCCAGGAGGTCGTCGGCCAGCTCGCGGTGCAGCCTCAGCTCCGTTTCGGCCAGATCGCGCAGGTGCGTCATTTCCACGGCGAGCGACGCGGCGGCGTGTTCCAGCGCGAGCACGGTGCGCTCGTCGGCCTCGTCCCGGGCATCGACCAGGGCCAGCACGCCCAGGATCTCGCCGTGCGGGCGGATCAGGGTGATCAGCCGGTCCCTGATCCGCACCGGCCCGGTCTCTTTGGCGACGGCGTGCAGCATTTCGTCCTGGCGCACGGGGTCCGGTTCGGGATAGGGGATGGGGCGGCTGGGGCCCGTCCAGGACCTCAGCCGACCGAAGCGGTCCTCGACCAGCGCGGGAAGTCCAGTGAGCCCGTGCAGTGCGCGGGTGACAGCATCGTCGCCGCCGCCCGAGGCAGCGACGTCGGCCATGAGAGCGTGAACGGCTCGTTCGTAGCCCAGCTCAGCCCCCACAGAGATCAGCTGCCGCTGGAGGGCTGTGCGTTCCTCCCTGAGCCGGCGAAGCTCCAGCGCGTCCTCGCGTTGGCGGCGGCGTGCGAAGGCGACCGACAGTGCAGCAGTGGTGTACCGGACGAGCAGGGCGAGCAGGGATCGCTCGGCCTCGGTGGGCCGGGAGCGGGACGTGACCACGAGGTAGCCGTGGAGTCCCCCGGGTCCGCGTAGCCCCAGGGCCCGGCCCCAGGGCCTACCGGCTACGGTCACGTTGCCGTCCTGCCCGGCCAGCTCCCGCACCCTCCGGCCCACGGCCAAGGCCTGCGGCTGCCTGTTCCTCGGGCTGGGGACCAGGTCGCCGCCCACCTTGAGGTATCCGGCCTCGGCGCGATATGGCCCCGCGGCGACTATGTGATCCATGGCCAGGCGCAGGATCTCGTCTTCGTCCGGGGCGTCGAACAGGGAGCGGGAGAGCGCCATCAGGCCGCGGGGGTGATGGTGGGCGGGTGGGCGGGGCTGCCTGCGCGCGGCCGTGGGGTACCGCCGGGCGCTGCCCCGCGAAGGGCGCCCCGCCCGGTCGAGGCAGCGGTGGTACGGCCTGTGCGTCCGACTGCCGGCCATGGGATCACTCCGTTTTCCCCGAGCCTTCAGGGAAGTGAGCGGTATTTCGTGTACCCGCTCCCGGGCCGGCTTACCCGTGATGTCCGGATGCTTTCTCTCGTCCTCGTGGGGCGACCGGACCCGTGCATTCCTGACTCGCCAGGCGCAGGCGTGGAGCCACCCGGTTCGTCACCCTGGGGAGTGCTCGAGACCCTCCGTGCGCACCGGTCGGAAACCGGCGGAGTCCCACCTCTACCTGAGCGAACGTGATCCGGAGAGTCGACGCAGGCGCTGCACCGGGAGGAGTTCCTCATGGCCAAGGCAGTGGGCATCGACCTGGGCACCACCAACTCGGTGATCGCCGTGTGGGAGAGCGGCGAGCCGTCCGTCGTGCCCAACAGCGAGGGCAACCGCACGACACCGTCCGTGGTGGCCTTCACCGACACCGGGGAACGTCTGGTGGGCCAGCTGGCCCGGCGCCAGGCGATCCTCAACCCCAAGGGCACCATCTACTCGGCCAAGCGGTTCATCGGCCGGCACTTCGACGAGATCTCCGCAGAGGCCAGGGCGGTGGCGTACGACGTCGTCGAGGGCGACGGCGGGGCGGCCCGCTTCAAGGTGCGCGACAAGCTGTACGCGCCTGAGGAGATCAGCGCACAGGTGCTGCGCAAACTCGCGGACGACGCGTCCAAGCAGCTGGGGGAGCGGGTCACGGAGGCGGTCATCACGGTGCCCGCCTACTTCAACGACGCTCAGCGCACCGCCACCAAGGACGCCGGACGGATCGCCGGACTGGAGGTGCTGCGGATCATCAACGAGCCGACGGCGGCCGCCCTCGCGTACGGCATGGACAAGAAGGAGCACGAGACCGTCCTCGTCTTCGACCTGGGCGGCGGCACCTTCGACGTGAGCATCCTCGACGTCGGCGACGGCGTGGTGGAGGTGCGCTCCACCGCCGGTGACAGCCACCTGGGCGGCGACGACTTCGACCGGCGTCTGGTGGACTACCTGGCGGACGACTTCCAGAAGGAGAACGGCATCGACCTGCGCAAGGACCCGCAGGCGCTGCAACGACTGTTCGAGGCGGCGGAGAAGGCCAAGACCGAGCTCAGTTCGGTGACGCAGACGCAGGTCAGCCTGCCGTTCATCACCGCTGACGCCTCGGGCCCCAAGCACCTCACCGACTCGATCATGCGGTCCACGTTCGAGCAGATCACCGGCGACCTGGTGGAGCGTTGCCTGGGACCGGTCCAGCAGGCCATGGCCGACGCCAAGGTCGGCGAGAGCGACATCGACGAGGTCATCCTCGTCGGCGGTTCCACCCGCATCCCCGCCGTCCAGGCTCTGGTCCGCCGGCTGACCGGCGGCAAGGAACCCAACATGAGCGTCAACCCGGACGAGGTCGTGGCCCTGGGCGCGGCGATCCAGGCCGGGGTGCTCAAGGGCGAGGTCAAGGACGTCCTGCTGCTCGACGTCACACCCTTGTCGCTGGGCGTGGAGACGCGCGGCGGAGTGATGACGAAGATCATCGAGCGCAACACCACCATCCCCGTGCGCCGCAGCGAGACCTTCTCCACCGCCGAGGACAACCAGCCGGCCGTCGATGTGGTGGTCCTCCAGGGCGAGCGCGAGCGGGCCGCCGACAACCGGGTGCTGGGCCGGTTCCAGCTCACCGACATCCGGCCGGCGCCGCGGGGCGAGCCACAGATCGAGGTCACCTTCGACATCGACGCCAACGGCATCCTCAACGTCAAGGCCCGCGACCGGGACACCGGCAAGGAACAGGGCATCACCATCAGCGAGAGCTCCAACCTGGACCGCGGTGAGGTCGAACGCATGGTCCAGGAGGCCGAGCGCAACCGGGGCCAGGACCAGGCACTCCGCGAGGCCGTCGACGCCCGCAACGAACTCGATGCCGTCGCGTACCAGGTCGAGAAGCGCCTCGCCGAACTGGGTGACGCAGCGCCCGCGCACGAGAAGGCACGCGCCGAAATGCTCGTGTCCGACGCCCGGGCGGCGGTCAAGGAAGAGGCGGGCGTGGAGCGCGTGCGGCCTCTGACCTCCGAACTCCAGCAGATACTCGCCGGGTTGGCGGCCCATCAGGGCGCCGCCGCCACAGGGGGCGGTCCCGGCCAGGACGCCGCCACCGGCGGTCCCGCGAGTGGCGGTGGCGGTGACGATGATGTCATCGACGCCGAGTTCGACAAGGGCTGAGGCGCGCCATGCCCACCCACCCCCAGGAACCCGACCGGGCCGCGTCGGATCCGGGCGTACGGGTCCCGGAAGGCGCCGGACCTCCTCCTCGCGGGGATTTGCCCCACCCGGGCCCGCCCCGGCCCGAAGCGGCGAACGGCGAACCGGGACCCGATGCCGCCGGCCCCGCACCTGCCGAGGACGAATACACGACCGCGATCCAGGAACTGGAGGACCGCTGGCGGCGCGCACTCGCCGACCTCGACAACCTTCGCAAGCGCCACGCCAGGGAACTGGAGCGCGAACGGGCGGTCGAGCGGTCCCGCACCGCGGCCGCCTTCCTACCCGTCCTCGACAACCTCGAACTCGCCCTGACCCACGCCGGCGCCGATCCGGGCGCGATCGTGGCGGGCATCCGGGCCGTACGCGACCAGGCGGTGAACGTCCTCGAACTGCTCGGCTACCCGCGGCATGCGGAGACCGGCGTCCCCTTCGACCCGGCCCGGCACGAGGTGGTCGGCGTCGTCCAGGACCCCGACGCCCCACCGGGCACCGTCGTCGAGGTGCTGCGCCCCGGCTACGGGGACGGCGAACGGCAGCTCAGGCCCGCCGCCGTGACGGTCGCGAAGCGGGAGTGACCGGTCATGGCACGGGACTTCTACGAGGTGCTGGGCGTGCCGCGGACCGCGAGCCAGGACGAGATCCAGCAGGCATATCGCAAACTCGCCCGCAGGTACCACCCAGACGTCAACAAGGACCCCGAGGCGGAGGAGCGTTTCAAGGACCTCAACGAGGCACACAGCGTCCTGTCCGATCCCAAGACCCGGGCCCGCTACGACCGCTTCGGCGAGGACTTCCGGAAGATCCCGGAGGACTTCGACGAACGGGTCGCGGCGGGAGCGGGCGGCGGCTTCCGCGGTCGCAGGACCGCGGGCGGGGGCGGTCCTCGCGTCCGGTACGCCACCGGCTTCGGCGACGACTTCGGCGCGGAGGGCATCGACATCGAGGACCTGTTCGGCTCCATGTTCGGAGCCGGCGCCGCCCGAGGCGGCGTCCCCGGAGCGGACCAGGAGGCGGAACTGCCGCTCACTGTCGAGGAGGCGTACCGGGGCGGCCGTCGCACCGTCACACTCGCCGGTCCCACCGGTCAGCCGCGGCGGTACGAGGTCGACGTGCCGCCGGGCGTCACCGACGGTCAGCGCATCCGGCTGGCGGGTGAGGGCGGCCGGGGCAGCGGTGACGCCGCCGCGGGCGACCTGTACCTGCGGGTGCGCATCCAGCCCCACCCCCGGTTCCGGCTGGACGGCCGTGACGTGCACGTCCAGGTCCCGGTCGCCCCGTGGGAGGCGGCCCTCGGCGCGACCGTGCCGGTGCCCACGCCGGGCGGCGGCACGGCCAAGGTCACGGTGCCCGCGGGTTCGTCCAGCGGCCGGCGGCTGCGTCTGCGCGGCGAGGGCATGCCGAACCCACGCGGCGCGAACGGCGACCTGTACGCCGAACTCCGCATCATGGTGCCGCCCACCCTCGGCGACCGGGAGCGCGAACTGTTCGAGGAACTCGCCGCCACTTCCTCGTTCGACCCCAGGAGGACGCGATGAACGACCGACCCGCGGGAGCGGGAGGCATCGGCCGGGCCGGCGTGGGCGCCCGTCCGGTACGCACGGGCGCCGACATCACCGCCTCGACGGCTGTCCGGTACGCGCTCGTGCCCGCCCCCAGGCTCTCCCTCGACGCCGTGGCCCGTCGCTCGGGCCTCCACCCCGATCTGATCCGCCGGTTCGTCGCCCTCGGCCTGATCGACGTCGAGCGCGACTCCGCGGGGCGACTGGTGTTCGACCCCACGGCCCCGGCGGTTCTCGCCCGTATCCAGCGGCTGCGCACCGGACTCTGCCTCAACTACGCATCCATCGGCCTGGTGCTCGACCTGCTCGACCGCATCAGCCTGCTCGAAGCCGCCCTGCGCGGCCGCGGCACGAGGAGTGACACACCCCCATGGACATGAACCGTCTCACCCAGAAGTCCCAGGAAGCCCTCCAGGAGGCCCAGAGCGCGGCCGTCGGCATGGGGCAGACCGAGGTCGACGGGGAACACCTGCTGCTCGCGCTTCTCGATCAGGAGGACGGTCTGATCCCACGGTTGCTGCAACCGGCCGGCACCGAGCCGAAGGAGCTGCGCGCGGCCGTGCGCGAGGAACTCTCCCGCCGCCCGAAGGTCACCGGTCCCGGAGCGGCACCCGGCCAGGTCTTCGTCACCCAGCGCCTGTCCCGCCTGCTCGATGCCGCCGAGCGGGAGGCCAAACGCCTCAAGGACGAGTACGTGTCCGTGGAGCACCTCCTGCTCGCCCTGGCCGAGGAGGGCTCGGCGACCGCCGCCGGACGCCTGCTCAAGGAGCACGGCGTGACCCGGGATTCCTTCCTGAGCGCGCTCACCCAGGTCCGCGGCAACCAGCGCGTCACCTCCGCCAACCCTGAAGTGGCCTATGAGGCTCTGGAGAAGTACGGCCGCGACCTGGTCCTCGAGGCTCGGTCCGGGCGGCTGGACCCGGTCATCGGCCGTGACGCGGAGATCCGCCGCGTCACCCAGATCCTCAGCCGCAAGACCAAGAACAACCCCGTCCTCATCGGCGATCCCGGCGTCGGCAAGACCGCCATCGTCGAGGGCCTGGCCCAGCGCATCGTTCGAGGCGACGTCCCCGAGGGCCTGCGCGACAAGACGGTGTTCGCCCTCGACATGGGCTCCCTGGTCGCCGGCGCCAAGTACCGCGGCGAGTTCGAGGAACGCCTCAAGGCCGTGCTGTCCGAGGTGAAGGCCGCCCAGGGGCGCATCCTGCTCTTCGTCGACGAACTCCACACCGTCGTCGGTGCGGGCGCCGCCGAAGGGGCCATGGACGCGGGCAACATGCTCAAGCCGATGCTCGCCCGCGGCGAACTCCACATGATCGGCGCCACCACCCTCGACGAGTACCGCAAGCACATCGAGAAGGACGCCGCCCTCGAACGCCGCTTCCAGCAGGTGCTGGTCGACGAGCCGAGCGTGGAGGACACCATCTCCATCCTGCGCGGACTGCGCGAACGCCTGGAGGTCTTCCACGGTGTGAAGATCCAGGACACCGCGCTGGTCTCCGCGGCCACCCTCAGCCACCGCTACATCACCGACCGGTTCCTGCCCGACAAGGCCATCGACCTCGTCGACGAGGCGTGCGCCCGGCTGCGTACCGAGATCGACTCCATGCCCGCCGAACTCGACGAGATCACCCGCCGCGTCACCCGCCTGGAGATCGAGGAGGCGGCCCTGTCCAAGGAGACCGACGCCGCCAGCAGAACTCGCCTGGAGGAACTGCGCAAGGAACTGGCCGACCTGCGCGGCGAGGCCGACGCCAAACACGCCCAGTGGGAGGCCGAACGGCAGGCCATCCGCCGCGTGCAGGAACTACGCCAGGAACTGGAGCAGGTCCGCCACGAGGCGGAGGAGGCCGAACGCGCCTACGACCTCAACCGCGCCGCCGAACTCCGCTACGGCCGCCTCCAGGACCTGGAGCGCCGGCTGAAGGCCGAGGAGGAGCAACTGGCCGCCAAACAAGGGCAGAACCGGCTGCTGCGCGAGGTCGTCACCGAGGAGGAGATCGGTGAGATCGTCGCCGCCTGGACCGGCATCCCCGTCGCCCGCCTCCAGGAGGGCGAACGCGAGAAACTGCTGCGCCTCGACGAGATCCTGCGCGAGCGCGTCATCGGCCAGGACGAGGCCGTCAAACTCGTCGCCGACGCCATCATCCGCGCCCGCTCCGGCATCCGCGACCCGCGCCGCCCCATCGGCTCGTTCATCTTCCTCGGCCCCACCGGCGTCGGGAAGACCGAGCTGGCCAAGACCCTCGCGGCGGCCCTGTTCGACTCCGAGGAGAACATGGTCCGCCTCGACATGAGTGAGTACCAGGAGCGGCACACCGTCAGCCGGCTCATGGGCGCACCACCCGGATACGTCGGCTACGAGGAAGGCGGCCAGCTCACCGAGGCCGTCCGCCGCAAGCCGTACTCGGTCGTGCTGTTCGACGAGATCGAGAAGGCGCACACCGATGTCTTCAACACCCTGCTGCAGGTCCTCGACGACGGCCGCATCACCGACTCCCAGGGCCGCACCGTCGACTTCCGCAACACCGTGATCATCATGACGTCGAACATCGGCTCCGAGTACCTCCTCGACGGCGCCACCGCCGAGGGTGAGATCAAGCCGGATGCCCGCGCCCTGGTGATGGGCGAGCTGCGCGGGCACTTCCGCCCGGAGTTCCTCAACCGCGTCGACGACATCGTGCTGTTCAAGCCGCTCGGTGAGCGGCAGATCGAGCGGATCGTGGAGCTGCAGTTCGACGAACTGCGCCGCCGCCTCGCCGAGCGCCGCATCACCGTCGAACTCACCGAAGCGGCGCGGGAGTTGATTGCCCACCAGGGCTATGACCCGGTGTACGGGGCCCGGCCGCTGCGCCGCTACATCTCCCACGAGGTCGAGACGATGGTCGGGCGCGCCCTGCTGCGCGGTGACGTCCAGGACGGCGCGACGGTCCGCGTCGACGCCGAGGCGGGGGAACTGGTGGTCACCTACGACCGGCCCGAGGACGTGAAGGGAGCGCGGGCGGCATGAGCACGATGCAGGCGACGACCGTCAGTTGTCCCCACTGCGGGCGCACCAACCGGGTGCCCGTGGCCGCGGAGGGCCGGCCCAAGTGCGGCCACTGCAAGCAGCCCCTTCCGTGGATGGTGGACGCCGGTGACGACGACTTCACCGAGGTTGCCGAGCGGGCCGATGTCCCCGTCGTGGTCGACCTGTGGGCCACCTGGTGCGGCCCCTGCCGCATGGTCAGCCCCGCGCTGGAGAAGGTCGCCACCGATCTCGCCGGCCGCATCAAACTCGTCAAGGTCGACGTCGACAAGAACCCGCGACTGTCGCAGCGTTTCGAGGTCCAGGCCGTACCGACACTGCTGATCCTCGACCAGGGCGAGACGGTCGCCCGGCAGGCGGGGGCGGCGCCCGCCCCCGCTCTTCGCCGGTGGGTGGAACAGTCGATCACCGCCCGGAAAGGGTGATCCGGATGACCCTCCATGCAGACCCCCACCTCGCGCTTGTCCGGCCGGTCCAGCCGCTGACCCCAGAAGGGTGTCAGGAGTGTCTGATGCTCGGCTCCCCGTGGGTCCACCTGAGGCTCTGCCTGACCTGCGGGCACGTCGGCTGCTGCGACTCCTCGCCGAACAAGCACGCACGCAAGCACGCAGCTGCCGTCGCCCATCCGATCGTGCAGTCGTTCCAGCCCGGCGAGGAATGGCGCTGGTGCTACGTTCACGAGGCGTTCGTCTGATGTCCGGCGACCAGTCGCTGCCAGGCGAAGCACCGGTGCCGGAGAAAGCGGACGAGGCCGCCTTCTGGGAGACCCCGGACGTCTACGGCGCGTATCCGCGCCTCACGGAGGACCAGACAGCACGTCTGGCGGAGCACGGGCAACGCCGGAACATGGCTCCGAACGACGTGCTGATCCGTGAGGGGGAGCGCTGCGAGACGTTCTTCGTCGTCCTCAGCGGTACCGTCGCCGTCGTCGAGGACTACGGCACTCCCGAGGAGCACGTGCTGCGCGTGCACGGCCCCGGTCGCTTCATCGGCGAACTCGGCCTGCTGTACGGACAAGTGGCCTTCTACACCGCTGTCGCCAGGGAGCCGGGCGAGGTCCTCGTCGTCTCCTTGGACCGGTTGCGCCACCTGGTGTCCCAGGACTCCACCATCGGGGACATCGTGCTGCGCGCCTGTCTGTGCCGTCGCGCGCTGCTCGTCGGACAGGGCGCCGGCTTCCGCATCATCGGCTCGCGTTACTCGCCCGACACCAGACGGCTGCGCGAGTTCGCCGTCCGCAACCGGCTGCCGCACCGCTGGATCGACCTGGAGACCGACGAGGAGGCCGAGGAGCTGCTGCGCCGCTTCGGCGTCGGCCCGGCGGAGACACCACTCGTCATCTGGCGGGACACCACCCTGTTGCGCAACCCCAGCAACGCGGAACTGGCCCGGCTCATCGGCCTGCCGTCACTGCCCGCCGGAAACCGTCACGGCGACGTCCTCATCGTAGGCTCCGGACCCGCCGGCCTCGCCGCCGCGGTGTACGCCGCCTCCGAGGGCCTGAGCACCACGGTGGTGGAGGCGATGGCCACCGGCGGCCAGGCCGGCACGTCGTCCCGCATCGAGAATCTGCTCGGCTTCCCCTCCGGCATCTCCGGCGCCGAACTCACCGAACGCGCCGTGCTCCAGGCCGACAAGTTCGGCGCCAGGATCAGCCTTCCGCTGGAGGCGACCGGTCTCCATCCCAAGGACGAGGACCACTACGTCGTGGCGTTCGCCGACGGCAACGAGATTGCCGCCCGCGCCGTCGTCCTGGCCATGGGTGCCCGCTACCGCCGGCTCCAGGTACCCGGCATCGAACGCCTGGAGGGAACGAGCGTGCACTACTCCGCGACCGTCTACGAGGCCCAGCAGTGCCGCACCGACCCGGTGGCCGTCGTCGGCGGAGGCAACTCGGCGGGCCAGGCGGTGCTGTTCCTCGCCGGCTACGCGCCGAAGGTGCACCTGCTGGTCCGAGGAGCCAGCCTTGAGGCCAACATGTCCCGCTACCTGGTCGACCAGGTCGAGCGCCATCCGCGGGTGGAGGTCATGCTGCACACCGAGGTCACCGAGGTCATCGGCCGGGACGTGCTGGAGGAGCTCGACGTGGTCGACAACCGCACGGGCGGGCACCGCCGGCTCGCGGTGCGGAGCCTGTTCGTCTTCACCGGCGCCGAACCTCACACCGAGTGGCTCGCCGGCATCATCGCCCTCGACTCCCGCGGCTTCGTCCTCACCGGGCCGGAGGCCCAGGAAGCCTGTGCCTACCCCGAGGTGTGGCACGGCCGCGGGCGCTCGTGCATGACCCTGGAGGCCAGCCTGCCCGGGGTCTTCGCGGTAGGGGACGTCCGTAGCGGCTCGGTGAAGCGGGTGGCCTCCGCGGCCGGTGAGGGCGCGATGGCCATCCACTTCGTGCACCGGCACCTGGGGCACTCGGCCGTACCCGGCACCACGGGCACGTCGGCTGCGGCGGGCCACTCGGACGTCTCCCCCCGCATACGTCACAAGGAGTCCGCATGGCTCGCATGACGCATGACGCATGACGCATGACGCATGGCGGACGGCGAGATCACGAGAAGGAAGAAGGAGGCGACGGCGATGGCCATGCCCGTCCGGCGCCACCGTGGTGGCGGTTTGCAGGAAAGGCCCGTCTGGGCACCCACCCCTCTCAATCCCCTGGTCGAGTTCGACGAACTGCTCAATCAGATGAGCGGCCTGCTGGAGTCGACGGTGGGCGCGGCACCCGCGGCCGCGTGGACGCCTCTCGCGGACGTGTCGGAGTCCGAGGACGCGTTCCACATAGGGATCGAACTCCCCGGAGTGAAGAGCAGGGACATTGACGTAGAGGCCAACGGTCCCGAACTCGTGGTCACCGGAGAGATCAAGGAGCGGGAGCGCAAGGGTGTCCTGCGCCGCAGCACCCGCCGCGTCGGAGCCTTCGAGTACCGTTTGCGGCTGCCCGGAGAACTGGACACCCACAACATCAAGGCTGAGATGCAGGACGGAGTGCTCAGCATCACCGTCCCCAAGGCCGACGTCGCAAAGCCGCGACACGTCGAGATCAGCGAGACGAGTGAAAGTACCGAGAGCAGCGGCTGAGAAGCGAGCGCCGCGGCTGCGGGCACCCATCCGGGACTGCGGCCGGGCCGGCGAGGCTCGACACCCCTCACGGCGGCGAAGACACGCTGCGTGGCTCCCCACCGTTGGTGGTTCTTCCTGCTGGTCGCGCCGACCTTGTTCGTGGCGTACGCGGGGAGGTAGGCCCGGAAGGCGTTGCCGGCTGTGGGGTAGTCCACGAACTTGATGTACACCTGTTGCCAGCCGTCGGGTCGTGCTTCGAGCGCGGCCCGCCCCGCGGCGCGGTAAGGCGACGGCGGGGCCGAGGGCCTGTGTTTCCCCGTTCGGGGCGGTGGCGGTCGTGCCGTCCGGCGCCGTGCTGGGCGCGCTGCGATCAAGAGCTTTGCTTCGAGGAATGCGGCTGCAGCGGTGAGGGGGACAGTTCGTGCGCGCTGCTTTCGGCGGAGCGAGCAGGAGGTGAGCGGACGGTCGGTGGCGTCCGGGTCTTCCTCGCGGCCCCGGGCCTACTCGGCCGCCGCCTCCAGGGTGGCGAGCCAGAGCGGGCTGTCGACGTAGTGGTTGTCGTACAGCTCGGAGGAGTCCTTGATCTCCTGGGGACTCGCCTCGCCGCGCATGACGCGACCGAGCAGGCGCAGATAGTCGAAGCGCGGCATGCCCGGCGTGAAGGTGAACAGCACATCGGCCGTGGAGCCGGGAGCCGCGGCGAAGGCGTGCGGGGTGTGCGGCGGGACAAGCAGGAAGTCACCCTCGTTCAGCGTCTTCACCTCGTCGTCCACCAAGACCTGGAGCGCGCCGCCGATCACGAAGAAGAGCTCCGAGGCCCGCGTGTGGAAGTGCGCCGGGGCCCCGACCGCGCCCTTCGCGAACGTCGAACGGTAACTGGTGATCGGGCTGCCGTCGGTACCGCAGTCGGCCAGCAGCGTCATCGTGCTGCTCGGGTCGCTGGTCGTCTCCGCCTCGACGGCACGGGTCAGGACGGGCTTCAGCATGTTGGTGCTCATGGTGGTGTCTCCCCTGTTCAGCGGCCGTTCCGGTGGTCCCTCCCGGCCTTGCGTCCACAACTCTACGACTGGAAAAGGCCCATGAAGTGGTTCATTTCTGATGACTGATCATGGGTCAATCGGAGGACCTCGGAGGGGCCCTGGCCGTCGGAATCGGAATCGGCTCCCTCGCTTGGCCGCGACCTGTTCCTGGTGCGCAACCAGGGGGCGGACCTTGGTCAGCATGAGGCGCAGGAACTGCTCGGGGTGGCGGAAGGAGGCGAAGCGGCTCGCATCCTCGATCAGCGCGAACTCCTTGTGCGGGGCCTGCACGGTCGAGCCCGCCCCGCGCCCGGTGGGCGACGAGGTGCCACCGGAGTTGCTGGCGCTGGTGACCCACCACTGCCGCCGCATCGCGGCCTGGGCTCGGCCTTCTCGGGCACGGTGGTGCGGCTGAGAGTTCCTCGGTCGCCGGCCTCGGGTGTCGGCTGTATGCGCGACCCCGTCAGGTCGCGCGAATCAAGGCCATGGCATCACTTTGAGTGATACGCGCTGCGTGTCTGTGGTGCGTGAGGGGCGAGAAAGGGGGAACCGGCCACGGCGTGCGGCGCGCGTATACCCCTCACCCCTTGGAAGTAACTCGTATTTTGTGTGCTTGTAGGGCTGAGGTAAGGGCATCCGGTGGCCAGGAGGTTGATAACGATGGTTCCCCTGCTTCTGGTTCTTCTGCTGGCTCTGATCCTCTTCGGCGCGGGTTTCGCCCTGAAGGCGCTGTGGTGGATCGCGGTGATCGTGCTCATCGTGTGGCTGCTGGGCTTCGTCGTCCGTTCCGCGGACAGCGGCGGCCGCAAGGGCCGTTGGTACCGCTGGTAGCCGGAAGGCACCTGGCGCGAAGAGCGCGCCACGCGCGAGGATGAGTGGGTCCGGCCGACGCGGCCGGGCCCACTCGCGTGCGAAGGCGCTTGTCCCAGGCAGTTGGGAGCGATCGGGCGTATCGGGCGCACCGCAGGGTACGTGAGTGATGCACCGGCCCCGCGGCCCCAGCAGTGGAACCCTGCTCCTCCTGTCTGCGGGGCCGCTGCGCACGGCTCCTGCTCGACGTACCGGCGAACTGTCATGCGGCGTCCCATACGACCAGCTCGCCGTCCAGCGCGGCCGTGCAGGCCAAGGCCATCCCGGAGCTGCTTACCGGATCGTTGCCTCAGGAGCGGGTTCGGTAGGCGGTGGGAGTGGAGGAATACGAGGGGGGCTTGGTGTCGCCGTGGACCCGGGCCGTGATGACGGCTTGGGGCGGCCTCCGGGCTCCGCTGGGGCGACTTCCCGGACACTGGGGCACTGGTGAAGCTGTGCCTGAGCCAGGAAGCCGACGTTGATGTCGGTGGCGCCGCACTCGGCGGGCCGAGGACGGGAGGCTGGGCCGTGCGGAAACTGATCTACGGCATGAACCTGACTCTGGACGGCTACGTCGCCGCGGCCGGCGACGACATCGGCTGGAGCGGACCGCCGAGCCACGAGCTGTTCCAGTGGTGGCTCACCCACGAACAGGCGAGTGGCCTGTCGCTGTATGGGCGCAAGCTATGGGAGACGATGAGTTCCTACTGGCCGACCGGCGACCAGCAGCCCAACGCCACCCCGGCGGAGATCGAGTTCGCGCGGAACTGGCGGGACACGCCGAAGGTGGTGTTCTCCTCGACGATCGACAAGGTCGACTGGAACGCCCGCCTGGTCACCGGCGACGCGATCGCCGAGATCACCCGGCTCAAGGCCGAGGAGGGCGGCCCCATGAACATCGGCGGCGCCACCCTCGCCGCGGCGGCCATGCGCGCCGGGTTGATCGACGAGTACGTGATGGTCGCCCATCCGGTCCTGGTGGGCGGCGGCACGCCGTTCTTCACCGCGCTGGACAACTGGGTGAACCTGGACCTGGTGGAGACGCGGACGTTCCCCGACGGCGTCGTCCTGACCAGGTACGAGACGAGGCGCTGAGCGCCCGTCCGGGAGTCACGGGTCACATGCACCGCGGGAGGGCTCTGCCAGCCGATCCGCTCCGCGATCACCGTCGCCGGCATGTCGGGGGTCCTGCCGAATGGTCATGCGCCATCGCATCTCGGTGTGCCAGTGGGCGGCGCTACGCCCGCTCTCCACGAATGACCAAGGGTGGGTGGGCATGGACGACAACGCTTCAGTCAACGTTAGCGGTCTCCTCAATGGGGACGACCCTATTGAGGACGCAAGCGAAGACTTGCTGTCGTGCTGGGCTCGCGGACGCGTTCGCGGCGGAGATCCGCAGGACCTCTGCGAAGCTCGGAGCGGTTGTCGCACTGAGCCTTTTCCAACTTCACTCTGAGCTGGCCAGATGGAGGGTGAGGACGGCCTGGACGAGGCTGGTGATCCGGGAGGTCGAACACCGCAGTTTCCGGAGGAGCCTCCAGGACTTGAGGGTGGCGATGGCCTGCTCCCCGAGGGCCCGGATCTTCGCGTGGGACCGGTTCGCCGCCTGCTGGCCTGCGGAGAGGGTCTCCCACCGGCCCCAGTAGGGGATCCGGACTGTGCCGCCGGCGCCCCGGTAGCCTTTGTCGGCCCAGCACTTGATGCCGGCCTCGGCGAGGGCGCCGACGATGCCGTGTTCACGGGCAGCACGGACGTCGTGGACGGCGCCGGGCATGGCCGGTGAGGCCCACAGCAGTCGGCCGAAGGGGTCGGCGATGACCTGCACGTTCAGCCCGTGCTTCTTGTGTCTGCCGGAGTAGAACGGCCGGTCCGCGGCGATGCGGTCGATCTGCAGGAGCGTGCCGTCCAGGATCAGATACGCCTTCACCGACGCGGTCCGCACCGTGTCGGCCAGGCTGGGGGCGAGGACGGCCAGGAGCTCGACGACCTCGGTGACATAGCGGTAGGCCGTCGTGGTTCCGACGCCGAACCCGGCCGCGAGCTGGGCATAGGTGTGTCCCACCCGCAGATGCGCGAGTGTCAGCAGGGCCTGGCGGCCGGCGCTCAGGCGCCGCCAACGGGAGCCGGTCGTACGGCGGTGCCGCCGCAACTGCTGCGTGAGGAAGCGGAGGGCAGAGCTGGACACGTCGACGCCCGACGGGTAGACAAGCACGTGAAGCCTCTGGTGGAGACGGTTCTCTTGGTCGAAAACCCATCTACCAGGGGCTTCACCACGTTGTCAGCGCAACCGCCGTACTTCCGAAGCAGGTTGGAAAGGGCTCGGGCACCGTCCTCGACAGCGCACCAGAGATTTTCCGACGGGTCTTCATGAACAATCGAGGTGCATGTGGATTCGGATGCCGCTCCGACCGCCCGATCGCAGCACCCTCACTCTTCGTGAGTGTGCCTTCCAGGCTTGAGTTTGAAAATAAACTGTGATTGGCCGTAGCAGTCGCCACGCTCTCCCCTCTGGCCGCCGTCCTCCCAGTTGACGGAGAGTTGAATTGGCTTGCTGGGTCGTACCGGAACGGTCTTGTTGACCTTGAATTTGGTGATCTTCAGCTGGTTGGGCCGGTAGCGGGGAATTTGCCAGTACTCCTTGAGCCAGACCTGCTTTCCGTCGGTTCCCCGCGCCATCTTGAGTGATCCGTAGAAGACTTCTCGCCCTCCTTGCTGCCATAGGTCGAGGGACTTGATTTGAATAGTCTTTTTCGTGACCTTGCCGAGATGCCAGACGACGCTTTGAAAGAAGTACGCCGTGAACTTGCAGGTCCGCATGTTGCGCCGATCCCGGCCGACGAGAGCACTATGGATGGTGTTCGGCCTGGAGCGGATCTCCGCGACAGTGGTTGTACCCGGCTTGGATAGCTTGGCTGTGATCTCGGCGACGGTGGTTGACTCCGGCTTGGCCCCCGCTTCTGCGACTCCACTTGATGACAGTAAGGTCGTTGCCGCGATGAGGAGGCCGCCGCCGACCCGCACGCCACGTTGCCCAGTTAGCTTATTCATGGCCTTCCTTTCGTGAAGATCTTCATGATGCCGATATCGGTGCAGTCTTCAGATAAGCCCGTTCGAGTGCACGGATTACTTGAAGACAACGCAGCTCGCCTTGTTATCGAATGTTACACGGGGGTCGGTTGGATCGTAGTTATCGGAGAAGTCGCGGTCGGAGCTCTCTTTCTTGGCTATGTAAAGCAGGCCACCACAATCCCCGTCTTCATAGATGTAAACCTTCCGGTTTCTGTTGTTGATCATCGAGCTGGCTTTGTCTCCGACGTGGGTGCCGTCAGGGAAATGGACTCCGCCAAGGTGCCGGGTCGTGCGGGTGAACACTGCGCGCTGACCTCCATAATTATCGTGCTCGAACAGGCAGAAACTGTTGGCTGGACATGCGTGATTGTCTGCCTGGGCGGCCGGACTGGAAACGGCGAGAGTTGTCAAGCACAGCGAAAGAGCACCGACAGTCAGAGCGATTGCACGTTTCATCTGCATCCGGCATTCCCTTTTCTGATTTTAACGAGTATGTTTTCTGGATTACGTCTGGAATCGCGGTAAGACATCAGCGTGCGCACCGCACACAAGGAATCGACCTCCACTCACGATCAGACGACTCCACCCGGATGATCGGAGTTTCCTATTGCATGGCAGGGTCCGCGCCTGACTGCCTGGACCAGCCGAGTGGAGGTCAACAACACTGACCAGGATTGCGAAGCTGCTTTGAACTGTCGTTAGCAGCCACTGCACAGTTTCTTGGCATCCAGTCAACCCGGGAGTGTGGTGGCGTGGTGTCGGTGTTCCTTGGGTGAAACTCCGTAGGCCCTGCGGAAGGCGCGGGTGAAGTCAGCGGCGTGCGAGTAGCCCCAGCGTGCGGCGACGGCCTGGACGGGCATCGTGCGCAGGGCCGGGTCGGCGAGGTCGCGGCGAGCGTGCTCTAAGCGTTGCCTCCGGATCCAGACCGCGACCGTTTCCTTTTCGCGCTGGAAGAGGCGGTGAAGGTAGCTGGTGGAGATGTTGTGTGCGGCGGCGATGGTGCGCGGGGTCAGGTGCGGGTCGTGCAGGTGCTGCTGGACGAAGGCCCGGATGCGCAATACCAGCGCCTGCTGGCGGGTTTCCGGTGGGAGCGAGTTGCCGACGTTGAGCGCGTGGGCGAACAGTGCAGAAAGCAGGTCCACGCCCACGGTTCCCAGTGGGGGTCCGTCGTCGGGCCGGTAGGAGCCGGAGTCCCGGGACACCTGGGTGAGGAACTGGGCGAGCAGCGCCCCGATACCTTCACGTCCCGATAATCGCCGCATGATCAGTGAGTCGATCGCGTTCTCCGGCAGTGGCAGCAGTTTCCGGGGGATGAACAGCCCTGTTCCCAGGATCGTGTCCTCGCCGTGGCCGGTGATCGCCCGCATGAGGTAGGGCCGTGAGGTGTCGTGGAGAACCAGGTCGTACGGTTCGTATTCGGCCTCGCGACTGGAGCTGGCGAGCCCCATCGTCCCGCGCAGGGGGAGCGAGAGATGGTAGAGCTCGGGGTCGGACTGCTCGATCAGCTTCTGCGTTCGCCGCAGTGTCATCGGTGAGTGTTCCATCGTCCACATCTGTACGGATCCCAGCGCCAGGATGCGCTGCGACACCGTGGTGTTCGCTGTGCGGTCACCTTCGACGTCCATCGGCACGTACGTCTGGGAGATGTGCTCGCGCCAACAGGAGAACCTCTCAGGCGCGAGCACATCCTGTGTACAGAAAGCCGTCTCGATCAGCATTCGTCTCCCCGTGAGTCCTTGATCGGCGTGCTTCGCATCGCTGGCTGTACGCAACAGCACACCCCATGCAGATGAATAGATGTCGAATTCCCTGGTGGGGCGGGGATCACACTGGGGGCGGTGGTCCGTGTCGCGGATGGCCGGATCGCGGGCTCGTACGCCCGGCGGTCATGTGGCGACTACAGCTGGAGAAACCGGCCCTCCGGCTCGAAGACGTTACGCGGCCATCCGTAGCCGCCGAACCGCTTCGTTCTCGGGTGCCTCCATGTCCAGATGCCAGGTCCCGAAGCGGCACGCGCCTACATGCCTGACTTGCCTTACGCCTATCTAACGTGTTGACCAGTAGAGACAGTGAGCCTGTTCCAACCTCAGGTTGCGGTGGCTGAGGGCTATGAACGGGTCTACCTCCGAGCGGTCGTGAGGTAGCACCGGCGCCCGGCCCTCCATATAGGACAGAACCTGACCTGGGTCCCGCCTAACGTCGCGGCCGACAACCCACATTGGCGGAAGGGCCGTGATGTCTGAGCAGACCAACTCCGCGCCGGCGGGCTACACCACCGTTGCCCCCTGGGTCGTTACCGACGACACGGGGGCTTTCCTCGACTTCGTCTCCCGGGCGTTCGGGGGTGAAGAGCTGGGGCGAGTGCCCACCGAGGATGGTTTGATCGGTCACGGCGAGATTCGAGTCGGCGATACCGTCGTGCTGGCCTTCGACCGGCACACGAACTGGCCCGCCATGCCAAGCCTGCTGCGCGTGTTCGTCACCGACGCTGACCAAGCCTTTTCACAAGCCGTCGCAGCTGGCAGCCATGTCGTCACGCCTTTGGCCTACGACGCCTTCGGACAGCGCGGAGGCCGTATCAAGGACCCGTTCGGCAACATCTGGTGGGTGATCAGCCGCGTCGAGGACGTCTCTGAAGAGGAGATGTGGAAGCGGCTACAGGACCCCGCGTACGCCGAAGTCATGCGCGTGGCTCAGGAGACACTCGACACCGAACTCAGCGGTCGAGACCAGGGACGCAGCAGTGCTCCTGTCAGGACAACCAACTGATCAGTGCCCAACTTGACTGAAACGACCGGCAGTTGGCGTGGGGGTGGTGTCCGGGAAGAGGTGAAGCTCCTGGTAGATGGGTTGTCGACCAAGATCAACCTATCTGCCCGGAGCTTCACGTGCTCGTCTACCCATCGGGGATCGATCCGTCCAGTGTGACCCTGCGCTACCTCTCCCGCTTGCTGACCCCCCGACGCCTGGAGCGGGGCACGCGGTGGCGTCGGCTCCCCGCAGATCGACAGGCCCTGCTGGTCCTGGCCCACCTGCGGTGCGGACACACATACGCCCAGCTCGCAGCCGCTTTCGGGGGCGGGATCGCCACCGTCTACCGCTACATCACCGAAGCGGTCGGGGTCTTGGCCGCCGTCGCACCGGACCTCGCAACAGCCGGGCGCACCGCCGCACACAAGGCGTTCGTGATTCTCGACGGCACCCTGCTGCCCATCGACCGGCTCGCGGCCGACCGGCCCTACTACTCCGGGAAGTACAAGAAGCACGGCATGAACGTACAAGTCCTCGCCGATCCATTCGGACGGCTGCTGTGGGCCTCCGCCGCTCTGCCCGGCTCGGTCCACGACGTCAAAGCCGCCCGCACCCACGGCGTCATCGCGGCACCGGCTGAGGCCGGCGTGAGCTGCTGGGCCGATAAGGGGTACCAGGGCGCTGGCGGCACCGTGCGCGCCCCCTACCGTGGCCGCTGGGACAAGCTCTCCGCAGGCCAGAAGGCCGTCAACGTCTCCCACGCGAAGATCCGAGCAGTGGGCGAGCAGGCAATGGCCATCCTGAAGTCGTGGCGGCTGTTCCGCAAGCTCCGCTGCAGCACCACCCGCCGGAGTTCATGCCCACCCAGGTGTTGACCGATTCTTCCGGACCACCACCGGGGAGGGGAGGTCCCGGGCTGCTTGCGGGAACTCGGCCCCCGAGTACCCTGAGATCTGCCTGATCTCCCCGAACGAACGGCCTCGTCCGCCGGCGGATCAGCCCGATCTGGGCCTTGTCCAATGGGAGGGGATCGGATCAGGCACGTAGGGCCGTTGTTCTCGGTCAGCGGCCGGTGCGTTAATGGCGCTTCCTGAATCCGGGAGTTCCATCAAGGCCCACAGGTCGTCTGCGGCGGCTTTCGTTCTCTCGTCTTCGTCATGCAGGATTCGGTCTTGCAGTACAGCAGCGGTCCGTGGATGTGCTGGCCAACCCAGGGCAAGCATGTGAAGGATCTTGCGCCGCACCTCCGGGTCGGGTTCCTCGACGGCCCGTGTGCCGGCCAAGGCCGCCCCCTCGTCTTCGTCGGCCTTGACCACCCACCAGCGGAGCGAGGAGAACCTCACATCGGGGCCCGAGTCGGCAACGGCGAGCCGGCGGAACAGTTCCTGAACGCCCTCGTGGTCGCTCCAGCGGAGGGCCAGCACCTTTACCGCCTTGGCGCGGGTGTCCTCGTCGGAATGGTCGGAATGGTCTGAGGCCGCGCTGATGAGGATGTCCCGAACGTCCTCGCGATATGCCCAGTGTTCGCACAACACGTCCAGCACCGTACGTCGATAGGGGTGCGAGGGGTCCGTGGCAGCGCGCAGGACGAAGGCTCTGACGTCTGCGCGGTCCATCCACCGCTGCGCCAGCACTTTCATGGCGGCGCTACCGACCAAGAGGTCGTCGTGCTCGGTCACCGTTCGTACCAGGACCGCGCGGGCGTCGTCGCGGTCGGGCCAGTGTTCCCGCAACCCGTCGAGCGCGTTGGAGCTGGTGTAGCGGTACGGGTGATCGGCAGAAGCCAGGAGCAGCTCGCGAACGTCCTGGCGGTCGGGCCAGTGCTCTGCCAGGCCCCGCAGTATGGTCGCGCGGGTCCATCCGTCCGCATCGTCGGTGCATGCCCGGACCAGAAGGTCACGGATCTCCGGTTGCCCGGCCCACTGCTTGGCCAGCACACGCACGGCACTCTCCCGGACCCTCTCTTGCGAGTCGCTGGTGGCTGCGCGGCTGAGGGTGCCGAGGGCGTCGTCATCGTCGCGGAAGTGGTGGCCCACCACCTCTACGGCAGCGGCACGCACCCCGTCATCCGCGTCCTCGTGAACCCGGCGCAGGACCAGGTCACGGACTCGCTCGTGCCGGGACCAACGCTCGCCCAGTTCCTGAAGGGCGGTTTCACGCGCACGTGTATAGGGATCGTCGGTGACGGCACGCACAAGGGTCTGGCGGACGTCGCCGAGCCCCGGCCACTTCTTGGCCAAGGCCCTCAAGGCCGTTTCACGGACACCGTCGTCGGACGAGCCGCCGGCACGTCGGATCAAGAGATCGCGGATCATGTCGTCTCCGCCCACGGATTCGGCGAGGACCCATATCGCGTGCTGACACAGAACAGGGTCGGTGTCGTCCGCGGCGCACTGGATCAGGAAGTCGAGGACGTCCTGGTAACCGGTGCAGTGCTGTCCCAGTGTCTCCAGTGCTGTGCCGCGCGTGTTGTCGTCCTGGTCGTTGCGGGCCCGTCGGATGAGCACGGACCGAATGTCCTTACAGCCGTGCCACTGCCGGCCAAGGGTTCGCAGCGCGCCCCCGCGAACGAATGGATGGTTGCCATGTGTGGCCGCCTGGACGAGCAGGTCACGGATGTCGTCGTCATCCGGCCACCAGGCGCCGAGGACTTCCAGGGCCGTGCCGCGGGTCCTGGCTTCGGGATCCTCGGCGGCGCGGGTGATCAGGAAGGCGCGGACGTCGTCCCGGTCCTTCCACACCTCGCCGAGTACCTCCAGCGCCCTGTAGCGGACTCTGTAACCGGGATGGAGCGTCGCCTCGCGCAGGACGAGTTCGCGGATGGCGTCGTCGTTCGGCTTTCGTTGCCCCAGCACGTAGAGGAACGTCAGACGGTCGAAGCCGGAGTAGCAGCCGCGGGCGAGGGCCGCCAGTTCGGCGTCGTCCGTCTTGAGGGCGACGGCCAGGACGGCGGTCGGCTCGTCGCTGGGGGAGAACTGTCCGCTCAGGCGGTACCAGCGCAGGTAGGGCCCCCGCCCGGCCCAGTACCGGCCGAACGAGGCCAACGCGGGCCCTGCTTCTTCCAGTAGCCACGGCCCCTTGGAACCGCGCGTGTTCAGAATCGCGGTGACGGCGTCGACGGCGGCGGTGCTCTGGGCGGGCAGTGCGCCGATCTTGTCCACCTCGGCCAGTGCGCGCAGTGCCAGGATCACATGGCGGGCATCGGTGGGATCCGTGCGCCGGGCGTGGAGGTCCAGGAGCCGGTCGATGGCGGCGGTCGCTTCGCTGATGTCCAACTGCCCGATGAGGAGCACCAGTACCTCGTGCCACGCGGGGTCGGCGGCCCGCACGCTCACGACCTGGTTGATCAGCCCCTCGGGCGTCCAATGATGGTCGTCTTCGTATCGGTGAGCGATATCGGCCGCTGTCAGGTATTCGAGGAAGGCGCGGTGGACGAAACCGTAGATGTCGCCGCCGTAGGGGGCCAGGATGAAGTTGCGTTGGTACAGCTGAGTGATCATGGCTCGGGCGGCAAGGGTGGCCTGGATAGGCTCCAGTGCGTACTGCTGCAGGTAGTCGCGGAAGACGCGTTCGAGGTCGCTTGCGTGAATGTGGTTGCCGGCGATGCCGTTGTGGCCTTCCTGCATGGTGCGGGCCACCAGGCGCAGCAGCTTCAGGCGCTCGTCTGGCCCCAGTACATCCAGCGTGTCGGCGACGGCCGGGGGCACGGGCGCCTTGAGCATTTTGGTGGCCTCGTCCCAGTGCGTGACCAAGACCTTGACCGCGTGCTCGTACACGCCCCGCCGGTTGCGTGGAAGGGAAGGATGTCGGCCGATGATGGCCAGAATGGTCAGCAAGAGAGGATTGCCTGCCATCTCCTGCAGCGGCCGTGACGTCTCGATCGCCGACGTGAGCCGTTCCGACCGTTCTCGCGCCAGCACGACGTCATCCGGGCAGGTGTTGCGATACCAACGGTCGGCGAACATGCTGATCCGCTCATCGTCCAGGTCCTGGATCTTGAAGTGGGCGAAGCCCGCGCTGTCCAGGACCGCACGTTGATAGCCGATGACCCTGGAGGTCACGAGGATCCGCGTGGCAGGCCAGCGGGCGGCGAAACCGGCGATGCGCTGTACGGCCTCCGTCCGCACCCTGACGTCGAAGATCTCGTCCAGACCGTCGAAGATCACCAGCGCCTGGCCCTGGGCCAGCAGATGCTCCCGCACAGTGGGTGGAACGCCGAGCGCGAAGTCGCTGTATTGGCGGTCGAGGAAGTCCTCGAAGCTGCTGTGATGCCAGCGGTCGTCGGCATACTGCCGCAGTTCGACCACCAGCGGCACCAAGCCCTTCAGCAGGTGGAGGGCGCCATCGAGTTCGCCGCAGGTCAGCATCAGAGTCAGGTAGCGGATGAGGGTCGACTTGCCTGCGCCGGGATCACCCAGGAGGACCGCCCGACTGCCCGAGGGCCCGGCCAGCGTCTCCAGCACACACTGCTCGGGGCGTTCCAGATAAGAGTTCCGTAGGCGCTCGAATGCATCGGCGTCCGACCCTGGCAGGAGTTCGTCGTCCAGGAGTCCACCGGACTCCAACACGCGCCTCTGCAGTTCTCGGGACAGCTGTACAGGGGGCGGGTCAGCCCGCACGGTCGGGGCGACGAACACCTCGGGCAGCCGGACCGCCGACGGGGCTTCCCCTACCGGGGCGAGCACGTCCAGGTCCAGGCCCCCGTACACCTGCGCTGCGCGGCCCGCATAGTGCGCCACGGCGTCGGTGACCTTCTGTTCGGCAGGTGAGGATGCAGCGACCGGGACTTCGTAGCCCCGCGCCCTGACCGCGGCTCCGTAGAGCTTCAAGGCGACCCGCACGTCGTCGTCACCCCCGCCGAGAGCACGCACCAGCAGCGTCAACTGCGCCTCGTCAGCGGGAAGAGAGCCGTTAGCTCCCCGCAACAGCGCATTGACTCGTGACCGGGCGGAAAGCCCCATACCCTGCGCGACAACGGCCATGCTCTTCACGCCGTTGGCGAGGTGAACGGCGTCGAGCCGCTCCAACAGGTCACGGTGCGGCCCCGATTCGGGCCAGCCGGAGCGGTTGATCCTCCTGCCTCGTCCCACGCTGCCTTCCTTCCACACCCAGCGAGATAGACACGTGAAGGTGTTCTCTCCCGTCCTGCACGCGTTCTGTCCCTGCACGCCCACCCCGGGACTTACCTGCGGCAGCATAGGCCGCCCATCAAAGAGAACGCGGCAGAACGCCGCTGATCTCCCGACCCCTCCAGGCTGCATACACCAACGGGACCCGGCCGGCCCCTCCTGACCACTCCGCAGGGGAGAACATCCATGCAGCACTGGACACTCGTCCTCCAACTGGGCACTGCCGTCCTGACCCTGGCGGCCTCGGCCATCACCCTGACGACCGCCCTCCGCGGCACCTGCCGCACACCGAACAACGACCGCGACGCCCCTGACGCGCCTTAAGGGCCCAGCACCACCGCGCCCCTGTCGTTGAGATCAGCACGGTGAACCGATCGACGCGGGCACGCATGTCCGGTGGTGTGAAAGGAGGGCCGGACGACCCGGCCCTCCTATTCGACCGCCTCGGCTTGCGAGTGAGCTAGAGCTTGTCCGGCCGATCAGGTGACTGCTCCTTGCCCGAGTCGTTCCTGTGGGCATGGGGCGGGGCGATCTGAGTGATGCCGAGTGGGAACGGCTGCGGCCGTTCCTGCCGGTCAGCAACGGGCGTTGCGACAGGTGGCGGGATCACCGGCAGGTGATCGACGGGATTCTGCACCGGGTGCGGACCGGGGTGCAGTGGCGCGATCTGCCCGAACGGTTCGGACCGTGGAAGACCGTCTACGAACGCCACCGCCTGTGGTCGGCCGACGGCACCTGGGAACGTCTCCTCCAGCAGGTCCAGACCGCAGCCGACGCCGCAGGCGAGATCTCCTGGGACATCTCGGTCGACTCCACCGTTGTCCGCGCGCATCAGCACGCAGCCGGCGCCCGCACCAATGCGCCTCCGGCCCCGGGATCAAAGGGGGCCGCAGGCATGGAACACCAGGACGAGACGCCGTGGCAGAGCCTGGTCGCCCGCCTGGTGTAGGTGGTGCTGGAGGCGAGGGCCTGGGCCGCTCGCGCGGCGGGTTCACCAGCAAGCTCCACCTGAGCGCGGACGGCCGCTGCCGTCCGCTGTCCCTGATCGTCACACCAGGTCAGCGAGCCGACTGCACCCAGTTCATCGCGGTGCTGGAGAAGATCCGAGTCCCCAGACCGGGCCTGGGACGACCACGCAAGAAGCCCGACAGCCTTGCGGCCGACAGAGCCTACAGCAACGGCCCCGTCCGCGAGTACCTGCGACGGCGGGGAATCCGCCACACAATCCCGGAGAAGACTGACAGCCAGGCCGCCCGCCTGCGCAAGGGCTCACGCGGCGGACGGCCGCCCGGTTTCGACAAGGACCGCTACAAGAAGCGCAACACCGTCGAGCGGGCGATCAACCGCCTGAAGCAGTTCCGGGCGGTCGCCACTCGCTACGACAAGCGCGGCTACGTCTTCCTCGGCACCGCCATAGCGGCAGCCCTTGCTCTCTGGCTTCGAATGTGATTAGTCGGAGAAATTCCTAGTGTTTGTCGAGCCAGCGGCGTGCCGCGATGCTCAGCGGCGGCTCGTCCGGCTCACCCATGTCGTCCATCGTGCCGTCCGTCAGTGCCTCAGCCCACCGGCGGAGAACCTGCCAACGATGCGGCGCTTTCAGCACGGAGGTGCTGATCGCGTGCTCCCACGTCGTTGCGAAGCACAGAAGGTTCCCGTCGAGCGAGAGCATGCGGAACTCGGGGCGGCAGGGTGCGCTGCCGAGCAGTCCGGCAGCACCCTTGCCCATGAGGTCCCACTCGCTCTGCAGCTCCACACAGTGCCACCGTGCGAGGCGGTTCTCGTCGGGCTGGAGCGCGAGCAGGAACCTGCGGTCGGTCTCGGAGAAGAGCCCTCCTTCGACCGACAGCCGGTACCAGTCGGCGTTCGCTTTCTCGTGCAGCTTCGGCTCGAGTGCGTCCAGTATGGCCTCGACGCGCCCTTCCTCGGAAGGGCAGCTCGGTGCCTGTCCGGTGACGATGGGGGGAATGAGTCCTTCGGGCTCGGTCCACCCATCCACAATCCGCAGGCCCGCCGCGGCGAGAGACTTCATAAACCCCATCATGCAGTCTCCGCTGATCAGCACGGGGGGGCAGGGCGGTGCTTGGGTTCGCGCTTAGGCCGTTGCCGCCCGTTACGGCAGACGCGGCCATGCGTTCCTCGGCACCACCATTACAGCGATTGCGGTCATCCCGCTCCGCACATGATCGGCAGGACACGTCCTAGGAGGAGGGCGGCCCCAGCGCCACGGGGTGACCGCCCTCCTCCTTCCGTCCTCCGGTCAGGCGCCGCCGAGGAGCAGGAGAGCTGACCGGGCGGGGCCCCGTCCACCTGGCTGGGTGTGTCCGCCTACGGCGCCCCGCGTGGCGAGGCTGGCACCGACGACCGCCCTCACCTGATGTCCGACGACGAACTGCGCGGCTGGCTGCGGAGCGTCGGTGGCAGCACACCGCAGCTCCTCGACAACGACGCCGTCTGGCCCACGTTCACCCCTGTGTTCCGCAGCGACTTCAAACTCCTGGCCACCTGGGCGCCTCCGCACGACCCCGAGCCGCTGCCCGTTCCGCTCTCGGTGTTCGGAGGCCGCCGCGACAAGCTGATCGGCGAGGACCGCCTGCTCTCCTGGCAAGCCCTCACCACGCACTTTCGCGGACTCGAGAGGTACGACGGCGACCACTTCTACGTGATGGACCACCGGCAGCCTCTCGCTGCCGCCATCACGGCAGCGATGCGTTCGGCCACTGCATGAGCTCGCCGTCACCACCACCCCACCCGCCAGACGATCCATTCCCAGGGGTGCCCGCGGAGGGTGTGAGGGGACGCTCAGGCGTCGGGGTCGACCTCGGGGTGCGTAAACTCCACCGGCTTGCCCAGCGACCGGGCGTAGCGGATTTCGGCTCGGGTGCTGTCACCGATGTAGTCGCCGACCACGAGCACCGCATCAGCAATCAGGATCTTCGACCGGTGCAAGGCGTCGAGTCGAACCTTCAACGCCTCAGCCTCGACAGGATCGGACCAAAGCTCGTGCGGGGACTTCAGGTCGCACCCCGGCTTGACCACAATCCGGCCGGCTTCGGTCTCCCGCACATCGGCCTCGGCCATCTCGGCCATGAAACGAGTGGAGCCGCAAATCACAACGATGTCCGGAAGGCCCAACTGCTTCTTCGCCTCGGCGAGCATCTCCACAGGGGTGATCACTTGCGGGGACGACACTGGTTCCTCCTGGTGGTGCGGCCCGAGGGGTGCCTACGGAGTCGAGAACGAAGGCGTCCAAGATCACCTTTTGGTGAACGACGTGGACACCCGCGCGCCGGCACTCTATGTGACGAGCACCCCTCGTGGTGCCGCGCCGCCCGCCGGCCAGCCCTACGCCCCGCCTATGCGATGCCGAACCGGTCACCCTCGCCACGAGTAGCCGGTGTCGATTACCGCGTTCAACGCCTCGATCCGCCGATTCACGCGGCAGGGCGTCGCGGCGTCGGCTTGGTCGGCCGGTTCCCCGCCAGCAGCTGGTGGTGGTACCGGGTCGGACCCGGGCACTGCCGAAACCCGAACGAGGGTGGCGCAATCAGATGACCGCGTTGACGGAGCGGTGTCCGCCGGCGACCTTGCGGCCCCGCTGCACTGGGCGCGGCCCGCCGCAGCTGGCGGCCGCGATTCATGCCCGCGTCCTGATCGAACCGACCGCCTGCCGCCCGCTCAGCATCTGAGCACTTCGCTGCGCTTCGACGAGGAGACCATGTCCACCCCGTCTCAGCAGCCCGCCACCCAGCCTGTCGCCGCGCCTTCCACACCCGGCCGTACCGCGGAGGGGGAGCAGATCAAGGCGGTCGCCGACACGCTGGTGCTCGCGTACGGGCTGCACCCGGCAGACATCACGCGTATCCCGGAGGGCACCGCGACGGACAACTACGCCGTCGTGGACCAGGCGGGCCGGCGGCACTTCGCCAAGGTCTATCGCACTCGAGAGCACTTGGATCTGGAGCGGGCGTCGGTCGAACTGTCCGAGTACTGCGCCGATGGAGGTGTCGCGACCGCGCGGGCAACCCGCACGGGCGAGCACGAAATCATCGCGACCCACGGCCGCCTGCCGATGTCCCTATGGTCGTACGTGCCGCACACCGCGACGGCCGAAGGCGGCCTGAGGGGTGCACGGTGGGCAGCCGTCGGCACAGAGATGGGCCGCCTCCACAGCCGACTCGCCGCTCACCCCGCCGCCGCACCCACCCTGGAACCTGGTGCCGCGGTGTGCGACGTGGCCGCCTCACGGGACCGCTTCGAGCGCCTGATCCATGCGTACCGGCTCATGCCCAGGCTCGGGGAATTCGAGACGTGGGCGCTGCAGGCGGCGCGTGAGCGACAAGCCATCCTGGGGGACGTCGAGCGCACCTTCGCTTCGCTTCCACAGCTGACCGTCCAGGTCCTGCACGGCGACATGGCCGGCCCCAACGTTCTGTTCAAGAACGACGAGGTCGCCGCGATCGTGGACTTCCGACCGCCCGCACCCGGGTACCTCGCCTGGGAGATCGCGCGTCTTGGCTGTGACCCCAAGAGCGTGCTGGACAACAGTGCGGAGAGCCGGCTCACCGGATACACCGACCAGCCATCACACCACTCCGGTGATCATTGCCGGTCAGAGCACTAGCGTGGCGGAGCGCGCTACGGCAAGTGACCATCCTCGATGTATGTCGTCAGTCCGTCGCGAGCCAGCCCAGTCGTCTGTGCTGCGGAGGGTAGTCTCCGCGCTTGACCGCGTGCCGCGGGGGTCGGACGTTCCTCCCACTCCACCTGAACTTGTTGGGTTCGCACAACGACCCGGGCGTTCGGCATGCGATCAGTCGCCCCCAGGGTCAATCGGCTCCCGAGGGCAGCCTCGGCTGACAGCGCCGTACAGTCGATCTATCCGCGAGGCCGGGTCCACGCGACGACCACACAGCTTGACCCTGCCCTGACTACCCGTCAGTAAAGTCAGCATCGGGTCAGCATTCGTCCGGCCAAAGCGGCCTTCAGATGCCCACACGTTGGAAACGCGGACGCCCTCGGAGGTATCCGTGCGGCGGCATCCGATGGCCTGGCCGCCGCAGATACTCTTTGCGAGGCGGGCGGCGAGATCGTCTCGAACCGACCTGACCGGAAGACCGGATACTCCCAGGTCAGCGAGCCCTTCCGCGTGGTTTCAACGGCACCGGCGGCAATTCGGGTGCTGGCAGCGGAGCTCCGTCGTAGCCCTTCACCTCGCCGAATCGGGCCCCCTTCATCCAGTCCTCGCGGGCCTGCTCGATCTCTTCCTGGGTGCGTCCGACGAAGTTCCACCACATGATCAGTTCCTCGGCGAACGGCTCGCCGCCCAGCAGCATGATTCCGGCGTCCGACTCGGCGCGCAGCGGGAGTTCGGACCGGCCGCAGCCGAGATAGAGCAGTGAGCCGGGCAGCACCGGTACGCCGTCGACGTGCACCTCGCCGGACATGGCCAGCACGCCGTACTCGAAGTCGGGTTCCAGGGGGAGGCGGACCTCGGCGCCCCGGCGCAGCGTGAGGTCGGCTCCGACGATCGGGCTGTACGTCGTCCCGGGCGAGTCCGAACCGTCCAGGCCGCCGAGGATCACCGTGGCGGTCAGACCGGGCGCGGTCACCGTCGGCAGCTCGGGGTGGTACTCGAACTTCGGTGCCGTGTGCCGGTGTTCGTCGGGCAGGGCGACCCACAGCTGGGCGCCGTGCAGGAACCGGGCGTGCGGGCGCGGGCTCTCCTCGGAGTGGCTGATGGCCCGGCCCGAGGTCATCAGGCCCAGTTGCCGGGGCCCGATCGTCTGCTGGCTGCCGGTCGAGTCGCGGTGCAGCACCTCGCCCTCGTGCAGCCAGCTGACCGTCTGCAGCCCGATGTGCGGGTGCGGCGGGACCTGCATGCCGGGCTCGTCGGCGATGTCGTCGGGTCCGTAGTGGTCGACGAATGCCCACGCGCCGATCATGCGCCGGCCGAGGTTCGGCAGCAGCCGGCGTACCTCGGTCGACTCGCCCAGCCGCACCTGACGGGGACTCAGCAGTTCGCGCACGGGTTCGGCGACGACGAATCCACGGCCACCGCAGACACTGGGCTCGGGCGCGCGGTCAAGGTTGCTCATACCGCCCAACTTAGCGGTGCGGAAGCCGGACCGGGGTGCGGCGAAGCGCCGATTTTCGGGTGGTCCGGCGGTGGTCCGGCGGTGGCCCCGCCGCGTGGCCCCGTCGCGCGGGCCGGTCGTGCGGGCCGGTCGTGCGGGTCGGTCGTGCGGGTCGTGCGCTTGGACGCGGTCGGGAGCAGGTCGGTCGGCGGGTGTCGTGGGCCGGGGGGCGTGGGCCGGTTCACGGGTGTCGTGCGCTCGGGGACGGCTGGGACGAGGACGGGGTCGCCGGGCTCGGGACCGGGGACGGTGTGCCGGTCGGCAGGTGGGGGGAGCGGGCCGGTTCGGTGGGGTGGGTCCCCCCGTCGCGCACCGTGAAGAACACCAGCGCCGCCACGGCGGCCAGGACCAGCACGCCCACCACCGTCCGGCGTACCAGCACCCGCCGGAACCGCCCCGATCCGGTCGGCGGGCGCAGGGGGCGCAGGTCGGCCGGGCCGACGGAATGCGCCCGCGCGGCCAGGGCGGCCCGCAGCCGTTCCTCGACCGGCGTCGCCGTGGTCCCCGTACCGGAATCGTTCATCGCAGCCCCTCCAGACGCCGGCCCAGGGCGTCCAGGGCCCTGCTGGCCGTGGACTTGACGGCACCGCGCGACAGCCCGAGCGTCGCCGCGATCTCCGCCTCGGTCAGATGCGACCAGTAGCGCAGCACCAGTACCTCCCGCTGCCGCCGGGTCAGCGTGTGCAGCGCCGCCAGCACCTCGCGGTGGTCCTCGTGCAGCAGCACGTCCTCCTCCGGGGCGGGCGCGTGTCCCTCGGCCGCGGGGATGTGCGCCCGTACCGTCCTGCGTCGGCGCAGCACCGAGCGGGCCGCGTTGACGACGCTGGTACGCAGATACGCCTCGGGATCGTCCAGCGTCGCCAGCCGGTGGCCGTGCCGCCGGAACAGCGCGGTGAACGCGTCCTGTACGACGTCCTCGGCCGTCGGCAGGTCGTCCACCAGCAGCACCGCCAGGCGTACGAGGGACAGCCGGCGGTGGTGGTAAAGGTCCTCGATGCCCGGCGGGCACCCGGCGTCCGCCGCGGACGCGGGCCGGGCGCCGCTGCGGGGCTCGGTGCCGGACGCGGCCGGAGCCGTACCCGTGCGGGTGCGGGCGAGGAGGCGGCCCCGCAGGGCGCGGGTGAGCCGCCGCCAGGGCGTGGGTGCCGGCGCGCCGGTTCTCTCCCAGAGGAGGGCCGTTGCCGGTGGTGTCGCTGTCGTCATGGATCTCCCGGAGCCGGGAGCGGGGGAGCCGCCGCGCGACGGCTCCCCCGCACCGGCCCTGCCTCAGTGCTGCGGAACCGGCGCCGGGGTGGCGTGGCGGTGGTGCGGTACGGGCGCCGGGCGGGCCGGCTCGGGCGCGGGGGCGGCGTGCCGGGGCGCGGGAGCGGCGGTGGACGGCACCGGACTGACGGTGGACGGCACCGGACTGACGGTGGACGGCACCGGACTGGGGACGGACCGGCCGGGACCGGCCGGCACGGGGGAGGGGGTGGCCGGGACCGGCGAGGGGGTGGCCGTGGCGGGTGCCGGCGCGGGGCTCGTCGTACGCGCGGGGGACGGAACCGGGGACGGGGTGGCGGTGCGGACCGGTGACGGCACGGGGGAGGGTGCCGTGCGGTCACCCCGCGGGGCCGGCGCGGCGGCCGGGCCGGTGTGCGCCGGGGAGTGCGGGGCGGGGCGGGCCGTGGTGCGGCCGCCGTCCTGGGCCGCCTGGGCGGTCATGGTGCCGGCGACGGCCAGGGCGGCGCCTACGGCGGAGACCCCCAGGACGGCACGCAGCCGGTGGGTGCGGTTCGGGCGCGGGGCACGGTGTGCGGACATGTGTTCCTTCGGTCGCTCGGGATCGGACATCTGGTCGAAGTGGAGGCCTCCACCCCGACAGACGTCCGACCCCGGGCGAGGTTGCGGGTGACGGCCGACGAATTTTCCGCCACCCGCGATCGCCCGTCCCGGCCCCGGTGCCGCTCAGCGCAGCCGCTTCAGCAGTTCCTCGGCGACCGGGGCGGAGGAGGCCGGGTTCTGGCCGGTGACCAGGCCGCGGTCCACGACCACGTGCGGTGCCCACGGCTCACCGGCCCGCACGTCGACACCCGCCTCGGTCAGCCGGTCCTGCAGCAGCCACTTCGCCTGTCCGGCGAGGCCGCCCTGGATCTCCTCGTCGTTGGTGAAGGCCGCGGCACGGTAGCCGGCGAAGGCGTTGGTGCCGTCGGACCGGACCGCGGCGAGCAGGGCCGCGGGGCCGTGGCAGACGACGGCCAGCGGCGTCCCCGAGTCCAGGGCCGTCACCAGCAGCGCGCCCGACTCGGCGTCCACGGCCAGATCCTCCATGGGACCGTGCCCGCCCGGGTAGAACACGGCGGCGAAGTCGCCGAGGTCCACCTCCGCGAGCTTCACCGGCGTCCGCAGCTCGGTCATCTCCTCCAGCGCGCGGGCGATCTCGTCGGCCTTCTCCTGGCCGCCGTTGACCTCCGCGGCCAGGCTCGCCCGGTCGACCGGCGGCACCACACCGCCCGGCGTGGCGACGACGACCTCATGACCGGCCGCCTTGAAGGCGCGGTACGGGACCACGGCCTCCTCGGCCCAGAAGCCGGTGGGGTGCGCGGTGCCGTCGGCGAGCGTCCAGTGATCGGCGCCGGTCATCACGAACAGGATCTTCGACATGGGGTTCTCTCTTCGGAAGGCGTGCGTCTGCGAGAAAGAACCTAGGCGACACGACCCATAGGCATCCAATGAAGTACCGAATGGCTCACATTGGATCTCCTATGGGTCGGGGGGAATATCGGCAGGTGCTGCCGGGGCCTGATACTCGGACCGTGGAGACCGCTTCCCTGGACCTGAACCTGCTGCGCACCTTCCTCGCGGTGTACCGCTCCGGCTCCTTCACCGGCGCCGCCCGTCTGCTCGGACTGTCGCAGCCGACGGTGACGACGCAGATGCGTGCGCTGGAGCGGCAGACCGGACGCGAGCTGTTCGAACGGCTGCCGCGCGGGGTCACGCCGACCCCGGTGGCCGACGAGCTGGCGGCCCGGATCGCCGCGCCGCTGGACGAGCTGGCCGCCGTCGCCGGCCCCACCCCGCCGGCCGGCGGCCGGGCCGAGCCCGTCCATCTGGCCGGACCGGCGGAACTGCTCTGCACGACGGTGCTGCCGGCCCTCGCCCCGCTGATCGCCGAGGGCGTACGGCTGCGGGTGTCCACCGGGCTGACCGATCCGCTGCTGGAGGAGCTGCGGGCCGGCCGCCACGACCTGGTGATCGCCACCACCCGCCCGCGCGGCCGTACACTGCACGCCGTGCCCCTCACCGACGAGGAGTTCGTCCTCGTCGCCGCCCCGGTCTGGGCGGACCGGCTGACGGTCCGGCGGCACACGCGGGACATCGCAGCCGAGGACTCCGCCGTGCGGCATCCCCACGCGGAGGACTCCGGCGTGCGGATCCCCGAGGCGGAGGGTTCCGGGATGCGGATTCCCGAGGCGGAGGGTTCCGGCGGGCAGGGTTCCCTGGACCCCGCCGCCCTGCACGGCGTCCCGCTCATCACCTACGCCGAGGACCTGCCCATCGCCCGCCGCTACTGGCGGCACGTCTTCGGCCGGCGTCTGTCCCGTACCGCCGCCGTGACCGTGCCCGACCTGCGCGGGGTCCTCGCGGCCGTGTCCGCGGGCGCCGGGTTCAGCGTGCTGCCCCGCTATCTGTGCCAGGACCTGCTGGAGTCGGGCGCGCTCGTGGCGCTGCTGGAACCGGAGGACCCGCCGATCAACACCGGCTTCCTCGTCCAGCGCCCCGGCGCCTCCGACAATCCCGACGTGGCCCGCGTCCGCGCCCTGGTGCTGCGGGCGGCGCGCAACTGGTAGCCGGACGCCGGGTGCCGTTCACGCCGCGGGAGCGGCCGTCCACTCCGGTGCCAGCACCGACCAGATCTCCTCGTCGTGGCGCTCGCCCCGGTACAGGTAACTCTCCCGCAGCACGGCCTCCTTGCGCATGCCGAGCCTCCGGGCGACCGCGATGCTCGGCGTGTTGCCGGCCGACACCCACCACTCCACCCGGTGGACGCCCCGCTCCCGGATCGCCCAGTCGATCAGCAGGCGCACGGCCCGGGTCACCAGACCCCGGCCCACCGCGGCCGGTTCCAGCCAGCAGCCCGCCTCCGCGGTGCCTTGCGGCACGTCCAGCCGGCGCAGGATCACCGCTCCCACCAGGGTGCCGTCGAGGCGGATCGCCCGGATCAGCCCGCCGTCGGCGGCCTCCTTGCCGGCGTACGCCTCCAGGAACGCCCGCGCGGACGCCAGATCCCTCACCACGTCCGGGAGCCCGTTGAACCGCCCGATGAACTCCCGCCCCCGGTCCACATGCGCGAAGAACTCCTCGGCCTGCCACGGCTGGAGAGGACACAGCTCGGCGCCGTCGTCACCGAGAGAGGTCGCGAACATGGTCACCTTCGGGTGAGGGGGTGGGACATCTGGTACGCCAGCCTGCGATCGGCGCCCTCCCCGATGGCCGTGAGCGTCTCGTCCAGTTCCATGAACCACTCCCAGGGCTCCCGCCCATCGGCCCCGGCCAGCCGGGCGACCACCAGATCCTCCAGCTCCGGGACCCGTCGGTTCTTCCAGATCTTGTCGGCCAGGCTCACCAGCAGGTCCTCGGCGCCGATCCCGGGCACCGTCCAGGACGCGTGGGTCCCGGCGAAACGGGCCAGCCCGGCCGGTACCCCCTGCGTCAGCAGCAACTCCCGTCCGGCCGCCTCGTGTCGGGCACCGGGACCGGACAGCTCGGCCGGGTGCAGTGCCTTACCGATGTCGTGCGTGGCCGCGCCGAACAGCACGGCCTCGGCGTCGAACTCCAGCTCCGGGCAGTGTGCGCGCACCCAGGCCACGAGCTGTGCCGCGACGTCGTGCACCGCCCGGAGGTGGGCCACCAGCCGCGGCGGGGCGTCGAGGCGCGCCAGGAGCCGAGCGGCCCGCTCGGGCAGGGGGAGCAGAGGGGGTTCGGTGGTGTCGTCGGTCGCGATCGCCGCGATGTCGCCTGCTGTCACCGCCCCAGGGTACGGACCGGCAGGTGCCGGACGGCCGGTTTCCGGGGCCCGATCCGGGCGGTGCCCGACGTGAGTTCAGGGCACGCACGCGTGCGGCTGCCCGGCCGGGCCCGAAGCCGTCAGACGTGCCGGCCGGCCGCCGCCTGCTCCTCGGCGTACGCGACGGCCTCGGCGTGCCCGAAGAGGCCGGGCAGCCCGCCGGTGTGCACGAACACGGTCCGCTCGCCCGGCCGTACCTCGCCGTCCCGGACGGCGTCGGCCAGGCCCGCCAGGGCGCGGCCGGTGTAGACGGGGTCCAGGACGATCCCCTCGGTGCGGGCGGCGAGCCGGAGCGCTTCGGCCGCGGGACCGGTCAGCGCCGCGTACCCGCTGCCCACCTGGTCCCGGCGCACCCGCAGCCGGTCCCCCGTGACCCGCTCCGCGGTGAGCGGAGCCGCGAACTCCGCCGCCGCGGCGGCCGGGTCGGCCAGCGCCCCCACGTCGACACCGAGCACCGACTCCGAGCCGAGGGCGGCGACCAGCCCCGCCATGGTGCCGCCCGAACCGAGCGCGACCACCACGGTCCGCAGGCCCGGCACCTGCGCGCGCAGCTCCTCGCCGCACCGCACGTAGCCTTGCGCGCCCAGCGTGCTGGACCCGCCGAACGGGATCAGGGCCGGCCGGGCGCCCCCGTCCCGCAGCCGCGCGCAGACCTCGGCCGCCGCCGCGTCCAGGCCCGCCCGGTCCACCTCGCCCGCCCAGTGCAGCCGCGCCCCCAGCAGACCGTCCAGAGCGAGGTTCCCGGACCGGGACACGCCCGGCGTGCCGCGCAGGACGAGGACGACGTCCAGCCCGAGCCGGGCAGCCGCGGCGGCGGTCAGCCGGGCGTGGTTGCTCTGCGGGGCGCCGGTGGTCACGAGGGTGTCCGCGCCCTCGGCGAGCGCCGCGCCCACCGTCCACTCCAGTTTGCGGATCTTGTTCCCGCCGCCGCCCAGACCGGTCAGGTCGTCCCGTTTCACCCACAGGTCGTCCGGCCCGAGCCCGAGCGCGGCGGCCAGCCGGGGAGCCGGCTCGACGGGGGTGGGGAAGGTGCCCAGGGGCACGGGCGGGTGGCTCATGGCGGTGTCCTCGGGTTCGGTGGTCGGCGGGTGGCCGGCGTCGTGGCCAGTCGATCACGGCCGGGCGTCCGGCGTCACCCGTGTCACACCGGCAGCAACCGGGCGATCAGCGCGCTGAGCTGCCGGGCCGTGCGGCACTCGTGCATCTCGACCAGGTCGGCGTAGGCGGGCGCGGCCGAGTCGCCGGTGCCCCACTGAGCGTGGGGCTCGGGGTTCAGCCAGTAGACGCGCCGGGCCCGCCGGGCGACCTCGCGTACAGCGGCCGGGTTCGGGTCGCTCATGTTGGTCCGGGCGTCCCCGAGGACGAACACCGTCGTGCGCGGGCCGACCGCACCGCCGTACCGCTCGGCGAACTCGCCCAGCGCCACGCCGTAGTCGCTGCTGCCGTGCCAGCCGGTGAGCGTGGCCTCGGCGCGGATCCGGGCGCCCAGTCCGTCGGGGTCGGCGCGACCGTGGTCGAGCAGGCCGGTCACCTCGTCGAGCCGGTTGACGAAGGCGAAGACGCGGACCTTGCCGAACTGGTCGTGCAGGGCCTGCACGAGGAGCATGGTGAAGTCCGAGAAGC
Source organism: Streptomyces sp. NPDC038200 (assembly GCF_055600785.1). NCBI lineage: Bacteria > Bacillati > Actinomycetota > Actinomycetes > Kitasatosporales > Streptomycetaceae > Streptomyces > Streptomyces sp. NPDC038200. The sequence continues at coordinate 125,654 of NZ_JBVJYH010000002.1, forward strand.
CCGACACCGAGCCGGACACATCGCACAGCAGCACCAGTTCGGGGCGGACCGGGCGGCGCCGGCGCAGCACCGGCCGCATCGGCACCCCGCCCGTGGACAGCGAGGAGCGCAGGGTGCGGCGCAGGTCGATCGTGCCGCGCGCGGCCCGTCGGCGGCGCGCGGCGAGCCGGGTGGCCAGCTTGCGCGCCAGCGGCGCGACGGCCCTGCGCAGTTCGGCCAGCTGGTCCCGGTTCGCGAACAGGAAGTCGACCCGGTCGGCGGTCGGCCGGACGGCCCGCCGCGCGATCTCGTCCCGCCCGCGCCGCTCCGCGACCCGCCGCCGGGCCTCCGCGCCGACCAGCCGCCGGAACTCCTCGATGCGGCGCCGGATCTCGTCGTCCAGCAGCCGGTCGGCGAACCCCGCGCCGCTCCCGTCCCGGCCCCGGACGTCGGCCCGCACCCGGGCCAGCAGGGTCTGCGGGCGCAGCCGGTCCAGGGTCTGGTACGCCGACCAGCCGTCCGACCCCGGTGAACTCCCGTAGCCGCCCAGACCGTCGACCGCCTCCGCCGCCAGGCGGGCCATCAGCGCCCGGTCGTCCTCGGCCAGCGCCTTCGCGAGCCGGTCGCGCAGGTCCTCCCGGTCCCGGGGAGCTTCCTGCGGACCGCCCACCCCGCGCGGGAAGTACAGGTCGAAGACCGAGTCGAACAGCGCCCGCTGCCCCGGGCCGTGCAGCAGCGTCGCGGCCAGTCCCTCGCGCAGCAGCTCCCGGTCCGCGAGTCCCAGTGCCTCCACCGCGCGGGCCGCGTCCACGGTCTCCCCGGTGCCGATCCGCACCCCGTGCGCGCGCAGCGCCCCGGCCAGACCCGTGATCCGGTCGGCGACGGCGGTCACAGCGCGTCCAGGTCGAGCTTGGCCGCCGCCTTCTGGATGTCGTCCTGGTGCTTGAGGATCACCCCGAGCGTGTCCCGTACGACGGTCTCGTCCAGGGTGCCGGCGCCCAGGGCCAGCAGGGTGCGCGCCCAGTCGATGGTCTCGGCGACGGACGGCGCCTTGCGCAGGTCCATCGCGCGCAGCGCCCCGACCACCCGGACCACCGACTCGGTCAGTGCCCGGCCGAGGCCCGGCACCTTCAGCCGTACGATCCGCCGCTCCAGCTCCTCCTCCGGGAAGCCGATGTGCAGGAACAGGCAGCGGCGGCGCAGCGCCTCGGACAGCTCGCGGCCGGCGTTGGAGGTGAGGACGACGAACGGGCGGCGGGTCGCGGTGACCGTGCCCAGCTCGGGGACCGTGATCTGGAAGTCGCTGAGCACCTCCAGCAGCAGACCCTCCATCTCGACGTCGGCCTTGTCGGTCTCGTCGATGAGCAGCACCGTCGGCTCGTCGCCGCGGATGGCGGTGAGCAGCGGGCGGGGGAGCAGGAACTCCTCGCTGAAGATGTCGGTGCGGGTCTCGTCCCAGCTCTCGTCGCGGCCCGCGCTGATGCGCAGCAGCTGCTTGGCGTGGTTCCACTCGTACAGGGCCCGGGACTCGTCCACGCCCTCGTAGCACTGGAGCCGCACCAGACGGGCCCCGGCCACCTGGGCGACGGCCTTGGCCAGCTCGGTCTTGCCGACCCCGGCGGGGCCTTCCACCAGCAGCGGCTTCCCCAGCCGGGCGGCGAGGAACACCGTCGTGGCGACGGCGGGGGAGGCGAGGTAGCCGGTCTCGGCGAGGCGCGCGGAGACGTCGTCGACGGATGTGAACAACGGGGCCTCCGGCGGGTCGGGGAGCGGGGTCCGATGGCGGGCGGCGGGTGCCGATCTCCTATCTAAGCGCTTGTTCAGCTGCCGCGCCACGGTATACACCGATCGGTTTCCAGTCTGCCGCGCCGCGGTAACCTCGCCCTATGGCCACCACAGAGAAGGCGTCCCCCCGCGAGCGGCTGCTCGACGCCGCCGCCCGGCTCTCCTACCAGGACGGCGTCTCCGTCGGCATCGAGGCCCTGTGCCGTGCGGCGGGCGTGTCGAAGCGGTCGATGTACCAGCTGTTCGACAGCAAGGACGCGATGCTGGCCGCGAGCCTGGAGCGGAGCATTCCGTGGTACGAGGACCGACTCGCGCACCCCGACCCCGAGTCCGCCACCCCGCGCGAGCGGATCCTGTACGTCTTCGAACGGCTGACGCGGGGCTCCCAGGAGGCGGACTACCACGGCTGCCCCTATCTGGCCGCGCTGGTCGAGCTGAAGGACCCGGAGCACCCGGCGCGCGAGGTCGCCCGTCAGGTCAAGGAGCGGCTGGCGGCGGCCTTCCGCGCCGACGCGGAGCGGGGCGGCGCCCGTGACCCCGAACTGCTGGCCCGCCAGCTCCTGCTGATCTTCGACGGCGCCAGCGCCCGGGCCGGCGCCGGGGTGGAGCGCCTGGACGACGGACTCGCCACGGTGACGGTGACCGCGCTGCTGGACGCCGCCGGCATGCGCTAGACCGCGCCCCCGGACCGGGGCCCGCCGGTCCGGGGGCGGCCCTGCGGGAAGGGGCCCCCGCGGTGTCCGTCGGCTGCGCCCCGCGGTGTCCGTCGGCTGTGCCCCCGCCAGCTCCAGCTGCCGGGGCGATGCGGGCGCGTTAGCATCGAGACAGCGTCTTGCGCATGGATGATCGGATCCGTTCCATCCCGGTGGCACCCCCGTCACACAGCCCCTGCCGAACCCTCAGCCGGTCAGGAAAGCAGGTCGTCGGCATGTCATCCGCCACGGACGAACCGAGCAGGGAACCCACGCCGGATCAGGCGGAGGACAACGCGTTCTTCCCGTCACCGTATTCGCTGAGCCAGTACACGTCCTCGAAGACCGACTTCGACGGTGTACGGCACAAGGGCGCCTACACCGGGGGGAAGTGGAAGGTCCTCATGGTCGCGGCCGCGGAGCGCTACGTCCTGCTGGAGAACGGCAGGATGTTCTCCACCGGGAACCATCCCGTCGAGATGCTCCTGCCGGCCCACCACCTGATGGAGGCGGGCTTCGGCATCGACGTGGCCACGGTGGGAGGCTATCCGGCGAAGCTCGAACTCTGGGCCATGCCGGACGAGGACGAAGCGGTCACGGCCGCGTACGAGGCCCTCAAGCCGAAGCTCAAGCAGCCCAGGGACCTCGCCGACGTCGTCGCCGACGACCTCGGTGAGGACTCGGACTACATCGCCGTCTTCATCCCGGGCGGACACGGTGCCGTGGTCGGTCTGCCCACCGCCGAGGCGGTGACCGGGACCCTCGACTGGGCCCTGGCGAACGACAGATTCGTCATCACCCTGTGCCACGGGCCGGCCTCGCTGCTCGCCGCTTCCCTGGGCAAGGACGAATCACCGTTCAAGGGGTACGAGGTCTGCGTCTTCCCCGACGCCCTCGACGAAGGCCCCAACCTGGAGATCGGCTATCTCCCCGGCCGTCTGCCGTGGCTCGTCGCCGGTCTGCTGCGCGAGCAGGGACTGACCGTCGTCAACGACGACATGACCGGCAGGACGCACCAGGACCGCAGACTGCTCACCGGCGACAGCCCTCTCGCCTCCCACGCTCTCGGCCTGCTCGCGGCCGACGCGCTCGTCGCAGAGGTCCGCAGGACCACGAACTGACACCCGCCCCGATCGCCCCCCGGCCGCCCCCGCCCCGTGCGGCTGCCTCGGACGGCCCCCCCGTACGGGCCACCACAACGCGCCGACCCCCTCTCCCGCCCGGTCCAATGGAGCCGTGACCGCGCCCCCGGACGACTGCCTCGCGCGCAACGAATGGATCTGCGGGGCCTATCTGAGCACCCGCCGCCAGATCCTGCTCGACGCGGTCGTCCAGCACCTCCAGCTGACCTTCCTGTCGGTCCTGATCGGCCTGGCCGTCGCGCTGCCGCTGGCGGTCCTCGCCCGCCGCTGGGGCTGGGCCGCCGGACCGGTCCTCGCCGTGACGACGGTCCTCTACACCATCCCGTCGCTGGCCATGTTCTCCCTGCTCCTGCCCCTGTACGGCCTCTCGGCCACCCTCGTCGTCGCCGGGCTCGTGCTGTACTCGCTCACCCTGCTGGTGCGGAACATCCTCGCCGGCCTGCGCGCGGTCCCCGAGGAGACCCGGCAGGCCGCGCGCGGCCTCGGCTACGGTCCCGTCCGCCTGCTGCTCGCCGTGGAGCTGCCGCTCGCCCTGCCGGCCGCGATGGCCGGCCTGCGCATCGCCACCGTCTCCGCGGTCTCCCTGGTCACGGTCGGCGCGATCGTCGGCTTCGGCGGCCTCGGCAACCTCATCTACGCGGGCATGAACACCTACTTCAAGGCCCAGGTCCTCACCGCGTCCGTGCTGTGCGTGCTGATCGCCGTCACCGCCGACCTGCTCCTGCTGGGCGTGCAGCGGCTGCTCACCCCGTGGGCCAGGGCGGCCCGCGCATGAGGACGCTCACCGCCGCCTGGGCCTGGCTCACCGACCCCGCGCACTGGACGGGCGAGGACGGCATCCGGGACCGGCTGCTCCAGCACCTGGCGCTCACCGTCGTCTGCCTGCTCCTGAGCTGTCTGATCGCCCTGCCCGTCGCCCTCGTCCTCGGCCATCTCGGCAAGGGCGGCGCGCTCGCCGTGAACATCTCCAACGTCGGCCGGGCCGTCCCCACCTTCGCCGTCCTGGTCCTGCTCCTGCTGACCCCGGTGGGGAGGTGGGGCGAGGGGCCCACGGTGGTCGCCCTGGTGCTGTTCGCCGTGCCACCGCTGCTCACCAACGCCTACGTCGGCATGCGCGAGGTCGACCGGAGCGTCGTACAGGCGGCACGCGGGATGGGCATGACCGGGCGGCAGACGCTGTTCCACGTGGAAGTGCCCCTCGCGCTCCCGTTGATCCTCAACGGCGTGCGGATCGCCGCCGTCCAGCTCGTCGCCACCGCCACCATCGCCGCGCTCGCCGGGGGCGGCGGCCTCGGCCGGATCATCACGGCGGGCTTCAACCTCGCCAGCACGCCCCAGGTGGTCGCGGGCGCGCTGCTCGTCGCCGCGTTCGCCCTCCTCGTCGAGGGCGTCTTCGAGGCCGTCGAACGGCTGGCCCCGGCGTGGGTGCGGGGCGGCCGGTGAGGGGCCGTGCCGCGGCGAGCCTGGCCGCACTCCTCGTCCTCACCGCCTGCACCACCGGTCCCTCCCTGGAGAACCGCGGCGCGGTCACCGCATCGCCCGGCGACAGCCACCACCTGACCGTCGGCTCGGCCGGCTTCACCGAGAGCGACCTGCTCGCCCAGATGTACGCGCTGCTGCTGAACCAGGCCGGCTACCGGACCTCGATCCTCACGGTCGCCAACCGGGAGCTGTACGAACCGGCCCTGGAGTCCGGCCAGATCGACGTCGTGCCGGAGTACGCGGCCACCTTCGCCGACTGGCTGAACGCCAAGACCCACGGCGCCGACGCACGGCCGGTCGGCTCGCCCGACCTCGACGCCACCATGAAGGCCCTGCGGAAACTCGCCGCGCCCCGCGGCCTGACCGTCCTGCCACCGGGCCGTGCCGTCGACCAGAACGCCTTCGCGGTGAGCGCCGACTACGCCCGCCGGCACGGCCTCAAGACCCTCGGCGACCTCGGCGCCGCGAAGCTGAAGGTGCGGCTCGCCGCCGGCGACGAGTGCGTGCAGCGCCCGTACTGCGCACCGGGGCTGAGGAAGGTGTACGGCATCGACATCATCGCGGTCGACCCGAAGGGCGTCGGCACCACCCCCGCCAAGCGGGCCGTCCAGGACGGCCGGGACCAGATGGTGCTGACCACCACCACGGACGCCACCCTCGACCAGTTCGGCCTGGTCCTGCTCGCCGACGACAGGCATCTGCAGAACGCCGACCACGTCGTCCCGGTCGTCAACCGCTCCCGCGCCGGCAGCGAGGGCGTGGCCACGGCGCTCGGCAGGCTCAACGAGGTGCTCACCACCGCCGACCTGGCCGCCATGAACCAGCAGGTGGACAGCTGGCGCCGGCTGCCGGCCGACGTGGCGCGCACCTATCTGACGGACAAGGGCCTGCTGAAGCAGTCCGCCTCAGGCGTCCGCGACCGAGTCGAACGGCACCTGCCCCCGGCTCACGCCCCGCGCGTCCGCGTCCACGGAACGGCGTAGCGCCTCGTGCAGCTTGGCCGGGGTCAGCACGCCGAGGAACCGCGCCCCGTCCAGCACGGCGACCCAGCCGGCGTCGTACTGGAGCATCACCCCGAACGCCTGCTTCAGCGGCGCCCCGACCGGTACCCAGGCGGTCATCCGGTGCACCAGGTCACCGACCGTGCCGCTCGCGCCCAGCTCCTCGATGCCGACCCAGCCGTGCAGGTCACCGCCCGCGTCCAGGACCACGGCCCATCGGGCGCCCTCGGCCCGCAGTCGCTCCAGGGCACGCGCGGCGGGCTCGTCCAGGCGGGCCACGGGCGGCTGTTCCAGGTCGTCCGGTTCGATCACGGTCACCGACAGCCGCTTCAGCCCCCGGTCGGCGCCCACGAACTCGGCGACGTACGGTGTCGCGGGCGCCCCGAGCACCGCGCCGGGCGTGTCGAACTGCTCGATGCGGCCCTGACCGTACACGGCGATGCGGTCGCCGAGCCGGACGGCCTCCTCCATGTCGTGCGTGACCAGCAGCACCGTCTTGCGCACGGCGGCCTGCATCCGCAGGAACTCGTCCTGCAACTGCTCGCGCACCACCGGGTCGACCGCGCCGAACGGCTCGTCCATCAGCAGCACCGGCGGATCCGCGGCCAGCGCCCGCGCGACGCCGACCCGCTGCCGCTGCCCGCCGGACAGCTGTTCCGGATAGCGCGTCCCGTACGTCCGCGGATCGAGACCCACCAGGTCCAGCAGCTCGGCCGCCCGGGCCCGCGCCTTCGCCCGCTTCCAGCCCAGCAGCGCCGGCACGGTCGCGGTGTTGTCCAGGACCGTGCGGTGCGGGAAGAGGCCCACCTGCTGGATGACGTACCCGATGCGGCGGCGCAGCCGCACCGGGTCGACGGCCGCGATGTCCTCGCCGCCGACGAAGATCCGGCCGCAGGTCGGTTCGATGAGCCGGTTCACCATCATCATGGTCGTCGTCTTGCCGCAGCCGGACGGCCCGACGAGCGTGACCAGTTCACCCTCGGACACCTCGAAGGAGAGGTCGTCCACGGCCGTCGTACCGTCCGGATACCGCTTGGTGACCTGCTCGAACCGGATCATTCCCCCACGCTACGGCAGCGCGCCCCGGGCCTCATCCCGCCCTGCCCCGACCGGCGGACCCGGCGTTCACCGCTCCGCCGTCAGCTCGGCTCTCCCTCGTCACCACGGTGATCACGGGCCACCGTGCGGGTGCGGTCCGCCGAGCAGGATCACCTCCAGCGTGCGCGGTCCGTGCACGCCCTCCACCCGGTCCAGTTCGATGTCGCTGGTGGCCGACGGGCCCGAGATCCAGGTCGAGGGCCGGGCCGGGTCGAGACGTCCGAGGGCCTGCGGGACCGAGGAGACGACCTGGTCCGGGACGCGCACGACACAGATGTGATGGTCCGGGATCAGCGAGATACGACGCCGGCCCTGGTCGGGGGAGCCGTCGAGAACGAGGGTGCCGGTCTCGGCGATCGCCACCGCGCAGCCCGTCACCACGCTGTCCACCCGGTCCAGCCGATCGGCGGTGCTCTCCGCCCGGTCGTGGATCCGCACGGCATCGGCGGCGGACAGCCACTGTGCGGGCAGCCCCGGGGGGACCAGCACCTCCCGGCAGCCGCGCGCGGCCAGCAGCCGCATCACGAGGTGCGGCAGGTCCGCCGCCTCGGCCCGGTGCACGACCGCCCGGTAGTCCACCAGGTTCTCCGCCAGCAGCTCCACCGTCTCCCCGGTGGTCCGCTCCCCGTGCACGCGCAGATAGTCCCGGGGCACGGCCTCCGCGTACGCGCCGTCGTCCGCGGGTACGTCGGCGAGCGCCCGCCGCACCCGGCCCAGAATCCTGTCCCTGCTGCTCACCTGGTCCCGTCCTCTCCGCCGCGAGTGCGCTCCCACCAGTCCCGGAAGGGTTCCGGCGGCACGGCCGGCAGGTCCCGGCTATCGGTCCACGCCCGGCCGGGGCCCGGCAGGGTGCGCGGGTGCAGCCGACGGGTCCGGGAGGCCAGCCGCTGGCCCGCGCGCAGGGCACGCGGATGGGTGAACGCCCAGCCCGCCGCCCGCATCGCCGCCCGCTCGGCCGCGTGTCCCTTCGCCGGCCGGAGCACCACCCGGTTGCCCTGCCGGACCGCCGGACCGCCCTCCACCACCCGCTCCCGCAGATGCACCAGCACCTCGGGGATGTCGATGGCGACCGGACACACCTCGTAGCAGGCCCCGCACAGGCTCGACGCGTACGGCAGGGACGCGTCGATGTCGCTGGCCGTACCGCGCAGCTGCGGGCTGAGGATGGCGCCGATGGGGCCCGGGTACACCGAGCCGTAGGCGTGCCCGCCCGCCCGCTCGTACACCGGGCACACGTTCAGACAGGCCGAGCAGCGGATGCAGCGCAGCGCCTGGCGGCCGACCCGGTCGGCGAGGGCGTCGGTGCGCCCGTTGTCGAGCAGCACCAGATGGAAGGCGCGCGGCCCGTCCTCGTCGGTCGTGCCGGTCCACATGCTCGTGTACGGGTTCATCCGCTCGGCCGTGGAGGACCGGGGCAGGGTCTGCAGGAAGACCTCCAGGTCCCGCCAGGCGGGCACCACCTTCTCGATGCCGACGACCGAGATCAGCGTCTCGGGGAGGGTGAGGCACATCCGGCCGTTGCCCTCGGACTCCACCACGACCAGCGTGCCGGTCTCGGCGACCATGAAGTTGGCGCCGGAGATGCCGACCTTGGCGCGCAGGAACTTCTCCCGCAGGTGCAGTCGGGCCGCCTCGGCGAGTTCGGCGGGCGTGTCCGTCAGACCCTCCGGGGCCGGGCGGCCCCACGCGCCCATCTCGGTGCGGAAGATGTCCCGGATCTCGCCCCGGTTGCGGTGGATGGCCGGGACCAGGATGTGCGAGGGGCGGTCCTTGCCCAACTGCACGATCAGCTCGGCGAGATCGGTCTCGTAGGCGCGGATGCCCTCGGCTTCGAGGGCCTCGTTGAGCCCGATCTCCTGCGTGGCCATCGACTTGACCTTCACGACCTCCGACTCGCCGGTCTCCTTGACCAGGTCGGTGACGATCCGGTTCGCCTCCTCGGCGTCGGCGGCCCAGTGGACCGTCCCGCCCGCCGCCGTCACCGACTCCTCCAGCCGGACCAGATACCGGTCGAGATGACGGAGAGTGTGATCCTTGATCCGCTTCCCCGCCTCCCGCAGTTCGGCCCAGTCGGAGACCTCGGCGACGGCCCGGGCCCGCTTGGCGCGGATGGTGTGCGTGGCGTGGCGCAGATTCCCGCGCAGCGTCCGGTCGTTGACGGCGTCGCGCGCGGCCCGCGGAAAGGCGGGCATGCCCAGATACGTCCCGCTCATACCGCCGGCTCCTCCTCCGTGCTCGCCAGGATCTCCGCGAGGTGCACCGGCCGCAGGTCCGTGCCGAGCCGGGTCATGGTCCCGCCGAGGTGCATCAGACAGGAGTTGTCGGCCGCGCACAGCACCTCGGCGCCGGTCGACTCGGCGTTGCGCACCTTGTCGGCGCCCATCGCCGCGGAGACGTCGCGGTTCTTCACCGCGAACGTCCCACCGAACCCGCAGCACTCCTCGGCCCCCGGCAGCTCCACCAGCTCCAGTCCCTTCACGGCCCGGAGCAGCCGGCGCGGCCGCTCGCCCAGACCCAGGCCGCGCAGCCCGTGGCAGGTCGGGTGGTAGGTGACCTTGTGCGGATAGCAGGCGCCGACGTCCGTCACCCCGAGCACGTCCACCAGGAACTCCGTCAGCTCGTACGTCTTCGGCACCACCGGCGCCAGCGTCCGGGCGAGCGCGTCCCCGCGCCCCTCGTCCCGGGCCCGCTCGCCCATCCGCGGGTACAGCTCCCGCACCATCGCCCCGCACGACCCGGACGGGGTCACGATGGCCTCGTATTCCGCGAAGACATCGGAGAAATGCCGGGCCAGGGGTTCGGCCTCATGCCGGTAGCCGGTGTTGTAGTGCGCCTGCCCGCAACACGTCTGGGCCGCCGGGAAGTCGACGTCGACGCCCAGTCTGGTCAGCAGTTTCACCACGGCACGGCCGGTGTCCGGATACAGCGTGTCGTTGACACAGGTCAGGAACAGGGCGACACGCATCGCGGCTCCTCGGTACGGGTCATCGGACGAGTGCAGGGTAGTGGCCGGGTCCCGGTCGGCGGGAGACCACCGCTCACCGCACGGCGAGCCGGGCCTGCGCCGCCCGCCACCGGCCGGTGTCGCTGAGACGGGAGCCGCACGTGGCCGGCTTCGCCCTGCCGGCGTGACGGTAATGTGAAGGTCGTCCCGCCGCTCTCGTTCCCCGGAGGTCCGAAGCCCGATGGCCCAGTCGGTGGGTATCAAGGATGTCGCCCGTGCCGCCGGAGTGTCGGTGGGCACGGTGTCCAACGTCATCAACCGCCCGGACACCGTCGCGGGCGAGACCCGGGCCCGGGTGCTGTCCGCCATCGACCGGCTGGGTTACGTCCGCAGCGAGTCGGCCCGTCAACTGCGGGCGGGCCGCAGCCGGATCATGGGGCTGCTCGTGCTCGACATGGGCAACCCGTTCTTCGTGGACGTCGCCCGCGGCGCCGAGCGGGCGGCCCGGGCGGCGGGGCTCGGCGTGATGGTGTGCAACAGCGCGCAGAACGCGGCCGAGGAGGCCGAGTACCTCTCGCTCTTCGCCGAGCAGCGGGTGCGCGGCGTGCTGCTCACGCCCGCCGAGGCCACCGGCCGCAACATCGACGCCTTCCGCCGGCACGGCATCCCGTTCGTGCTGGTCGACCGGGTCGCCGAGGGCACCACCGAGTGCTCGGTCTCCGTGGACGACGTGGCGGGCGGCGCGCTCGCCGTCCGCCACCTGGTGGACGCCGGGCACCGCTCGATCGCCTACGTCAGCGGGCCGCCCGGCCTCGACCAGGTCCGCGACCGGCGCGCTGGCGCGCTGACCGCCCTGGCGGAGGCCGGGCTCGGTCCCGAGGCGCTGCGCGAACTGCCCACCGAACGCCTCGACGTGGCCGCCGGCCGGGACGCGGGCGCCCGCCTGCTCGGCCTCGCCGACCGCCCCACCGCCGTCTTCTGCGCCAACGACCTGCTCGCCCTCGGTGTCCTTCAGGCCATGTACGCGGCCGGCGTGACCGTCCCGGACGAGCTGGGGATCGTCGGCTACGACGACATCGAGTTCGCCGCCGCGGCCGCCGTCCCCCTCACGTCCGTACGCCAGCCCGCCGTCACGCTGGGCGCCCTGGCCGCCGAACTGCTCCTGGAGGAGACCGAGCGGGGCGAGGGCGGACGGACGCACGAGCACCGCCGGGTGGTGCTCCAGCCGGAACTGGTGGTGCGCCGGTCCAGCCTCGTCGCGCGCTGACCGGAAGTTCAGTAACAATCCATGATCCCGGGGTGCGGCCCGCCCGCGGACATGTGCTGAACTGGGACGCGTCCGTACCGTCCGGCCCAGGAGACCCGTTGAGCCCCAGCTACCGCCAGCCCGGCGTCGTCCTCACCGACCACCACTTCACCGTGCCCCTCGACCACGCCGACCCGGGCGGCGAGACCATCGAGCTGTACGCCCGTGAGGCGGTGGCGAGCGACAAGGCGGGGCAGGACCTGCCCTGGCTGGTGTATCTCCAGGGGGGCCCGGGGTTTGGGGCGAATCGTTTCGTCGGGCGTCAGGCCTGGCTCGACCGGGCCCTGAAGGAGTACCGCGTCCTGCTGCTCGACCAGCGCGGCACCGGCCGCTCCACGCCCGCCACCCGGCAGACGCTCCCGCTGCGCGGCGGCCCCGCCGCCCAGGCCGACTACCTGACCCGCTTCCGCGCCGACTCGATCGTCCGCGACTGCGAGGCCATCCGCTCCCAGGTCACCGGCGGCGCGCCCTGGACCGTGCTCGGCCAGAGCTTCGGCGGCTTCTGCACGGTGTCCTACCTCTCCCTCGCCCCCGAGGGCGTGCACACCGCGATCGTCACCGGCGGCCTGCCCTCCCTGCACGCCCACGCCGACGACGTCTACCGGGCCGCCTACCCGCGCGTCGAGCGCAAGGTCACCGCGCACTACGCCCGCTACCCGCAGGACGTGGAGCGGGCCCGCCGGATCGCCGACCACCTCTTCACCCACGACGTGGTCCTGCCGAACGGCTACCGCTTCACCGTGGAGGCCTTCCAGTCCCTGGGCCTGATGCTCGGCGCGAGCGACGGCAGCCACCGGCTGCACCACCTGCTGGAGGACGCCTTCGTCCGCACACCCGGCGGCCTGGACCTCTCGGACGCCTTCCAGGAACAGGCACAGGCCCTGCTGTCGTACGCCGCGCACCCCCTCTACGCGCTCGTCCACGAGTCGATCTACGGCCAGGACACCCGCGCCACCGCCTGGGCCGCCGAACGCGTCCGCGCGGAGTTCCCGCAGTTCGACGCGGCCAAGGCGCTCACCGGGGACGGCCCGGTGCTGTTCACCGGCGAGACCGTCCACCCCTGGATGTTCGACGTCGACCCGGCCCTCAGGCCCCTGCGCGAGACGGCCGAGCTGCTGGCCGCCCGCACCGACTGGCGCCCGCTGTACGACCCCGCCCGCCTCGCCGCCAACGAGGTCCCCGTCGCCGCGGCCGTCTACCACGACGACATGTACGTCGACACCGCCCACGCGCTGGAGACCGCCCGCACCATCCGCGGCCTGCGCACCTGGGTCACCGACGAGTTCGAGCACGACGGCCTGCGCGCGGGGGCGCCCAGGGTCCTGGACCGGCTGCTTGCGCTCGCCCGCGACGAGGTGTGAGGGGGCGCGGCGCCCCGAGGAGGAGCGCGGGAAACCGCGCGACCAGCCACGACGGCGCCGCGGACGGACGGCCGCCCGGCGCGGTGCCGCCCGGCGCGCTCCTCCCGGCGGAGCGTAGGGTGCCGCTCATGACCGAGGCGAAGATCATCGAGCTGCAGCCCCTGCCCGACGACTGGCAGCGCGCCCTGGCCGTGGTGGCCCACCCCGACGACCTGGAGTACGGCTGCTCGGCGGCCGTCGCCGGCTGGACCGACGCCGGCCGCGAGGTCGCCTATGTGCTGGCCACCCGGGGCGAGGCGGGCATCGACACCGTCGACCCCGCCGTCTGCGGTCCGCTGCGCGAGCGCGAGCAGCGGGCCGGCGCGGCCGTCGTCGGGGTCACCAGCGTGGAGTTCCTCGACCACCGGGACGGCGTGATCGAGTACGGCCTCGCGCTGCGCCGCGACATCGCCGCCGCGATCCGCCGCCACCGCCCCGAACTCGTCATCACCCTCAACCACCGCGACACCTGGGGCGGTGTCGCCTGGAACACCCCCGACCACGTCGCCGTCGGCCGCGCCACCCTGGACGCCGCGGCCGACGCCGGCAACCGCTGGATCTTCCCCGAACTCGTCGAGCAGGGCCTCGAACCCTGGAACGGGGTCCGCTGGGTGGCCGTCGCCGGCTCCAGCAGCCCCACCCACGCCGTCGACGCCACGCCCGGCCTGGAACGGGCGGTGCGCTCGCTGCTCGAACACCGCACCTACATCGAGGCGTTGACCGACCAGGAACCGGAGGACTACGTCCGGGACTTCATGACGGAGACCACCGCCGCCACCGGCAAGCGGTTCGGTGGCCGACCGGCGGTGGCCTTCGAGGTGTTCGGCAGGTGAGGCGGCCCGCGGGCCCGCGCCCGGCGGTGTCACGAGCCGGCCGGTCCGGCACCGAGGGACCGGCCGTCCTCCGTCCGGGCGTGGGGTTCAGCGGCACAGGGCCCTGTCCACGACGCGGCCCATGCGCTCCTTGACCGCCTGGCTCGGCTGGACGGTCACCGCGATGCCGGCGGCGCGGCCGTCGTCGGTGGCGCCGCCTCGGGTCTCGTATCCCGTCATGCTGCCGCCGTGGCCCCAGTACACACCGCCGCACGACAGCGGCATGCTCACGATTCCCAGCCCGTACCGGGCACCGGCGGGAAAGGGGTAGCCGGCGGGGACGGTGGTGCGCATCGCGTCGAGCTGGGCCTTCGGGAGGAGGCGGCCGGCCAGCAGCGCGGTGAAGAACCGGTTCAGATCGGAGTCGGTGGACACCATCTGACCCGCGGCCCAGGCCCAGGAAGGGTCCCATTCCGTGGCGTCGACCGGGGGCCCGCCTGCCGAATCCCGGTAGTAACCCCTGGGATGGCGCTCCCGGATCGACACCTCGCCGGGGGCGGGGAAGTAGGTGTGGCGCAGTCCGGCGCGTGCGATGACACGCCGTTCGATCTCTTCGGCCAGGGGGCGGCCGGTGACCTCCTGCACGATCAGGCCGGCCACCAGGTAGTTCGTGTTGCTGTAGGCCCACTTCGCGCCGGGGGCGAAGTCGGCCTCGTGCCGGAGAGCGAGGTCGAGGAGCTCGTGGGGGTCGTAGGAGCGGATGTCGTCGCCGAGGTACTTGCTGTAGTCGGGAAGCCCGCTGTCCTGCCGCAGCAGCCGGCGAACGGTGATCCGCCGTCCGTCGATCCCGTCCCCGCGGACGACGCCGGGCAGATAGGTGTCGACCGGGGCGTCGAGCCGGATCCTCCCCTCGCCGGCCAGTTGCAGCACGACCACCGCGGTGAACGTCTTGGTGTTGCTGCCGATCCGCACCTGGCCGTCCCGGGGCACCTTCGCGCCGGTGGCCAGGTCACCGACCCCGGCGGTATAGGTACGAGTGCGGCCGTCACGGCCCTGGACGCTCGCCAGCGCGGCAGGCACGCCGTCGGTGTGCACCAGCGTGTTCAGGCCCCGCTGGACGGAGTCCGGTCCGGCCGCGGCACCTGCAGCGGGCGGCGCCACGGCGCCCGTCGTCACGAAGCCTAGGGCCATCGCGGCCGTGACCGGTACGACGCTGCGCCGGACAATCCGCCGCCCGCACGAACGGAACCTCGGCCATGCCTGCTCACGCACGAGTCGACTCCTTGAGGATGAGGGGAAATCCGGCTGTCTGTGCCGGACCCAGCATCTCGGGACGCGACCGGGCACGACGATCCTGCTGGCCGGTCAGGTCGTGGTGGGGCTGTCCCCCGGCGCGCTCAGCCGACGGGGCAGGGGGCGCCCCGGATGCGGTGTCCGCGTCAGGAGAGCGGCGGCGACGCTGCCGTCCCCACGCGGTGCCCCGAGCCCGCTCCCCGGCAGACCCACCCCGCCCGGCCGTACGGCCGGTGACCGGGCACACGCTTCCGGGTTGACCCTCCCCTTGCGTCAGGCTTGAGGCTGTGGCCGGACGAAAGGGCGGGCGAATGGGCTTCTCGGTGGGGCAGGTGGCGAGGTTCGCGGGGGTGACCGTGCGGACGCTGCACCACTACGACAAGGCGGGGCTGCTCTCGCCCGGCGAGCGCAGCCCCGCCGGCTACCGCCTCTACGGCGATGCCGACCTGGCCCGGCTGCAGCAGATCCTCTTCTACCGCGAACTGGGCTTTCCGCTCGACGAGATCGCTGTCATCCTGTGGGACCCGCAGGCGAACGCGCTGCATCATCTCCGGGAGCGGCAGCGGCGGTTGCGTGAGGAGCTCGCCCGGCTGGAACGTCTCGCGGAGGTGGCGGAGCACGCCATCGAGGTGCAGCGGACCGGCGTCACGCTCACCCCGGAGGAGCGTTTCGAGGTCTTCGGCGAGATCTCCTTCGATCTCAGCTACGCCATCGAGGCACAGCTGAAATGGCAGGACTCGGCCGTGTACCGCGAGGCGATGGCACGGGCCGAGGCCCACACCAAGGAGGACTGGCGGCAGCTGATGAGTGAGGCCGCCGCCTGGCGGGCCGAGCTGCTCGACGCCTTCGACGCGGACGAACCCGCCGACGGCGAGCGGGCGATGGACCTCGCCGAGGAGCACCGCCGTCATCTGAGCCGCTGGTTCACCTCCTGCCCGCCGGACACCCACCGGCGCATCGCGGACGACCTTGCCGCCGACCCACGCGCCTTCGCCCTCCTCGTCCCGCCGTCACAGCAGAGCCCCGGCCTCGCCGCCTATGTGAGCAAGGCGATCCACGCCAACGCCTCCCGTCGTGACGGCTCCCGCACCGATCCCGAGGAGCACCCATGAGAATCCTGATCGCCACAGCCGGATCACGCGGCGACGTCGCGCCCTACACCGGCCTGGGCGCCGAACTGGCCGACGCCGGGCACGAGGTGACGCTGGCCGCCACCGAGGGCTTCGCCTCCCTCGCCCACGGCGCCGGCCTGGGCTTCCGGCGGCTGCCCGGCGACCCGCGGGCGCACGGGGGAGCCGGTGGCCGACGGGAGCGTGAGGAAACCGGTGGCCGGCAGGGGAGCGGGGGTGCCGGTGGCCGGCGGGAGCTCATGCGCACGGCCGCCGCGTTCGTCACGGAACTGGGGCGAGGCTTCGCCGAGGCGGTCGCCGACGGCACGGATCTGCTCCTGCTGTCGGCCACGACGGCCCAGCTCGGCTGGCACCTCACGGAGGCCACCGGCATCCCCGGCCTCGGCGTGTACCTCCAGCCGACCGCGCCGACCGGCGACTTCCCGCCGGTCGTCATGGGCACCCGGTCGCTGGGGCGTGCCGGCAACCGTGCGGCCGGCCGCTTCGCCCTGCGCATGGCCGACCGCGTCTACGAGCCGGCGGTCGGCGATCTGCGCCGCCGGCTCGGGCTGCCCCCGCTGTCCGCCGCCGCGATGCGCCGGTGCCGGGAGCGGGAGAACTGGCCGGTGCTGCACGGTTTCAGCACAGCCCTCGTCCCCCGGCCCGCCGACTGGCGGACCGGCCTGGAGGTCGTCGGCACCTTCTGGCCGCACGTCGGCCCGGAGGAACGGCTGTCCGCGGAACTGGAGGACTTCCTGCGGGCCGGGCCCCGGCCCGTACTCGTCGGCTTCGGCAGCATGGCGTCCGGGGAGGGCGAGCGCCTGAGCGAGATCGCCGTACGGGCGCTGCGGCGCGCCGGGCTGCGCGGCATCCTGCAGTCCGGGGCCGCCGGGCTCGCCGCCGACGGCGACGACGTCCTCACCGTCGGCGAGGTGCCGCACGCCCTGCTGTTCCCGCGGCTGGCCGCCGTCGTCCACCACGCCGGGGCGGGCACCACGGCCGCCGCCCTGCGCGCGGGCGTGCCCGCGGTCGCGGTGCCGGTCACGGCCGACCAGCCGTTCTGGGCCGCCCGGCTCGCCTCCCTCGGAGCCGCTCCCGAACCGCTCCCGCTGGCCGCCCTCACCGTGGAACGGCTCGCCGCCGCACTCGATCTCGTCACGAGCCGGCAGGCGTACAGCGCCGCCGCCGCGCGTGCCGCGCGGCAGATGAGCGGTGAGGACGGCGCCACCCTCGTGCTCAGGACGATCGAACGGGCGGCGGGGCACCGGGGCGCACCCGCGTGACCGGGGTCGCCCGGCGGCACGCGTCGCGCCGATCGGCGGCCGCGTCGTGGCCGGCGGCCGCGGGGCCGGCAGCGGTGTGGACGACAGCCATGTGGACGACCGCCATGTGGGGGGCGGTCGCGTGGTGAACGGCGCACAGGACCGGTCCGCGGGCCTCCCCGGCGGGCCGGACGGACACGGGCGGTCGCAGGAGCGCGTCAGGCACCGGCACGGTGCACCGGGCAGCGGCCGGCGGGCTCCGCGGCGTCCTCCGGCGCGGGTCCCGCTCCGCGCAGCGCCCCCGGGGCCGCCGGACGCCGTCGCTCCAGCCGCAACCGCAGTCCCTCCGGCATCAGCGTCAGACGCTCGACGACGGCGAGCCGGTAGGCGGGGTCGGCGTGCAGCTCGTACCGGCGCAGCAGCAGGCCGAGGACCAGGGTCGCCTCGTGCAGGGCGAACTGGCGGCCGATGCAGGCCCGCGCCCCCGTGCCGAACGGCTTGAAGGTGTGCGGCGGCCGGGCCCGCACGGCGGCCGCGGTGAAGCGGTCCGGGTCGAATTGTTCGGCGTCCTCGCCCCACACCTCCGGCTCCCGGTGCAGCATCGGCGTCAGCACCAGCGCCCACGCGCCCCGGCGCATCGGGTGCTCATCGGCGAGCACGGTGTCCTGCCGGGCCTCGCGGGCGAAGGCCGGCGCGGTCGGCCACAGCCGGAGCGACTCGTCCAGCACCCGGCGGACGTAGCGCAGCTTGGCGACCTGGTCGTAGCCGGGCTGCGCGGTGTCGCCCCAGACGCGGTCCACCTCGGCGCGGGCGCGGGCGGCGATCTCGGGGTGCCGGGCGAGGTAGTGGAGGGCGAAGGAGAGCGCGCCCGAGGTGGTCTCGTGGCCCGCCACCAGAAACGTGATCACCTGCTTGCGGACGTTCTCGGCGGACAGCTTCTCCCCGGTCACCGGATGCGCGGTCGCCAGCATGCGGTCCAGCAGGTCCCCCTCGCCGCCGCCGGAGCGGCGCCGGTCGGCGACCAGGCCGTCGACCGTGCGGTCGAGGTGGGCCATGTCGGCCGCGTTCCTGCGGGCGGCGGTGCGCAGCAGCAGCGGGGCCAGCGGTCCGGGCACGCTGTTGAGTCGCTGCGCGTAGGTCAGCGTGCCGACCATCGCCGTGACGAAGGGGTGCGGTCGCTCCCGCTCGAAGGAGCCGAAGTCGTGCCCGAAGCCGGTCCGCGCGATCGTCTCCAGGGTCAGCCGGGTCATGTCGCCGGGCACGTCCACGGTGTGCCCGGCCGCCAGCCGCCGGTCCCAGTGGTCGGTCAGCCGGCCGGCGACCGCCAGCATCATCCCGTGGTAGCCCTCCATGGCCTCCCGGCTGAACCCGGGTGCCAGGACGTCGTGCGCCAGCTGCCAGTTGGGCTCGTGGTTGTAGGCGGTGAACAGGCCGTCGCCGGCCACCGGCCGCAGATTGGCCACCCCCAGCCCGACGTGCTTGGCGAACCGGTTCTCGTCCGCGAGGTCGGCGACCAGCTCCGCGCCCCACACGAACACGAACTCCTTGCCGAAGGCCCGGCGCCGGAAGATCGGGCCCAGGTCGCGGGCGAAGCGCATCGAGTCCTGGAGCGGGGTGTGCCGGTCGGCGCCGAGCACATCGCCGAGCAGGGGCAGCCGGCGCGGCGGATGCGGGATGCGGTGCAGCTCGGGCCAGCCCTGCTCGGCGCTGCGGAACCCCTTCGGCAGCCCGGTCCCGGTGGTCTCCGTCGTCTCCGCCATGGCGCGATCTCCCTTGATCCAGCGGATGGTTGCCGCAGTGACGCGCTCGTGTTGTACGTGAGTTCAATAACGCGTTCCAGTGTGGTCCCCCTGTTGAATCGACGTCAAGTAAGGTGACGCCATGCCCGCGAACCAGGGGGGACCCGCCCGGCGCCGACTGAGTACCGGGGAACGTCGTGAGCAGTTGCTGTCGGTCGGCGCGCGGCTGTTCTCGGAGAGCCCGTACGACGACGTGTGGATCGAGCAGGTCGCCGAGATCGCCGGGGTCTCACGCGGGCTGCTGTACCACTACTTCCCGACCAAGCGGGACTTCTTCGCCGCCGTCGTGGAGCGGGAGAGCGCGCGCATGCTGCGCATGACGGAGGCCGTGCCCGGGGTGCCGGTGCGCGAGCAGCTCACCGCAGGTCTCGACGTCTACCTCGGCTACGTCCAGGCCCACGCCCATGGCTTCCGTGCCTTCCACCGCGCCGACGCGGCCGGGGACCAGGCCGTGCGCCGGGTCTACCGGCAGGCCCTGGCCGCGCAGGAGCGGCAGATCCTGGCCGCGCTCGCCGCCGACCCGGAGTTCGGGCCCGTCGTGGAGACCGCCGCGCAGGTGCGGCTCGCGGTGCGCGGCTGGCTCGCCTTCACCACCGCCGTCTGTCTCGAATGGCTGCGCGGCGAGGGCGAGCTGAGCCGGGAGCAGGTGCGCGACCTGTGTGCCCGCGCCCTGCTGGGCGCCCTCGCGTGATCCCGCCCGCCGGTGGCGCGTGGTTGGCGTGCGCCCCGATCTTCGATAGGTTAGGCAAGGCTTACCTAAGGAGGGCTCGGGATGGGTGACACGCAGGACTGGACGGCCGCCCCCGGCGCGGCGGAACGGGCACGCTCGGTGCTCGCCGCCGCATGGTCGTGCGCGGTGACGGCGGACGGTGTGCGCGAGGAGTACGTGGGCGCGCACACGGTGACCGGCGACGGCGCGGTACGGCTGGCGGTGCCCGACGACAGCGGACTGTTCGGCGCGGTCCTGTGCGCCCCGCGCCAAGAGCCCTCCGCCCTGCTGGAGTTCGCCGACGTCGCCCCCGTGCCGGTGCGCCACCGCGTCCGGGCCCGGCTCTGGCTCTCCGGCTGGTTCGCCCCGTCCGAGGGCGCCCTGCTCTTCCGGCCCACCCGCGTGGTGCTCCGTCGGTCCTCCGGGCCCGTGGTGGTCGACCTGGACGAGTTCACCGCCGCGCGCCCCGACCCCCTCGCCGGCGCCGAGGCCCGGCTGCTCACCCACCTCGCCGACGCCCACCCGGACGCCGTCGAGCGGCTCACCCGCCTGGTGCGGCCGGAGAGCCTGCACGCCGCGACCCGGGTGGCGCCGCTCGCCGTCGACCGCCATGGACTGACCCTGCGCATCGAGCGCACCCGCGCCCACGGTGACGTACGGCTGCCCTTCCACGCGCCCGCCGACGACGTCGCCCAGCTCACCGAACGCATGCACGCCCTGCTGGCCCAGGCCGTCGCCGCCGCCTGCCCCCGCGCGCTACAGCGGCAGCGCGCAGACGGCGACGGGTGACGCGAACGGCTCACCGGCCCGCCGGAGTTCGCCGCTGTCCGCGTCGACCCGGAAGACGGTGACCGTGCCGGAGCGCTGGTTCGCCGCGAACAGCAGCCGGCCGTCGGGCGAGCACGCGATCTGCCGCGGGAAGTCCCCGCCCACCGGCACGGTGCCGAGCAGGCGCAGCCGGGCCCCGTCGGCTTCGACGGCGTACCGCGCGAGGCTGTTGTGGCCCCGGTTGGCGAGGAACGCCCACCGGCCGTTCGCCGTCACCAGGATCTGCGCCGGGTAGTTCGTGCCGCCGCCCGACCCGGTGGGCTGCGGCTCGCCGACGTTCAGCCGGCCGGACCGGGGGTCGTAGCCGCACACCGTCACGGTGTCGTCCACCTCGTTGGCCAGATAGGCGTACCGGCCGCCCGGATGGAAGGTCAGATGGCGCGGCCCCGCGCCGGGCCGGGTGTGCGCCTGTGCCACCTCCGTGAGCGTCCCCTTCGCCCGGTCGAGGCGGTAGGAGTAGACGGTGTCGGTGCCGAGGTCCACGGCGAGGACGTGCCCGCCGTCCGGACTCGTCAGGACCTGGTGGGCGTGCGGGCCCTGCTGGCCCGGTCCGGGCGCCGGAGAGGAGTGCGTGACCAGACCGGTGCGTTCGCCCAGGGCGCCCGAGGCGTCGATCGGGTGCACGGCGACACTGCCCGAGCCGTAGTTGGCGCTGAGCAGCCAGCGCCCGGTGGGATCCACCGACAGATGGCAGGGGGCCGCGCCGCCCGTGCTCCGGGTGCCGAGGACCCGTCGGTCCGCGAGGCGTACGGCCGTCACCCCGCCGTCCTCCCGCTCGTCCACCGCGTACAGCGTGCGGCCGTCCGGGTGCACCGCGAGATACGACGGGTCCGGGACGCCGGCGAGCGTACC
Organism: Streptomyces sp. NPDC038200; assembly: GCF_055600785.1. Classification (NCBI taxonomy): domain Bacteria; kingdom Bacillati; phylum Actinomycetota; class Actinomycetes; order Kitasatosporales; family Streptomycetaceae; genus Streptomyces; species Streptomyces sp. NPDC038200. The sequence continues at coordinate 147,147 of NZ_JBVJYH010000002.1, forward strand.
CACCCCCGTGATCGCGCCCGTCTCCCGGTCGTACGACGCCAGGCCGATGCCGGTGCCGCCGCCGTCGGCGGAGGTGTAGGTGCCCACGTACAGCGGGCGCGGCCCGGCCGGCTTCTCCGTCGGCGCGGCGGCCCTCGGTCCGCTCCGGGGGGCCGGGGCGGCCTCGGGCGGGGCCGCCGGGGACGGCACCGCCACCACGGCCGCCGTGCCGGCCACGGCACCGACGAACCGGCGCCTGGTCCAGCCGCCGCCGTGTGCCCGGTTCCCTCGGGAGGAGGGCGATCCCTCGCCCGCCGTCCGTGCCTCCGTGTCCATGCCGCACCTCAGGTCGTCGGTCGCCCCGCTCGTGACAGCCACCTTGGCCCGCGCCCACCGCCAAGGGCAAGCCCGGCAACGGCTGTTGCACATCGTGCAACCGCGTCGGCGGGTGTCGGCGGCCCTACCACTGCCCGTCCTCGACCGGTTCGCCCGGTGCGTCCTTCAGCGGTGTCACCTGGCCGGGGGACGGCGCCTGCCACGGGTCCAGGTCGTCCCCGAGCCACTCGCCGACCGGCGTGACGCCCTCCAGCGTCGGCGTCGGGGCGAGGTCCTCGGCGTCCTCGTCGTAGTAGTCGTACCAGGGCAGGCCCGCCCGGGTGTACGCCGCCCGGTCCACGGGCGACGGCGGGGGCTCCTCGCCGGTGATCCGGCGCCACTCCGGGGGCGTGACCAGGTGCACGAACACCCGCCCGGCCGGTTCCCCCGCCCAGTCCCGCAGCGGCCGGTCGTCCCGGTACACCTCCTGCCGCATCGAGCCGCCGACGCCCAGCCCCATGGCCGCGGCGCGCCGCCGGGGTGCGGCTCCCGGGGGCGGGGGACCGCCGAAGGGCGCGGCGGGCGGGGGCGGCGGCGCGCCGGGAGCCCCGCCGGGCGCGGGGCCGCCGGGTGCCGCCGCGGCCATGGGCGCGGCGCCGTACCCACCGAACACGGGGGCCGGGCCCGCCTGCCGCGCGCGCTCCCGCTCCCGGCGCCGCCACTCGGCGAGGACGTCCTCCTGCAGCGGGAACGACTGGAGCTGGATCCCGCCCCACACCTCCTCGCCGGTGACCTGCCCCTCCACGGTCGCACCCAGCCCCAGCGGCACGGCCACGAACTGGCGGACCGTGCCCTTGCCGGAGTTGATGCCGTCCAGCCAGGGCTGGCGCGGCAGCACCACGTAGTTCTGCGGACGGCGGGACAGCCGGTCGCGCCACGGCTTGCCGGACACCGCGCACACCTTGCCCACGCCGACCTGGAGCGCGGCCGGCTCCGCCGTACCGGCGAAACTCAGCCACATCGCCTCGCGCAGATACACCGGCAGCATCACGCCGCCGCGCGCCCGCCATTCCTCCGGCACCCGGTCGGCGTGGTCGGCCACCCGCCGGACGGGGAACTCGCCCAGCCCCGGCGGCAGCGGATGCGTGCCGTTCTCCGGCAGCCGCAGCGTGCGCACGAACCGCACCGCCACCCCGCCCGGCAGCCGCAGTGTGTTCCCGTCGATCCGGACTCCGGAACCCGTCATCCGCTCGCCCCCTCGCCTCCCGCGCCGGCCGGGCCCGGCGTCCTCCTCACCGAGAACGCCAGCCGACCCCCGCGCGGTTCCGCCACAGCTCCTCCTGGACGCCGACGCGGTCGCGCAGCCAGGCCATCCGGGGCAGCTTGGCCCGGTGCTCGCGGGAGACCCGGTCCAGCTCCTCCAGCAGGCGGCGGGTGCGGTGCTCGGTGTTCAGCTCGTCGATGATCCTGGTCGTCTCGGTCAGTACGGCGCCGAGCAGCTGCCAGTTCGCCCAGTCCTCGCTGATCTCCTCCCGGAGCAGCTCGGCCAGCCGGTCCCGGGTGCCGGCCGCCGTGTGCAGCTCTGCCGTCAGCCGCGCCTCCGCCGATTCGGCGTTCTCGCTCAGATGGGTGGTCACCAGCACCGCGAAGCTGACGATCGCGTCGGCGATCTCCGCGAGCAGCTGCTCCACGGTCGCCGCCACCCGGGGCGGGAACAGCTCCTCGGACCCGCGGGCCTTCGCCAGGTCCGTGAACGAACGGGCCAGCACCCGCAGCACCACCGTGCAGATCTCCAGCGTGTCCAGGCCGGTGCGCAGCACCACCCGGTGCAGCAGCCCCTCCTTCACCCGTGGATTGAGCCGCAGACTGTCCTCGGCCTGCCGCAGCGCCGCGTCCACCTGCACGATGTCGTGATCGAGCCGGCGCGCCTCGTGCAGCCGCTCGGCCGCCTGCTGCCAGGGGATCCGGCCCGCGGCCTCCTCGCCCATCCGCAGCATCAGCTGGCGCACCCGCCGCGCGAGGTCCTCGATGGACCGGCCGGCCTCCTCCACCCAGACCGGTGGTGGCAGCAGCAGATTGCAGGCGGTGCCGACGACCGCGCCGATCAGCGTCTCCACGATCCGCGCCCACGCGGTGAACCCGACCGTGGTGACCCCGAGCACCAGCATGGCGCTGATCGCCACCTCGGCCACGTACTCGTCGACGCGCACCAGGTGCCCCACGGCCAGCGCGGCGACGATCAGCAGGGCGAGACTCCACCAGGTCAGGCCCACCAGCACGCTGAAGGCGATGGCGACCAGGACACCGGCGACCACCGAGTTCACCCGGCGGATGCCGTTGGTGAGCGTGGCGTAGAAGGTCACCTGGACGACCAGCAGCGCGGTCAGCGGGGCGGTGAGAGGGGCGGGCTCGGGGCTCAGCCGGAGCGCGATCACGTAGGCGACCGTCGCGGCAGCGGCCGAGCGCAGTGTCTGGACGACCACCGGCTCCCGGCGCCGCCGCACCAGCCGCAGCAGTCCCTCGGTCCTCTTTCGTACTTCGAGCATCCCTTGGCCTGTTCCCGTTCCTCGGGTGCATCGAACGTGGCCGTTTGCGGGCTGTTTCTGTTCGAAAGAAATCGTGTATGGCCAGGTGGCCGGAGTTCCGCCCCTCCGGCCACGGGCGTCACCCGGGCGTGGCGGTCCGGTTGCGCGCTCGGTATCCGGCCACCTTCGCGGGATTTCCGCACCGCTCGGCGGCGGCGAAGCGCCGCGGCCCTGAGCGGAGTTGGCCGCCGTGACCACCGAGCGGGTGGCCGCGCTGCCCGACGGGGGCGAGCCGGCCGAGGCGGCGACGCCCGCCGAGCCCCGACCGGGCGGCGGTCAGGCGTACAGCTTCTCGACGAAGGCCGCCAGATGGCCCCGCGTGCGGGCGATCTGCTCCTCCAGGGTCAGGCTCTCCTCGAACCGGGCGCCGGACTCCGGAACCCTCCGGCCGCGCACGTACAGCGAACACGCCAGATCCGTGCACATGTACAGGCCGACCGAGTTGCCCTCGCGGCCCGCCGCTCCCGCCTTCCGCGCGGTCATCAGCGACACACCGCCGCCGGGGTGCGTGGTCAGGCACACCGAGCACATGCTGCGGTGCAGGAAGCCGCGCTGCGCGGCGGGGAAGCGCAGGGAGATGCCCGCGAGCCGGCCGTCCCGTTCGGTCACCAGATAGCTGCGGTCGGGGGCCCCGGGATCGCGCCAGCCCAGGAAGTCCAGGTCGTCCCAGGGGCGTTCGCCGAGGTCGCGCGGCACTGCCAGTCGCCTGGCCTCGCCCTTGGAGCAGTTGATAAACGAGTTGCGGATGTCCTGCTCGGTGAGCGATCTCATGGGGGGAGTCCTTCCGGATTCGGTGCCGCGTTTCCTAGGGTCCCTAGGTGCGGGGCTACTCTATTTAGTCAGGGGAGAGTGGGCCAATGGAATTCCGGTATGGGCTGTCGTCGCGCGCCCGGCGCGCGCTGGACCATGTGACGGCCGGTGTGTCCGGCCCGCCGCTCGATCCCGGCCTGTGCGTCACCCTCAACTTCCACCCCGACCGCGTCTCCGCGGGACGGCCGATCCTGGAATCGCTGGCCCGGGACGGCGTCTACCACTCCCAGTTCGTCACCGGCACCAGCAACGGCGGCCTCACCGCGCACCCCGGCGGCGACCGCACGCGCTGGGAGAGCCGGATCTTCGGCGGCGCGTACGACGACGCCCACCCCGCCGAGCGTCCCGTGTACGGCGCGCTGGACTTCCGCCGCCAGGTGGTCGGTGCCGCCCCCCGCTTCGGCTCCTCGCACCTCCGGCTCTCGGGGGAGGTCCTGACCAGGTCCACCTTCTGCTACCCGGACAGCGCGGCCGAGCCCACCGATTTCGGCGTGGCCGGCGCCATGTCCCTCGTCGCACTGGCCGAGGCCGACGCGCGGGACGCCCTCGACGACTACATCGAGACCCACGTGCACGGCGGTGTGCGGCTCGACCGGGACGTGGAGGCGCTCGTGCTGGACCCGTGCTACCGGGGCACGCCGGTGGAGACGGCGGCCCGGCGCCTGCCCTTCCCGCTCGCCTGGCACCCCGGCTACCGGCTCACCGTCACCGCACTGCGCCGGCACGCCCACTACCGCGGCCCGGAGTACGCCGAGCTCGGCGCCCGCATCGCCGAGCGCGGCCTCATCACACCGCGCGTCATCGGTGACGCGGCTCGCAGCGGCCGGTACGAACTCCAGGACCTGAAGAAGGTGTGGCACACACTGGCCCGCTTCGGGGCACCGGAGGGCGCGGGAACGGCACACGCGGCGACCGGGAGCCGCACCGCCCCCGGCACCGCCACCGGGGCGGCGGCCGGCACCGGCACCCTCGCCGCGGTCCGCACCGGCGCCGCCGCCGCTACCGTGCCCGCCGCCGGTGCCGTGGGCGGCGACGGCGGCCGTCACGGGCCGGCGGAACTCGCCTCCGGTGGCCAGACACCCGGTGTCAGCACGCCCAGGGCATAGGCGCGGGCGACCAGTTCGGTGCGGTTGGCCGCGCCCCACCGCGCCGACAGGCGGCGCAGATGATAGGCGACGCCGTCCCTGCTGAGGCCCAGTTCGCGGGCGGCGCGGGCGGTGGTGGCGCCTCCGGCCAGCAGGGCCAGCACCTGCCCCTCCACCGTGCTGGCCCGCGCCGGCTCCGGCCGCGCCGCGGGGCGCTCGCCCCGCACCCGCAGCATCACCAGCAGCGCCGGTGTCTCCTGCACGGTGTCGCTCACCGGATCCGCCGTCAGTTCCCCGTACCGCTCGGTCCCGCCGGGCGTCCGCCGCCAGCACACCGACACCTGGTAGCGGGAGCGGTGCCGCAGCCGCAGCGCCTCGGCGATCCGCTCCACCTGAGTGGCCTCCTGCGGCCGGAACAGCTCCAGCACCTGCCGGCCGCGCAGCCGGCCCGGGGTCGTACCGCACTCCGTGGCCATCGCCGGGTTCGCCAGCACCACCCGGCCGTACACGTCGCACACCGCCACCGGAACCGACACCCGGTCGAACAGCATCAGCGCACGGTTGCGCCACAGCACCGAGTCGGCCCGTCCCGTCTCCATCACACCTCCCGGTCCGCCGGCCGCCCGCCCTCGACGCCGTTCGCCATCAAAGAGGAAGAGGCAGGTCAGCGGCAACTCGACGGGGCGGACGTCAGCGCCACGCCTGCTCCACGCCGGCGAACTCGGTCTCGAAGGCGCCGGGTGCCAGGGCCGCGCGCAGGGGCGGCAGATCGGACGGGCGGAGCAGGCCGAAGCCCTCCCGGGGGAGGGCGCCGAGCACCTCCGGCGCCCGGGCGGCCAGCCAGTCGTCCAGACCGAGGTCGACGGCGGCACGGAGGAGTGCGATCAGCGCCGAGGGGCGCCGGGCCGCGACCCCCGGCAGATCGAGTCCGTCGAGGACCGTGTCCAGACGTGCGGCGGCCTCGGCGCCGTGGGGCATCCTCGTGGACTGCCAGGTCGTGCTGGAACGGGCGGCGTGGACGAGGGACAGCAGGGGGTCGAGCCGCAGCCCCGACGCGAGGTTCGCCTGTTCGCGCAGGAGCAGCCGACGGACTTCCGCGGCCGCCGCCGTGAGCGCCGGGTCCGCTCGACCGGCCGCGAGGAAGAGACACTCGGACAGGTACTCCTGCAGCCCCGAACCGATGGGCATCCCCTCCAGGTGGACCCGGAGCCGACGCAGATGCTCCGCCAGCGAGGAGTCCGGCAGCCGGGGGACGTCCTGCGCCAGCCGACGGCACACCGCCTCCGCGTACCGCCCCGCGTCGACGGGGTCCAGCCACTTCAGCATGTCCAGACAGAGGGCGTACGTCTCGTCCGGCGCAGGGGCGTCCGAGGCTCTCGCGAGGAGGGCGAGGAGGGCGTGGGCGGCCGATCGCGGCCGGCCGTCGGACTCGATCCGGTACGTGGTGAGCGTGCCGGGCATGGACCGCAGCAGGGGATCTGCCGCGTGCAGCAGGATCTCGGCCTGCGGGTCCCCCGTGAAGGTGATCCGGTGGTGGACGTCCGCCAGCGGATCCGGGGCGGACTCGTCGTGCGTCCAGTGCGTGGCCTGCCCGCCGGCCGGCAGGCCCAGCGTCCACCCGAGCTGCCGGCCGTGGGCCGGCGTGGTGCCGATACGCAGGCTGAGATCGGGCCGTCCGCCGGCGTGCCGGCGGCGTTCCGGCGCCAGGGTGCCCGAGAACAGCTCCCAGGACGGCCCCGACAGCTGCGACCGCCACTTCAGCGTGTGCCGCCGCCAGTCGTCGACCAGGTCGTCGTCTCCGAGGAAGCGGGAGGCGGCCACATCGCCCGCCGCCGCCACCGCGATCAGCAGCAGGTTGACCTGGTAGACCGCGTTCCGGTACGTCCTGGTCAGCCGGGCGGGGGCGTGTCCGACGAGCGTACGGCCCTCCGGTTCCCACTCGGCGGTACGGAACAGCCCGGCCAGGACATCGACCAGTCCGGCCGGTGTCCGACGGGCCAGCAGGTCCCCCAGATCGTCCAGGATCTGCACCCGGTCGGTGAGCGGAGCGAAGGACAGCAGCGCGTACAGCTCGCCGTCGTCCACGGGGCCGGTCGCCGGCAGCCGCCGCACCGCCTGTGCGACCAGCCGTGCCGCGAGGTGCTCGCCGAAGCTGGCATGCATGAACTCGTAACTGCGCAGGTGTTGTTCGGCGACCACGGCCCGGGACTCGTGCACGAAGAAGAACCGCCCGAACAGCAGCCCGGAGCCGCTGCCCCGGTCCGCCTCGGCGGTCACCGGCTCCAGCGCCGCCAGATCCCGGTCCGCCTCGGCGGTCACGCGCTCCAGCGCCGCCAGATCCCGGTCCGCCTCGGCGGTCACCCGCTCCAGCGCCGCCAGATCCCGGTCCGCCTCCGCGGCGCTGAGGGCCTGGGCGCCGCGCTGGAACATGCCGAGCGCGACCACGGACAGCCGGCGCAGCTCCCGGTCGACGGCCGCGGCCTGCTCCGCCGGTGGCAGCGCGCCGTCCTTGTCGACCTGGCGGCGGACGAACTCCGTGAGCAGCCGCTCGTACAGTTCCGTCCGGCTGAAGTCCGCGTCGTCGAGCCGGTGCAGCGCGTTGTCGACCGCGTCGTACAGGGCGAGCATGAGCAGCAGCAGCGGCTGGGCGGTCAGCACCCAGTGCCGCAGGACCGCCTGCCGGGTCAGCGGATGCAGGCCCCGCTGCGCGAAATACCCCTGGTTCGCCGTGTTCCAGACGGACAGCCAGCGATCGGTCTCGGCCGCTCCGAACGGCTCCAGCCGGAGCACGATGCCGTGGTCCGGGATCGCCACCCGGTCCGCCACCACCGTGCGGCTGGTGACGATGACGATCAACGGGCGGTGCTGGTCCGCCTCACGCTGCTGGAACGCCGCCACCTTCGTCAGGTAGTTCCACTGCCACTGGGTGCCCAGGTTCTGCGCACCGGCCTGGAGCAGCTCGTCCAGGCCGTCCAGCAGGACGACCGGGATCGTCCCGGGCTCCGCCTCGTACCAGTCCGGCCAGCTCTGCGGCCGGCCGGTGGTCTGCCTCAGCGTGTGCTCGAGCTGGCGTTGCACGTCCACCGCCGGGGTGTGCCGCAACTGCACCCGCAGCGGACGGAACTCGGCGGCCGGGAGCCGGGCGGTCAGCAGCTCGGTGAGCAGCGACTTGCCGGCACCGGGGTGACCGAGGACGACGAGCGGGGCGAAGAGCGCGGGAAGGCCGAGGAGATGGGCGGCCAGGAACCGCTCGATGCCTCGGTGCGCGGGCTGGTGTTCCCACCACTTGTCCGAGGCGACCTGCTCGTCGCCTTCCGCCCGGGTGGGCGCGAGCCGGAAGCGCGGATGGACGTACCCGTCCCCGAGCGTCGGCAACCGGGGGCCGGGAGCGTCGAGCGCGGCGATCGGTCTGCGGAGCCGGGCCTGCCCCGCGGCGACCGGAACGGTCCCGCCCGAGAGCTCGGCCGACAACGCCCCCAGCCCGGCCAGTCCGGTCGCGGCACCCGTGTCCGCCAGGGCGCTCACCGCGGCGCAGGGCAGCCCGGCCGTCAGCGCGAACTCGGGGCAGCGCTCGGCCAGGGGCGCCGCCAGCCGACGGAACGTGTCCGCGATCAGCTGTTCCTTGGCGGTGTGCGGGGAAGGGGGCAGGGGGCGGGCCCGGCCGCCGTCGCCGTCGCCGTCTTCGTCCGCCGGGGGGTGGGCGTAGGCCGGGTAGAGACCGTCGGCCAGCGTCTCGACCAGATAGGACCCCTCGGCGGGAAGACCGGGGACGTGCCGCGTCACCGCACAGGCCACCAGCACGACGCGCGCTGCCTGAAGGAGTGCGGCGCGCGTGATCCCGTGCGCCGCTCGCACCCGGCGCGGGAATCCGCGCAGCACGTCCTTCAGCAGGCGGAGCACGCTCGGCCCGTCGTACACATCGGCCAGCAGCCGGAGGAATTCCCGCCCGGTCGAGGGGCGTTCCTCGGTCAGGAGCAGCACGGCGGTCGTCACGTCCATGTCCACACAGGCGCGCAGGCCGAAGCCGGTGCCGGGCGCCCCGGGACCGTCCCGGGCTGTCCGCGACGCCGCGACGGTCCGCCCGGGTTCCACGGCCCGCCCCGCGTCGGCGGCCCGTCCCGGTTCGGTGTGCCGGTCGAGCGGCGCCCGGGCCGCCTCCAGGGTCCGCTCCAGCTCGGCGTGCCGGGCCCGCCACCAGGCCGGGTCCACGGGCGGGCCGGCGGATGGCGCCGACCCGGGGCCGTGCGCCTCGGCGCACAGTGTCACGATCCGCCGGACGACGTCCCACCGCGGGGCCCTGCGCCGCCTGCCGTTCAACAGCTCCGACACCGAGGGACCGCGCAGTCCCGTCCTCGCGGCGATCGCCGACTGCGACACCCCGCAGGCGCGTACGAGGCGCCGGAGTTCCGCGCAGAAGTCCGCGACGGCACCCGCCGGTGGTACGGCCAACTCCCCACTCCTTCGGTCGGTTCGGCGGAACCTCCGCAGCGTACGGCGTGACCCGCACCGGGCGCGGGGAGTTCCGCCCGCCCCGGCACCGGCGGCCGGTGCGAGAGGCCGGCAGGTCGTGGCTCCCCGCCACCGGGGGTCGCCGCGGGGGTTCGGCGTGCCACGGCACCGGCGGCCCCCCGTGGGGCGTCGGAGGACCCCGGCTCGCCGGTGCGCCGTGGTCCTGCCGGGCGGCTCGCGCAAGTGCCGCGGCCCACTTTCCACTGCACGATCGTGTAGTGCCGCGGCGTCGGCGCGCCGGACCCGTCGACCACCCTGGATCGCAGTAGTCCGCTTTCCGGCGAAAGGCAGCTGTCGCGTCATGCCCCCCACCGCACTGCACCCCGAACCGGCCGGCACCCTGCCCGGCGTCCCGGTCGTCGACATCACCGCCACCGGCCCCGGCCGCACCCCCATCCAGCAGGTCATGGAGCTGATGCGAACCCACGGCCCGGTGCTGGTGCGCCGACTGCACGGCCGGGACGCGCTGTTCGTCGCCGACGCCGGCCTGGTGGCCGACCTCGCCGACGAGGAGCGGTTCGCCAAGCACGTCGGGCCCGCCCTGGAGAACGTCCGGGAGTTCGCCGCCGACGGCCTGTTCACGGCGTACAACGACGAGCCCAACTGGGCCAAGGCGCACGACATCCTGATGCCCGCCTTCGCGCTCGGCTCGATGCGCACGTACCACCCCGTGATGCTGAAAGTGGCCCGGCGGCTCATCGACTCCTGGGACCGGGCGGCCCGGTCCGGACACCCCGTCGACGTGCCCGACGACATGACCCGTATGACCCTCGACACCATCGGACTGGCCGGCTTCGCCTACGACTTCGGCTCCTTCGGACGCCCCGAGCCGCACCCCTTCGTGGAGGCGATGGTCCGCTGCCTGGAGTGGAGCATGACCCGGCCGGCCCGCACCCCGGGCACGGACCACACGGCCGCCGACGCCGCCTTCCGGCGGGACGCCGACTACCTCGCCGGGATCGTGGACGACGTCATCGCATCCCGCGCCGGGACCGACCAGAGCGGCGCCGAGGACCTGCTGGGACTGATGCTCAGCGCCTCGCACCCCGTCGACGGCACCCCCCTGGACGCGGCCAACATCCGCAACCAGGTGATCACCTTCCTGATCGCCGGTCACGAGACCACCTCCGGCGCGATGTCCTTCGCCCTCCACTACCTCGCCAAGCACCCCGCCGTGCTCCGGCTCGTGCAGCGCGAGGCCGACGCGCTGTGGGGCGACACGCCCGACCCGGATCCGACGTACGACGACATCGGCCGGCTCACCTACACCCGCCAGGTCCTCAACGAGGCGCTGCGGCTGTGGCCGACGGCCGCCGCGTTCAGCCGGCACGCCCGCGAGGACACCCTGCTCGGCGGCCGGATCCCGCTGCGCGCCGGCCAGGCCGTCACCGTGCTCGCGCCGATGCTGCACCGCCAGGCCGTCTGGGGCGACAACCCGGAGCTGTTCGACCCCGAGCGGTTCACCGCCGAGGCCGAGGCGGCCCGCCCGGTGCACGCCTTCAAGCCCTTCGGTACCGGTGAACGCGCCTGTATCGGACGGCAGTTCGCGCTGCACGAGGCGACCATGCTGCTCGCCCTGCTGGTCCACCGCTACCGGCTGCACGACCACGCCGACTACCGGCTCACCGTGAAGGAGACCCTCACTCTCAAGCCCGAGGGCTTCACCCTCACGCTCACCCCGCGCACCCCCGCCGACCGCGCGCACGCCCCGCTGCCCGGCACGGCCGCCGTGCCGGTCGCGGGCAGCCCGGCCCCGGACACCCTGCCGGCCCGGGCCCGCCCCGGCACCCGCGCCCTCTTCCTGCACGGCAGCAACTACGGCACCTGCCGGGACTTCGCCGCCCAGCTCGCCGACGAGGCCGCGGCCGTCGGCTGCGCCACCGAGGTCGCCGCCCTGGACGCCCACGCGGACGGCCTGCCCACCGACCGGCCCGTCGTCATCACCGCCGCCTCCTACAACGGCCGCCCCACCGACGACGCCGTCGCCTTCACCGCCTGGCTCGACGGCACCCCCGACCTGACCGGCGTGACCTACGCGGTCCTCGGCGTCGGCGACCGCAACTGGGCCGCCACCTACCAGCAGGTCCCCACCCGCCTCGACGCCCGGCTCGCCGAACTCGGCGCCACCCGGCTCACCGCACGCGTCGCCGCCGACGCCTCCGGCGACCTCACCGGCGCCGTACGGGAGTTCACGGCCCGGCTGCGTACCGCGCTGCTGACGCAGTACGGCGACCCGGACGCCGGGAACGACATCGCGGCCGAGCCCGCCCACGCCTACGAGGTGCGCACGCTGACCGGCGGCCCGCTGGACGCCCGCGCCGAACGGCACGGGCTGGTCCCGATGACGGTCACCGAGGCGTACGACCTCACCGCCGCGCACCACCCGCGCACCAAGCGGTTCCTGCGCGTCGCCCTGCCCGAGGGCGTCACCTACCGCACCGCCGACCACCTGACCGTGCTGCCGGCCAACGCCCCGGACCTCGTCGACCGCGCCGCCGCCGCGTTCGGCCTCGATGCCGACGCGGTCCTGGACATCCGCGCCACCCGCCCGCGCCGAGGAGGGCCCCCCGGCGCGAGCGGAGCCGAGCGCGGGGGAGCCCTCGCCGTGGACCGCCCGCTGACGGCTCGCGAACTCCTTACCCACCACGTTGAGCTGCAGGAGCGGCCGACGGCCCGGCAACGGGCCCTCCTCGCCGAGGCCAACCCCTGCCCGCCCGAGCGCGCCGCCCTCGCGGCCCTGACCGCCGACGACCCGCGCACCCTGGTGGAACTGGCCGAGGACCACCCCGCGCTGCGCGGTGCCCTCGGCTGGCCGCTCCTGCTCGATCTGCTGACCCCGCTGCGCCTCCGCCACTACTCGATCTCCTCCGCCCCGGCGGCCGACGCCCGCCACGCGGACCTGATGGTGTCCGTGCTGGACGCCCCCGCGCGTTCCGGGAAGGGCCGCCACCGGGGCACCGGCTCCGGCCACCTCGCCGCCCTGCGCCCCGGCGACACCGTGTACGCGCGGGTGCAGCCCTGCCGCGAGGCGTTCCGGATCGACGGCTCGGCACCCGTCGTCATGGTCGCCGCGGGCACCGGCCTCGCCCCGTTCCGCGGCGCCGTCGCCGACCGCCTGGCCGCGCGCCGCGCGGGCGCCGAACTCCCGCCGGCACTGCTGTACTTCGGCTGCGACGCCCCGGACGCCGACTATCTGCACGCCGACGAGCTGCGGGCCGCCGAGCAGGCCGGCGCGGTCTCGCTGCGCCCGGCGTTCAGCGCCGCGCCCGAGAACGGCGCGCTCTTCGTCCAGCACCGCATCGCCGCCGAGGCCGACGAGGTGTGGCGGCTGCTGGGCGCCGGGGCGCGGGTGTACGTCTGCGGCGACGGCGCCCGCATGGCCCCCGGCGTCCGCGCGGCCTTCCGTACCCTGTACCGGGAACGCACCCCCGGCACCGACGAGGCGGCGGCCCAGCGGTGGCTCGACGCGCTGGTGACGGACGGGCGCTACGTGGAGGACGTGTACGCGGCGGGGTGAGCCGCGGGGGAGGGGGCACGGTGGGGAGGGACCGAGACTTCCTCGCCGGGCACCGGGAGGGCGAGGGCCGGGCCCAGGGCGGCCACCGGGAGGGCGAGGGCCGGGCCCAGGGCGGCCACCGGGACGGCGCGGGCCGGATCCCGGCCGGGCACCGGGACGGTGAGGGCCGGATCACCCTCGGCCGGCCGGAGTGCCCGGGGCCGGTCGGAGTGCCCGGGGCCGGTCGGAGCGCCTCCGGCGGGCCCGCCACCGGCCCCGTCCCCCTCCGGCCGTGCCGGTCGGGACGGTGCCCCGGGCGGTCGCCGCGGTCCGGCACCGGTGGGCCGGGGAGACCGTCGCGCCGGAGCCGGCCGCCGTGCGGAGCGACACCCAGCGCACCCCCCTCTTAGCTCACAGCGTGAACTAAGCCTTGGAGAAATGTCGCGTGCCCGCTGCCCGAAGGGGTATGTTGCAGGTCGGGCAGGGTTCGTGAAGGGAGCCACATGGCGGCGCGCAACGGGCGCACGGTACGCGACCTGAGACGAGGCAACCGCACGGCGGTCCTCCAGCGGCTGTACTTCGACGGCCCGCTCAGCCGTTTCGAGCTGGGCCCGGCCACCGGGCTCAGCTCCGGCTCGGTGAGCAACGTGGTCGCGGACCTGGTCGCCGACGGTCTGGTGGAGGAGGCCGGCAGCGTCGACTCCGACGGAGGCCGGCCCCGCACGCTGCTGCGGGTCGCCCCGCGAAGCGGCCAGATGATCGGCGTCGACGTCGGCGAGACCCGTGTCCGGGTCGAGCTGTTCGACCTGGCGCTGACCGAACTCGCCCGCGTCGAAAGACCGTTGACCCCCCAGGGCTACGACGTGGAGGTCATCGCCGGGCACATCCGCGACGGCGTCGCCGAGGTCCTCACCGCCGCGGAGGCCGCCCCCGACCGGCTCCTCGGCGTCGGCGTGGGCGTCCCCGGCATCGTCGAGCACACCCCGGACCGGGGTGCCGTCGTCCACGGACAGACCATCGGCTGGGACGCGGTCCCCCTGGAGCAGCTGCTCCGCTCGTCCTCCCGGCTCCCCGACGAGGTCCCGTACTTCATCGACAACGGCGCCAAGACCCTGGGCCAGGCGGAGATGTGGTTCGGCGCGGGGCGCGGCGCCCGCAACGCCGTGGTCGTGCTGTTCGGCTCCGGCGTCGGCGCCTGCCTGGTCACCCCCGAGGTGGAGCACGGGAAGGCCGTGGAGTGGGGCCACCTGACGGTACGGGTGCGCGGACGCCGCTGCCGCTGCGGCGCGCCCGGCTGCCTGGAGGCCTACGCGGGTGCCGAATCGCTGCTCGCCCGCTGGCGCGAGGAGGGCGGCCGGCCGCCCGAGGGCACCGACGAGGAGACCGCGCTCACCGCGATGCTCGCCGCCGCCTACCCGCCCGAGGGCGGCACCGCGGACCCGGTCGCGCTGGCCGTCCTGGAGGAGACCGCCGAGTACCTGGGCGCCGGTCTCTCCGACCTGATCAACCTGTTCCAGCCGGAGCGGATCCTCATCGGCGGCTGGGCCGGGCTCCAGCTCGGGACGCGCTTCCTGCCCGCCGTACGCCGGCACGCGGCGACCTACGCCCTGCGGCACCCGGCCGACAAGGTGACCATCGACCTCGGCCGGCTCGGCCCGGACGCGGTCACCGTCGGCGCCGCGATCCTGCCGCTGGCGGACTTCTTCGCCAGCGGCGGGCGACGCCCCGAACCGGTCGCCGAGGACCGGCTGCCCGCCTGGCGGGCCGCGCTCCAGGAGCGGGCCCCGCACTGACGGGCCCCGCTCCGGGGAGCGGGTTCGGGCTCAGGCCGACGGCTCGTCCGGCGCCGGATGCTCCTCGTGCACCGTGCCCGCGCGGGGCGCCCCCCGGGGGCCGGTGCCCGCCTCGTCCGGGTCCGGCACGTCCGCGTCCGGCTCCTCCGCTTCCGCCTCGTCGCTCCGCGCCTGCCCCGGGGCCACGTCCCAGGGGTCCTCCCCGGCGCGGACCTGCTGATCGGGCATGTCCCTGGGCACCGGACCCTCACCGGATCCCTCACCGGATCCGGATCCGGCCCCGGGCTCCTCCCGCCGCCGCATGACCATGGCGTACTCCGCTCCTTTTCTCGGTTCAGGACGGGGCCGGCTCAGCCGGCCTTCCGTCCCCGCATCGGTTCGGTCTCCATCCCGCCGCCCTGCTGAAGCCCCTCCAGGAACTCCTGGAACACCTCCGTGGCCGTGTGCCGGGGCGTCCAGCCCAGCTCGGTGCGCGCCCGCGTGCAGTCCATCAGCGGCAGCCGCAGCACGGCGTCGAACAGGTGCGGGGAGGCGGGCAGCAGCCGCAGGTTCCAGGCGGCGGCGATCGCCGAGCGGGCCGCCGTACGCGGCAGCCTGAGCGGCCGGGAGCCGAGCAGTTCGGCGAGCACACCGGCGTCCAGCGGAGGATCGGCGGCCAGGTTGAAGGCGCCGCGGGCGGTGTCCGAGTGCACCGCGAGACGGTAGGCCTCGGCGGCGTCGTCCGTGTGCAGCGCCTGCACCCGCAGGCCCGGGACGTCCGGCAGGAACGGCAGCAGCTCGGGCCGTACCAGCGGACCGGGCAGGAACCGCCCGCCGAAGATCCGCCGCTGCTCGCTCGCCGATTCCCACTTGAACAGGAACGCCGGGCGCATCCGGACCACCCGCACCTCGGGATGGTCGCGCTCGAACACGTCCAGGGTGCGCTCCAGGTAGGCCTTCTCCCGGCAGTACGCGGCGTCCGGCCAGCCGTGCGTCGGCCAGGACTCGTCCACCGGGCGGTCCTTCGGCCCCGGCGAGTACGTGCCCACGGAGGAGGCGTGCACCAGCACCGGCACCCGGGCCGCGGCGACCGCCTCGAAGACCCGGATGCTGCCGAGGACGTTGGTCCGCCAGGTGGTGGCCGGGTCGTGCGTCGGCTGGAACGCCCAGGCCAGGTGGATCACGGCGTCGGCGCCCTCGAACCGCTCGGCGAGGTTCGCCTCCGGCGAGCCCAGGTCGACGGCGGACCACTCGGTCTTCGCCGGCGACCACTCGGGCGTCCGCCGGGCCAGCCCCCGCAGCGACTTGATCCCGGGGTCCTCCGAGAGCAGGCGTACCACGCTCGTCCCGACATTGCCGGTGGCGCCGGTCACGACCACCCTGCTCCCCGCTGAGCTGCTCACCTTCGGCTCCTCTCGTCGGTACGGCGGAGCTGTGACGAGCGGCCGGGTACCCGGGCGCCGGGCCGGCACACGCGGCACCGCCGAGGCGCCCGAGGCAGGAGGAAGCCCCGGCCGTGACGGGGGAATCACGACCGGGGCGGTCCGGGGGTGGGCGCGGATGGCGGTCGCCTCTCGGCGAACGGCTCCACAGGGCTTCAGCCGAACGATCGTCCCTGTGGGCAAAAGGTGAGGCCCGGGGACACTGTCCCATCCGCACCCACGGTTGGTTAAACGGGCAACCATCCTGGGGTGTTCCGGTCGTACGGGTGAGCTGCGTCACCCGGATGACCGCTCAGGCCAGCGGGCTCCCGGCCAGCCTCGCCAGCAGATCGGCAGGGTCGGCGTACACCTCCTCCGCCCCCGCCTCCTCCAGGTCGGCCCGCGGGATCCCGCCGCACAGCACGCCCACACAGCGCACGCCGGCTTTGCTCCCGGCCCGCATGTCCCACACGGTGTCGCCGACGAACACCGCCCGCTCGGCCGGCACACCGGCCAGCTCCAGCGCGTGCTCCACGGGTTCGGGGGCCGGCTTGCCCTCCGTCACGTCGTCGGCGCTCGCCGTGTCCGTGATGGCGTCGTCCGCGTCGATCGCCCGGCGCAGCGCGCCCAGCTCGGCACCGCTCGCCGACGTGGCGAGGACGACGGTCCAGCCCGCCCCGTGCAGCCGCCGCAGCAGTTCCCCGGCGCCGGGCAGGGCGGGGAGCCGGTCGAAGTACTGGCCGTACAGCGCCTTGTGCGCGGCGCTCAGCTCGCCGTCCCGGTCCTTGTCGCGGCCGTCGCCGAGCAGATGGGCGATCAGGTCCGTGGAGCCGAGGCCGACGGCCCGGTGCACGGCGTGCATGGGCACGTCGTGTCCGGCCTGGCGAAGGGCCTCCCACCACGTGACGACGTGCAGATGGTTGGTGTCGACGAGGGTTCCGTCGACATCGAAGACGGCGGCTCGTTCCATGCGTGATCCTTTCGTGGCGCTCGCTCGCCCATCGGGTACCACGCCGGGCAGGTCAGGAACCCACCGCGCGTGCCGGGAGCCGCCCCTCCCGGGTCCAGCCCAGCAGTTCCCCGGCCGACCAGGTGGTCACCACCCGCCCGGGCGGCACCCCGCACTCCTCGGCCCGGGCGCAGCCGAGGATCTGCCAGTCCAGCTGGCCGGGCGCGTGCGCGTCGGTGTCGACGGAGAACAGCACCCCCGCGGCGACCGCTCGGCGCAGCAGCCGCCGGGGCGGGTCGAGCCGCTCCGGCCGGCTGTTGATCTCCACGGCCGTCCCCGACTCGGCGCACGCGGCGAACACCTCGTCCGCGTCGAACTGCGACTCGGGCCGCCCCCGGCCCGTCACCAGCCGCCCGGTGCAGTGGCCGAGGACATCGGCGTGCGGATTGCGCACGGCGGCCACCATCCGGCGGGTCATGGGTCGCGCGTCCATCCGCAGTTTGGAGTGCACCGACACCACCACCACGTCCAGCCGCTCCAGCAGCTCCGGCTCCTGGTCCAGGGAACCGTCCTCCAGGATGTCGCACTCGATGCCGGTGAGCAGCCGGAACGGCGCCCACCGCGTGTTCAGCTCCGCCACCACCTCCAGCTGCTCGCGCAGCCGCTCGGCCGACAGGCCCCGGGCCACGGTCAGCCGTGGCGAGTGGTCGGTGAGCACGGTCCACTCGTGCCCCAGCCCGGCCGCGGCCCGCCCCATCTCCTCGATCGGGCTGCCCCCGTCGGACCAGTCCGAGTGCGTGTGGCAGTCCCCGCGGATCAGCGCCCGCAAGCCGGCACCGGCCACGTCCTCGCCGACCGGCGCGCCGGCCTCCTCCTCCAGCTTGCGCAGGTACCCGGGCACCTCACCGGCCAGCGCCTCCCGCACCACCTGCGCGGTCTTCGGCCCGACCCCCTTCAGCGACTCCAGCGTCCCCGCCGCCGCCCGCTCGGCGACCTCGTCCTCGGGAAGCGCCGTGAGCACCCGGGCGGCGGTCCGGAACGCCTTCACCCGGTAGGTGGGCGCGAGTGCGCGCTCCAGCAGGAAGGCGATCCGCTCCAGAGCGGCCACAGGCTCCATGGGACCAAGATTGCCCCAGGTGCCCGGCAGGGGCGCGGGGAACGGCGCGAGCGATCATCCGTCCACCCGCTGTCCGTGGCGCGCCCGGACCCGGCGGACAGGTCCGTTTGCCCACCCGGCACCCGGGTACTGCGATGCCCACGCCCAGCCCAGCAGAGGAGGCCGGTCATGCCCCGCACAGCGATCGTCACAGGCGCCGACTCCGGAATCGGCCGCGCCACCGCCGTACGCCTGGCCCAGGCGGGCCTGGACCTCGGCATCACCTGGCACTCCGACGAGAAGGGCGCCGAGGAGACGGCCGCGGAGGTCCGCGCGCACGGCCGCCGGGCCGCCGTGGCGCGGCTGGACCTGACCCGGCTGCCCGAGGCCGCCGACACCGTGGACACGCTGTGCGAGGAGCTGGGCCGGCTCGACGTCCTGGTCAACAACGCCGGTACGGGCACGATGACCCGTTTCCTGGACCTGACCCTGGCGGACGTGCGCCAGGTCCTGGACGTCGACCTCGTCGGCCCCTTCCTGCTCGGGCAGCGGGCCGCGCGGCACATGATCGGGCAGGGCGACGGCGGCCGGATCGTCAACGTCACCTCGGTGCACGAGCACCAGCCCCGGGTCGGCGCGGCCCCCTACTGCGCGGCCAAGGGCGGGCTCGGCCTGCTCACCCAGGTGATGGCCCTGGAGCTGGCCGAGTACGGCATCACCGTGAACGCGGTGGCGCCGGGTGAGATCGCCACCCCGATGACCGGCCAGGAGGACATCGACGTGCACGGCGAGCGCCGCCCCGGGGTGCCGCTCGGCCGGCCCGGCGACGCCCGCGAGGTGGCCGCGGTGATCGCGTTCCTCGCGAGCCCGGACGCCTCCTACGTCACCGGCGCCTCCTGGAGCGTCGACGGCGGCATGCTGCGCATGGGCCCGCAGGCCGGCTCCCATCTGACCAGCGACGACTGGCGCCGTCCCTGAGCCGGTGCGGCCGTCGCGCGGCACCGGTGCCGCCGTCGGGGGGACCGCCGGGCGGACGCGTGACCCCGTGTGCCCCCGGCAGGGTGGACACGGGGCGGGGTGCGTGGGGAGCCGTCGAGGCGGGTTGCGTTCTACCCTCGATTGCATGACCGAACAAGCAGCTCCCCACATCTCCCATCCGCGGGTCCTGGTCCACGGTGTGTGCCCGGGCAGGCCGGGCGAGCCGCCGTTCCGGATCATGGAGATCGACGGTCAGGTGGTCGGTCAGGCCAGGACCGTCACGGACGTGCTGGAGGCGGCGGCCTCCCACGGCGTCACCATCCACGACCTGGACGATCCGGACATGGTCCGCTTCGTGGGCGGGGACAAGTACACCTGGACGGTGCACTGAGCGAAGGGCTCAGCCGACCGTCCACTTCTGGTTGGCACCGCCCGAGCAGGTCCAGATCTGCAGCCGTGTCCCGTTGGCCGAGTTGTTCCCGGTGACATCGAGGCACTTGTCGGCCTGCGGGTTGACGATGTCGCGCGCCCCGGTGACCGTCCACTTCTGGTTGGGGCCGCCGGTGCAGTCCCACAGCTGGACGGTCGAGCCGTCCGCCGTGCCGTTGCCCGTGACGTCCAGGCACTTGCCGAGCGCCCGGAGCGTGCCGTCCGAGCCCACCGTCCACGTCTGCGCCCCCGTGCCGTTGCAGTCGTAGAGCTGGACCGGGGTGCCGTTCGCGGAGTTCGCGCCGGCCACGTCCACGCACTTGCCCGCGAGACCGCGGATCGGCACGCCGGCGGCGCTGCCGCTCGTCGTCACCGACACCGAGTCCACCAGCAGCTGCTGGGGGAACTGCGTGGAGCCGTCGGGGTCGCCGGGCCAGTAGCCGCCGACCGCGAGGTTCAGGATCAGGAAGAACGGCTTGTTGAACACCCACGTCTTCCCGCCCAGGTCGGCGGGGGTGCGGCGCTGGTAGACGGTGCCGTCCACCGACCAGGTGATCGAGTCGGGTGCCCAGTCGACGGCGAAGGTGTGGAAGGCGTCCGCGAAGGCCTGGCCGTTCGGCAGGGTGTAGCCGGCGCCTATGCCGCCCGAGCCGGAGTAGCCGGGGCCGTGGAGGGTGCCGTGCACGGTCGAGGGCTCGAAGCCGACGTTCTCCATCACGTCGATCTCGCCCGAGTCCGGCCAGTTGACCGGCGTGCCGAGCATCCAGAACGCGGGCCACATGCCCTGGCCGCGCGGGATCTTCATGCGCGCCTCGACATGGCCGTACTGCGCGTTGAACTTCCCGGCGGTGTTCAGCCGAGCCGAGGTGTACTGGCAGCTGCCGTACCAGCACTGGTAGCCGGCCGGGTTCTCCTTGCGGGCCGTGATCACCAGGTGGCCCTGGCCGTCCAGGGCCGCGTTCTTGGTGCCGGACGTGTAGTACTGCCGCTCGTGGTTGTTGACGTTGTCGCCGGTCTCCAGCGTCCACTTCGAACCGTCGACCGCCGAGCCCGCGGGGCCGTCGAAGGAGTCGGAGAAGGTGGTGACGGCCGCCGCGGCCGGGGCGGCGGTCCCGGCTTGCGCGGGGCCGACGGCGGCGGCGCCGACCAGGGCCGCGGACAGGGCGGCCAGAAGACATCTGCGGAGCAGTCGGGAGGCCATGGCCCTCCGTTCCGGTGGGGGGTGTGACGGCTCTTGATTTAAGGAGTGAGATAAGAGGCCGTCAATACTCTGGTACGGACCTGCTGGTGACGATCACTCGGTGGACGCCCCGCGCACCCGGCGGTGCACCCCGCGCCCGAGACGCCGCCCCAGCAGCAGCCAACCCAGCAGCGCCCCGAAGGTGTTGAGGAGGACGTCGTCGATGTCGAAGGCCCGCCCGGTCACCAGCGCTCCCTGGACCAGCTCCACCATCAGCATGACCAGCGCCGTCAGCGCCAGCACCTGGAGCGCGCCCCGGGCACGCGGCGCGAGCACCGGCACCAGCACCCCGAACGGCACGCCGAGCAGCACGTTCCCGCCGACCTGCCGGACCGCGTCCCGCAGCGGCGCCTGCTCCAGATAGGCCCGCAGCGAGCTGCCCGGGTGCAGGTTGCTGTGCGTCAGGGACACCGACGCCGGGGACGGCTGGAGCGTGATCCGGGCCAGCACGACGGCGAACGCCACCATGAACGCGAAGGCGGCCAGGACGGCGAGCGCGCGGACGGGAAGCGGCAGTGCGTGCCGCGGACGGACCTCCTCGGCCGGCTCGGCCTTCGTGGCGGGCTTCCCCTTCCGGGAGACGCGCAGGGCGTCGGGCAGGCGCGGGACGGTGCGGGCGGCCTTGGCGGGCCGTCCCTTCCGGCTGACGCGCAGGGCCTCGGGCAGGCGCGGGACGGTACGGGCCATGCGGTCCTCCAGTCGTCAACTTCCCGGTCTCCCAGCCCGGTTACCCGCGCCTCGGCCCGGGATGCCCCCTCCCCGGACGGCACCGGGCGCGCGGCGCCGGTTTCTGTTCCCGCGCGCGGGGCACTCCGGGGACGGACCCGCGCGCCGCCGCTCCCGGCCGGGCCCGGCGGTGCTTGGATGCCTCCAGCGGCACTCCGGGCATATCGCCGCATACGCGTGCACAGCGGACCGAGGAGGTGCTGCATGACCCGACGTACGGCCCCTCGCGCGGTCCTCCTCGCCGTCGGTGAACTGCTGGCCTGGTGGGTCGCGCTGGCGCTGCTGTGGCTGGTGCTCGTCACCACGGTCGACACCCTGGAACGGATCGTCGGCGCGAGCTGCGCCGCGCTGGGCGCGCTGCTGGCCCGGGCGGGCCGGCGGGCGGTGACCTGGCGGTGAACGGATGGATCCTCGCGGCCGGCGTCGTGCTGGGCGGGGGAGGGGCCGCCGCCCTGTGGGGCGTGACCACCGGCCCGCCGTCCCGCCGGGTGATCGCCCAGAATCTGACCACCTCCGCCGTCTGCCCGGCCCTGCTCCTCTTCGCCCAGGGCTACGGCCGCCCGGCCTACGTCGATCTCGCCCTGCTGCTGGCCCTGCTCGGCCCGGTCGGCACGCTCGTCTTCGCCCGGTTGCTCTCCGACGAACTGGACCACGAACGGACCAGTGCGTGGGGGCTGACCTGGACCGCCGCCGCACTGGGCGCCGCGGTCGTAGTCGCGCTGTGCGTGGCCGGCGGCCCGGGCCGGGCGATGGTGAAGCTGCTGGTGATCGGCGCCCTGCTGATCGGAGGCAGTCTGATCGCCTCACGGGCGCTGGCCGGCGGATTCCGGGGGGTACGGGGTGGCTGACGGAACGCGGGGCGCGCCCGGTGCCGAGCGCGGGTCGGCCGGAGCGGCCGGAGCGCCCGATGTGCGGTGGTCGGAGGCGACGTGTACGACGCGGTGATCGTCGTCGCCCTGCTGCTGGTCGCCGCCTCCGCCACCGCGGCCGTGGTCCAGCGCGACCCCGCCCGCCAGGCGCTCGTGCTGTCCTTCCTCGGGGTGGTGCTGGCCGCGCTGTTCACCGTGCTCCAGGCCCCGGACGTCGGTCTGTCCCAGCTGGCCGTCGGCTCCGCCCTCACCCCGCTGCTGATCATGCTCTCGGTGCGCAAGACCAGACGCCGCGGCCGCTCGAAGGAGGACGCGCGGTGAACCGGCTGCGGCTCTGGCTGCTGGCCCTGGGCGGCGGGGGCCTGGCCGCGCTGCTCGTCGCCGCCTGCCTCGACCTGCCCGGCTTCGGCGGCCGTCGGCACCCGTACGGCGACCGGGCCGTCCACGCCTCCCTCGCCCGGCACACCGCCAACACCATCGCCTCCGTCAACTTCGACCAGCGCGCCTACGACACCCTCGGCGAGATGAGCATCCTGTTCGCCGCCGTCCTCGGCTGCGTGGTGCTGCTGCGCCAGGCCCGCGACGAGCACCGGGCCCGCCCCCGGCCCGCCGAGGTGGCCCGGCCGGTCCGCCGCTACGCCCTGCTCGCGCTGCCCGTCGCCCTGGTCACCGGCCTGTACGTGGTCGCCCACGGCCAGCTCAGCCCCGGCGGCGGCTTCCAGGGCGGCGTCGTCGCCGCGACCGCCCTGCACCTGCTGTACCTCGGCGCCGACTACAGTGCGCTCGAACGCGTCCGCCCGCTCGGCGTCCACGAGGTCTCCGACGCGCTCGCCGTCTGCGCCTACCTCGTGCTGGGCCTCGCCTCCGTCCTGGCCGGCACCGCGTTCCTGGCCAACACACTGCTGCCGTACGGCACCTTCAACACGCTGTCCTCCGGCGGCTCGGTCCCCCTGCTGAACGCGGCCATCGGCATGGAGGTGGCCGGCGCCGTCGTCGTCCTGCTCGCCCACTTCATCGACCAGGCCGTCGAGATCGAGGAGGAGCAAGGAAGTTGACGACCGTGCTGCACGTCCTGCCCTATCTGGTGGCCGTCCACCTCTTCCTGACCGGTTGTTACGGCCTCGCCACCAGCCGGAACCTCGTCCACGCCGTCGGCTGCCTCGCGGTCTGCCAGTCCGCCACCTACGTCCTGCTGCTGGCGGTCGGCTACCGCGACGGCGGCACCGCGCCCGTCTTCTCCGACATCAGGCCCGGCTCCCGGCCGGTGGTCGACCCGGTGGTGCAGGCCCTCACCCTCACCGACATCGTCGTCGGCGCCACCGTCACCGCGCTGCTGCTCGCCCTCGTCCTCCAGATCGCCAAACGGCACGGCACCGTCGACCCCGACGAACTGCGGGAGCTGCGCGGCTGATGCACCACCTGCTCCCGCTGCTCGTCGCCGTCCCGCTGCTCGGCGCCGCCCTGCTGGTCGTCACCGGCCGCCGCCTGCCCAGGATCGTCGCCGAGAGCACGGGGGTCGTGGTCTGCGGCGGTACGGGCGCCCTCGCGCTCGTGCTGCTGCTGAACTCCACGCCCCCGATGGTCGAGTGGGTCGGCGGCTGGCTGCCGGTCGGCGGTGAGAGCGTCGGCATCCTGGTCGTCGGGGACGGCCCGGCGCTCGGCATGGCCGCCCTCGCCTCGCTGCTGACCCTGGCGGCCCTCGCCTACTCCTGGCGCTACTTCGACGAGCCCCCGGTCGGGCACAGGGGTGCGTTCACCGCGCTGATGCTGGTCTTCCAGGGCGCCATGTGCGGATTCGCCATCGCCGGCGACCTGTTCAACGCGTTCGTGTTCTTCGAACTGATGAGCGTGGTGGCGTATGCCCTGACCGGCTATCGCATCGACGAGGCGAAGGCCGTCCAGGGCGCCCTGACCTTCGGCGTCGTCAACTCCCTCGGCGCCTACGCCCTGCTGATGGGCATCGCCCTGCTCTACGCCCGTACCGGCGAACTGGCCATGACGATGATCGGCCGCGGACTGGACGCCGACACCGGGCACGGCGGTCCCGATGCGCTGGTCCTCGCCTCCTTCGTCCTGGTGCTCACCGGACTGCTGGTGAAGGCGGCGGCCGTGCCCTTCCACTTCTGGCTCCCGGACGCGCACGCCGTCGCCCCGACCCCGGTGTGCATGGTCCTGTCCGGCGTCATGGTCGAACTCGGCGCCTACGGCGCCTGGCGTGTGTACGGCACCGTCTTCGCCGGACCCGGCGGCATCCCCGCCGCCGACCTGACCCGCGCCCTGGTGACCCTCGGCGTCCTCACGGCCGCGATCGGCGCCGTCATGTGCTGGTACCAGCGGCACATCAAACGGCTCCTCGCCTACTCCACCGTCGCCCACACCGGCCTGTTCCTCATCGGGCTCGGCATCCTCACCCCCGAGGGCGACGACGGCGTGGCCCTGTACCTCCTCGGGCACGCCGGGGTGAAGGCCGCGCTGTTCGCCTGCGCGGGCGTCCTCCTCGACCGGTTCGGCAGCGTCGACGAGCACGCCCTGCACGGCCGGGCCCGGCAACTGCGCGCCACCGCCGTGATGTTCGGCATCGGCGCGCTCGGCCTCGCCGGCCTGCCGCCGTTCGGCACGGCACTCGGCAAGGCCGTCACCGAGGAGGCGGTCGGCGGCCCGCTCACCGTCGTCTACGTGACCGCCTCCGCGATCACCGCGGGCGCGGTCCTGCGGGTCACCGCGCGCGTGTTCCTGGGCCTCGGCCCGCGCCCCGAGGACGCGGAGTACGAGACCAGCGGCTCCGACGAGGAACCCGAGACGTCCGGCCTGCTGCGCCGGATCCCGGACACCATGACCACCGTGCCCGCCGTGCTGCTCGCGGCCGCCCTCGCCGTCGGGGTCGCCCCCGGCTTCGGTGCGCTGGTGGCCCGTTCCGTCAACGAGGCGGGCTCCGGCGGTGCCCACGCCTCCGCGCACTGGACCGCGCACGGAGTCCTGCTGGGCGTGGCCTCCACCGCGCTCGCCGTGGCGCTCGCCGGCCTCGCCGTCGTCCGCCCGCGCTGGGTGGCCGCCCCCGACTGGGCCGGGCCCCTCAGGCGCCTGCAGTCCGGGCACGTCGGCGACTACGTGGCCTGGCTGCTGGTGGGCGCCACCGTGCTGGGGGCACTGGCCCTGCCGGGGGTGTTGGGTTCCTGATCAGCCGGCGGTGCCGTAGGACAGGTGCACCTCCTGGAAGCCGAGCGAACGCAGCAGACCCTGGAGCATGCCGGTGGTGTTGCTCTCGGCCCGGGCGGTCAGCCCGCTGCTCCTCGCCGCGTCCCCGATGTGCCGGACGGCGAGTTTCTGCACGGCCTGCTCGCTGTTGGGGTTGTCCGAGAACAGGTCGCCGAGCCGGTCCAGCAGCCCGCGCTGCTTGGACACGGCGTAGGAGTGATCGGGGTCCAGGGCCGGCTTGCCGAGCCGCGCGTGCGGCAGGCGGATGGTGGCGGACGTGCGGTCGGCGTTGACGGTCACGTCCCGCTCGCCGAGCCGCCCGAGGTCGACGTAGGCGTCCACGGTGCCCGCACCGACGTACAGGGTGCGGGTGCCGCGGACGGCGTCGGGCAGGAACTTCGCGTCCTTGTCCAGGTCCACGACGACCTGGAAGTTGCCCGACGCGGCGTCGTAACGGCTCATGTCCTGGATGGACTTGAGCAGCGCGGGGCCGGAACGGTCGTGGGTCTCGGTGCCGAACAGGTCCTTGATGCCCGGCAGTACGGCCAGCCGGATCCCGGCGAACAGTACGGCGAGCACCAGCACGAGCGCCGCCACGGCCTTGGCCCAGCCCGGCAGGCGCCTCACGGAAGTCGTCATCGCGACGGTCCTCCTTCCTGCTGACCGGATGCCCGCCGGACGCGGGACCAGACCCGTGCGCCGACCGATTCGTCAGCGGCCGGCCGGTCTCACCACGAGCCGGACGCGGCCTCCGAACGGTCCAGGGCCGCGTCCAGGCTCGGCTGCGGGGGCAGCAGCCGGGTCAGACCGGTGACCCGGAAGACGCGCAGGGTCAGCGGGTGCGTGCACACCAGGTGCAGCTGCCCGCCGCGCTCCTGCACCCGCACCCGCGCCCGGTACAGCAGCCGCAGCCCCGAGCAGTCGAAGAACTCCACCGGCCGCAGATCGATGACGGCCCGGACGCCGGTCCGCCCGGTGACGCGGTCGAGGAACGGCCCGATCTCCGTCGCCGCGACGATGTCGATCTCGCCCCGGAACTCCAGCACCGTGTGCCCTCGGTACGCGTACATGCCCAGCTGCCGGGTGAGAGGTACGGGATCGTGTCGCACCTCGCCACCACCTCCCACCCCGCGCCCCGACGTCGCTTCCCGATCGCCAAGTTACCCTCGATGGAAGGAATTTGAGCATGTTCGATTGACATATGTCTTCGAGTTTCACGCGTGTCCTCGGTGCGGTGCGCTCAGTCCCCGAGCAGCACCAGCTTCCCCGTCGTCCGGCCGGTGTCGCCCAGCTCGTGCGCCTTCGCCGCGTCGGCCAGCGGGAACGTCCCCGCGATCGTGGCCTTCAGCTTCCCGGACTCCGCCAGTTCCGCGATCGCCTCCATCCCGGCCCGGTCGGCGTCCACCAGCATCTGCACGGCCCGCACGCCCAGCCGCTCGGCCTCCTCGAAGAACTCCCGCGACCCGTCCGGCAGGATCGACACCACGATCCCGCCCGGCCGCAGCACCCGCAGGGACTTCACGGCCGTCTCCCCGCCGATGGTGTCCAGGACGACGTCGACGTCGCGCACCGCCTCCGTGAAGTCGGTGGACCGGTAGTCGATCGGCTCGTCCACGCCGATCTCGCGCAGGAAGTCGTGCTTGCCCGCGCTCGCCGTGCCGATGACGTACGCGCCGCGTGCCTTGGCGATCTGCACGGCCACGTGCCCGACCCCGCCGGCCGCCGCGTGGATCAGCACCCGCTGCCCCGGCTGGAGCTTCGCGTGCTCGGTCAGCGCCTGCCAGGCGGTCAGGGACACCAGCGGCAGGGCGCCGGCCTGGACGTGGTCGACCGAGGCCGGCTTGTGCGTCAGGGCACGGACCGGGGCGATCACGTACTCGGCGTGCGAGCCGTGGCCGTAGGGGTAGGGCAGCATGCCGAAGACCTCGTCGCCGGGCCGGAAGGCGACCACGCCGATCCCGGTCTCGGCGACCTCGCCGGAGACGTCCCAGCCCAGGACGAACGGCGGCCGGCCGAGGAACATGCCGAAGGCCCGGTGCTTCCAGTCGGTGGGGTTGAGGCCGGCGGCCCGGACCCGGACCAGCACCTGGTTCGGGCCCGGCTTCGGCCGATCGGCCTGTACTTCCTTCAGGACCTCGGGACCGCCGAGGACGTCCTGGCTGATGACTCGCATGGTGTTCACATCGCTCATGGTCACCCAGCCTGCCGGAGCCCGCGCGGCCGGAAAATGGCATGATTGCCAACCTTCGATAGGATCGTGCCATGCGTGACATGCAGCTGCTGAGCCGGCGCCCGGACCGGATCGTCGTCCTGGCCCTCGACGGCGTGTACCCCTTCGAGCTGGGCATCCCCAGCCGGATCTTCGGCGCGGCCGACGGCCACTACGAGGTGCTCACCTGCTCGGTCGACGGCCGGCCGGTGCGCACCAACTCCGACTTCACCATCGGTGTCGCCCACGGCCCCGAGATCCTGGAGACGGCCGACACGGTGATCGTCACCTCCGTGCCGCCCACGCACATCCCCACCGAGCTGCCCGCCGAGGTCGCCGCCGCGCTAGCCCGCATCCGCCCGGACGCCCGGATCGTGTCCATCTGCACCGCCGCCTTCGTCCTGGCCGCGGCCGGACTGCTCGACGGCCGCCGGGCGACCACCCACTGGCAGGTGGCCGACCTGTTCCGCCGCCGCTACCCCCGGGTGGACCTCGACCCGGACGTCCTCTTCGTCGCCGACGGCCGCATGCTCACCTCGGCCGGGGCGGCCTCCGGCGTCGACATCTGCCTGCACATCGTCCGCACCGACCACGGCAGCGAACTGGCGAACTCCGTCGCCCGCCGCTGCGTCGTCCCCCCGTTCCGGGACGGCGGCCAGGCCCAGTACATCGAGCAGCCCGTCCCCGAGAGCGGTGCCGCGAGCACGGCCGCGACCCGAGCCTGGGCCCTGGAACGCCTGGACGAGCCGCTCACCCTGGCCGACCTCGCCGGGCACGCCCGGATGAGCCTGCGCACCTTCGCCCGCCGCTTCCAGGGCGAGGTCGGCCTCAGCCCCGGCCGCTGGCTGATCCAGCAGCGGGTGACCCGCGCCCGGCATCTGCTGGAGGCCAGCGACCTGCCCGTGGACCGGATCGCCGCCGAGGTCGGCTTCGCCACCGGCGCCTCGCTGCGGCAGCACCTGCACGCGGCGATCGGCGTGTCCCCGGTGACCTACCGGCGCACCTTCCAGCAGGCCCGCTGAACGTTCCGGACCGCCCCGGCGTCGAAGGACCGTACGCGGCACGGGAGAACGAGGGGCGGACATGCGCAGAGGGCTCGTGGCGGTGGCGGTGGCGGTGCTGACGGTTGTGACGGTGGCGGGCTGCGACGACGGCCCCCGGCCGGACCTGGTGGTGAAGGGCACCCCGCCGGCGACCCCGTACAGCGGTCCGCTCGACGAACCCACCCGGCAGCTGGACGAGAGCGGCCCCCGGGCGCTCCGGCTGGCCTCGGGCGCGGCCGGACGGGCGCTGGAGTGCGACGGGGAGATCTTCGACGGCTCCGGTCCCGACGCGTGGAGCACGAACGACGGCGGTGCCACACCGGAGGAGGGACTGGCCCGCTACTTCGACATGGACCAGCCGGAACTGCCCGACCACGGCTACCGCGTGGAGCGCCGGGAGCCGGACCGGGTGCTGTACTCCTACGACGTCGGCGGCCGGACGAAAGTGGCGGTGGTGGTGGCCAAGGACCAGAAGGGCCGGCCGGGCTGGGGCCCGGAGACCGACGCCTCCTGCGACCCCGCCGAACTCCCCGAGAGCTTCACGGACACCACCGAATGGGAGATCTGGACCGACCGGGAAGGCCGGCGGGTCCCGGTGACCCGGCTCGACAGCTCGCCCGGGTCGGAGCACTGCGGCTGGCAGTCCGCCTACTTCCTCGACCTGGACGGCCGGATGTACGCCCGCGACCCCGACGCGGTCCTGCGCCGGGAGGGCCTGCTCCGGGCGCCGTACCGCGCCAGGGTCCGCATGCCCGCCGACGCCCACGACACCGGATACCACCGCCACGGCCGCCGGCTGTGGCTGACCGACGACCGGCAGACCGCCTACGTCCGCACGGCCGCCGGCGTGGAGGCCTGGCCGCTGCTGAAGAAGAGCGTCGGCTGCGACTGACCGGCGTGCACGCACGCGTCGCGGGGGAGTCACCCGGCGGCGTACACGCACGTGCCTCCCACATAGGTGAGCGCCACGGTCGTCTCCGCGATCGCCTCCGGCGGTCCGGCGAACGGGTCGCGGTCCAGGACCACCAGATCGGCCAGCGCGCCCTCGGCCACCCGGCCGCCGTCGTCCAGATGGTTCACGTACGCCGACCCGGCCGTGTACGCCGTCAGCGCGTCGGCGAGGCTCAGGCGTTCGTCCGGCAGGAACACCGGACCGCCGCCGCCCGGCTCGACCCGGTTGACCGCGACATGGACGCCCTGGAGGGGATCGGGGCTGCTCACCGGCCAGTCGCTGCCCGCCGCGAGCCGCGCGCCGGAACGCAGCAGCGCCCCGAACGGGTACTGCCGGGCCGCCCGTTCGGGCCCGAGGAACGGGATCGTCAGCTCGTCCATCTGCGGCTCGTGCGCGGCCCACAGCGGCTGGATGTTCGCGGTGGCGCCGAGCCGGGCGAACCGGGGCACGTCGTCCGGGTGCACGACCTGCAGGTGCGCGAGGTGATGGCGGTTGTCGCCCGGCCCGTTGGCCGCCCGGGCCGCCTCGACCGCGTCCAGCGCGTCCCGGACGGCCCGGTCGCCCAGCGCGTGGAAGTGGCACTGGAAGCCCAGCGCGTCCAGCTCGGTGACGTACTCGGGGAGCCGCTCCGGATCGAGGAAGCTCTTGCCCCGGTTGGCCGTGGCACAGCCGCACCGGTCCAGATACGGGTCCAGCAGCGCGGCCGTGTGGTTCTCGGCGACGCCGTCCAGCATCAGCTTCACCGTGCCCGCCCGGAACCGGCCCCGGCTCGAAGCGGCCCGCCTCGCCACGAGTTCCGGGATCTGCTCGGCCCCGCGCTCCCGGTCCCACCACAGGGCACCCACGACCCGGGCGGTGAGGGAACCCTCCTCGGCGGCCGTGAGATAGGCCTGGGCCGGGTCGTCCATGCCGAGGAAGTCACCGACCAGCGCGTCCTGCCAGGCGGTGATGCCCAGCGCGTGCAGATGCCGCTGGGCGAGCAGCAGCGCGGCCAGCCGGTCGGCGGGCGTGGCGGGCGGGGCGAGCCGCCCGACCAGCTGCATCGCGCCCTCCTGGAGCGTGCCGCCGGGCGCCCCGGAGGCGTCCCGCTCGATCCGCCCGTCGGCGGGGTCGGGGGTGTGCCGGTCGATGCCGGCCAGTTCCAGCGCGCGGCTGTTCACCCAGGCGCCGTGGTGGTCGCGGTTGGGCAGGTACACCGGCCGGTCCGGGACGACCGCGTCCAGCAGCTCCTTGGTGGGCGTACCGCCCGCGAACGCCTCCATCGACCAGCCGCCGCCGAGGATCCACTCCCGCTCCGGATGGGCGTCGGCGTAGGCGCGGACCGCGGCCACGGTCTCCTCGGCCGTCGTCCGGCCGGTCAGATCGCACTGGGACAGTTCGAGCCCGGCCGGCACGGGATGGACGTGCGCGTCCTGGAAACCGGGCAGCAGCAGCCGCCCCGCCAGGTCCACCACCTCCGTGCGCGGCCCGGCGAGCGCGCGCACCTCCGTGCCCCCGACGGCGGTGATCCGGTCGCCGGTGACGGCCACGGCGGTGGCGGTACGGCCCTCGGGGGTGAGGACGGGGCCGTTGGTGAAGAGCAGGTCAGCGTGCATGATGCCTTTCCCGGTCGGTCAGTCGGAGTGGGTGAGCAGCTGGGGCGCGTCGGCGTCGGTGCCCGCACCGGTGCGGAAGTAGGGCGCCTTGCGCACCCACTTCGCCCAGCCGGCCACCACGACCCCCGACATGATCATCACCAGCGGCACGAGCAGCAGGAACCAGCCGTTGTCCGCGCTGACCTCCACGTGGTCGGTGGAGGTGTAGAAGGACCAGCCGAGGTAGCCGCCCAGAGCCAGCAGCGCCAGCGCGCCGAGCGCGGGCAGCACCACCGCCCGCAGGGCCTGCCGCCGGTCCGTGCGCAGCAGTGAGCGGAAGCGTACGGCCGCCGCCAGTGCGGTGAGGGCGTAGGACACGGCGACCACGATCCCGACCGCGTTCACCGTCGCCATGATCATGTCGGCGAGCCGGGGGATCACCAGGGCGCCCGCCGCCACGGCCATGGCCAGGGCCCCGATCAGCAGCGTCCCGGCCGCCGGGGTCCCGTACCGGGCGCTGACCCGGGACCACACCGGGCCGAGCGTACGGTCCCGGCTCATCGCGAACGCCCCGCGGGCCGTCGGGATGACCCCGGCCTGCAACGAGGCGACCGCCGAGAACATCAGCGCCACCAGGGGCAGCGCGGCCAGCGGCTCGCCGGCCAGCCGGTCGCCGTAGTACGCGAGTCCCTGTGCGCCGTGCCCGGCCAGTTCGTCCCCGGACAGCACCCGCTGGAAGGCCACCGAGCCCAGCAGGAACAGGCCGAGCATCGTCACCAGGGTGATCAGCCCGGCCCGCGAGGCGTCCCGCGGGTCGCGCACCTCCTCGGTGACGGTGAACGCTGCCTCGAAGCCCCAGTAGCAGAACACCGACAGCAGCAGTCCCTGCGCCAGCGCGGTCGCGGAGGGGATGGCGAACGGGTCGAACCAGGACAGGCTGAGGGAGTGCGGTCCGGTCACGATGCCGTAGCCGCAGAAGCCGAGCAGAACGGCGTACTCGAAGACCAGCAGCCAGGTCTGCAGCCGGGCCGCGGTGCGCACCCCGGTCACGGCGGTCACGGTGACCGCGGCCAGTATTACGACGCCCAGCGCCGTCGTCTGCGCGGTCGAGTCCGGGTCCAGGCCGAACGAGCCGATGCGGTGCAGGCCGGCCCGGCCGGCCAGTTGCAGCAGCGCCGAGCCGGTGACCGCCGTGGTGTAGGCGAGGAACGCCACGCTCGCCACGATGTTCACCCAGCCCACCGTGAAACCCAGCCAGGGGCTGAGCGAGCGGCCCACCCACACATAGCCGTTGCCCGCGTTCGGCTCGACCCGGTTCAGCCGCCCGTAGGCCCCGGCGATGGCCAGCACCGGCAGGAACGCCAGCAGCATGATCGCCGGCAGATGGGGGCCGACCACCGAGGCGGTCACCCCCAGCCCGATGCCGATGCTGGTGGTCGCCGCCGTGCTGGACGCGGCGACGGCGACGCCGTCCACCACGCCCAGCGACCTGCGCAGCCCGGGCCGCGCCGGATCGTCCGCTCCGAAGGATCTGTCGGTCATGGCCGGCTCTCCGCTCACACCCGCGGGGGCCCCGGTCGGCCCCGGTGAGCGGACATGAAACTGCCGTGGCACTTAACAGGTCAACGGTGTTGTCATAAGGTGCCGGGCACGTCCCGGGGAGGCATCCATGAGCGACCGCGTCGTCCCGCCCGCCGCCCGGCGGCGCAGACGCCCCACGAAACAGGGTGTCGTCCTGTCCGCCGAGCTGATCGTCGGCACCGCGCTGCGGCTGATCGAGGAGCACGGGGCCGACGCCCTCTCCGTGCGCCGCCTCGGCCGTGCCCTGGGTGCCGACCCCAGCTCGCTGTACCGGTACTTCCGGCACACCGACGACCTGATGCTCGCCATCGCCGACGAGCTGATCGGCCGGGCCCTGCGGTCCTGGCGGCCCACCGGCGCCTGGGAAGCCGACCTGCGCGAACTCGGGCTGCGCATGCACGCCGGTGCCCTCGCGCACCCTCGGGCGGCGACGCTGAGCGCCCACCGGGTCACCGGCCGCGCACACGAGATCCAGGCCGTGGAGAGCATGCTCGGCGTGCTGCGCGGAGCCGGGTTCCCCGATCCGGAGGCGGTGCGGATCTACCACGCGTTCGTGGACCAGGCCCTCGCCTTCGGCGCCCTGGACTCCGCGGGCACCGCCCTGCCGCGGGCCGCCCGCGAGGCCGAGGCGGAGGTGTGGCGGACCACCTACGCGCGGCTGCCCGCCGAGACCCACCCGAACATCGCGGCCACCTCCCGCCATCTCGTCGCCACCATGCGCGCCAGCTCCTACCCGGCCGCCCTGGACCTGTTCCTCACCGCCGCCCGGACACGCCTGGAGCGACTCCGTGCGGGAACGGGGCATCCACGGCCACACTGAACGGAAAAGATCACCCAGAGGAGGCCGTACGCCATGACCCCGCCCCCCGCCCGCCCCGCCGAGCAGCGCAAGAAGGACACCCTCCACCGGCTGGAGAACGACGTCGACCTGTGGGTGGCCACCGCCGGGCCCGACGGCGCGACCCCCTATCTCGTGCCGCTGTCGTTCGTGTGGGACGGCGCCACGCTGCTGATCGCCACCCCGGCCGAGAGTCCCACCGGCCGCAACCTCGTGGCCACCGGAAAGGCCCGGCTCGGTGTCGGGCCGACGCGGGACGTCGTCCTGATCGAGGGCACCGTCCAGTCGGTGACGCCCGAGGACCTGCCCGAGGAGGACGCCGAGGTCTTCGCCGGGAAGACCGGCTTCGACCCGCGTCAACTGTCCACCCGCTACCTGTACTTCAGAGTCCTCCCGCAGCGGATCCAGGCCTGGCGCGAGGAGAACGAGCTGTCCGGGCGCGAGGTGATGCGCGGCGGGCGGTGGCTGTTCGCCGACTGAATCCGGCGGGCCGGGATATCCGCTGGGAAGAGGACACATCCCGGGAGGATCCATGGCTCTGGTGAAAGCGGGCGTGGTCGTGCTGGACTGCGCCGAACCCGAGAAACTCGCCGAGTTCTATCGGGAGTTGCTGGAGGGCGAGCGGACGGTCGCGTCGGCCAATCTGGTGGAGATCCGCGGCGCCGACGGTGTCCGGCTGGCCTTCCGGCGCGATGTCAACGCGACTCCGCCCAGCTGGCCGCGTCCGGAGAACTCCCTCCAGGCGCATCTCGACTTCCTGGTCGAGGACCTGGACGAGGCCGAACGGCGGGTGGTGGCGCTCGGCGGCCGGCCGATCGAGACGAGGGACGCGGCGGGGCCGTACGAGGAACGCGGGTACGCCGACCCCGCCGGACACTCCTTCACCCTGCGCCTGCAGCCCCCGACGGCCCCGAAACAGGGCTGACCGGGCGCTCCCGCACGGGGCCGGCCGCCGGCGCCGGCGAGGCGGCCCGCGACGGTCGAGCGGGGATGCGTCGGGTGGGGCGAGCGGGCGGGCCGGTGTGCCGGGCCGGACGGCCGACCGCGGCGCGGCGCGCAGAACCCGCCGCGCCGCGGTCGGCCCCTCCGGCTCAGTCCCGGCCGCCGCCCTTCTCCGTCACCGGCCACACCCCGGTCGACCGGGCGATGGCCTTCGCGCCCGTGCGGTCCACGGCGCTGCGCACCACCGCGAAGATCGCGCCCTGGACGGCGGCGGCGAGCAGGATCTCCCCCCATCCGCGGTCGGGGTCCAGGGCGTCGGGCGCGTCCTCCTCGTGCCGGATCGCCATCCACGCCTTGCGGAAAGCCTTTCCGGCCAGCGCACCGCCCGCCCAGCTGAGCACGAATCCGACCGGCTGGTATGCGAGCGGGAGCTTCTTCTTCTTGTTCTTGGCCATGTCTGACTACTTCCTCGTCATGCGGGCCTCATGCGGGCCGTCCTTGCGCGGCCACCCGTTCGCCCGGGGCCACCGGACCCGGTGCCGTGCCGTCCCCGAACGGCCGGCCGCCCAGCTCCTCGCGGTGGTGCGGGCTCAGCCAGCCGCCGAGATCCGGGCCGAGCGGCACGATGCCGGTGGGGTTGATGCCGGTGTGCACCTGGTAGTAGTGCCGCTTGATGTGGTCGAAGTCGACCGTGTCGCCGAAGCCCGGTGTCTGGAACAGGTCCCGGGCGTACGCCCAGAGCACCGGGTGCTCCGCCAGCTTCCAGCGGTTGCACTTGAAGTGGCCGTGGTAGACCGCGTCGAACCGGACCAGCGTCGTGAACAGCCGGATGTCCGCTTCCGTGAGGGTGTCGCCGACCAGATACCGCTGCCCGGACAGCCGTTCACCGAGCAGTTCCAGCCGCCGGAACACCCCGGCACACGCCTCCTCGTACTCGTCCTGTCGCGTGGCGAACCCGGCCCGGTACACACCGTTGTTCACGTCCCGGTACACCTCGGCCATCACCTGGTCGATCTCCTCGCGCCGCCCGGCCGGGTACAGCTCCGGGGCGCCGGCGCGGTGCAGCGCCGTCCACTCGGTGGCCAGGTCCAGGGTGATGCGCTGGTAGTCGTTGGTGACCAGCCGCCCGCTGGGGACGTCCACGATCGCGGGCACGCTCACCCCGCCCGGGTAACCGCTCTCCCGCTTGTCGTAGGCCTCGCTCAGGAACCGGATGCCGAGCACCGGGTCCCGGCCGCCGGAATCCAGGGTGAACCGCCAGCTGCGGTCGTCCTGGACCGGGTCGGCGACCGCCAGCGACAGCGCGTCCTCCAGCCCCAGCAGCCGGCGCGAGATCACCGCCCGGCTCGCCCACGGGCAGGCACGGGAGACCACCAGCCGGTAACGGCCCGCCTCGACCGGCCAGCCGTCCCGGCCGTCGGCGGTGATCCGGTCCGCGAAGTGGCTCCTGGACCGGGTGAACTTCCGGTGGCCGTAGGCCCTGTTGCCGTCGTCGTCGCCCATGTCTCCTCCTCACTGCCCGGGTCCTCCTGGCCGACGCGTTCCCCGTTTCGCGCGGCCCGCACGGTGTGAGCCGCCCGGTCCGGGGCAATCGGCGATAGGTGAGCGGGACATCTTCAGAAGACGAGACGGCCGTACAGCCGGCCGAGGACAGCGCGGCACACGAGACGGCCGCCCACCCGGCCGAGGACGGCGCGGCGCGACCGGCACACGCCACGGACCCGCAAGCGCCACCGGAACACGGACCGGACGGCCCCGAGCCCCCGGACCGCGCCGGGGGCGCCGGCACCGGCGGCCGGACCGGTGCCGAGGCCGACCGGCACACCCGGGTCACCGTCCTCGTGGCCCTCGCGGCCAACCTGGTGATCGCGGTGGCCAAGGCCGTCGGCGGCGTCCTCGCGGGCTCGCCCGCGCTGCTGTCCGAGGCCGCGCACTCCGTCGCCGACAGCCTCAACGAGGTCTTCCTGCTGGCCGCGCTGCGCCGCAGCCGCCGCCCCGCGGACTCCCGGCACCCCTTCGGCTACGGCAAGGAACGCTTCTTCTGGTCCCTGCTCGCCGCCGTGGGCATCTTCGTCATGGGCGGCTGCTTCTCCTTCTTCCAGGGCTTCGAGGCGCTGCGCGGCGGCGCGGAGGAGAAGTTCAGCGGCTATGTGGCGGGTCTCGCCGTGCTGGGCGTCTCCCTGG
This sequence comes from Streptomyces sp. NPDC038200, assembly GCF_055600785.1. Taxonomy (NCBI): domain Bacteria; kingdom Bacillati; phylum Actinomycetota; class Actinomycetes; order Kitasatosporales; family Streptomycetaceae; genus Streptomyces; species Streptomyces sp. NPDC038200. Next base: position 183,924 of record NZ_JBVJYH010000002.1, read on the forward strand.
TCGCCGAGGGCGCCTCGCTGCTGCGGGCCCTGCACCAGGTGCGCCGGCAGGGCGGCAGCCTCGGCGGGCTGAGCGACCCCGCGCTGCGCACCGTGGTCGCCGAGGACGGCACGGCCGTGCTCGGCGTCACCCTCGCCCTGATCGGCATGGCCCTGCACATGGCGACCGGACAGGTCGTGTGGGAGGCGTCCGCCTCGATGGCGATCGGTGTCCTGCTGGTCTACGTCGCCTACCGGCTCGGCCGTGACGCCCGCGACCAGCTGATCGGCGAGGCCGCCGACCCCGAGCAGAGCGGCAGGATCAGGGCACTGCTGCGGGCACAGCCGGAGATCGACAGCGTGGAGGCGCTCTTCACCATGAAGATGGGCCTCGACTCCACCCTGGTCGCCGCCCGCATCGACCTGGTGCCGGGCCTGGACAGCGAGCGTGTCGAGGAGGTCGCCGTACGCATCAAGCGGTCCCTCTCCCGGACGTTCCCGGACGCCGACCAGATCTTCCTCGACGTCACCGACCGGACCGCGGGCGAGGCATGGGAGAGCCCCGCCGCGACGGGGGAACGCGGCGGGGCCTGACGCACCAGTGCCCGCCCGGAAGCCGGTTCACACGCCCCCGGAACAGATTTTTCTGAAATGGACCGGTGGCCGACCTGAACCGGCTTCCGCCCGGATCAGCTCTCGGTGAGGCGTTCCAGCACGAAGACGGGGATCTCCCGGGACGTCTTCTCCTGGTAGTCGGCGTACGGCGGGTACGCGGCCACCGCCCGCTCCCACCACTCGGCCTTCTCGGCCCCGGTGATCTCGCGGGCCCGCATGTCCTGCTTCACCGAGCCGTCCTGCAACTCGACGTGCGGGTCGGACTTCACGTTGAAGTACCAGACCGGATGCTTGGGCGCACCGCCGAGCGAGGCCACCACCGCGTACCGGCCCTCGTGCTCCACCCGCATCAACGGCGTCTTGCGGATCTTCCCGCTCTTCGCGCCCCGGGTGGTCAGCAGGATCACCGGCAGCCCGGTGTCCCGCAGCGTCGTCCCCTCCGTCCCGCCGGAGCTCTCGTACAGCTCGACCTGCTCGCGAACCCACTGCGTGGGGCTGGGCTCGTACTCGCCCTCAAGAGGCATGGGATGTCGTCCCTTCGTCGGTCCAACGAGTGTGTGCCACAAGAGTCAACACCGGTGACCGCTCGATGCATCCGTACCGCGTGCCGTGTCCGCCGACGGGATGACCGCCGCACGGGACCTCGCGCCGTTCCGCACGGCGCGACGGGGTGCCCGCCGTCCCGATCACCGCCCACCCGGGACGGGAGGCGATCCGGGTCCGCCGGCCGGCCGTGCCCGTTCCATCCGGTTCGCCCCGTTCCTGGGCGTCCCGGGCGGCGGCCGGTTCCCGTCCCTCCGCCCGCATTGCTCCGGCCAGATCACGAGAGACACTGAAGTGGCTGAACTTGCCGTCGACCCATAGGTGCCTGGGGCATCTAATGAAGATCGGCACGACGCACTTCTTCGTCTGCGAGGTCTTTCCATGACGGAACTGACGGACATCACCGGACCGGCCGCCCCGGGCGCACCCGTCGCCTTTCCCCAGGACCGCACCTGCCCCTACCACCCACCCACCGGATACACCGAACTGCGCGACGGGCGCCCCCTGTCGCGCGTCGCCCTCTACGACGGCCGCGAGGTCTGGCTGGTCACCGCCCAGGCCACCGCGCGCGCCCTGCTCGCCGACCCCCGCCTGTCCACCGTACGCAGCCGCCCCGGCTTCCCCGTCCCCACGCCCCGGTTCGAGGCCGGCCGGGACCGCAAAGTGGCCCTGCTCGGAGTGGACGACCCCGAGCACCAGCGCCAGCGGCGGATGCTGATCCCGTCGTTCACCGTCAAACGCGCGACCGCCCTGCGCCCCTGGATCCAGCGGATCGTGGACGAGCTGCTGGACGCGATGATCGTCCAGGGACCGCCCGCCGAGCTGGTCTCCGCCTTCGCACTGCCCGTGCCGTCGATGGTGATCTGCGGCCTGCTCGGGGTGCCCTACGCCGACCACGAGTTCTTCGAGGAGCAGTCCCGCAGGCTGCTGCGCGGCCCGACCGGCGCCGACACCATCGCCGCCCGTGACCGGCTGGAGGAGTACCTCGGCGGGCTGATCGACGCCAAGGCCAAGGACCCCGAGCCCGGCGACGGCATCCTCGACGACCTCGTCCACCAGCGGCTGCGCCCGGGCGAGCTGGAGCGCGCCGACGTCGTGTCGCTCGCCATCATCCTGCTGGTCGCCGGTCACGAGACCACCGCCAACATGATCTCCCTCGGCACCTTCACCCTGCTCCAGCACCCCGACCGGCTGGCCGAGCTGCGCGCCGACCCCGCGCTGCTGCCCGCCGTCGTCGAGGAACTGATGCGGATGCTGTCCATCGCGGAGGGCATGCAGCGGGTCGCGCTGGAGGACATCGAGATCGCCGGCAGCACCATCCGGGCCGGTGACGGCGTGCTCTTCTCGACCTCGGTGATCAACCGCGACACGTCCGTGTACGACGACCCCGACGCCCTGGACTTCCAGCGCCCCGACCGCCACCACCTGGCGTTCGGCTTCGGCTTCCACCAGTGCCTCGGCCAGAACCTGGCCCGCGCGGAACTGGAGATCGCCCTCGGCAGCCTGCTCACCCGGTTGCCCGGGCTGCGACTGGCCGCCCCGGCCGAGGACATCCCCTTCAAACCCGGCGACACGATCCAGGGAATGCTGGAACTTCCCGTGACCTGGTAAGAGGCTCTGCGCATGGACATCGACATCGATATCGACAAAGACGTCTGCATCGGCGCCGGGCAGTGCGCGCTGGCCGCGCCGAACGTCTTCACCCAGGACGACGACGGCTACAGCGTCGTCCTCCCCGGACACGAGGAGGGCGCGGACGATCCGATGGTCCGGGTGGCGGCCCGCGCCTGCCCGGTGAGCGCGATCACCGTGCGGGAGCGCACCGGCTGACGGCCCGGCGGTACGGCGGCCACGGCCGCCGTACCGCCGTACCGGCCCTAGCGGCAGGTCAGCGTCGGGCCGGCCAGCATGGCGCCGGTGTACAGCGCCTGCCCCTTCGGCATCCAGTAGCCGAGCTTCGACACCACCGTGGAGCACTTCGCCCCGACGGTGATCAGGACCCGCACCGTCTCGGGGTGGCCCGGCTGGAGCGCGGTCAGTGTGCAGTCCAGGGCGTGCGGCAGACGGGTCTTCGCCGGGTGCCGGCCGATCAGCGGGTTGGCGCAGCGAGTGTCGGCCGCGGCGACCCGGACGCCCGTGCCCGCCTCGCCGATGAGCCCGAACCGCGCGTTGCCGTCACCCTCGTCGCTGTCCCGGCGGATCGTGTACGTCAGCGTGGTGGTGGCATTGCGGCGCAGGGCCGTGCCGTCGACGGTGACGGCGTGCGTGGGCTTCGCCCGGGGCGTGGTCAGCGACAGGGCGGTCCGCACCGTGCCCGTCAGGTCGACGCCGCCGGGCGCGGAGCGCACACGCACGGTGGCGGTGATCTCGTACGTCCCCGGCCCCGGGTACTCGCCCGTGCCCGGCAGCGTGCCCGTCGCCGACGTCCGGCCCGCCCGCCGGGCCGTCCAACTGCCCTCGGTGCGACAGCTGAAGCGGACCCGGACCCCGGCGCGCCCGCAGGTGGCCGGAGCCGAGACGGTCAGCTGGGGACTGCCGCTGGCGGCGCACAGGCTCACCACGGCCTGCTGGCCGTGACCCCCGCGCAGGGTGCCGGCGACCGCGCACAGCGTGGCCGGGGTCTCCGGCGCCGGCGTGGTCGCCGCGGGCTGCCCCCAGGCGGGAGTGACGAGGGACAGAGGCAGCAGGGAAGCCCCGGCCAGGGCTCTCAGAGTGGTGGGACGTGTCGGCACCGCGTTCCTCCCGGGCGGCCGAGACCGGTCGGTCGCCGGTCGTCTGCGCCGAGGATGAGACGACAGTACGACCATCCGACGGCTCCCACGCCGGACGGTCACCTGAGGGCAGCAACCGCCCCGGCGGGCCGACCGCGCAGGATCGGCCCCTACCGCACCTTGCGCACGTAGGTGGCGGCGCCCGGCAGGGACACGTCCCGGTCCCGGCGGACGATGCTCAGCCGGTCGCCCCAGCGGGCGCGGGCCGCGCGCAGACCGCCGTCGGTGTACTCGATGTCCACCACCCGGTCGTCGAACGCCTTCGCGTACACCTCGCACTCGTCGTACTGCCCGCACTCCTCCGCCACCGCGAAGTCCAGCCCCGCGCGCCCGCGCCGCCCGGCCAGTTCCGCGGTGTTCTTCTGTGCGACGGCCAGCTGCCGGGCGTGCGCGTGCCGCGAGAGCAGGGCCATGAACGCGGTCGCGTCGGCCGCGTCGAGCAGCCGGTGGGAGCGGGTGTAGCTGTCGTAGTTGTCGGGCTCGACGGCGTCGAAGCCCTTGTCCGCGCAGCCGTCGATCCACCGGTTCACCCGCTGTGCCACCCGTTTGCGCTTGTCCGGTGTGCGGATGTCCAGCAACGGTTCGTCCCAGTCCTCGTCGATCACGACCCTGCCGCGCGCGTCGCGCAGCAGCAGCTCGGCCGGCCAGGAGGAACGCTCCGCGGGCTGGGCCTGGAACGCGTTGACGTAGCAGATGTTGTACAGGCCCGGCGCGGGGGAGTCGGACCGGTCGCGGCTGACGATCCGCACGCCCGCGGGCGGGGGATAGGCGCCGCCGATCTGGTAGTCGAAGCCGGCGGCCCGCGGTGGCAGCCGCACCGCGGCGGGCTTCGGGGAGCCGTTCTTCTCCCGCTCGCCGGAGGCGCAGCCCGCCAGTGCCGACACCGCGACGATCAGGGCCGCTGCCGAGGCGCCCAGGGCCGTACGCGACCCCGAGGCGCGGAAAACACCCATGGGGGGCAAGTCCGCTCCATCCTGCCCACGCCGGGCGGCGCGGCACGTGTCAGGATCAAATCGCCCGCGCGTTCCACCCGTCAAGTCGGCCCCGGGTCAGGTCGTAGGCTCGATCCCGACCGTCGCCTCGAAGGCAGGAGCAGCAACGATGCAGTACGTGAAGCTCGGTTCGACGGGCCTGGACGTCTCGCGGATCTGTCTGGGCTGCATGACCTACGGGCTGCCGGACCGCGGCACGCACGAGTGGACCCTCGACGAGGAGGCGTCCCGCCCGCTCATCCGGCAGGCGCTGGAGGCGGGCATCACCTTCTTCGACACCGCGAACGTCTACTCCGACGGCACCAGCGAGGAGATCGTCGGCAAAGCCCTCAGGGACTTCGCCGACCGCGACGAGATCGTGCTGGCGACGAAGGTGAACGGCCGGATGCGCCCGGGACCCAACGGGGCCGGCCTGTCCCGCAAGGCCGTCATGAGCGAGATCGACCACAGCCTGCGCCGCCTCGGCACCGACTACGTCGACCTCTACCAGATCCACCGCTACGACCACACGACCCCCGTCGAGGAGACGATGGAGGCCCTGCACGACCTGGTCAAGGCGGGCAAGGTCCGTTACATCGGGGCGAGTTCGATGTACGCGTGGGAGTTCGCCAAGGCGCAGCACACCGCCGAGCGGCACGGCTGGACGAAGTTCGTGTCCATGCAGAACCACTACAACCTGCTCTACCGCGAGGAGGAGCGCGAGATGCTGCCCCTGTGCGCGGACCAGGGTGTCGGCGTGCTGCCGTGGAGCCCGCTCGCGCGCGGCCGGCTCACCCGTGACTGGGGCACGGTCACCGACCGCAGTGCCACCGACGACTTCGGCAGCCGGCTGTACCAGGAGGGCGACCGGGCGATCGTCGAGGCCGTCACCCGGATCGCCGCCGACCGGGGCGTGCCGCGCGCGCAGGTGGCCCTCGCCTGGCTGCTGCACCAGGACACCGTGGCCGCCCCGATCGTCGGCGCGGCCAAGCCCCGCCACATCGAGGACGCGGTGGCCGCCGTCGAACTGGAGCTGAGCGAGAAGGAGATCGAGGAACTCCAGCGGCCCTACACCCCACGGGCGATCAGCGGGCACTGACCGGTCGGTGCGGTCCGTGCGGCGCGAACCCGGTGCCGCACGGACCGGCGCCCTCGCTCGCGCCCCGTGCCGCCCGCGCACCGGACCTCGACAGCGCTGTCGGCCTCCCGCGGGGCGGGCGGACGTCCGGGTACGGAAGAAAATGGCCGCCCTTGACGAAACGTCAATAAAGAAAATACGGCGGCTAATGCCGAGAATCGCGGGATCTCTTGTTCGGGCGTGTTCGGCTGTGCGAAAGTGTGCGCTGTCGGCGCGCAGGCAAATACATTCCCTCTGTATGCGCCAGGCCGCTCCCGTACACCCCCCACGCTTCAAAAGAGCCGCCTCAGGTGGACGTTCGAGCTGCCTCAAGCCCTCCCCATACCAAATGGTATGGACTAATCCCCGGTATTTCTCTGGAGGAATGCGGCCGTGACCGAGGCTGGTCTGTCGGACGAACGACTGAGCGCCGAACTGAAGAAGTGGACAGGAGCGTCACCCGCACTGCATCCCGTCGGCGAACTCCTCGACCGGCACTGGGCGGCGGCCTTCGCCTACGCCCGGCTGTGCACCGACGGACCACGGGCCGCCGGCATGCTCACCACGGCCGCGTTCACCCGCCTCTTCGGCGCGTCCCTCCGGCAGTCCGGCCCCACCGCCGCCTGGCGGCCCCATGTGCTGGTCGCCGTCCGCCGCATCGCGGCCGAATGGGACACCGACGACCGCCGCGAACTCCTCCACCCCGACCTGCGCGCGGGCGACGGCACCGGCGAGCGGGCCGCGGCCCGGCTGCTGCCACCGCCCGGCCGGCGGCTGCTGTCCCGTGCCTTCCAGCGGGTGCCCGAGACCTCCCGCGCCGTGCTCTGGCACACCGAGGTCGAGGCCGAACCCCTGGCCGTGCCCGCCGCACTGCTCGGTCTGGACGAGGAGGGCGCCCGCGTCGAACTCCGCCGGGCCCGCGAGCGGCTGCGCGAGGAATGCCTCCAGGTGCACCGCGAACTCGCTCCCGAGGACGAGTGCCAGCGCTACCTGCGCATGCTCGACGTCACCTTCCGGCGCGGCGGCACCGACATCGACCCCGATCTGTGGCAGCACCTGTCCGGCTGCGCGCACTGCGGCCGGACCGCGGAACAACTGACCGGGTTCAACGGCGGCCTGGGCCTCGCGCTCGCCGAGGCGGTCCTCGGCTGGGGCGCCCGCGGCTATCTGGAGGCGCGGGCGACCCCCGACGAGCCTCCGGCCGAGCCGGCCCCGCCGGCCGCCGCGGTCGCGCCGCCGGCCGGGGAGGCGTTCGTCCCGGCCGGACCGGCCGCCCCCGCGCCCGTCTCGTCCCCCGCCCCCACACCCGGTTCCGCCCCCGCACCCGTCTCCCGCCGCTCCGCCCAGCGCGCCGCCCGGCGGGCGCGGCGCCGCAAGCTCGCCCTGGCCGCGGGCGGGGTCAGCGGTCTGGTCGTCCTGCCCCTGGTGCTGTGGTCGGCGTTCGGCTCCGGCGGCGGCCCGGTTCCCGGCGCCGCCGGCACGCCCTCCCGGACCCCGGGCGAGGACGCGGCCTCCCCGGGCGCGTCCTGGGCCGGGTCGAACGCCGCCGGCCAGGGCGGTGCCCTGCACGGCAGGCTGCGCAACGTCGCCTCGGGTCTGTGCGTCGGCGTCGTCGGCGAGCGGGCGGTCCAGGGCGCCGAGACGGAACTCGCCGACTGCGCCGCCACCCCGAGCCAGCAGTGGACGTACGAGACCGACGGACTGCTGCGCAACGCCGCCGCCCCCGACCTGTGCCTGGACTCCCGCCTCGGCTACTCGGTGCGTCTCGCCCCCTGCTCGGCCACCGGCAAGGCCGCCCGCGACATCCGCTACGACCTCACCGTCCAGGGCGCCCTGGTGCCGCACGCCGACCGGGGGCTGGCCCTCACCCCGGCCGCCACCGACGGCTCCGGCGCCCTCGTGCTCAAGACCCGTGCCGCGGGCACCGCCCAGCGCTGGGCCGTGGACACCGCCCACGCGGATCTGCGGATGGAGAACGTCAACTGGGGCCGCGACACCGTCCCGGCGGCCCCCGCCGCCCCCGCCACGACGTCCGGGACGGCCGCCCCCACGACGACCGCCCCCTCGCCGTCCGGGACGCCCACGGCCGGTCCCGGGCCGACGGAGACGAGCACCGGGCCGAAGCCCTCGCCGACCGGCACCGCCGACCCGTGCACGGTGTATCCCGAGTACTGCGACTGGGGCGGCGGAGGCCACGGCGGGGGCGGCGGACGCCACCACCGCTGACTCAGTGCCGGTGCGGCGGCGGGGGCGGGATCGTCCCCAGCCCCGGGGCCGGTTCCGGCCACACCAGCAGCACCGGGCAGGGCGCGTGGTCGACGGCGAACCGGACGGCCGGGCCGAGGCTCTTCGGCCCGAGCCGGGACCGGTCCCCGTCCCGGGCCAGCACCAGCAGCTCCGCCCCCTCGGCGGCGGCCACGACCTCCCGCTCGACCCGCCCCGACCGCTCCTCGCGGACGCAGGGCCGGCCCAGCCGTTCGGCCGCCGCGTCGAGGAGCGAGGCCGCCGACGTACTGCCGAGCGCCTCCAGCCGGTCACCCGGATCACTGCCCCAGCCCTCGGCCGGGCGGTGCCCCGCCGGGTGGCCCCGGCCCAGCAGCCCGGCGAAGGCCCCGTGGGCCACCGCGGGCACGTCGGGGCCGCTCACATGGAGCAGCACCACCTCGGCGTCGTCCGGCGCATGGGCGCGCACGGCGTCCACACAGGCGGGCCAGGTGCCCTCCACGAGCCAGGCGATCACCCGCATCCTCGGCCTCCCTCGGCTCCCGCACACCGCTACAGAACCTGCAGCGACCCCCACAGTGCCACCACCGCGACGGCGAGGGAGGACGGCACGGCGAGCAGACCGAGCCGGGTGAACTCCCCGAGGTCCACGTCGTGCTCGTGCTGCTGCACGATCCGCCGCCACAGCAGGGTGGCCAGCGACCCGGCGTAGGTGAGGTTCGGGCCGATGTTCACCCCGAGCAGCACGGCGAGGACCGCCCCCGGCCCGACGGGCGCCGCCAGCGGCAGCAGCACCAGCACCGCGGGCAGGTTGTTGATGAGATTGGCCAGCAGGGCGGCCAGCGCGGCGATGCCGAGCAGCGCCGGCAGCCCGCTGCCGCTCGGCAGGACCCGCCCGAGCACATCCGCGAGCCCGTTGTCGACCACCGCCCGCACCACGATGCCCAGCGCCAGGACGAAGGCGAGAAAGGCCGGGGCCGCCGCCCGTACGACGCTCAGCGGGGTCGCCTTCCGCAGCGCCAGCGCCCGCCCGGCCAGCACCAGGGCGCCCGCGGCCGCCACCCAGGCCGGTTCGACGCCGAACGCCGACGCCACCACGAAACCGGCCAGGGTGCAGCCCACGGTCACCAGCGCGAACAGCGGCAGCCGGGGTGCCTCGCCGGTGTCCCGGTCCGCCGGCGCCGCCGCCGCGAGGTCCCGGGCGAAGAACCGCCGGAACACCAGGTACTCGGTGCCGATCGCGGCCAGCCAGGGCAGTGCCATCAGTGCCGCGAACCGGGTGAAACTCAGCCCGCTCGCCGCGAACGCCAGCAGGTTCGTCAGATTGGACACCGGCAGCAGCAGCGACGCCGTGTTCGACAGATGGGTGCAGGCGTAGACATGCGGTTTGGGCCGTACGCCGGTGCGCGCGGCCGTGGCGAACACCACCGGGGTGAGCAGCACGATCGTCGCGTCCAGGCTGAGCACGGCGGTGATGGCCGACGCCAGCGCGAACACCGCCGTCAGCAGCCGCACCGGACGGCCGCCCGCCCACCGGGCCGTCCACGCCCCGCACGCCTGGAACAGCCCCTCCACATCGCAGAAGTGGGCGAGCACCAGCACCGCGGCCAGGAACCCGACCACCGGCCCGAGCCGCTCCGCCTCGGCCCGGGCGTGGTCGAGCGAGATCGCGCCGGTGGCGACGGCGATCCCGGCGGCGGGCACGGCCATCACCGCCTCCGGCCACCCGAAGGGCCGTACGACGGCCCAGGCCAGCACGGCGGCCAGCAGAACGGCGGACAGGGCCTCGGCGAGCGGGGTGTTCAGGGCGGGTCCTTCCGGAAGCGATCACGGGGGTGCCCGCCCATGAAAACAGACGACCCGGAGTGCCTTACGACGACGGGCTGCCCGCCGCGCCCAGGAACTCCGCCCAGCCGCCCGTGGGGGACTGACCGGGGGAGAGCGTGCGCAGCTTGCGCAGCACCGCCGGGTCCTGCGCCTCCAGCCAGGCCACGAGCTGTTTGAAGGAGACGAAACGGACGTCCTCGTACGCGGCCATCTTCCCGACGGCCTCCTCCACGGCGTCCATGTAGATGCCGCCGTTCCAGCGCTCGAAGTGGTTGCCGACGAAGAAGGGGGCCCGGTTGCCGTCATAGGCCCGGCGGAAACCGGCCAGGTAGGTGTCGCGGGCCTGGGCGCGCCAGGTGTCGTACTGCGCGCGGTCGCCCAGCGGATTCCCGCCGGACTGGTTGTACATCATGTTGTAGTCCATCGAGAGCACCTGGAAGGAGTGCCCGGAGAACGGTATGGACTGGAGCGGGAAGTCCCAGATCCGGCCGCCCTGCACCTTGCCCGGCCAGATCTGCAGACCCCCGGAGGAACTGGCGTCGTACTTCCAGCCGAGCGCGGCGGCGGTGGGCAGCAGGCCCGCCTGGCCCTCCAGGCACGGGGTGCGCCCGCCGATCAGCTCCTTGCGGTAGTCGAAGGGGAGCGGTTCGAGGTCGGTGAAACCGGTGTTGGTCTTCCACTTCGTGACGAAGTCCACGGCCTGGTCTATCTCGCTGCGCCACTCGGCCGGGGACCAGTTGCGCACCCCGGTCGCGCCGCAGAAGTGCCCGTTGAAGTGGGTGCCGATCTCGTGGCCCTCCAGCCAGGCCGCGCGCACCTGCTGCAGCGTGGCGTGGATGTGCCGGTCGGCGAGGTAGCCGATCGCGGAGGCACCGACCGGGTGCTGCGGGGGCCGGTAGAGGTGCTTCTTGGACTCGGGCAGGGTGTAGATGCCGCTGAGGAAGAACGTCATCTTCGCGCCGTGGTCGGCGGCCACCTTGCGGAACCGGGAGAAGAGCTTGTTGCTCACCTCGCCCGCGCCGTCCCACGAGAGCACCACGAACTGCGGGGGCCGCCGGCCCGCTTCCAGCCGGTCCGGCTTCGGCTGGTGCGGCTGGTCACCGGTGTCGGCGGTGGAGCCGTCGCCCAGGGGCTTGGCCGGCCGGGCCTGCGCGGTGCCCCTGCCGTCCGCCGGCTCCCGTCCGCCGATGGACAGGCCGGTGCCGGAGGAGCAGGCGGCCAGCGTCCCGAGGGCGCCTGCCGCCGCCCCCGCCGTCAGTACCCGCCTGCGTGAGATCCCGCTCATCTTTGCCCCGATTCCCTGGTCATGGCCCCTGCGGGGCCTTCTCGCCGTGCGGTCGACCGGGTTCGATGACGGTGAGCCGGGGAAAGATCGCGGCCGGCGGCGCCTGTTGCCGTCCTGTGACAGTCGAGGCGCCGACATGACGAACCCCGCTGCCTCGGGGGTGGTGGCAGCGGGGTTCGCGCGGAGGGGGCGCCGGGTCAGGGGCCGGTGCCGGGGCTGAGCACCGTCAGCCGGACGGACGAGGAGTTCCCGGAGACCGGTACGGCTCCGCCCGACCAGCCCACCTTCAGCTGGTCCCGCTCGTCCGGCGGGGTGACCAGCAGCGCGCTCGGCGTGGCCGGCTTCGCCCCGCTGATCCCGGGGTTGGAGAAGGTCAGCCCGGCCCAGGCGCTCTGTCCGGGCCGGAGCGTGACGGTCACCGCGGAGCCGGGCTCCCGCCTGGGGTCGGCACCGAGCTGGCTGCCGGAGGCGTTCACGAAGGCCGCCCCCGGATAGCCGCGCAGGGTGCAGGTCCGGCCGGAGCTGTTGGTGAGCACCAGGGGGAAGTTCTCCTGGCCGGCGCCCGGGTCGTTGCGGCCGACGGAGGCGCGCAGCTCCGAGGTGTGGCAGCGGGAACCCGCCGCGGCCGTCGGGGCCGCGGCCTTGCTACCGCCGCCGCCCGCGGAGGCGCTCGTCCGCGGGGCGGTGGAGGCGGCGGTGCCGGCGGGCGCGGAGGCCGTGGCGGACGAGGAGGACGCGGCGGGCGCGGCGGACGCGGCGCCGCTCTTGCCGTCCTGCGCGGGCGCGGCCGTGCCGGAGGCCGTCCGCGGGGGGTCGCTGTGGAGGTCGCTGCCGTTGCCGCAGCCGGTCAGGAGGCCCAGCACGGCGACCGTGCCCACGAGCAGGGCCCCGTGCCGCACGGACCGGGGGTTGTACACCATGTCGCTCAACACTCCTGGAGAGTCACGGCACGCGACCGGGACGCGTGCCTACGGCGCCGGGTGCGCCGTCACCACCGTCCGATGCGCGGAGCACGGGAAAAGTTCGGGACACGTGAGGTTCTTTTCCCCGACTTGCCCTCCGGCAGGCGTCCTTTCAGGTCACCCGCAGCGAACGGAGTACGCCGTCGGTGCTGTCGTCGCCCCGCTGGCGCACCTGCACGTACACCTGCGGCTGTGCGGCACCGTCCACCGGGACCAGCGCGGACTCGGTGACCGAGCCGCCGTCCGGGCAGCCGCTCCAGGTCCGGACGAGTCCGTGCCAGTCGGCGTCCGCGAAGGTGCGGGCACCCGCGTAGCGGCAGCCGGCGTGGGCGAGGGCCTTGACCTTCGCGGTGACGTCGCCGTGCGCGCTGACCCCCACGAACACCCCGTCGACGGCGGCCTCCAGGTCGGGCCAGCGGGACAGGTCGTCGGCCACCACGAGCCCCGGCTCGTGCCCCGCCGCCAGCCCGAGCGCGTGCGGGTCCCAGCCGGAGTCGCGCAGCTCCCGGCCCCAGCCGGCGGGCACGGTGAGGGTCACCCGCCCGGTGCTGTCCGCGACCCGTACCCCCTCGTCGTCCGCGTTGCCGTCCCGGTGCAGCGCCATGGTCACCGTGACCGCGGCGGCCGTGGCGGCGAGGACCGCGGCGAGGGCCAGGGTCACGCTGTTGAGCCGGCCGCGCACCCCGTCCAGCCGTCGCGCCGACCGCGCCGGCGAGCCCGTGGCCAGCCGGTCCAGCTCCCCCGCGAACGCCAGGGCGCTCGGCCAGCGTCGCGCCCGGTCCGGCTCCAGCGCGCGCAGCAGCGCCCGCTCCACGGCCTCGTCCAGGTCCGGGCGCAGCCGCCGGGGCGGTACCACCTTCCCGGGCGCCCCCGGCACGGTGCCGGTGAGCAGCTCGTACCCGACCGCGCCCAGGCTGTAGACGTCCGCCCGTTCGTCGATACCCTCGCCGGGCTCGGCCTGTTCCGGCGGCTGGTAGCCCGCCGAGCCCGCGGCCAGGGTCAGCACCGAGGCCTGCGCGAGGCTCTTGGCCAGGCCCAGGTCGGCCAGCAGCACCCGCCGGGTGCCGTCCGGCGCGGTGTGCAGCAGCACGTTGGTCGGCTTGATGTCCCGGTGCACGATGCCCGCCTCGTGCAGCGCGGCGGCGCTGCGCGCGGCCTCGGCCGTCAGCGCCAGCGCGTCCCGCACCGGCAGCGGACCGCCCGCCAGCAGATCGGCCAGCGTTCCGCCGCCGGCGTACTCCATCACGAAGTACGGCCTTCCGTCGGGTAGTTCGCCGATGTCGTAGACCTGCACCACCCGGTTGGAACCGGCCCGGCGCAGCAGCCGCGCCTCGGACAGGAAGCGCTCCCTGATGTCGAGCCGGTGCGCCCAGTTCTCGGCGAGGACCTTCACCGCCACCGGAGCCTGGAGTTCGGGGTCGTGGGCGAGCCACACCGTGGCGAAGGCGCCGCTGCCCAGCGGCCGTTCGAGGCGGTGGCGGCCGATCCGCTCCAGGGGGTGCATACGACTATCATGCCTGGCCTGAGATCGACTGGAGGAGGGGCCGTCCGTGCAGGACCAGGCGCCGATGGAAGACCTCGCCCGGCATGCCGCCGCGGGCGACAGCGTGGCTCTGGACCGGCTGCTGGCCGAGATCCGGCCCGAGGTGGTGCGCCGCTGCGCGCGCTTCCTGCCGTGCCGGGAGGACGCCGAGGAGGCCGCCCAGGACGTGCTGCTCCAGGTGGCCCGGCACGTCGGCGGTTTCGAGGGCCGCAGCCGCTTCGGGACGTGGCTGTACACGGTCGTCGCCAACTGCTGCCGGCAGAAGTACCGCGAGCTGAAGCGGCGGGCCGCCGAACAGCCCGTCGTCATCGAGCCCGCGCACGCCGTCGACCCGCGCACCACCAGCGTCATCGCCGGTTCGCGGGTGGATCTGCTGGAGGCCCTGGACCGCCTGGAGCGGGAGCATCCGCACCTGGTCGCGCCGCTGGTCTACCGGGACATCTGCCAGCTGGACTACGCCGAGGCCGCCGAGCGGGCCGGCATCCCGCTCGGCACGCTCAAGTCCCGGCTGCACGAGGCCCGCAAGCAGGTACGGCCGTGGCTGGCGGCCTCCTGAGCGCCGCCGTCCGGGCTCCTCGGGCCTGCCCTACTCGTCGTCCTCGAACAGCGGCAGCTCGGCCCAGATGGTCTTGCCCTCGGCGGTGTGCCGGCTGCCCCAGCGCTGGGTGAGCTGGGCGACGAGCAGCAGGCCCCGGCCGCCCTCGTCGAAGATCTTGGCCCGGCGCAGATGCGGGGCGGTGTGGCTGGTGTCGGAGACCTCGCAGATCAGCGTGGTCGCGTCGTGGATCAGCCGGAGCCGGATCGGGTGCGAGCCGTACCGGATGGCGTTGGTGACCAGCTCGCTGACCACCAGCTCCGCCGTGAACGACGCCTCGCTCAGCGACCAGGCGTCCAGCCGCTCCACGACTTGCTTGCGGATCGGTGCGACCAGCGCCGGGTCGGCGGGGATGTCCCAGGTCGCCACCTGTGAGGCGGGCAGGCCCTGGGTGCGGGCGAGCAGCAGTGCCACGTCGTCGGCCGCGCCGCCGGACGGGAGCAGGGCGTGCAGGACGGCGTCGCAGGTCGCGTCCAGCGAGTCCGCGGCCCGGCCGAGCGCCCGGTACAGCAGCTCGCGGCTGGTGTCCCCGTCCCGGTCCCGGCACTGCACCAGGCCGTCCGTGTACAGGGCGAGGACGCTGCCCTCGGGCAGTTCCAGCTCGGCGGACTCGAACGGCAGCCCGCCGAGGCCCAGCGGGGGACCGGCGGGCAGGTCGAGCAGGTGCGGCCGGCCGCCCGGCAGCAGCAGCACGGGCGGCGGATGCCCGGCGCGGGCCAGGGTGCAGCGGCGGGAGACCGGGTCGTAGACGGCGTACAGACAGGTCGCGCCGACCTCGCCGGGGCTGCCGTCTCCGCCGGACTCCTCCGACAGCCGCACCACCAGGTCGTCCAGGTGCGTGAGCAGCTCGTCCGGGGCCAGGTCGATGTCGGCGAGGGTACGGACCGCGGTGCGCAGCCGGCCCATCGTGGCCGAGGCCTGGACGCCGTGCCCGACGACGTCGCCGACGACCATGGCGACCCGCATCCCGGACAGCGGGATCACGTCGAACCAGTCCCCGCCCACCCCGGCGCGGGCGGCCGGCAGATAGCGGGAGGAGGCGTCCAGCGCGGCGGTGCGCGGCAGCGAGCGCGGCAACAGGCTGCGCTGGAGCGCCAGGGCGGTCTCCCGCTCGCGCGAGTAGCGGCGGGCGTTGTCGATGCAGACGGCGGCGCGCGCGGTGATCTCCTCGGCGAGCAGTATGTCGTCCGCGGTGAAGGCGTCGGGGCGCCGGTGCCGGACGAGCACGGCCACTCCGAGGGTGAGCCCGCGTGCCTGGATCGGCACCGACATCGAGGAGTGGATGCCGAACCGGCGCACCCGCTCACTGCGCTGCCCCCGCGGGTGCGGCCACCGGTCCAGGTCGCCGGCGGCCACCGAGGCGGTGATCGTGCGGCCGGCGGTCAGCGCGTCGGTCTGCGGGGAGAGGGCCGGGTACTCCTCGGCCCCGCCCGGCTCGATCACCGCCTCCGGTACGCCGGGGAACACCGACTGGTGGGCGGTGCGGCGCAGCCGCACGGGCGCGGAGAGGCGGGACGGGGGCTCGCCGCCGTACTCGTGCGGGTCCAGCAGGTCGATGGTGACGAAGTCGGCGAGCGCGGGCACGCACACGTCCGCCAGCTCCTGTGCGGTCCGGGTCACGTCGAGCGTGGTCCCGATGCGCACACTGGCCTCGTTGACCAGCTGGAGCCGCTGCCGGGCGCGGTAGTTGTCGGTGATGTCGTGCGCGGCCATGGACACGCCCCGCACCCGGCCCGCCGTGTCCCGGACCGGTGCCATCCGGGCGAGCCAGGCGTGCGCCCGGTCCTGGCCGCCGCTGCGCAGGAAGGTCTGCACGTCCAGCGGCCGGCCCGAGGTCAGCACCCGGAGCAGGCCGTCCTCCAGCTCCTCGCTCTGCTGCTTGCCGCCGATCTCCGTGAGCCGCAGCCCCCGGACCCGCTCCTCGGGCAGTCCGACGACGGTGGCCATCGCCTCGTTCATCCGGCGCAGCCGCAGCCGGTCGTCGTACACGGCGATCGCGCACGGTGACTGGACCAGCCCCGCGTCGGCGAGCGGATCGTGCGTGGCGGGCGGCTCCGCGTCGGCGAGCGGGGTGACCACGAGCCAGTGGCCGGGCTGCCCGTCGCGCGGCGGGCGGCGGTGGGCGAGCAGCCACACGGAGACGGTACGGCCGTCCCGGTGGCGCAGTCCGACCGTTCCGTCCCAGCGCGAGTCGTCGGGCAGCGACAGCACCGGCGCACCGGCACCGGCCAGCAGCTCGGCGGCGGGGCGGCCCAGGACGGCTTCGGCCGGATGGCCCAGCAGGCGCCGGGCCCCCTCGTTCCACTCCACCAGCGTGCCGTCCTCGCCGATGACAGCCCGGGCCGTCGTCGCGTCGTCGAACGGATAGACCCGGCTCATCGTCGCCGCTCCCAAGCGCACACTCACAGTGAACAGGTGACACCACTCGTGTCCCAGCCTAGTGCGTCGCGCACCCCCGTGGACGCCGATCCGGGCCGCCTGGCCGACCGGTCGAACACAGTGAGGGGTGCGGTCAAGCGGGAAATCCGGCCCCTCCGCGGTCCGGGGTCACCACGGGGTTCCGGACCTTTGACGAGCGTGTGTGCCAAGCCGTCAGAGTCTGTTCGGTCATGATCAGGTGTGGGTTCTTCTGCGCCCTGATGGGGGCGAACCGCCGATGACGGTGAACGCAGAGGAGCGTGCGCGGTCAGGAGGCGTCGTGGAACACCAGGCCCAGCGTCGGCCGCCCCGATCACCCGGTGTGCACGGTGGGGGCGGCGGATGTCGTCATCGGTCCTCCTCGGCTCGTCGTGTCCGGTGCGCGTCGTCGAGCTGTCGTGTCGGCCGCGCGCCGCCGGGTCTGCTGCGGCGCGCACCCCGCCACCGGCGGAATCCGGACATGGTTCTCCGCCTCGGTCGGTACCGTGCCAGATGCCGTCTGACCTGCTGGTATTTACGCGTGAGTACCCGGGCGGTACCGTGAGAGGCATGCCAGCTCTCAACGTGGAGTTCAGCGAACGGGAACTAGAGGACCTGCGGCAGATCGCCAAGGAGCGCGGTACGTCGATGAAGGCCCTCGTGCGGGAGGCCGCCGCCGCCGACATCGCCCGGCACCGGGCCCTCCAGGAGGGCGCCGAGGCGTTCCGCCGCTTCTTCGCGGGCCACGCCGAGGAGTTCGCCGCCGCCTTCCCCGACGACGAGCGTCCCGCCAAGGGCGAGGCCGCCTGAGCGATGCCCTCCGTCATCCATATCGACGTCCCGTGGCTGCTCCAGCGGCACGAGGAGGTCCTGCCCGACCAGCCCGCCGTGGACGACTTCTCCGCGCTGGTCGCCGCCGTCGCCCGGCACCGGGTGGACCCGCCCCGGCTCGGCGTGGACTCCGACCCGGCCTGGCGCGCCGCCGCACTGCTGCACACCCTCGCCGTGCTCAAGCCGCTGCCCGCGGCCAACGCCCGCTTCGCCTGCGCGACGGCCGTGGCCTACATGTTCGTCAGCGGAGTCGGCATCGACCCGCCCTACGGCGCTCTCGTCGACCTGGCCCGCGACCTGATCTCCGGCAAGGCCGACGTGTACGGCGCCGCCGACCGGCTCCGCTCCTGGCAGATCTGACCGCATGCGCCCCCGGCCGGCGGGGGAAGCCGCCGAGGTCGCCGGCCGGGGAGCGGGGCCTTCCGAGGAGGACCGGCTCCAGTCCACCACCGGGCCGCACACCCCGGGAGCGTGCGTGTCCGGCGGGCGCGTGCGCGTGCTTCACACGGGGCGCATGACGTTTCCGGCCGCGCCGAGGACAACGCCTGGCCGAGACCGTATTTCTGACTTTCTTTCAACACTGGTGATGTCGCACGCGCGCCTTGTTGCTCGTGTGGAAGGTGTGCAAGGGTCGAGCGCGGTGCATTTCCGCTCCCTCCGCGCGCGTGAGAGTGCGAGAGCGCGCACGAGGCACGTATCGACGCACCACGCGCCAAAGGAATCCGCTCAGTGTCCACCCCCCACCCCCCTCGTCCTCCCTATCCGCCGTCCGGCGCCGATCCCGGGGAATCCGACGAATTCCTCGCCGGCCCGCTGAGGGCCGGCTCCGACGCGGAGGCCTCCCGGTCCACCGCCCTCCTGATGGCCCGTCACTGGCCGTCGGCCCAGGAGTACGCCGTCGTCTGCCTGGCCGCCTCCGGGCCCCTCGCCCACCTGGTCACCGCCACCGCCTTCCACCAGGTCCTCGGCCGGCTGGCGCTCGGTGAACCCGCCGACTCGCTGCGACCGCGCCTGCTGGTCGCCGTCCGGGACACGGTCGTGAACTGGTCCGGCACGGACCGGATCACCGCCGTACTCCCCGGCCTCGGAAAACCCGCCGGCGGTCGCGGGATGCGCGCCGCGAAGACGCTGATACCGGAGAACCGCGCCCTCTCCGACCGCGCGTTCCACGGCCTTTCCCGGCTGGAACAGGCATTGTTGTGGCACACCGAGGTCGAGGCCGAGGCGCTGGACGTTCCCGCCGGGCTGCTCGGCGTGGACATCGACAGCGCGGCGGCCGCGCTCGAACAGGCCCGCGAGAAATTCCGCGAAGGCCTGGTACGCGCCCACCGGGAACTCGCGCCGGGCAAGGAATGCCGGTACTACAACCGCCTGCTGGACGTTCCCATCCGCCGGGGCGGCGCGCTGCTGCCCGACGTCCAGGAGCATCTGTCCGGCTGCGCCTACTGCCGGCACGCGGCCGAGCAACTGGGCCACGCCGAGGCGGCCTTGGGCGTGCTGCTCGCCGAGGCCGTGCTCGGCTGGGGCGCCCGCCGCTACCTCGACTCGCGTCCCGGCCGCCGTCCGGGTCCCGCCCGCACCCGCGGGGGCTCCCGGCGCTCCGGGGGACGCCGGCGCGGCGGCGGACCCGGACTGCCGGCCCGCGCGAGCGCGTCCGGTGGCCGTCGCCGCGCCGGCCGAGGCGACGCCGACGCCGGCCTGCCGGACCCGTTCCCCGGCGAGGGGCCCGTGCGCCGGGCATCCGGCACCGCCTGGTCGTCCCGGACGCTGCTGACCGGCGTCGGCGTCGCCTCGGCCGGACTGCTCGCCACCGTCCTCGCGGTCAGCGTGTGGCCGGACGGAGACGGCGGCACCGGTCCGGTCGCCGCCGTCGGCACCACCCCCGGCGCCTCGTCCTCCCCGCCGGGAGCCACCCCGGCGCCGGGCACCGCGCGCCTGCCAGCCGCCGGCCGGCCGGGCCCGCTGCGCAACGCCGCGACCGGCCTGTGCCTGGACGTCGAGGGCACGCCCGAGGCCGGGGCGAGCGTGGTCCTCGCCGTCTGCTCCACCGTGGCCACACAGCAGTGGACGTATGCCGCCGACGGGCTGCTGCGCAGCGCGGCCGGCAGCGGCCTGTGCCTGGACTCGCACGCCGACGCCGGTGTGGTGCTCCTCGGCGGCTGCGCCGGAGCGGGGTCGGCACGCGGCGACGACGTGCGCTACGACCTCACCCGGCGGGGCGAGTTGCCGCCCCGCTGGGACCGGACCCTCGCTCTCGCCGCCGGCGGCGACCGGGCCGGCGCCGACGTCGTCGTCAAGGTCCGGGACGGCTCCGCCGGCGAGCGCTGGACGGCCGGGACGCCGACGGCGAGCCCCGGCTCGCTGTCCATCGCCGGCCCGGGCGGCCCTGCGGCCCGGCCGGCGTAGGACGTCGGTCAGCGCTCCGCGGGACCCAGTCGGTCAGCGCTCCGCGGGGCCCAGTCGGTCAGCGCTCGCGGGGCCGGTGGGCAGCGCCGGTCGCGCCTCCTCGCCGGCGGGGGCCGGGGTGCCGGCCGGCGCGCCCGGACCGGTGACGGGCGGCACCGGGACGTCGGCCGTCCGGGCCAGCCGGGCGCCCTCGGGACCGTACGCGGCACGGGGTTCGGGGAACAGCCACAGCAGGGCCAGGAAGAGCACCGCGGCCACGGCCAGGGAGAGCGGCAGGCTGATGTCGACGCCGTGCGCCAGGTCGCCCAGCGGTCCCACGAACTGGCCCGGGATGTTCGTGAACAGCACGCCGATCAGCGCGGCCACCCACCAGGCGGTCATGCCCCGCCAGTTCCAGCCGTGCGCGAACCAGTAACGGCCCCCGCGCTGACGGCGGTTGAAGACCTGCAGGGCGTCCGGGTCGTACCAGCCGCGCCGGGTGAAGAAGCCCAGTGTCATCACGACCATCCACGGCGTGGTGCAGGTGATGATCACCGTGGCGAAGGTGGAGATCGACCGCACCAGGTCCAGGCCGAAGCGGCCGACGAAGATGAACGCGATCGACACCACGCCGACCAGCAGGGTCGCCCGGACCCGCGACAGCCTCGGGAACACCGACGAGAAGTCCAGGCCGGTGCCGTACAGCGAGGTCGTGCCCGTCGACATGCCGCCGATCAGCGCCAGCAGGCACACCGGCAGGAAGAACCAGCCCGGCGAGATCGCCAGCAGGCCGCCCACGAAGTCCGGGGCGGCCGGATCGACGTACCGCGGCGCCTTCGTCGCGACGATGCTCGCCGTCGCCAGGCCGAACACGAACGGCAGCAGCGTCGCGAGCTGCGACAGGAACGCGGCCCCGACCACCCGGTGGCGCGGGGTGCTCGCCGGGATGTAGCGCGACCAGTCGCCGAGGAACGCGCCGAACGACACCGGGTTCGACAGCACGATCAGCGCCGAGCCGATGAACGAGGGCCAGAACATCGACCGGGTCGCCGCGTCCGCCGAGGTCGTGAACACCCCGGCGTACGAGGGATCGAAGTCACCGGCGAAGGCCACCGCGCCGAGCAGGAACAGCACGCTCGCCGAGGTCACCGCGATCTTGTTGACGAACAGCATGAACCGGAAGCCGTACACGCACACCGCCAGCACCAGCCCGGCGAAGAGCGTGTACGCGACGACGTAGGAGAGCGTGTTCCGCTCCAGCCCGAACAGCCGGTGCGCGCCGCCGACCAGGGCGTCGCCCGAACTCCACACCGACAGGGAGAAGAAGGCGACGGCTGTCAGCAGCGACAGGAAGGAACCGACGACACGGCCGTGCACGCCGAGGTGGGCCGAGGACGACACCGCGTTGTTGGTGCCGTTGACCGGGCCGAACACGGCCATGGGGCACAGGATCAGGGCGCCCGTCACGACACCGAGCACGGTGGCGACGAGACCCTGCCAGAAGGAGAGCCCGAAGAGGATCGGGAAGGCGCCGAGCACGCAGGTGGAGAAGGTGTTGGCGCCGCCGAAGGCGAGCCGGAAGAGGTCCGGCGGGGTGGCGGTGCGGTCCGCGTCGGGGATGCGCTCCACACCGTGGGACTCCACCTCGGTGAGGGCCGGCGGGGCGGACGGGGCAGGCGGTTCGGGCAGCGAGGACACGAGCGCTCCAGCGGGACGGCGGCGGGGTGCGCCGACGGTACGGCGCATGGATCCGCATGATCCAGAGGACGGTTCATCCCACTTTCGCGCCGCCGATGGATGAACCGTCCACCTGTCCGGATGGCGGAGGGACCCGCTCCTGGTGATCACTTGATGAACACAGGGAGTCATGACCGGTCGTTTCGAGGGCCAACCCGGAATGTTTCAGGACGATTAACGAAGCGCTGATTTTCAGCCATCTGAGCGCTCCCAAGAAGAGGGAACCGCTCTGTTCCGGGGTCACGGCGTTCGAATTCCGTGACTTCACGCCACTGATTCAACACGAAAGGTTACTGAAACCCGTGGGTTCGATGTGAGTTTCGCCCGTGGAGTCGGCAGAGTGGCGCTCGCCGCTCCGGTGCCCGACCGGATCCGGAGCCGGCGTCTCGTCTGTTCGAGCGGAAGGATGCACACAATGCGGAACACCGCGCGCTGGGCAGCGGCCCTCGGCCTCACGGCCGCCGCCGTCTGCGGACCCCTGATCGGGGCCGCCGTCGCTGCACCGGGCGCCGCCCCGTCGTCGCTCTACGCCCCGTCGGCCATGGTGCTCACCACCGGCCACGGCAACGACGCGGCCACGGCCACCCCCGAGCGCGCCGTCACCCTGAACTGCGCCCCGACGGCCTCGGGCACCCACCCGGCCGCGGCTCAGGCCTGCGCCGAGCTGCGCGGCGTCGGCGGCGAACTCGACGCCCTGAAGCCGGCCGGCGACGTGATGTGCACGAAGGTCTACGACCCCGTCGTCGTCACCGTGCAGGGTGTCTGGCAGGGCAAGCGCGTCTCCTACGAGCGCACTTTCGGCAACGCGTGCATGCGGGACGCCGTCGGCGGCACCGTGTTCGCGTTCTGAGAGCCGGGATCGCACGGGTCCTCGTGGACACCGGATCAGGCTCGCAACTGGGGAGTGCGGCCCCTGGAGCGGGGAACCTGCGATCTCGCACCGGGGCAGGCGGGCGGAGTGGGGCCGCCCGCCGGTCCTGGGCACACAGCCGCTCCCCGGGCAGGTCCGTGGGGGGCCTTCCGGGGAGCGGCGAAAAACCAGCGGTTTCAACCGGGGGTCGAGCCCTTGCGGCGGTGACTCGTGTCGCACCAGGGGTAGCGGCGACTGCGCCGGCAGGTACACAGAGCGACACGGAACCGGTCCGAGGAGACCGTGCTCCCGTCCTCCAGCTCGACCTCTACGGGCCCTTCCACCAGGAGGGGCCCGCGCCGTTGCACGGTGATCCGGCGGGCCCGGCCGGCACGGGTGTCCGGCGCGGCGCCGGTGGGTTCGTCCCGTCCGGAGCCGGCGGCCCCGCCCGGTGCGAGGCCGGTGGGTTCGTCCCGCGCGGGGGCGGGGTGCGGGGCCGGCGCGGAGTCAGCAGGGTCGTTCGGCACGGATGACCACCAGCTCTTCCCTGTCGTCGGCCGGCGCGAGCAGCCCGCACCGGCGCAGCCATTCCTCCCGGGAGCGCACCACCGGACCGAAGGCGATCCAGCGGCGCCGGACCACTCCGGCCTTCAGCCCCGCGGCCCGCAGCAGCTCCAGGGTGCGGTCGGGACCGCTCAGCGCGGAGTGCACGATCAGCAGCAGCCCGCCGGGGCGCAGCAGTGCCGGCGCCTCGCGGCAGATCCGGTCCAGCACCAGCCGACCGTCGTGCCCCGCGTCCCACGCCAGGGCCGGTCCG
The DNA here is from genome assembly GCF_055600785.1 of Streptomyces sp. NPDC038200. Lineage (NCBI taxonomy): Bacteria > Bacillati > Actinomycetota > Actinomycetes > Kitasatosporales > Streptomycetaceae > Streptomyces > Streptomyces sp. NPDC038200. Next base: position 207,371 of record NZ_JBVJYH010000002.1, read on the forward strand.
CGCCGGGGACGCCCGGCCTCGGGCGCCGGCACGTACGGCGGGTTCGTCAGGATGAGGTCGTACGTCCGCCCCCGGACCGGCGCGAAGAGGTTGCCGCGCCGGATGCGCACCGGCAGCCGGTACCGCCACGCGTTCAGCCGGGCCGTCCACACCGCCCGCCGGGAGACATCCACCGCGGTCACCCGGGCGCCCCGGCGGGCCGCCTCCAGGGCCAGCGCACCGCTTCCGGTTCCGACGTCCAGCACCTGCGCGCCGGTCAGCGGGGCCTCCTCACGGAGTACCTCGGCCAGCAGATGTGTGTCGTCCTGGGGGCCGTACACGCCCGGGAGCAGCAATCCGATCACACCGCGCGAGTACCCCGGGGATCACGATGTATGAGACATCTGCCGTGCCAGGGGGGTCCGCAGGGACGACTGGCCGGCGCGCCAGTCGGCGAGCAGCCGCCGGGCCAGCCGGTCCTCCAGATACTCGGTCGCGTCGATCCCGAAGGCGATGTCCGGCGCCAGCTCCGGCTCCTCGGCGAGCAGCCCCTCGATCACCTCGTGGCGGACGACCTGCTCGTGCACCGCGTCCGCCTCGACGTGCTCGTCGTAGAAGAACTCCGCGGCCGGGCCGGCGCCCGTGCGGCGCATCGCCTCGGCCAGCCGGCGGGAGGCGGGGGAGGAGGTGATCTCCACCTCGGCGAAGTGGCCCACCAGCGCGCCGCGCAGCTCGCGGTGCAGGCCGAACAGGGACATCAGGTTGACCACGGCCAGCATCTCGGCCGGGGCCGCGTCCAGATGGCGGCCGTAGGCGGTGTCCAGGCCCAGGTCCGCCATCAGGTCGGCGAACAGACGGGCGTGCACCCGCTCGGCCCGGCCGCCGCCGAACTCGTCGTACTCCACCGCGGCCATCGCCGCCTTCGCCCGGCCCCACAGCCGCGGCAGCACCCAGGCGTGCGGGTCGGCCTCCTTCAGGTGGTACAGCGAGCGCACGGCCGCGTACTCCCGCAGCTGCCACAATTCACCCCGGCTGCACAGGAAGTGCGAGACCCCCGTGCCCTCGGCCGGCTCCACCAGGAGGGCGGCGAGCGCGTCGTCCAGGCTGTCGTGGCCCGGCGTGTCGGCGCGCAGCGCGGACAGGAAACGCCGCTCCAGGGCGGCCCGCACCCGCAGCAGCTCCGGGTCCCACTCGGCGTCCGGATGCACGCCGGCGAAACCGCGGTAGTGCAGCTCGTAGCAGAGGTACAGGGCGAGCTGGAGATCGTCGCCGTACGGGTCCGCGGAGTCGGCGTCGGCCGGGTCGGGGAGCGGACCCGTGCCGCGCAGAGAGGCGGTCACCGCCGCGGAGAGCGGTCCGCGGGGCGCGGGCAGCCGAGGTCCTCGCAGGTGGTCGTTCATGCGGCTCGGGTACCCGGCTCGCGGGAAAGCACCGGCGCCGGGCGCGGGAACCCGTGCCCGGCGGTCCGGTCGGCCGCGGCGGAACGCCCCGTGGGCGCGCCGCCCGGCCCCTCAGTCGCCCTCCGCTTGTTCCTGTGCCCCGGTGTTCGGGGTGATGGCGTCCCCGGCCTCTCCCGAGGCGGTCTTGTCCTCGTCGCGCCGCTCGGCCTCCTCGACCTCCCGGAGCACTTCCTCCAGAGCGGTCTCCGGCCGGTCCTCGCGGTCGTTGCCCCCGGGCATGGCCTCTCCTTCCGTCGGCGGATGATCTCCTGTGCGGGTTACCCGCCGGCACCGTCCCAAGCGTCCCGCCGGACAGGGGCGAGGGGCCGCCGTCTCCCTGCTGACGGCGGCCCCTCGGGTCGGTCGCGGTGGCCGTCACATGTGGACGACGGGTGCGGCCCCCGCGTCCTGCCGCGGTACCCCGCGCCGGTAGCAGAGGAAGGCGATGGCCGCGCCCGCACCGAAGAGGACCGCCGACCACCAGAAGGCGGTGGTGTAGCTCTCGATCGTGGCCTGCGCCCGGACCGGCGGGCTGGTGGCGTCCCGGCCGGACAGGTAGTCCGTGGCGGCGCTCGACGCGAGGGTGTTCAGCAGGGCCGTGCCGATCGATCCGCCCACCTGCTGCATGGCGTTGACGGTCGCCGAGGCGACGCCCGCGTCCTCGGCGGCGACCCCGCCGGTGGCCAGCTGCATGGCCGGCGGCATGACCAGGCCGAGGCCCACGCCGATCACGATCAGCTGCGGCAGCACCGCGCCGAGGTAGTGCGAGCCGAGGCCGATGCCGGTCAGCCAGGCCATGCCGGCCGTGGCGACGGCGAAGCCCAGCGGGATGACCGCCTTCGGGCCGAGGCGGGGCAGCAGCAGCGTGGTGCCGACCTGCGCGGTGACCATCAGCGCGCCGACCATCGGCAGGAACGCCACGCCGGTCTTCGTGGGGCTGAAGCCGAGGTTCAGCTGGAGGTAGTAGGTCAGGAAGAGGAACACGCCGAACATGCCCGCGCCGGTGATGAGCACCGAGAGGAAGGAGGCGGCGCGGTCGCGGTCGAGCAGGATGCGCAGCGGCAGCAGCGGGTGCGCCGCCCGGGTCTGCCACCAGGCGAAGGTCACCAGCAGCACACCGCCCGCGATCAGGAAGCCCCAGGTCAGCGGCGAGTCCCAGTCGTGGGTCTCGGCGTTGGAGAAGCCGTAGACCAGGCCGAACAGACCGGCGGCGACCAGGACCGTGCCCGGCACGTCGAGCTTGGCGTTCGCCGCGTCGCGGTGGTTGCCCAGCAGCGCCCAGCCGCCCGCGAAGGCGACGACCGCGATGGCCACGTTCACGTACAGGGTCCAGCGCCAGTCCAGGGCGTCGGTCAGCACGCCGCCGAGCAGCAGGCCGACCGCGCCGCCGGCACCGGCGATCGCGCCGTACACACTGAACGCGCGCGCCCGTTCCCGGGCGTCGGTGAACGTGGTGTTGAGCAGCGACAGCGCGGCCGGGGCGAGCAGCGCGCCGAAGGCGCCCTGCAGCGCGCGGGCGGCGACCAGCATGGTGAAGCCGTTCGCGGCGCCGCCGAGCGCGGAGGCCGCGGCGAAGCCGACGACGCCGACGAGGAAGGCGGGCTTGCGGCCGAACAGGTCGGCGATCCGGCCGCCGAGCAGCAGCAGGGAGGCGAAGGCCAGCGCGTAGGCGGTGACGATCCACTGCCGGTTGCCGTCGGAGAAGCCGAGGTCGGTCTGGGCGGACGGCAGGGCGATGTTCACGATCGTGGCGTCGAGGACCACCATCAACTGGGCGATGGCGACGACCGCCAGGATCCACCACCGCTTGGGCGCGGCCCCGGCGGTGTGGCCGGTGACCGCCGCTCCCGTGCGGGAGGCGTCGGCCAGGGTCTTCTCGGACATGGTGAACCGCTCCAGGGAAGTCGTTCGGGTGCGGAAAGGCAAACAAGTCGTAAACGAAACTGTTTCGTACACATCGAGCCTATGCCAGAGCGAGCGAAACGGCAACGTTTCTTTATTTCGGTTCCGGAGCGCGGCCGCGAGGTTTGTATTCCTTGACGGGCATATAACTGTCGACGCATATTGGATGCCATGTCCGACGCCGCTCTCTGGACCGCCCTCGCCGACCCCCACCGGCGGGCCATCGTCGCGCTCCTGCTGGAGCGTCCCCGGCCCGTCGGCGAGATCGCCGATGCCTGCGGACTGAGCCAGCCGAGCGCCTCCAAACACCTGAAGGTGCTGCGCGAGGCCGGCCTCGTCCGGGTCAGCCAGGACGCGCAGCGCCGCGTCCACGCCCTGGACCCGGGGCCGATCGCGGCGCTCGACGCCTGGCTGGAGCCCTACCGCAGGCTGTGGAACCGGAGCCTGGACACCCTGGGCCGGCGCCTGGACGAGACGTCGGACGACACCTGACCCCCCCACAGCGAAGGACCGGAGCACCATGCCCGCCGACCTCACCGGCACCTATCTGACCCTGGCCGACGGCCGTCCCGCCGTCCGCTTCAGCCGTACCTACGACCACCCGATCGACCGCGTCTGGCACTTCGTCACCGACCCCGGGGAACTCGCCGCCTGGTTCCCCTCCCGCGCCGAGATGGACCTGCGCCCCGGCGGCGCGATCCGCTTCACCGGCGACCCGAACATGCCCGAGTCCACCGGCCGGGTGCTCGCCGTCGACCCGCCCCGGCACCTGGCCTTCGCGTGGGGCGGCGACGAACTCCACTTCGACCTGGAGGAGGCCGGCGAGGGACGCACCCGGTTCACGCTCACCGACGTCCTCGGCGCGCCGGACACCGCCGCCCGCAACGGCGCCGGCTGGGAAGTGTGCCTGGCCGCCCTCGACGCCCAGGCCCGCGGCGAGCGGTTCGAGGGCCCGCACGCCGGGGCGACCGCTCCCTGGAAGGAGTTCTACGACGGCTACATCGCCGCGGGGGTGCCCTCGGGCGCGCCGGTGCCGGGCCTGGACTGACCCGGGGCGCGCCGGTACCGGCCCCGGACTGGCGGGAGCGGGCTCGCCGGCCGGGGGGACCACCGCGCCGGGCCCCGGGTTCGCGTCGCTCCATGGTCGCCCCGGGAGGCGGGCACGGCGACCCGAGGCCCCCGCGGGCACGGGTGCCGGCCCGTGGTGCGTGGCTCCGCCGTGCGCGGCGTTTCAGTGTGTGGCGCCCTGGAAACACCGCGAGGGTTCGGCCCCGGAGTCCGCGAGCCCCGTGCACCCCGTCGCAGTGAGGTCGTCACCATGTCCCACGCCCCGTCTCCCGCAGGACCGTCGAACGACGCCCGGCCGGTACCGGCCGCGGCCGAGACGAGCGCAGCCCCGCGTCCCGGCCGCGGCCGGGACGGCCGGGGCGGTGCCGCTCTGGTGACGGGTGCCTCCTCGGGCATCGGTGCCGCCGTGGCCCGCCGGCTGGCCGCCCAGGGCGGCTGGCGGCTGGCGCTGAACGGACGCGATGTCACCCGACTGGAGCAGGTGGCCGCACAGGCCGGTGCGGTCGCCCTGCCCGGGGACCTGACCCGGCCCGGCGCCGACCGCCGGCTCGCCGGACTCGCCCTGGACCACCTCGGACGGCTGGACCTGCTCGTGGCGGGCGCCGGCGTGGGCTGGGCCGGCGACTTCACCGGCATGTCCGCCGCCCGCATCGACGAGGTCGTCGGCGTCGACCTGCTGGCCACCGTGCACCTGGTGCGGACCCTGCTGCCCCACATGGTCGCGGCCGGATCGGGGCGCGTCGTGTTCATCGGGTCCGTCGCCGGCAGCGTGGGCGTACGCGGGGAAGCGGTCTACTCCGCGGCGAAGGCCGCCGTGGCCACCTTCGCCGACGCCCTCCGCTACGAGCTGCGCGGCACCGGGGTGGGTGTCAGCCTGGTGATCCCCGGCGTGGTCGACACGCCGTTCGCGGACCGGCGGGGCACCCCCTACGCGCGGTCCTGGCCGCGGCCCGTGCCCGCCGAGCGCGTGGCGGACGCGCTGTGCGCCGCCGTACTGCACGGCAGGGACGAGGTGTACGTCCCCGGATGGCTGCGCCTGCCCGCGCTGGTGCGCGGGGCCGCGCCCGGGCTCTACCGGCGGCTCGCCGCCCGCTACGGGTGAGACGCCATGACCGTCGTCACGGTGCTGCTCGCCCTGCTCGCGGCGCTGTCCAACGGGTCCGCCTCGGTGCTCCAGCGCCGGGCCGCCGTGCAGGTGCAGGCGCAGGAGCGGGAGCGGAGCAAGGAGCGGGAGGGGACGAGGCGGGGGGAGGGGGAGCGGAGGAAGGAACGGGACACGGCGCGGAGGAAGGAGCGGGAGGCGTCGGGGCAGGACGAGGGGGAGCGGAGGAAGGAACGGGACACGGGCGGCGGGGCGGGACGGGCCGTGCGCCGGTTCGCCCGGCTGCTGCGGCGCCCCTACTGGCTGGCGGGCACCGCCCTGCTGGCCCTGTCCAGCCTGCTGCAGGCCGGGGCGCTCGCCGTGGGCAGCCTGTCCCTGGTCCAGCCCCTGCTCGCCGCCGAGCTGCTGTTCACCCTCGCCGTGGGCAGTGTCGTCTTCCGGCGCCGCCCCGACCTCCGGACCTGGCTGGCGTTCCTCGCCCTGGCCGGCGGGCTCGCCCTGTTCCTGCTGGCGGCGGCCCCGTCCCCCGGCCGGTCCACCGCGCGGCCCGGCGACTGGCTGCTGGGCGGCGGCGGAGCGCTCGGCGCCGTCGTGCTGCTGGTGCTGGCCGCGCGTCCGACGCGCGGCGCGTCCCGGGCCGCGCTGCTCGGACTCGCCTCCGCGGTGTGCTTCGCCACCACCGCGGCGCTGCTCAAGGAGGCCGTGGGGCGGCTGGAGCACGGGCCCGGTGCGATGTTCGCGCACTGGTCGCTGTACGCCACCGGGGCCACCGGACTCGTCGCCTTCCTGCTGCTCCAGGGGGCCCTCGGCGCCGGCTCGCTCACGGCCTCGCAGCCCGCCCTCACCCTCGGCGACGCGCTGACCAGCGTCGCACTCGGCTGCGTGCTGTTCGCCGAGACCATCCGTCTGGGCCTGAGCCTGCTGCCGGAGGCGGTCGGCATCGCCCTGATCGGCGCGGGCAGCATCGGCCTGGCCCACAGCCCGTCCGTCGGCGGCGAGTGGGACGCCTCCGGGCGGACCGCGGACTCCCGCTCCTCCACCGCTCTCCCGCGCGCCCCGAGGAGGTAGGTCACCGATGGCTCCCCTGCCCGGCCGCTCCTGGCGGACGGCCGCCGTCCTGCTGCCGGCCGGTGCCGCCGCGGCCCACATCGGCCCCGCGGCCACCTGGCTCCCGGGCGTACGGCTGCCGCTCTTCCCCGGACTCGCCGGCACGGGCGACCGCCGGCACATCGCGCTCACCTTCGACGACGGACCGGACCCGGAGTCCACCCCGCGCTTCCTGGACGCGCTGGACCGGCTCGGCGTGCGGGCCACCTTCTTCGTGGTCGGCGAGCACGTGGTCCGCCATCCCGCCGTGGTCCGCGAGACCGTACGGCGCGGGCACGAGCTGGGAGTGCACGGCTGGCACCACGACCGGCCCTGGCGGCCCGCGCTCGCCCGGGACGCCGAGGAGGTCGCCCGGACGGTCCGCGCGGTACGGGACCTCACCGGCGAGCGCCCGCGGTGGTACCGCCCGCCGTACGGCATCCTCACCACGAGCCGGCTGCGGGCCGCCCGGCGGGCCGGGCTGCGGACGGTGCTGTGGTCGGCCTGGGGCCGGGACTGGACGGCCGACGCCACGCCGGCGTCCGTACGGGCGCGGGTCGCCGCGGACCTGCGGGGCGGCGGCACGGTCCTGCTGCACGACTCCGACCGGTACTCGTTCCCCGGCTGCCGGCACGCCACCCTGGGCGCCCTGCCGGCCATCGTCCGGGACTGCCGCGAGGCGGGCCTGACGGTGGGCCCCCTCCGCGAGCACGGCCCGGCCTCCGCCACGGCCCGGCCCGCGGAGCCCGCGGACGCCGGGGCGGACTGAGGCGAGGACGCCACCCGGGGCACCGGCCGGGACGGCCGCACCCGCTCACCGGGGGCGGCCCGCGCACAGCTCCGTCACGCACTCCAGCACATCGCGCCGGAACAGCGCACGGCCGCGGCCCACCCGGTCCGCGCGCTCCCGGCTGCCCTCACCGAGTCCGTCGAGCGCCGCGAGCAGTGCGGGAGTGTCCGGGGCGAATACGGACAGGCCCAGGTCGGCCATCCGGCGCACCCCGTCCGCGCCGTGGCCGGGCAGCGGGCGGTGGCCGATCACGGGCAGGCCCGCCGCGAGGGCCTGCACGGCGGTCTGGCCGGCGGCGTTGTCCACCAGCGCGTGGCAGGCGGCCAGCAGCCCGGGCATGTCGTCGACCCAGCCGAGGGCCATCGCCGCGGGTTCCCGCGACAGACGTGCGCGCAGCCGCGCGTCGCGGCCGCACAGCACCACCGGCAGCCACCCGGCCGCCGCCAGCGACCGGACGGTGCCCGCCGGGCGGGACGCCGCGCCCCAGGCGCCCGCGGACAGCAGCACCGGCGGCCGGCCGGGCGCCCGGCCGGCGAACCGCTCCCGCCACCGGCCGGCGCCGGGGGCCGGCGCACGGAAGGCCGGCGCGACCACCGGGCCGGTCGTGACCACGGGCGCGTCGACGGTCCGGCGCACCTGCGCCGCCGCCGTGTCCGTGAGGCACAGATACCGGTCGTTGCCCGGATGCAGCCACTGCCGGTGCACGGCGAAGTCGAGCAGGAAGACGGCGCTCGGCACCCGCAGCCTGCCCCGCTCCCGCAGATGACCGGTCAGCTGCGCGGCCAGATGGAAGACGGACACCACCACGTCCGCATCCAGCCGGTCCACCAGCTCCGTCAGCCGGTCCCCGGCCAGCCGGGCCAGCGGCACCCCGCTGGGGCGCGGTCCGCGCCCCTCGCGGAGGAACGCGCCGTAGATCCCGGCGTACACCCAGGGCAGATGGCGTACCGACGTCCGGTAGCCGCGGCGCAGCCCCGGGCCCAGGCCGTACGGCAGCAGCCGCAGCACGTCGACCACCTCGGCCTCGTGCCCTCGGGCCGCGGCCCGCCGCGCGAGTTCGGCGGCCACGGTGTCGTGACCGGCTCCCATGCTCGCGCTCACGATCAGCGTTCGCCGCCGGCCGCCCGGTGTCTCGTGGTCCGTGGTGCGCACGGCTCCCGATTGTCCGCCGACGCGGCGCGCGAACGACGGAACCGCCGGCCGTGTCGCGGGCGGTCCGGTCACCCGAGCGCACCAGCGGACCGGCCCGGTGCCCGCCTTCCGGCTGCGAGTCGCCCGGCGCGTGCCACGCTGGAGGAACCGGAACGCGAGAGGGTGTGGGCGGCGAGCACGGGAGGAGCCGTGAGGCGGTTGCGGCGCGGCCTGCACCGCGCGTGGGAGTGGCTGCGGGTACGGGCCCTGTTCGAGCACGGCCGGGAACTGGAACTGATGCACCGGGCCATGGGGTTCGCCACCCTGGCCCTGGTGACGTTGGCGCCCCTGCTGATCGTGGTGGCCGCGGCCGACCCCCTGGCGCGCGGCGGCTTCGCCTCCTGGCTCACCGACGGCATGGGGCTGTCCGGCCGGTCCGCGCATGTGCTCACCGACGTCATCAGTCCGCCGCGCAAGGTCATCGGCACCACCAGTGTCTGGAGCGCCGTGCTGCTCGCCGTCTTCGGCGTGGCCTTCGGAGGCAGCGTGCAGAACGCCTACGAACGGATCTGGGGCCTGGCGTCCGGCCCCTGGCACCGGGTGTGGCGGCAGGCGACCTGGCTGGTGGTGCTGACCGCGTACCTCTACCAGGAGGTGGCGACGAAGACGACACTCCACGGCGGCCAGCGGATCACGCTGTCCACCATCAGCGGCGTGCTCTTCTTCTGGTGGGGGCAGCGCTTCCTGCTGGGCGGCCAGGTCCACTGGCGCTCACTGCTGCCCGGCGCGCTGGCCACGATCATCGGCCTGGCCGGCCTGAGAGCCTTCTCCTACCTCGTCTTCACCCCGCTCATCGTCACCAACGCCCTGAGCTACGGCGCCGTCGGCACCGTGCTCGTCGTGGAGTCCTGGCTCATCGGCGTCGGCTTCGTCATCTACGGCGGTGCCCTGTTCGGCCGCTGGTTCACCGAACACCACTGGATGCCGTCCCACCACGACGAGCCGGACGGTCCGGGCGACGGCGGGGAGCGGCCCTAGGGTCTTTCGTTTGGATCAGGCCGGATCAGCTGGCGCGGTGCCAGGGCCCGCGAGCCCGGCATGATCCAAACGAGAGGCCCTAGGCCAGCTGCCGGCGCACCAGCTCGTGCAGACGGCCTCCCGTGTCCGCGAGGAGTTCGGCCGGGGTGCCCTGCTGGACGACCTTGCCGTCCTCCATCACGATCACCCGGTCGGCGTCCAGGACCGTCGACAGCCGGTGGGCGATGACGATCCGGGTGGCGTTCAGCTTGCGGGTGCTGTCGATGACGATGCGCTGGGTGTCGTTGTCCAGGGCGCTGGTCGCCTCGTCGAAGAACAGGATGCGCGGCCGCCGGACCAGGGCCTGGGCGATCATCAGGCGCTGCCGCTGGCCGCCGGAGATCGCGCCGTTGCCCGCGACGATCGTGTGCAGCCCCATCGGCATCCGCTGGATGTCCTCCGCGAGCCCCGCCAGCTCCGCCGCCGCCATCGCCTCCTCCGGCGTGTAGGGCTCGGTGCCGCAGATGACGTCCAGGATCGAGCCGGTGAACGGCTGGGCGTGCTGGAGGACCACCCCGCACTGCCGGCGCACCGCGGACTGGTCCAGCGCCGCGAGGTCCTGACCGTCGTACAGGACACTGCCGGAGACCGGCCGGTCGAAGCCGATGAGCAGACGCAGCAGCGTGGACTTGCCGCAGCCGCTCGGGCCGACGACCGCCACGAACTCGCCCGGCCGGGCGGCGAAGGACACGTCGTCCAGGACGAGGGGGCCGTCGTCGGCGTACCGGAAGGACAGGCGGCGCGCCTCCACGGCGCCGGACAGCGGGCCGGGACGGGTGCTCCCCGTCCGCACCTCGGGCATCGCCTCCAGCACCGGCTTGATCTCCTCGAACAGCGGCAGCGCCGCCACCGCCGACACGAACGCGCCGGTCAGCTGGGTGACCGAGGTGAGCAGCATCGTCACCGACGTGTTGAAGGTGAGGAAGTCCGCCGCCGACATCGCACCCCTGGCCGGCCCCGCCAGCAGCATGAACATCACCAGGGTGCACACCGGCAGATAGACCGCGCCGAGAACCGTGGTGAGGTTCTTGATCCGGCCGACCCGCTGCTGGAGTTCCCGGCTGCGCGCGAACTCCCGGGCCCAGGCCGCGTACGCGTAGTTCTCGGCTGCCGCCACCCGCAGCTTCGGCAGCCCGCGCAGGGTCTGGAACGCCTGGTTGTTCAGCTTGTTGCCGAGCACCACCAGGCGCCGCTGCCAGCGCACCTGCCACAGCCCGAGCCCCGTGAACACGGCCGCGATGACGACGAGCATCCCGATCGCCGCGAGCGCCATCGGCACGCTGAACCACAGCAGCAGCCCCAGGTTCATCGCGCCGACCGTCACCGACTGGGCGACCACCGGACCGACGCCCGCCAGCAGCCGGCGGATCGCGCTGATGCCCATCGCCGCGCTGGCCAGCTCACCGGTCGAGCGCCGCGTGAAGAAGCGGGTGGGCAGCCGCAGCAGCCGGTCCCAGACGGCCGGTTGCAGCGCCGCCTCGATCCGGCCCTCCAGCCGCAGGATCGACAGGTTCTCCAGCAGGGTGAACGCCGCCGCCACCACCCCGCTCACCATCACCGCCAGGCACACCTGGACGATCAGGCCCTCCTGCGCCCGCGGCACGTACTCGCCGAGCACCTTGCCGGTCGCGATCGGCACCAGCGCGCCGATCGCCACCGTCACCAGGCCCGCGAGCAGCAGCTTCGTCAGGTCGGCGCGGGTGCCGCGCAGACTGAACCGCAGCAGCCCCCACGGCGAGAGCCGCTTGTCGGGCAACGGCCGGTAGAACATCACCGCGCGCGGCTCGAACTCCTCCGCGTTCGCCTTCTCGACCGGCGTCTCCCGGCCGGTCGCGGGGTGCACGGCCACATAGCCGCCGCGCCGCCACAGCAGCGCGACCGGCGCCCCCGACAGCGCCCGGTGGCCGACCAGCGGGCCCAGGTCCTGCCGCCACCAGCGCCCGTCCAGGCGGACGGCCCGGGTCCGCACGCGCGAGGCCAGCGCGACCCGCTCGACCGGATCCAGCCGGTCGCTCTCGGCGCCGCCCTGCGCGGGCTCGGCGAGCGTGATCCCGGCCGCCTCGGCGACCAGCTTGCAGGCCGCGTACGAGGCATCCGCGTCGGCGGGCGTCGTCCGGCGGGCCGAGCGCTTGCCGATGGCGGCGAGCAGGGTCCGGTCGGCCTGCGCGCGCACCGCCTCACCGGCCTTGATCCCGGCGGCCGTCCGCGTCTCGTGCGCGCGTTCCAGCTGCTCGATCCACCGGTCCAGCGCGGTCAGCAGCCGGTACTGCTGGTCCACCATGCTCTGCCACAGCGCCGGGTCCATCAGCAGATCGGCGGCGGCCTCCGTGCCGTACAGCGAGCCGTACTGCACACTGCCCGGCGGCACCTGCATCCAGAACACGTCGTCGTCGGTGGGGGTGGCGGGGCGCTCCTCGGCCATCGGGGCCTGGAAGAGGACGGACAGGCCCCGGCCCACACCGAGCGCGACCGCGTACTCCAGGGGGCTGGTGGCGGGCGGCAGGTACTGCGGGTTGCCGTACGCGTCGTACGACCAGGTCTGCGTCTGCGCCGGCTGGTACAGCTCCCGCAGGTTGACCCGGTGCACCACGCAGTCCCGGACCGGGCGGGCCACCAGGGTGTGCTGGGGTCCGGCGACCGGGCCGAGGAGCAGCGCGCCCGGCTCCAGCCGGCCGAGGTGGTGCCAGTGCCCCTGCTGGGCGGCGTCCACCGCGAACAGGTCCAGGGCGCCGGCCGCGACCAGCCACAGCACCTGCGGGCCCTGAAGGTCCAGCCGGGCCAGGCCGGCGCAGTCCAGCCGGGTGCCGAGCGCGCCGAGCGCGCCGAGCACGAGGTCTCCTTCGTACCCCTCCTGAACAGTCGTCATCTCACCGCTCCCTGACCAGTGCCGCGTACGCGCCGCCGCGCGCCACCAGCTCCTCGTGCCGTCCGCGCTCCACCACCGTGCCGTGCTGCAGGACGACGATCTCGTCGCTGTCGCGGACCGTGCTCAGCCGGTGCGCGATCACCACACAGGCGCAGCCGCGCCGCCGCAGGTTGTCCATCACGACCAGTTCGGTCTCCGCGTCCAGCGCACTGGTCACCTCGTCCAGCACGAGGATGCTCGGCCGGCGCACCAGCGCCCGCGCGATCTCCAGGCGCTGGCGCTGTCCGCCGGAGAAGTTCCGGCCGTCCTGCTCGACCCCGCTGTGGATGCCGCCGGGCCGGCGCATCACCACGTCGTACAGGGCCGCGTCCCGCAGCGCCTCCACCACGGCCTCGTCGGGGATCGACGGGTCCCACAGGGCGACGTTGTCGCGGACCGAGCCCTCGAAGAGGAAGACGTCCTGGTCGACGAAGGAGACGGAGGCGGCGAGCGCGCCGCGCGGGATGTCCTCCAGCCGGCGGCCGTCGATACGGATCACCCCGTCCCACGGCGTGTAGAGGCCGGAGATGAGCCGGGAGACCGTCGATTTGCCGCTGCCGGAGCCGCCCACCAGCGCCACCTGCTGTCCGGGGCCGACGGTCAGGTCGAAGCCGGTCAGCAGCGGCTGGTCGAGCGGGCTGTAGCCGAAGGTGAGGTTCTCCAGCTCGATGTGCCCGTGCAGCCGGCGGGTGGAGTCGCCGCCGCCGGGGCGGGCGTAGAGCGGGTCGGTCCGGAAGTTCTCCACGTCCTTCAGCCGGGCCACGTCGGCCGCGAAGTCCTGGATGCGGCCCGCCACGCCGTTGAGCCGGGTCAGCGGCGCGGTGAAGCGGGTGACCAGCGCCTGGAACGCGACCAGCAGACCGACCGAGATGTGCCCCTCGACCGCGCGCAGTCCGCCGATCCACAGGATGAGCGCGCTGTTGAAGGTGGCGAGGGCCGGCGCGACCACGCCGAGCCAGGCGCTCGGCACGCCGAGCCGCTGCTGCTCCTCCAGCGTGGTGGCGTGCTGCCCGGCCCACTTGCGGAAGTAGCCGTCCTCGCCACCGGTCGCCTTCAGTGTCTCGATCAGCTGCAGGCCGGTGTACGAGGTGGTGGTGAGCCGGGCGGTGTCCGCGCGCAGCTTCGCCGTCCGGGTCGCGCGCAGCCGTACGACGAGCCGCATGGCCACCACGTTCAGCAGGGCCACGGCGATGCCGACGAACGTCAGCTGCGGGTCGTAGGTGTAGAGCAGGACGGCGTACAGGACGACCACGATCGCGTCCACGCCGGCCGCCGCGAGGTCACGGGCCAGGGTCTCGGCGACCTGGTCGTTGGACTGCAGGCGCTGCACCAGGTCGGCGGGGGAGCGCTGGGCGAAGAACGTCACCGGCAGCCGCAGCAGATGGCGCAGGAAGCGGGCGCTGGAGAGGGTGGAGGAGATGAGCCGGCCGTGCAGCAGGTTGGCCTGCTGGAGCCAGGTCAGCACCAGCGTGAGCAGCACGCAGGCGGCCATCGAGGTGAACAGCACGCCCAGCAGCGAGGTCTGCCCGCCGATGAGGAACATGTCGATGTAGGTGCGGCTGAGCGCGGGCACGGCCGCACCGACCGCGACCAGCAGCAGGCTGGCCAGGACCGCCGCCGGGAGGGTGCCCGCGGTGCCGCGCAGCCGGGCCGGCATGGCACCGAGCACGCCCGGCCGGCGCCCGCCCCTGCTGAAGCCGTCACCCGGCTCCAGCACCAGCACGACACCGGTGAAGCTGCCGTCGAACTCCTCCATGGGCACGAATCGGCGGCCCTTGGCGGGGTCGTTGACGTACACGCCGCGCCGGCCGAAACGGCGGCCGATGCCGTCGTAGACGACGTAGTGGTTGAACTCCCAGAAGAGGATGGCCGGTGCCCGCACCTCGGCGAGGGCGGCCAGGTCCATCTGCATGCCCTTGGCCGTCAGACCGTAGCTGCGGGCGGCCTTCAGCAGGTTGGAGGCGCGTGAGCCGTCGCGGGAGACACCGCAGGCGATGCGCAGCTCCTCCAGTGGGACGTGCCGGCCGTAGTGGCCGAGGACCATCGCGAGGGAGGCCGCGCCGCACTCGACGGCCTCCATCTGGAGCACGGTGGGGGTGCGGACCGTTCCGGTGCGGGACGTGGGGGCCGGCCGCTTCGGCGGAGCCGCCCGTCTGCGGCCACGGGTCTCCTGGGCACTGGCGGGCTGAACGGTCACGGGAGCAGCCAATCGACGGGGTGCTGGTCGGCGAGCCGGACGGAGCCGGTGGCGAGGCTCATGGAGTCGAGCCGGAACGGCGGGCCGCCGGCGGTGGACCACCGGTAACCGCTCTTCGTGGACGAGGACTCGGCGAGCTTCACCAGGACGGCCACCGGGCGGCCCTTGCGGGTGAACTGCTCACCGAGCTGGCTGTCCCCGAGGAACGCGGCGATCGACTGGGCGGACTGCGCGGTGCGGTCCACCGACTTCACCGTGCCGCGCAGCACCCCGTACCGCTGCGACGGTACGGAGGACACCGTCAGGTCGACCGCGGCGTGCGCGGGGATGGCGGCGGCGTTCTCGGCGGGCACGTACACGGTCGCGTACAGCGGGTCGGAGGCGTGGGCGACCTTCTCGACCGCGGCGACCGTGGTGCCGGTCTGGATGATCTGGCCGATGCTCGCGGCGAGTGTGGTCACCCGGCCCGCGGCGACGGTCCGGACCAGGGAGTCGCCGTCGCTCGTACGGACCTTGAGGACGGGCGCGTTCGCGGGCAGCCGTTGGCCCTGCCGGGCCAGGACGGCCGTCACCTGCCCGGCGACGGGGCTCTGGAGCAGATAGCTGCCCTGCCCGTGGGTGAGGACGGCCGGCGCGCCGACCGTGGAGGCGACCGAGCCGGTCACCGCCCATACCGAGGCGGCGGCCATGACGACGACGGTGACGCCGAGCGCGAGCCAGCCCTGCGGGCGGGCGAGCCGCACCGGGAGGTCCAGCTCCTCCGGCGACTGGAGCTTGGCGAGGGCCTGTTGGCGGAACTGCACGGGACTTCCCTCACCTGTGGGAGAGACACATGTGTTTCGACGACGCGTGTGGGCACGGGCGCGGGTGTCTCCACGGCGCGTGCGGGCACAGGCGTAGGTGTTTCCGGGCATCCGAGAGTCCCGGAGCCGAGGGACGGCTCCGGGACTTCGGTGACACCGAGGTGCGATCAGAGACCGGCGACCAGGCCGTTGACCGGGGCGGTGTTCAGGCCGGTGACGCCCTCGACGGTGCCGACGACCGTGTTGACCAGACCGGTCACGCCCGGGGCGATCTCGTTCACGGTGCCGAGGGTGCTGTTGAGGGTGTTCACGGACAGACCGCCGGAAACGTTGTCCAGCTCGGCGTCCGAGATCTCGACGGTCTCAACCTGGGGGGTGGAGTTCATGGTGGAACTTCCCTTCGTATGGATATGTCACAAGGGGGAGAGCGGCCCCCTCTGGGGACAGACGGACGGCCGCGACCACGGGCGCCGGGCCCCCGTCTCCGGAGGCCCGCCGGACCCCCGCGGTGCAATGGATCAAAGCACGCAGGCGTGGCGCGCTTCCAATCAATCAGGGCTCTCACCTGGGAACTTGCCGCGCGAAGCGGTTCATCCGTGCAGGCGTGCGCACGGCATGTCGGCGACTCCTTCACATGCCGCGCGGCATCGTCGCGTCGGGCGTCTTGTCCGCCGGACCGCGAATCCGGCACTCCTCGCCAAAGGGCGCCCCCGGGGGCGCGCGGATGTGCAGATCCCCGGGCGACGGTGACGTGGCTGAGGGGTGGATGTGCAGATTCCCTGAAGGGGGTATTCCGCTTTGCGTTCGGAACTGACCGTTACCGATCAGTAGCTGAGTGTGTCAGCCCAGAATCGCGTAGACGGTGCTCGCCCGGGCGGCGAGCGCGCCCGAGGCGGCATCGCTCAACGTGACATCCGCGAACGCCGTTCGCCGGCCCAGCTTCGTCAGGACCGCTTCGATCAGGACATCCGAACCGGTCACCGCCCGCTGGAACGACGTCGACTGCTGCACCGTCGTCATCGGCACGAACCCGCCCCGGGCCGCCGACACCGCGATGACCGTCGCCGTGTCGGCCGCCGCCATCAGCGCCTGCCCGGACAACCCGCCGCCCTCCCGGGCCAGCCGGTCCGACCAGGGCAGACGCAGCACGGCCCGGTCCTCGCCCACCGCCTGGACGGTCAGCTGCAGATCGAGCACCCAGGGGGCGAAGTTGACGGAGAGGATCCTGTCGGCTTCGGCGGTGGTCATCGTCATATGGGGGATTCTTCCCGGCCGCCCGCCGCGCCACGCGGAGCGTGGCCGATTCGCCGCGCCCGTACCGCTGTCGGGAAACGGAATTGAACACACCACGCGGCCGGTGCGTACGTACGGCCATCCAGGCGCCCCGATGACAACCCGGAAACCGACTGCCCGTCAGTGGCAGACCCCCCGTCCCCAGGAGGTCGAGAAGTTTGAGTCACAAGCGAATGCCCAAGCGCAAGGCTGCGATAGCGGTGGGCGGTGTCGCGGCGCTCGGGGCGGCGGCCCTGCTGCTGCCCAACGCCAACGCCTCCCAGGACCGCGACGACGCGACCGCGGGCGGCACGGCGGACGTCAAGACCCTGAAGGCGACGGCCGCCTCGGGCCTCGCCGCCCAGCTGGAGAAGCTCCTCGGCGACGCCTTCGCCGGCTCCTACTACGACAGCGGGAAGCAGCAGCTCGTCGTCAACGTGGTCAACGGCGACGACAACGTCGTCGTCCAGGCGAAGAAGGCGGGCGCGGTCGTCCGCCAGGTGGAGAACAGCGCCGCCGAACTCAAGGCCGCCGCACGGACGCTGAAGACCAAGGCGTCCATCCCCGGCACCTCCTGGGCGGTCGACCCGCGCACCGACAAGGTCCTCGTCACGGCCGACTCCACCGTCACCGGCGCCAAGTGGAACAGACTGCAGTCCACCGTGCGGAGCCTCGGTTCCGGCATGGCCACCCTGAAGAAGTCCTCCGGCACCTTCAAGACGTTCGTGTCGGGCGGCGACGCCATCTTCTCCCAGGCGCAGGGCGGCAACGTCCGCTGCTCCCTCGGCTTCAACGTCACCGCCTCCGACGGCAGCCCCGCCTTCCTGACGGCCGGTCACTGCGGGGTCGCCGCCAAGGACTGGTCCGACTCCCAGACCGGTCAGCCCATCGCCACCGTCGACCAGGCCACCTTCCCCGGCGAGGGCGACTTCTCCCTCGTCAAGTACAACGACGCGAACACCCAGGCGCCCAGCGAGGTCAACGTCGGCAAGGGCCAGACCGTACAGATCAACCAGGCCGCGGACGCCACCGTCGGCACGACCGTGTTCCGGATGGGCTCCACCACCGGGCTGCACGACGGCCAGGTCACCGGCCTGGACGCCACCGTCAACTTCCAGAGCGAGACCGACCCGAACGGCGTCGACACCGTCACCGGTCTGATCCAGACGAACGTGTGCGCCGAGCCCGGCGACAGCGGCGGCTCGCTGTTCACCCAGGACGGCAGTGCCCTCGGCCTCACCTCCGGCGGCAGCGGCGACTGCACCAGCGGCGGCGAGACGTTCTTCCAGCCGGTCACCACCGCCCTGCAGGCCACCGGCGCGACGCTCGGCGACGGCGGCAACGGCGCGGGCGGCCAGGCGGGCGCCGGTGACCAGGCGGGTGCGGGCGACGAGGCCGGTGCCGGTGACCAGGCCGGTGCGGGCGACGAGGCCGGTGCGGGCGATCAGGCGGGTGCGGGCGACGAGGCCGGTGCGGGCGACCAGGCCGGTGCGGGCGACCAGGCGGGTGCCGGCGACCAGGCGGGTGCCGGCGACGAGGCCGGTGCCGGCGGTGACCAGATCGGCGGCGGCGCCGACCCGTCCGGCTCGGCCGGTGACCAGTCCGGCGGCGGCGCTGCGGACGACGGGTCGTCGTCCGCGACCGACAGCCACTGACCGGACCCGCCGGCTCCCCCTGACGGGCCGGCCCCCCGACTCCCCGACGGCCCTCCCCCTCGGTCCGGCCGGCGGGGACCGGTCCGGCCCTCCGGCGGGAGGGCCGGACCACGGCTTCCCGGGTCAGCCGTCGTCGCACGCCCGCAGCAGCAGCACCGCCACGTCGTCCACCCGCTCCCCGGCCGCCGCGCTGTGCCGGACCACCGCGTCCGCCAGGCGCTCCAACGGCTGGTCGCCCGCGTCCGCGAGCAGCTCGCCGAGGTCCGTCAGCGCGTCCTCGATGTCGACCCCCGGCGACTCCACCAGGCCGTCGGTGTAGAGGAGGAGCACCGAGCCGGGGGCCAGGGACACCTCGGTCGTCGGATACACGGCCGAGGCGTCGATGCCGAGGAGCGGGCCCCCGGCCAGGTCCAGCACCCGCACCCGTCCGTCGGACCGGCGCAGCAGCGGCGGCGGATGGCCCGCCCGCGCCATGACGGCCTGCCCGTGCGCCGGGTCCAGCCGCAGATACAGACAGCTGGCGAACAGGTCGGCCCCCAGATCGATCAGCAGCCGGTTGGTGCTGCTCATCACCTCGTGCGGCGCCTGCCCCACCGTGGTGTACGCGCGGACCCCCGTACGGATCTGCCCCATCAGGCCCGCCGCGGTCACGTTGTGCCCCTGGACGTCCCCGATCACCGCCGCCGCCTGCGACCGGGTCGGCACCAGATCGTAGAAGTCGCCGCCGATCTCCATGCCGTGCGTGGCCGGCAGATACCGGGCCGCCGCCTCGATGCCGGGCAGCGGCGCCAAGGTGTGCGGCAGCAGCGCCTGCTGGAGACCGTGCGCCAGGCGGTGCTTGGCGTCGTAGAGCAGGGCCCGCCCCAGGGCCTGCGCGATCAGCCCGCCGAGCGAGGTCAGCACCGCCCGCTCGTCGGCGGGAAAGGCGCGCGGCTCGGCGTAGGCCAGCACACAGGTGCCGACCGGCCGGCCGGACGCGATGAGCGGCAGATAGGCCCAGGCCGCGAAGCCGTCCGGGGTCTCGTGCCGGCTCGGGTACAGCCGTTCCAGCTCCTCCTGGGAGTCGAAGAACGCGGGCACGCCGCTGTTCAGGGCCTGCGTGCCCGGGGTGCGCTCGGACAGCGGCAGCCCGTCGAACCGCTCCACGACGTGCGGGTCCGGGTAGCCGCGGTGACCCAGCACATGCAGCCGCCCGCCCTGGGAACCGAGGACCACCAGCGCCCGGCTGTCGACCGCCGGGGCCACCTCCTCCCAGACCAGCTGCACCACGTCCTGCACCCCCACCGCCTCCGTCAGCGCGCTCGCCAGACTCAGCACCTGCGAGATCGTCACCAGCCGGGACGGCCCCCGGCCCGGCTGCGGCACGCCGCGCGCCATGTCCGCCACCGCCCGGGCCCGGGTGACGCGCACGCTCAGTCCGCTCGTGCTCGGGTACAACCGGAACGACAGCCACTCACCGGGCGGGCGCAGCGCCACGAACGACACCACCTGCTGGCTGAGCAGCGCACCCCGGTAACGGTCCTCGTACATCGGGTCGTTCAGCCAGGGCACCGACGCCCAGGGCAGCGTGCCCAGCAGCTCCCCGGAGGGTCTGCCGAGCAGCTCCGCGGCGGCCGCGTTCACGAACTGGATCCGGCCGTGCAGGTCCATCGAGACCAGCCCGTACGGCAGCCGGGACACCATCCGCGCCGCCTCCACCGAGCCCAGCGTCTCCGACACCCCGTACACCGATGTCGCCAGCACGTCGTCCTCCCGGCCGAGCGGCCGGCCCTCCTCCGCGGCCCGCTCCAGCCGCAGCGCCAGCCGCTCGCAGGCGGCCCGCAGATGCTCGCGCTCCCGGTCGGACAGCTCGGGCGGATGCGCGCCCGGCCAGGTCACGAACACCCCGCCGTAGAGCCGCCGCTCCGTCGCCACGGGCAGCGCGGCCAGCGCGAAGGGGTACGGCAGCACCACCGCGACCCGCGGATAGCGGCGAGCCATCTCCTCCTCACCGCCCACCCACACCAGCCGTCTGTCGCGCGCCGCGTCCGCGACCGGGATCGGCGCGCTCAGCCCGACCCGCTCCCAGGGCGCCGCGAACGCCCGGGGCATGCCCGCGTGCACCGCCATCTCCAGGACCGGTTCGTCGGGCCTGAGCAGGTACATCGCGCCGGAGTGCGCGCTCACCCCGTGCATCATCGCCACCAGGGCGAGCGACAGCACCGGCTGGGCCGACAGGGCCATGTCGGCCACCGGCGCCGGTCCCGGCCCGTCGGACACGCCGACCACCTCCTCCTACGGCCGCGCGTCGCGTCCCGGGCTCAAGACTCCCCCGGGGCGGCGCCCCGCGCACGGCGAGCGCTCTCGCCGTCGCCTTCGCGCTCCCGAGCGGCGGATGGCCGCGACCACCCCGTTCGGACGTCCCCATGCCCCGGCGCCGACGGAGTGGGTGAGCCCGGGCGTGGCGCGACGGCCGCGGGCGCGGCGCCACGGGGGCGGGCGTCCTCCGGTCGCGTGTCGCGCCGGCGACCGGCGCCGGGTGCCGGCCGGGCCGGTGGGGGACGAGCCCGTGAGGGACCCGTCGTCCGGCCGGCCGGTGAGGGAGACGGCCGTCGGGGCACGCTGTCCGGCCGGGCCGGTTCCGGATGTGTCCCGCCGCGTTCGGACATGTGTGCCCGTTCGGCCAGGGGGCCTGGCCGCCGCACATCGCTCTCTGCCAGAGACGTAAGCCCTGGTCAGCCGTGTCATGCGGGCTGTCCGCCCGGCGCCCGGCGTGGTCGGGGATGCACGGGTGGTGTACGGGCTTTTTGTGTGCGCCCCCGTCGCGCCTGGATGGCCGAATCTGAGCGTATCGGCCGGCGCGGCGAGTCCTCGGGCACCGGAGCGGCCGACCGCCGGGGCCGAGGTGCGGGGAGCGGGCATGGCGTGTCGGCCGTGGGCCGGGGCCGCCTGCGGCGTGTTCCGTCTTCGCCGCGGGCGGCGGTCCCTCCAGGGCGGCTGGCCGAATCATCACCCCAGATCAGGGGCGGGGGCGCGGGCGCGCCGGACAACCTGGGGGAGTGTGGGGACCGGACGGCCGAGGGGCGAACACCATTCCGGTCAGTGGTGCCGCCGCAGATTTTTCGCGGGGACCCGGTTTGCGGGCGAGACGCCGGGGCACACGCGGGGGCGTCGATCCGGCCGTGGCCTCCTGCGCGCGAGGGGCTGCGACACATGGCCGGTCGGTGACGCAAAAGCACCGTCAGAGTACTCTCCGTTCAACTTCAGGGGGTTGCTTGTGCGTGACTCACCGTGAAGACTGTGGCCGAGTTCCATCGAAATGAAGGTGTGGGGAACTGCGCATCATGCCAATCACGGGGCGGCATAGGCTGTGACTGCGTATTCTCACACCGCGTTTCCAACGGTCGGGGCGCGCGCCCCGCTGACCGTTCACGAGCCGGAGGGGTCCCGCGCGACCGCTGCGCGGGAGGTGTCGCCGAGGGGATGGGTTATGTCGGGTTGGCGTGCCGCACGATGGGGCTCGCTGCGGGGCCGTGGCCGGCCGCGCAGCCGCCACGTCCTTCACCGTATGTGTTGAGAGCCTCCGGCCCGCCCCGACAGCAGACCGACGACGGCTGACCGCCCCGCCGCGCACGAGCGAGTCACGCGCGACTCGCGCTCTTCCCGTCCGCATGCCACGGCAGCGGTGGCACAGCCGTGCCCGGGGCCGCCCGCGGTCCTGGCCGGCGCCGTCCCCGGCATCCCCCTGTGTGCGCGACTCCACCATGCCCGCACGCGCCAGCAAGGAGACAAGGTGATCAGCAAGCAACCGACGGGCGAACGGCTCCTCCTGGAGGAGTTACCCGACCGCTGGCGCGACTTACGCGGGGCCGGGCCGGTCCGGTACGACGACACGCAGGGCGTCTGGCAGGTGCTCGACCACGCGACCGTCGCGACCGTGCTCGCCGATTCGGCGACGTACTCCTCGGACCTCTCCGCGCTCACCCCCACCCAGGCCGACTTCGAGACCTTCCGCCAGGGCAACTTCGTCGGCATGGACCCGCCGGAGCACCGCAAGCTCCGCGCCCTGGTCAGCCAGGCGTTCACCCCGCGGGTCGTCCAGGGGCTCGGCCCCCGCATCGAGGCCGTCTGCGCCCGGCTGCTGGACGCCGTCGCCGACCGCGACCGGTTCGACCTGGTCGACGCCCTGGCCTATCCGCTGCCGATCATCGTGATCGCCGAACTCCTCGGCATCCCCGCCGAGGAACACCGGCTCTTCCAGGAATGGGCGAGCGTCCTGTTCGGCGGCGAGCAGCTCGGCGAAGCGCCCGACATGGCCGACCTGGAGCGGGCGCTGGAAGCCATCGCCCCCACCGTGCGCGAGATGAACGGCTACATGCTCGACCACATCCGCGCCCGCCGCGCCGACCCCGGCGACGACCTCACCAGCAGACTCATCGCCGCCGAGGTGGACGGCATCCGCCTCGCCGACCAGGAGATGGTCGGCTTCGTGGCCCTGCTGCTGGTGGCCGGGCACATCACCACCACCGCACTGCTGGGCAACGCCGTCGTCATGCTCGACCGGCATCCCGACGCGGACGCCGCGCTGCGCGCCGACCCCGGTCGCATCCCGGCCGCCGTGGAGGAAGTGCTGCGCTGGCTGCCGCCCTTTCCCGAGCTGGGCCGCCGGGTCGCCCGGCCCGTGGTCCTGGGCGGTCACCACATCCCCGCGGACGCCCTGCTGATGGCGCATCTGGGCACCGCCAACCGGGATCCGGGCCGCTTCGACACGCCCGACGTCTTCGACGTGAGCCGGACCCCCAATCCGCACCTCACCTTCGGGCACGGCATTCACTTCTGTTTCGGCGCGCCCCTGGCCCGGCTGGAGGCCCGGATCGCCCTTCACATGTTGCATGAACGATTCCGCAACCTGGTGATCCCCTCCTACGAGGACATCGTCCATCAGAACCCGGCCGTCATCATCGGCGTACGACATCTGCCCGTCGAGGTCGGCAGACCGTAGCCCGAGGCGCGACGCGCCTGCCCCGGCCGGCCCTCACACCGCTCTGTCACGGGCCTGACCGGCACACCCGCACATGAGACCCACCCAACGGGAGTCCCCTTCTCATGCCGTACATCATCCCCGCCGCTCCGACCGCCTCCCGGACGCCGTCCCTGTTACGCCGGGAGCTGCAGGACCGTCTCGAAGTCCTCGCCCGGACCCACCGGGTGCCCGGCGCCCAACTCGCCCTGGACACCGGAACGGACGTCATCACCGTGCACACCGGAACGGCCGACGTCACGACCGGCAGCCCCTGCACCGCCGACACCGCGGTCCCCCTGGGATCGCTCACGAAGCCCTACACCGCCGCGCTCGTCATGCTCCTGGCCGACGACGGTGACGTGGACCTGGACGAGCCGGCCGCCGCACACCTCCCGGAGCTGCGCGCGCTGCCCATGGTGACGGTCCGTCACCTGCTGACCCACACCGGCGGTCTGCCCACCGGACCGGATTCGGACACCGCCGCCGCGACCACCGCCGCCCGCTATCTCACGGCCGTCTGCACCGCCCAGGACGCGCTGTTCGCGCCGGGCACCGACTTCTCCTACTCCAACGCCGGCTATGTCGCGGCCGGCCGGCTGGTGGAGGAGATCACCGGCATGCCGTGGGCCGAGGCGGTCCGGGCACTGCTCCTGCAGCCCCTCGGTGTCACCGCCGCGTTCCTGGGGGACGCCGCGCCCGCCCGTCCCGTGGCCGCCGGACACGCCGTCAACACCGCCACGGGCCAGGCGCGTCCGGCCCGGCAGAACCTCGCGCCGCTGGAGGCGCCGGCCGGTGCGCTGCTCGCGAGCGCCTCGGACCTGGTCGCGTTCGGCAACGCGCTGATCGGCCGCGCGGATCTGCTGCCGCCCGCCGTCGCCAAGGAGATGCGCCGCCCCGAGACCGCCGCCCGCCCGGGCGCGCTGGCCGACGGCTGGGGCCCCGGGCTCGCCCTGTACCAGCGGGACGGGTACGGGTGGTGCGGCCACGACGGCAACGCCCAGGGCACGTCCTGCCATCTGCGGGCCGAGCCGGAGGCCGGAGTGGTGGTCGCGTTCACCGGCAACGCCGGGGGCGCCACCGCGCTCTGGCGCGACCTCACCGAGGAACTGGCCCTGCTGACCGGCATCCGCGTGCCCGCCGGCGCGCACCCCGCGGACCGGGGCCGTCCCGTCGCCCTGCCCGACGACTGCCTGGGCACCTACCGCAACGGCACCACGACGTACCGCGTCGCGCCCGGACCGGACGGCACGCCGGGCCTGTCCGTGGACGGCGACCTGTCCCTGCCGCTGGTCGGCTACGCCGATCTGGCGTGCGATCTGCGCGATCCGGCCACCGGACGCCTCGAGCCCGGCGGCCGGTTCCACCGCGATCCGGCCACGGGCACGGTCGACCGGGTACAGATATCCGGGCGCACGGCGCGCCGCACGGACGACGGCTGAGCGGCGTCCGCTGCCGAGTCCCGCACGATGCCGGTCACTCAGCGGTGCCGGGTTCCTGCGGTGCCCGATCCCTGCGGTAACCAGGTCTCCACGGTGCGGGGTCCCGAGGTGCCGGGCCACGCACGGCGCCAGGCGCTCCACGGTGCCAGGCGCTCCACGGTGCCCGGTGCCGCACGGTGCCCGGCCCTCAGGGTGCCCGGTGCCGTGCGGCGCCCGTCCCGTGGGTGCCGGCGCCCGTACGGTCGCGGGTTCCGGGCCGGCGGACACCGTCGATCCCGTCTGCGCGGACACCGTCCGGCGGGCGGGCCCGACGCCCGCCGGTCCCGGGCCACCGGTGACCGTCCCGGGGCCGGCGTCCGCGGTCCACCGGCCGGTCGGGCCGGTCGCCGGACACGGCTCAGTACGGCAGCAGAGACCGCAATCACGGCAGCACCGCAGCCCGTCCCGCCCATCCGCTGTGCCACCCCGAACCAGCGCGCCGCCCTCGCAGAGGGACCGGAACCGCTCGCCTCCCACCGGGCCGCAACGTCCCGCTCTCCAAAGGACTTCACCCATGACGGACCTGCACGACAAGCCCGCACCGGCGTCCTCCCTGCCGGCGGCCGGCCCCACCGCCGACGCGCCGGAGAGCGCCGCGGCACCGGCCTCTCCGACGCTGGGCGAGCTGTTCACCGCCTGGGTGGCCCGCACCCCGGACGCACCGGCCCTCACCGACGGCCGGCGGACCTGGACCTACCGCGAACTCGCCGCGCGCGCCGACCGCCTGGCCGCGCACCTCACCCGGCGCGGCGCCGGGCCCGACCGGGTGGTCGCCCTGGTGCTGCCGCGTTCCATGGAACTGATCGCGGCCGAACTGGCCGTCGCCCGGGCGGGTGCCGCCTTCCTGCCCGTGGACCCCGCCTACCCCGCCGAGCGCCGCGCGCTGATGCTCGCCGACGCCGCGCCCACGGTCCCCCTGGACGACCCGCGCCGGGTGAGTGAACTGCTGGACACCGGCGACACCGCCGGAGGCACGACCGGAGCCGAGGCCGCGGCCGACCACGCGGCCTACGTCATCTACACCTCCGGTTCCACCGGTACCCCGAAGGGTGTGACGGTCACGCACCGCGGCATCGGCGGCTTCACCTCCGCCGCCGCCGAACGGTACGCGGTGGGCCCGGGCGACCGGGTGCTGCAGTTCTCCTCGCCGAGCTTCGACGCCTCCGTCCTGGAACTGTGCATCTCCGTCCTGACCGGCGCCACACTCGTCGTACCGCCGCACGGCCCCTGGCTGGGCGACGAACTCGCCGCGGTCCTGGACGAGCACCGCATCACCCACACGCTCATACCGCCCGCCGCGCTGGCCACCCTGCCCGACCCCGCACAGGGCACCGCGCGGCATCTGCGCACGCTGATCGTGGGCGCCGAGGCCTGCTCCGCCGAGCTCGTGGACCGCTGGGCCCCCGGCCGCCGCATGATCAACTCCTATGGCCCGACCGAGGCCACCATCGTCGCCACCTGGACCGGTCCGCTCACCGCCGGCCACGGCACCCCGACGATCGGCGGCGCCCTGCCGCACACCCGGGTGTACGTCCTCGACGCCGCACTGCGCCCCGTGCCGCCCGGTACGGACGGCGAGCTGTTCGTGGGCGGCGACGCCGTCGCCCGCGGCTACCTGGGGCGTCCGGGGCTGACCGCCGCCCGCTTCGTCGCCGACCCCTTCGGCCCGCCCGGCGCCCGCCTGTACCGCACCGGCGACCGGGCGCGCCGGACCGCCGACGGGGAACTGGAGTTCCTGGGCCGGCTGGACCGGCAGGTGAAGCTGCGCGGCTTCCGCATCGAACCGGGCGAGATCGAGGCGGCCCTGCGCCGGGCCGGCGCGGTCGGCGAGGCCGTGGTCGTGGTCCGCGAGGACGAGCCGGGCCACCAGCGGCTGGTCGGGTACGTCACCCCGGCGGCACAGCCGGCTCCCGCCGACCGGGACGCTGCCGCCACCGACGGGGGCGGTGCCGTCGCCGACCGGCGCGACGCCTTCGCCCCCGAGGCCGGCCCGGTGGCCGACGCCGGCACCGCCACCTCCGTCGATCCGGCCGCCTCGACCGCCCCCGACACCCCCGCCGCCGAGCGCCCGGACCCGGTCGCCCTGCGCGCGGCCGTGGCCGCCGTGCTGCCCGCTCACATGGTGCCGTCGGCGGTCGTGGTCCTGGACCGGATGCCGCTCACCCCGCAGCACAAGATCGACCGGCGGGCGCTGCCGGCCCCGGAGCGCACGGTCGTCGCGGGCCGGGTGGCGCCGCGTTCGGCCGAGGAGCGGGCCCTCGCCGAGATCTGGGCGGACGTCCTCGGCGTCGACGCGGTCGGCGTGACGGACGACTTCTTCGACCTGGGCGGCGAATCGATCCTCGCCGCCCGTGCCCTGTCCCGGATCCGGGACGAGCTGGGCGTCCGGCTGACCCTGCGGGACGTCTTCACCGCGCGTACCGTCGCCGCCCTGGCCCCGCTGCTCGCCGACCCGTCGGCCGCCGCACCGGCGGACCCGATCCCGCCGGCCCCGGCCGAGGACACCCTGCCGCTGTCCAGCGCGCAGCGCCGGCTCTGGTACCTCGACGACCTCACCGCGGGCGGCACCGAGTACAACACCGGCGTGTCCCTGCGGCTGCGCGGCGCCCTGGACCCGGACGCGCTACGCCGCTCCCTGCACCGCCTCGCGGCCCGCCACGCCTCCCTGCGCACCACGTTCGCCTCGGCCGACGGGCAGGGCGCACAGCGAGTCGCACCCGAGCCGGACCTGCCGTTGCGGACGGCCGACCTCACCGAAGTACCCGACGCACGCCGCGCCGAGGCCGCCGAGGAAGCGGTCACCGAGGAGCTGAGCCGCCCCTACGACCTGGCGACCGGCCCGCTCACCCGGGCCCTGCTCGTCCGGCTCGCCGCCGACGACCACCTGCTGCTCCTGGCCCAGCACCACATCGTCACCGACGGCTGGTCGGTGGGCATCCTCACCCGTGAACTGGCCGCCCTGTACCACGCGGAGACCACCGGCGAGCCCGACGGACTCCCGCAACCCGCCGTGCAGTACCCGGACTTCGCGGTGTGGGAGCGGCGGCAGCGGGCCATCGGCGGGGACGCCGCCGATCTGGCGTACTGGAAACGGCATCTGAGCGGCATCCAGCACCTGGAGCTGCCCGTCGACCGGCCGCGTCCCGCGGTGCGCACCACCGCCGGAGCGGCCCACCGGCACACGCTTCCCGCGGAGCTGGTGGCCCGGCTGCGGCAGCTCGCCGCGGGCCGCGGCACCACCCTGTTCACCCTGTTCGCGGGCGCCTCCGCGCTGCTGTTCTCGCGCTACTCGGGGCAGCGCGACGTCGCGTTCGGCACCGTCACCACCGGGCGCGGCCGACGGGACCTGGAGGAGGTGCCGGGCTTCTTCGCCAACACGGTGGTGCTGCGCGGCGAGGTGGACGAACGGACCACCGTGGACCGGTTCGTGGAGGGTATGCGCACCACGGTGCTGGACGCCTTCGCCCACGACGGGGTGCCGTTCGACCGGGTGGTGGAGGAGCTGGCCCCGCCCCGCGACCCCAGCCGGACCCCGCTGGTGCAGGCCCTCGTCGTGCAGCAGACCCCGTTCGCCGTGCCGCCCCGCACCGGCGGGCTGCGCTTCACCGAGTACCCGCTGCCCCGCCCGGCCGCCCGCTTCGACCTGGTCCTGGAGTTCACCCCGGACGCGGACGGCGGCTGCCTGCTGACCGCCGAGTTCAACACGGACCTGTTCGAGACGGCGACCGTGGCCCGGCTGACCGCGCATCTGCACCGCCTGCTGGAGGGCATGGCGGACGGCCCGGGCCGCACCCTGGCCGAGCTGCCCATGCTCTCGGCCGAGGAACAGCGCACCCTGGTGGACACCTGGAACCCGCCCGCACGCCGGGCCCGGGACACCGCGCAGCCCACGCTGCCCGCGCTGTTCTCCGCCCAGGCGGCCCGGACCCCCGGCCGTACCGCCGTGGTCTGCGGCCCGGTCCGGCTGGAGTACGCCGAGGTCGCCCGGCGCGCCCACCGGCTGGCCCGGCTGCTGATCGCGCACGGCGCGGGTCCGGAGAGCCTGGTCGCTCTGTGCCTGCCCCGCTCCGCCGACCTCGTGCCCGTGCTGTGGGCGGTGCTCGCCTCGGGCGCCGCCTACCTCCCCGTCGACCCCGGCTATCCGGCCGACCGCGTCCGGCTCATGCTCACCGACGCCCGGCCCGCCCTCGTGATCGCCACCCGGGAGACCGCCTCCGCCCTGCCCGCGGACTGCGACCCGCTGATCCTGGAGGACTGCGCCGAACCCGCCGCGGCCGAAACCGAGCTGACGGACGCCGACCGGCTCCGGCCGCTGCTGCCGGACCACCCCGCCTACGTCATCTACACCTCGGGCTCCACCGGCCGTCCCAAAGGGGTCGTGGTCACCCACCGCAGTGCCGCCGCGCTCGCCGCATGGGCGGCAGAGACGTTCGGGAGCGCGGGGCTGGCCCATGTGATCGCCTCCACCTCCCTCAACTTCGACGTGTCGGTCTTCGAGCTGCTCTGCCCCCTGGCGGCCGGCGGCACCGTCGAGGTCGTCCCCGACCTGCCGGCCCTCGCCGACGGCGCCGGACCCCGGCGGGCCGGGCTGCTCAGCGGGGTGCCGTCCGTCGTCTCCCGGCTGATCGCGGGCGGCACGGCACCCGTGACCGCGGACACCGTCGTCCTGGCCGGGGAGGCCCTGCCCGCGCAGACGGTGCACGATCTGCGCCTCGCCCTGCCCGGCTGCCGGATAGCGAACATCTACGGCCCCACCGAGGCCACCGTGTACGCCACCGCCTGGTTCGCCGAGGACCGGCTGCCGGAGCAGGCCCCGCCCATCGGCGGGCCGGTGGCGCAGACCCGGGCCTACGTCCTGGACCGCTCCCTGCGGCCCCAGCCCGTCGGAGTCACCGGCGAGCTGTACCTCGGGGGCGGCGGCCTGGCCCGCGGCTATCTGCACCGTGCCGGACTGACCGCCGCCCGGTTCGTCGCCGACCCGTTCGGCGCGCCGGGGGAGCGCATGTACCGCACCGGAGATCTGGTGCGCCGCCGCGCCGACGGCGGGCTGGAGTACGTGGGCCGGATCGACCAGCAGGTCAAGGTGCGCGGCTTCCGCATCGAACTCGGCGAGGTGGAGGAGGCGCTGCGCGGCTGCGCGGGCGTGGCCGAGGCGGCGGCCACCACCGCCACCGACGGCGACGGCCACCGGCGCCTGGTCGGCTATGTGGTCCCGGCGGCCGGGGAGCGAACGGAACCCGAGGCCGTACGCCGGGAACTGGGCCGCACGCTGCCCGACTACATGGTGCCGTCGGTCGTCGTCGTGCTGGACGGCCTGCCGCTCAGCCCGAACGGCAAGGTCGACCGCGGCCGGCTGCCCGACCCGGGCCCGGCCGTGCGCGCGGTACGGCACGTCGCGCCGCGCACCCCCACCGAGCGGGCGCTCGCCGCGATCTGGGCCGAGGTGCTGCGCGTCGAACGGATCGGCGTCGACGACAACTTCTTCGAACTCGGCGGCGACTCGATCCTGAGCATCCAGGTGGTGGCCCGCGCCCGGCAGGAGGGCCTGCCGCTGACCTCCCGGGACGTCTACCGGCACCAGACGGTCGCCGCCCTGGCCCGCTGCGCCGACGCCGCGGGCGGCCCCCGCCGGGCCGCCCCGGCCGCGCGGACGGCCACCGGCACGGCCCCCCTGACCCCCATCCAGCACTGGCTGTTCGGCACCGCCGCCGAGCGCGCCGGCCACTACGCCCAGGCGCTGACCGTCCAGGTGCCCGACGACCTGGACCCGGCGGCCCTGGAGGCCGCGCTGAACGACCTGGCCGCCCACCACGACGCCCTGCGCTCCCGCTTCGTCCCCGACGGCACGGCGCACGGCGTGAGCTGGCGCATCGACGAGCACATGCCCCCCGTCCGGCTGGGCCGCCACACCGGCCCGGAGACGGACACCCCCCACTTCGGCCCCTTCGACCTCGCCCGGGGACCGCTGCTGCGGGCCGTGCTGCACGACCGAGGGCCCGGCGAGCCGGGCGTCCTGCACCTCGCCGTCCACCACCTGGTGGTCGACGGTGTCTCCTGGCGGGTGCTGCTGGAGGACCTGGACCGCGCCTACCGGGCCCGCCGGGCCGGCGAGGACGGTACCGCGGCGCTGCCCGCGAAGTCCTCGCCGCTGAGGGAGTGGTCCCGCCGGCTGTCCGCGCACGCGGCGGACGGCGGCTTCGACGACGAGCGCGCGTACTGGGCCGAGGCGGTCCCCGGCACCGAACCCGCTCTCCCCACCGACCTGACCGCGGGCGCCGACACCTACGCCTCGCAGCGCGCGGTCACCGTGCGCCTGAGCCCCGAAGAGACCTCCGCCCTGCTGCGCACCCTGCCCGACACCTACCGCACCCAGGCCAACGACGTCCTGCTCAGCGCCCTCGGCCGGGCGCTGTGCGCCTGGACCGGGCGGGACCGGGTGGTGGTCGACGTGGAGGGACACGGACGCGAGGAACTCTTCGCCGAACTGGACATCAGCCGCACGGTCGGCTGGTTCACCACCCGCTACCCCGTCGCGCTCGCCGTCCCCGGGGACGCCGGCTGGGACGCCGTGCTGAAGCGGGTCAAGGAACAGCTGCGCGCCGTACCCCGGCACGGCCTGGGCCACGACGCGCTCCGTCACCTGGCCGGTCCCGGGGCCGCGCCGCACACCCCGGCCGCGCAGGTCAGCTTCAACTACCTGGGCCGGATGGGGCTGCCGACGGGCGCCGACGGCCTCTACCGCGACACCGTACGGCCGCTGGAGCTGGACGCCGACCCGGCCGCCGAGCGCCCGCACACCCTGGAGGTCGTCGGACAACTGGTCGACGACCAGCTCGAATTCACCTGGTTCTACTCGGACCGGCGGCACCGGGAGGACACGGTCCAGGCCCTGGCCCGGGGCTTCGCGGACGCGCTCGCCGACCTGGCCCGGTACGCCACCCGGCCGGGAGCCGCCGGACGCACCCCGTCCGACTTCCCGCTGGCCCCGCTCGACCAGGCCGCCGTGGACCGGATCACCGGCACGGACCCCGCGGCGGTCGCGGACGTCCTGCCGCTCACCCCCACCCAGGCCGGCATGCTCTTCCACGGCCTGTCCCAGGACGACCGCGGTGTCTACTTCCAGCAGCTGACGTTCGTCCTGGACGGGGTGCCCGACCCGGAGGCCCTCGCCGCCGCCTGGCAGCACGTGAGCGACCGCAGCGAGGTGCTGCGCGGACGGGTCGTCTGGCACGACGTACCCGAACCGCTGCTCGTGGTGCAGCGCCACGCGGACCTGCCGGTCACCCACCTGGACTGGCGGGACCTGACAGCCCGGGAGAGCCGCGCCCGGCTGGACGACCTGCTGGCCCGCGACCGCGCCGACGGCATCGACCTCGCGCGCGCCCCGCTGCAGCGCCTGCTGCTCGCCCGGGTCTCCGACACCGCCGTGCGCGTGGTGTGGTCCTTCCACCATCTGCTCCTGGACGGCTGGAGCCTGTTCCAGGTGCTCTCCGACGTCTTCGCGCAAGCCGCCGGGACCGACGCCGACGCCCTCCCGCACCGCCCGCCCCACCGCGACTACGTGGCCTGGCTGCGGCAGCGCGACACCACGGCGGCCGAACGGCACTGGCAGAGCCGCCTGTCCGGACTCACCGAGGCCACACCGCTGCCGTACGACCGCGAGCCGCGCGAGGCCCACCGTGCCGAGTCCACGCACGCGGTCCGGGCCACACTGCCCGCGTCCGCCACCCGGACCCTGGAGGAACTGGCACGGACGTCCGGCCTGACCCTGAACACCCTGGTGCAGGGCGCCTGGGCGCTGCTGCTGGGCCGGCAGGCGGGCCGGGACGAGGTGGTGTTCGGCACCACCGTCTCCGGACGGCCGCCCGAACTGCCCGGCGCCGAGGCCATGACCGGCCTCTTCATCACCACGCTGCCC
Source organism: Streptomyces sp. NPDC038200 (assembly GCF_055600785.1). Classification (NCBI taxonomy): domain Bacteria; kingdom Bacillati; phylum Actinomycetota; class Actinomycetes; order Kitasatosporales; family Streptomycetaceae; genus Streptomyces; species Streptomyces sp. NPDC038200. The sequence continues at coordinate 240,175 of NZ_JBVJYH010000002.1, forward strand.
ACCCGGGTCGCCGTCCCGGACCACGGCACCCTGCTCGACTGGCTGCGCGCGCTCCAGGACGACCAGAGCGAGGACCGGCGCTACGACCACCTGCCGCTCACCCGGATGAAGACGTTCACCGAACTCCCCGACCGGGTGGCCCTGTTCGACAGCATCGTCGTCTTCGAGAACTATCCGGTGGACGACGACCTCGCCGCCGCCCACGGCCTGCGCCTGAGCGGCCTGGAGGGCATCGAGACCACCAACTACCCGCTGAGTCTCACCGCCTATCCGGGCGAGGAGCTGGCCCTGCGGCTCGGCTACGACCCCGAGCTGTTCGACGCCGGGACCGCCGAGCGGATGGCCGAGTACCTGACCGTCCTGCTCACCGGCCTGGCCGCCGGTTCCCGGCGCCCGCCCGCCCGGCTGCCGCTGCTCACCCCCGACCGCCGCGAACAGGTCCTGCGCACCTGGAACGACACCGCCACCGACCTCCCCGACAGCACCGTCGCGGACCTCTTCGCCGCGCAGGCGGACCGCACCCCCGACGCCGTGGCCGTGCAGGCCGTGGACGAGCACGTCACCTACCGCGAACTCGACGCCCGCGCCGCACGGCTGGCGGACCGTCTCGCCGGGCACGGCGTACGGCCGGAACGCCCCGTCGGGGTCCTGATGGACCGTTCCGTGGAGCTGATCGTGGTCCAGCTGGCCCTCGTGCGCACCGGCGGCGTGTACGTCCCGCTGGACGGCAGGGCGCCGGCCGAGCGGCTGCGCCGGATGCTGACCGAGGCCGGAGCCGGACTGCTGCTCACCGACACCGCATGGGAGGAGACGGCCCGGCAGGTGCTGCCCGGCGACGGCGTCCTGCGCGTCGGCGACACCACCGTGACGCCGTCCCGCACCACGGCCACGCGCGACGCCGGCACCGGCGCGGCCGGCTCCGCGCCCGCCCGTGCCGTCCATCCCGACAACGTGCAGTACCTGATGTTCACTTCGGGCTCCACCGGCACCCCCAAGGGCGTCGCGGTGCGCCAGCGGGACGTCGCCGCGCTCGCCCTGGACCGGGCCTTCACCGGACACGACCGGGTCCTCGTGCACTCGCCGCACGCCTTCGACGCCGCCACCTACGAGGTCTGGGTACCGCTGCTGCGCGGCGGCACGGCCGTGCTCGCCCCGCCGGCCGACCTGGACGCCGGCCTGGTCCGGCACGCCGTGACGGAGCAGGGGGTGAGCTGCCTGTGGCTGACCGCGGGACTGTTCCGGCTCCTGGCCCAGGAGGACCCCGGCTGCCTGCGCGGCGCCCGCGAGGTCTGGACGGGCGGCGAGGCCGTGCCCGGCGCGGTGGTGCGCCGGGTGCTGGACGCCTGCCCCGGACTGACCGTCGTGGACGGCTACGGCCCCACCGAGACCACCACCTTCGCCACCCGGCGCGTCTTCCGGGCGGGCGACCCCCTGCCCGCCGTACTGCCCATCGGACGGCCGCTGGACAACACCCGCGTCCACGTCCTGGACGATGCCCTGCAGCCGCAGCCCCCGGGCATCCCCGGCGAGCTGTACATCGCGGGCGCGGGGCTGGCCCGGGGCTACGCGGGCCGGCCCGGGGCGACCGCCGCCCGCTATGTCGCCGATCCCTTCGGCCCGCCCGGCACGCGCATGTACCGCACCGGCGACATCGTGCGCTGGAGCCCCGACGGCGAGCTGCACTTCGTCGGCCGCGCGGACGACCAGATCAAGATCCGCGGCTTCCGCGTCGAACCCGCCGAGATCGAGGCCCGGCTCACCGCCCACCCCGACATCGCCGAGGCCGTCGTCTCCCTGTACGAGGACGCCGGACGCAAGCGGCTGGCCGCCCACCTCGTACCGGCCGGCACCGGGCCGGTACCGGACGCCGCCGAGCTGCGCGCCCACCTGGCCGCCGGACTGCCCGACTACATGCTGCCCGCCGCGTTCGTCACCGTGCCCGAGCTGCCGCTGACGGTCAACGGCAAGGTCGACCGGCGACGGCTGCCCGCCCCCGACTGGTCGGCGGGCGGCGCGCGGGCCCACCGTGCCCCGCGCACCGAGACCGAGCGGACCCTCGCCGGGATCTGGGCCGAACTGCTCGGCGTGGAACGGGTCGGCGCGGACGACAACTTCTTCGTGCTGGGCGGCGACTCGATCCTCAGCATCCAGGTGGTGTCCCGGGCCCGGGCCGCCGGACTCACCCTCACCCCCCGTGATCTCTTCCGGCACCCCACCGTGGCCGAGCTGGCCGCCGCCACCGGCGCGACCGCGCCCGCCGTCGCCGGCACCGAACCGGTCGACGGAGCGGCCGGCCTCACGCCCATCCAGCACTGGTTCCTGGACCCGCGCCCGGCCCACCCCGCGTTCTTCAACCAGTCCGTCGTCATCGAGCCGGCCGGCGCCGTCGACCAGGACGCCCTGCGCCACGCCCTCACCGCCCTGTGGACCCGCCACGACGCCCTGCGCGCCCGGTTCGTCCTCGACAGCGACGGTGGCGACGGCGAGGGCGCCTGGCGGCAGGACATCGCCGCCGCCGACGGCCCGGCACCCGAACTGCTCCACGTCCACGACCCGGCGGACGAGGAACGCGTCACCGCGGCGGCCCACACCGGACTCCGCCTGGACACGGGCCCCCTGATCACCGCCCGCCTGTTCACCGCCGACGGCACCCGGCCCGCCCGGCTGCTGCTGGTCGCCCACCACCTGGTGGTCGACGGCGTCTCCTGGCGGATCCTGCTGGAGGACCTGGAGACCGCCTACCGGCAGGCCGCGTCCGGACAGCCCGTACGGCTGCCCGCCCGCACCACCTCCGTACGGGAGTGGACCCACCGGCTGCGCGAGCGCGCCGGCACCTTCGCGGCACAGAGGGACCACTGGGAGAGCGCCGCCCGGCACTGCGCCGCCCCGCTCCCCGAGGACCTCGCCGGCGGCAACACCGCGGCCGACGTCCGCGAGGTGACCGTCCGGCTGGACCGCGAGCGCACCGCCGGCCTCCTGCGCCGCGTCCCCGGCGTCTACCGCACCCGCATCGACGACGTCCTGCTCACCGCGCTGGGCCGGGTCCTCGCCGACTGGACCGGACGCGACACCGTGGCCGTCGGCCTGGAGGGACACGGCCGCGAGGACCAGCTCTTCGAGGACGTCGACCTGTCCCGCACGGTCGGCTGGTTCACCTCGCTCTTCCCCGTCGCCCTGACCGTCCCGGCGGGGGACTGGGGCACCGCACTGAAGTCGGTGAAGGAGCAACTGCGGGCCGTACCCGACCGGGGACTCGGCTACGGCGTGCTGCGCCACCTCGCCCGCGAGCCCCGCGTCACCGGCGCGCCCGAGCCCGGCATCAGCTTCAACTACCTGGGCCGTTTCGACTGGTCCGCCGAGGGCGGCACCCTGATCGGGGCGGTGCCCGGCGGCCTGGGCGGCGCGGAGGCACCCGGCACCGAACGGCCGCACCTGCTGGACGTCGTGGCCCGGATCGAGGACGACCGGCTGGAGATCACCTGGCACTACAGCGCCGGCCGGCACCGCGAGGAGACCGTCGCCGCGCTCGCCGACGGCATGCTGCGCGCGCTGGACGACATCGTCGCGCACTGCGCCCGCCCGGACGCGGGCGGCCGTACCCCGTCCGACTTCCCCCTCGCCCGGCTGGACCAGGCCGCCGTCGACCGGATCGCCGGGGACGGACGGGACGTCGAGGACGTCTACCCGCTGACCCCGATGCAGGCGGGCATGCTCTTCCACAGCCTGCTGGACCCCGACGGCCGCACCTACGTCAACCAGGTCCAGCTGGTGCTCTCCGGCGTCACCGACCCGCACGCGCTCGCCGAGGCGTGGCAGCAGACCGCGGACGCCAACGCGGTGCTGCGCACGCACCTGGTGTGGCGGGAGACCCAGGAACCGCTCCAGGTCGTCCGGCACCGGGCCGGCGTGCCCGTCACCCACCACGACTGGACCGCGTGGCCCGCCGACCGCCGCGCACGGGAGCTGGACCGGCTGCTCGCCGAGGACCGGGAGGCGGGCATCGACCTGGGGGCCGCGCCCCTGATGCGGCTGACACTGATCCGGCTCGCCCCCGACCGGGTCCGCCTCGTGTGGACGTTCCACCACGTCCTGCTCGACGGCTGGAGCGCGGCCCAGGTCTTCGACGAGGTGTGCGAGCGGTACGCCGCCCTGGCCGCCGGGCACCGCCCGCAGCCGCCCGAGCGCCGGCCCTTCGCCGACTATCTGCGCTGGCTGGCCGGGCGGGACACCGGCCGGGCCGAGCGGCACTGGCGCGCGGCCCTCGCCGGCTTCCCGGCCCCCACCGAGCTGCCCCGCGACCGGCGGCCCGCCGAGGCCCACCGCACCTCCTCCTCCGGATCGGTGCGCACGACCCTCGGCCCCGACGTCTCGGCACGGCTGCGGGAGACCGCGCAGCGGGCGGGACTGACGCTGAACACGGTCCTCCAGGGGGCGTGGGCGCTGCTGCTGTCCCGCTACGGCGGCGGCTCCGACGTGGTGTTCGGTACGACCGTCTCCGGCCGGCCCGCCGAACTGCCGGGCGTCACCTCGATGGTCGGCCTGTTCATCAACACCCTGCCCACCCGGGTCCGCGTCGACGAACGGCGTCCGCTGCTGGACTGGCTGCGCGAGCTGCAGGCCGCCCAGTCGGAGGCCCGCCGCCACGACTTCGTCCCGCTGGCCCAGGTGCAGTCGTGGAGCGAGGTGCCCGGCGGCACCGGCCTGTTCGACTCCATCGTGGTCTTCGAGAACTACCCCTTCGACGAGGGCGCACTGGCCCGGCACGGTCTGGCCATGGAGCAGGAACGGGACCTGGAGCCGACGAACTACCCGCTCAGCGTGGTCGTCGCGCCCGGGGACACCCTGGCCGTGAACCTGGACTACGACCCGGCCGCCTTCGACGCCACGACGGTGGCAGCGCTCGGCGAGAGCCTGCGCACCCTGCTGACCGGCATGGCCGCCGACCCGGACCGCCGCCTGGCCGACCTGCCGCTGCTGGACCCCGCCGAGGGGCGCGCGCTGGTGGACCGGTTCGGCGGCCGGCCGGCCGAGGCACCCCACGACACCCTGCCCGAGGCGTTCCGGCGACAGGCCGAACGCACCCCGGACGCCCCCGCCGTCCGCCACGGCGACACCCGCCTCACCTACCGCGAACTCGACGCCCGCTCCAGCCGGCTGGCCCGGCGGCTCGTCGCCGCCGGCGCCGGACCCGAGCGCTTCGTCGCCCTCTGCCTGCCCCGCACCGCCGACCTCGTCGTGGCGCTCCTCGCGGTGCTGAAGAGCGGCGCCGGCTATCTGCCGGTCGACCCCCAGTACCCGGCCGAGCGGGTCGCGTTCCTCTTCGCGGACGTACGGCCCGACGCCGTGATCACGGCCACGGAGACCGCCGGCCGGCTGCCCGAGGGCCCGTTCACCCGCATCCTGCTGGACGACGAGCCGGACCCCGGGACGCCGGACACCCCCCTCGGCGACGACGAGCGGCGCGGCACCCTGCTGCCCGGCCATCCGGCCTACGTCATCCACACCTCCGGCTCGACCGGCCGCCCCAAGGGCGTGGTCGTCAGCCACGCCTCCGTGCTGGCCCTGACCGACTGGGCGGCGGCCGAGTTCGCCGGCCGGGGGCTGGCCCATGTGGTGGCCTCCACCTCGCTCAACTTCGACGTGTCGGTCTTCGAGATCTTCTCGCCGCTGCTCTCCGGCGGCTGCGTCGAGGTCGTCCGCGACCTGCTGGCCCTCGCCGAGCGCCCCGGACCCTGGCGGGCCGGACTGCTCAGCGCGGTGCCTTCGGCGCTGGACCGGCTGCTCGCCGAGGACGCCGTGCGGATCACCGCGGACACCGTCGTCCTCGCGGGGGAGGGGCTGCCCGCCCGGACCGTCGGCCGGGTCCGCGCGGCCGTCCCCGGCAGCCAGGTGCGCAACATCTACGGCCCCACCGAGGCCACGGTCTACGCCACCGCCTTCACCTGCGACCCGGCCGACCCCGACCGCGACCCGCCGATCGGCCGGCCGCTCGGCGGCGCCCGCGCCTACGCCCTGGACGAGCGGATGCGCCCGGTGCCCGTGGGCGCGCCCGGCGAGCTGTTCCTCGCCGGGACCGGCGTCGCCCGCGGCTATCTGGGGCGTCCCGGCCTGACCGCGTCCCGTTTCCTGCCCGACCCGTTCGGCCCGCCCGGCAGCCGCATGTACCGCACCGGCGACCTGGTCCGCTGGACGGCCGACGGAGACCTCGTCTACCTGGGCCGCGGCGACGACCAGGTGAAGGTGCGCGGCTTCCGCATCGAACTCGGCGAGGTGGAGGCCGCGCTGGCCCGCCACCCGGCCGTGGCGGCGGCAGCGGCCCGCGTCGTCGAACACGCGGGCCACCGCCGGCTGATCGGCTACGTGGTACCCCGACCGCCCGGCTCGCCGGAATCCGCCGGTGCCACGGCGTCCGGCTCGTCCGGTTCGCCGGACTCCGCTGCCCTCATGACGTCCGGTCCCTCTGGTCCCTCCGGTTCGCCGGACTCCGCCGGGCAGGTGCCCCGACCGGCCTCCTCGCCGGGCTCCGCCGGTCGCGCGGTGTCCTGGCCGGACGGTCTGCCCGAACCCGCCGAGCTGCGGTCCTTCCTCGCCCGCAGCCTTCCCGACCATCTGGTGCCCGCCCTCGTCGTCCCGCTGGAGCGGCTGCCGCTCGGTGCCACCGGCAAGCTCGACCGGCGGGCGCTGCCCGCGCCCGAGTGGGCCGCCCCGGCCCCGGGCGACGCCGGCCGGCCACCGCACACCGAGGCGGAGCTGACCCTCGCGGCGATCTGGGCCGAGGTCCTCGGCGTGCCCGAAGTCGGCGCCGACGACAACTACTTCACGCTCGGCGGCGACTCCGTCCTCGGTATCCAGATCGTCTCCGCCGCCCGCAGGGCCGGGCTCATGCTCACGCCCCGGCACCTGTTCACCCACCAGACCCTCGCCGAACTCGCCGCCGTCGCCGAGCGGGCCCCGGATCCCGCCGTGTCCGCCGTCGCCGCCGAGCAGGGCCCGGTGACCGGCGAGATGCCGCTCACCCCCGTACAGCACTGGCTCCTCGACACCCTCACCGGCGACCCCGCCGACTTCAGCCAGACGGTCTCCTTCGAGCTGGCCACGGACCCCGACGAGACGCTGCTGCGAGCCGCCCTGGCCGCCGTACTGGAGCAGCACGACGCGCTGCGGCTGCGGTTCGAGCGCACCGGCGACGGGCGGTGGCGGCAGTTCGGCGCCGCGCCCGGCGACTGCGCCCCGCACCTGGAGGCGCATCACGGGGCCGTCCCGCACGAGGTGGCCGGCACCCTCGGCGCCGGCTTCGACCTGGCCCGCGGGCCGCTGCTGCGGGCCGCGCTGTGCCGGCCGGCCGACGGCGGCCGGCCGGTGCTGCTGCTGGCCGCCCACCACCTGGTGGTGGACGCCGTGTCCTGGCGGCCGATCGTGGAGGACCTGGACGCCGCCTACCGCGCCCTGCGCGACGGCCGGCGGCCCGTCCTCGGCCCCAAGACCACCTCGTTCCGGACCTGGGCCCGCCGGCTCGCCGCGCACACCGAGGCGGGCGGCTTCGACGGCGAACTCGCCCACTGGCAGGGCATCGACGCCGACACCGCCCTGCCGGCCGACCACACCGGCGGCGCGAACACCGTCGCCGTCGAGGAGAGCCTGAGCGCCGGACTCGACGCCGAGGACACGCGCCGACTGCTCCAGGACGTGCCGGACGTGTACCGCACGCGTGTCAACGACGTCCTGCTGTGCGCGCTGGGCCGGGTCCTGGCCCGCTGGACCGGCCGGGACCGCGTCGCGGTGACCCTGGAGGGCCACGGCCGCGAGGAGCTGTTCGAGGACACCGACCTCGGCCGGACCGTCGGCTGGTTCACCGCCATGTTCCCGGTCGCCCTGGACGTGCCCCGGGACGCGGACACCGGCACCGTGCTGAAGTCCGTCAAGGAGAACCTGCGGGCCGTACCGCACGGCGGACTCGGCCACGGCGCGCTCCGCCACCTGCACCCCACGGCCGGAGCCGGGCTGCCCGGCCTGCCGCAGATCTGCTTCAACTACCTGGGCCGGCCGGACCCCGCTCCCGCCCCGGGCGGACTGCTGCACGCCCCTCACGGCGGCCTCACCGGCGGCATGGACCGCTCGGCGGACCGGCCGCATCTCCTCGACGTCCTCGGCCGGGTCACGGACGGCAGGCTGGAGTTCACCTGGTCGTACTCCCGCGAGGTGCACCGCCGGGAGACCGTCGCCCGGCTGGCGGCCGAGCTGACCGACGAACTCCGCGCGATCGTCCGGCACTGCGCCGAACCCGGCGCCGGTGGCCGCACCCCCTCCGACTTCCCGCTGGCGCCGCTGGACCAGGCGGCCGTCGACCGGCTCGTCGGCGGCGGGGCGGACGTGACCGACGTGTACCCGCTCACCCCCACGCAGACCGGCATGGTGATGCACGGTCTGGACGAGGCCGAACACGGCCTGTACGTCGAGCAGATCACCTTCGTGGCCCAGGGCGCCCACGACCTCCGGACCCTGGCCGCCGCCTGGCAGCACGTCGTGGACCGCACCCCCGTGCTGCGCACGTCCGTCGCCCTGCACGGCGTACCCGTACCGCTCCAGCTCGTCCACCGCGACGCGACCCTGCCCCTCACCGAACACGACTGGAGCGGTGTCCCGGCCGGGCGGCAGGACGCGGAGCTGGAGCGCCTGCTCGCCGACGAGCGGGCCCGGGGCCTCGTCCTGGACCGGGCGCCGCTGCTGCGGCTGGCCCTGGTCCGGCTCGGCCCGGACGCGGTACGGGTGGTGTGGACCTTCCACCACGTCCTGCTGGACGGCTGGAGCGTCTTCCACGTCCTGTCCGACGTCACGGCCGCGTACGCCGCCCTCGCCCGCGGTGAGCGGCCCCGGCTGCCCGAGCGCAGGCCGTTCGCGGACTACGCCGCCTGGCTGGCCGCCCGCGACACCGCCCGGGCCGAGGAGCACTGGCGTGGCGTCCTGGCCGGACTGAACACCCCGACCCCGCTGCCGTACGACCGCCGGCCCGCCCCGGGCGACACGGCCCGCTCCGGGACCTGGCTGTCGCGGCGGCTCGACGCCGAGGAGACACGCCGGCTCCAGGAGTTCGCCCGCCGGCACCGCCTCACCCTCAACACCCTGGTCCAGGGCGCCTGGGCGCTGCTGCTGGCGCGGTGGAGCGGGGAGCGGGAGGTGTGCTTCGGCGCCACCGTCTCCGGACGGCCCGCGGACCTGCCCGGCGCCGACACCATCACCGGCCTGTTCATCACCACGCTGCCCGCCCGGATCGGGGTCGACGGCGGGGCCCGCTGCGACACCTGGCTGCGTGCGGTGCAGGAAGCCCGCGCCGAGGACCGCCGGCACGATCACCTGCCCCTCAACACGCTGCACTCCCTCGGTGAACTGCCGCCCGGGACAGCGCTGTTCGACAGTCTCGTGGTCTTCGAGAACTATCCGGTCGGCGACGCCACCGCGGGGGCGCACGGCCTCGCCCTGCGCGACCTGGACGCCCGGGAGGCCACCAACTACCCGCTCACCGTGGTCGTCTCGCCCGGTGACCGGCTGGCAGTCGAACTCGGCTACGACCCGCGGTACTTCGACGCGGCCACCGCCGACTCCCTGGCCGGACAGCTGCTGCACACCCTGCACGCCCTGGCCGCCTCCGACGGCACCGCCCGCCTCGACGACCTCGACGTGCTGCCCGCCGCCCACCGGGAGCGGCTGCTGCGCGGACCGGCCCGCCCCGCGCTCGGCTCGGTCCCCGCCGCCACCCTGCCCGCCCTCGTGGAGGCCGCCGTCGACCGCCGGCCGCCCGGCCCCGCGCTCGACGCGCCCGGCACGCGGCTCACGTTCGCGCAGACCGAGGAACTGGCCAACCGGCTCGCGCACCGGCTCATCGCCCGGGGCGCCGGCCCCGGCGACCTCGTCGCGCTGCTGCTGCCCCGCTCCGCGGACATGGTGCTGGCGCAGCTCGCGGTGGCGAAGGCCGGCGCCGCGTTCCTGCCCGTCGATCCCGCCTATCCCGAGGAGCGGATCGCCCTGATGCTGCGCGACGCGGCCCCCGCCCTCACCCTGGACGCCAAGGAGATCGCGGGCCTGCTCGCCGCCCCGCCGGACGACGTCCCCGGCCACCGGCCCACCGACGCCGACCGGACCCGCCCCCTCGACCTGGACGACCCGGCCTACGTCATCTACACCTCCGGCTCCACCGGCACCCCCAAGGGCGTCGTCGTCACCCACCGCGGACTCGCCGCGTTCAGCGCCGCCGAGGCCGCCCACTACCAGGTCGGCCCCGGCGACCGGGTGCTGGCCTTCGCCACGCCCAGCTTCGACGCCTCGGTGCTGGAGCTGTGCATGTCCCTGCCGCACGGCGCCCGGCTCGTCGTCCCCCGGCCGGGACCGCTGCTCGGCGCGGAACTGGCCGACGTGCTGCGGGCGGAGCGCATCACGCACACCCTGCTGCCCCCGGCCGCGCTCGCCACCCTGCCGCCCGACACCCCCGGCACCCTCCCGGACCTGAACACGCTGATCGTCGGTGCCGACGCGTGCGGTGCCGAACTCGTCGCCCGCTGGGCCCCGCACCACCGCATGGTCAACTCCTACGGCCCCACCGAGGCCACCGTCGTCGCCACCTGGTCCGCGCCCCTGACGGCGGACGGCACCGCGCCGCCCATCGGCCGCCCGCTGCCCGCCACCGGCGTCTACGTCCTCGACGCCCGGCTGCGGCCGGTCCCCGACGGCGTCACCGGCGAACTGTGGCTGAGCGGACCGGCGCTGGCCCGCGGCTACCTCGGCCGCCCCGGACTGACCGCGGCCCGGTTCACCGCCGACCCGTTCGGACCGCCCGGCACCCGCATGTACCGCACCGGCGACCTGGTGCGCCGGGACAGCGCGGGCGAACTGCACTACCTGGGCCGCGGCGACCACCAGCTGAAGCTGCGCGGCCACCGCATCGAGGCGGGCGAGGTCGAGGCCACCCTGGTCCGCCATCCCGGGGTGCTGGACGCCGTGGTGACCGTACGCGAGGACGAACCGGGGCTGCCGCGCCTGGTCGCCCACCTGCTCACGGCCCCCGGCGCCCAGCCGCCCACCGCCGCCGAACTGCGCGCGCTGGCCGCCCGGTCGCTGCCCGGCCACATGGTCCCGTCGGCGTTCGTGGCGCTGGACCGCTTCCCGCTCACCGAGAACGGCAAGACCGACCGGGCCGCCCTGCCCGCCCCGGCACCGCAGGAGGAGCGGGAACGCCCCGAGTACGTGGCCCCCCGCACGCCCACCGAGGAGGCGCTGGCGGACATCTGGGAGGAGACCCTCCGCACGGGTGTCGGCGCCGAGGACGACTACTTCCTGCTCGGCGGCGACTCCATGCGCGCCCTGCTGATCGCCTCCCGCGCCAACGACGCGTTCGGCGTCACGCTCACCCCCCGCGACGTCCTCGTCTCCCGCACCGTCGCCGCCCTGGCGGAACTCGTGGAGGAACAGGTGCTGAGCGAACTCGAAGAGGCCGCGTACGGCGGCCCCGACGCCGAAGAGGCCGCGTACGGCGGCCCCGACACCGAAGACGCCGCGCACGGCGGCCCCGACCACGAACGGTGAGGATCCGACGACCATGACGTCTTCGACCCCTTCGACCCCTTCGACCCCTTCCGGATCCGCGCGGCCCTCCAAGCGCGACCGTGCCGAGGCGCTGCCCGAGGAGATGCGGGAGGCGCTGCGGCGGCGACTCGCCGGACGTGCCGGCGGCGCGGTCCCGGCCGCCCGGCAGGGCATCCCGCGCGCCGACCGGGACCGCCCGCTGCCGCTGTCCTTCGCCCAGCAGCGCCTGTGGTTCCTGGACCGGCTGCGGCCCGGGGACGCCCGCTACAACAGCGCGGTGGCGGTCCGCCTCACCGGCGCGCCGGACCACGAGGCGCTGCGCGGGGCCCTGGCCGCCGTCGTGGCCCGGCACGAGGCCCTGCGCACCACCTTCGAGGAGACCGACGGCCGGCCGGTGCAGCGCGTCCACCCGGCGGGCCCGGTGCCGCTGCCGGTCCGGGACGCCGGCGACCTGAAGGCGGACCTGCTGGCCGAGTACTCCCGCCCCTTCGACCTGCGGCACGGGCCCCTGCTGCGCGCCCTGCTGCTGCGCGAGACCGGCACCGCGCACGTCCTGCTGCTGACGGCCCATCACATCGTGACCGACGGCTGGTCGATGGGCGTGGTCCTGGACGAGCTGTGCGCCGTCTACGACGCCCTCGTCCGGGGCGCCCGGCCGGAGCTGCCCCCGGTGGCCACGCAGTACCCGGACTTCGCGGTGTGGCAGCGCGCCCAGCTCTCCGGACCCCGCCTGGAACGTCAACTCGCCCACTGGAGGCAGCAGCTGACCGGGGCCGCGGCACCCGAGCTGCCCCTGGACCGGCCCCGGAGCGGCGAGGAGGCCGGGGCGGGCGCCGTACACACCTTCACCGTCCCCGCCCGCCTCACCGCGCGGCTGCGCGACCTCGCCGGAGAACAGCACAGCACCCTGCACACCGCCCTGGTCGCCGCCGCCCAGGCGCTGCTCGCCCGCTGGTCCGGCCAGGACGACATCACCGTCGGCTCCCTCACCCCCGGCCGCTCCCGCACCGACCTCGAACGGACCGTCGGCTTCTTCGTGAACACCGTCGTGCTCCGCACCCGGGTCGACGCGTCCGGCTCCTTCCGCGACCTGCTCGCGCGGGCCGCGCACACGGTCAACGACGCGTTCGCGCACGGCGACACGCCGTTCGAGCGGATCGTGGAGGCGGTGGGCGCACCCCGTGAACCGGGACGCAACCCGCTGTTCGACGTGATGGTCCTGCTGCACCCCGACCCGCCCGCCGCGACCGCCCCGAGCCGGCTCGCCACCACCCCGGTCACCGTCCCCCGGCAGGCGGCCACCTTCGACCTGAGCATCGAGTTCGTGCCGGACGGCACGGCGCTCACCGGTCTGCTGGAGTACCGCACCGACCTGTTCGACGCGGCCACGGCCGAGCGGCTGGCCGGACAGCTGCTGCGCCTGCTGCAGGGCGCCGCCGACGCCCCGGACCGCCCGCTGGGCAGCCTGCCCCTGCTGTCCGAGGACGAGGTACGGCGCATCGTCCACGACTGGAGCACCGGCCCGCGCCACGCCGTGCCCGACGCCACCCACCCGGAGGTCTTCGAACGCCGCGCGGCCCGCACCCCCGACGCCCTCGCCCTCGTCGCGGGCGCCGAACGGCTGGACTACGCCACGCTCAACGCCCGCGCCAACCGGCTCGCCCACCACCTGATAGCCCGGGGCGCGGGCCCCGAGCGGCTGGTCGCGCTGCGGCTGCCCCGCACCGCGGACATGATCGTCGCGATCCTCGCCGTCTGGAAGTCCGGCGCCGGCTATCTCCCGCTGGACCCGGCCCTCCCCGAGGAACGGGTCCGCTTCCTGCTGGACGACGCCCGCCCGGCCCTCGTCCTGGACGAGGCCGCCCTGCGGGCCGTGCCCGCCGACGCCCCGGACACCGACCCCGCCGACGCCGACCGGCGCGCCCCCCGCCACCCGGACCACACCGCCTACGTCATCTACACCTCCGGCTCCACCGGCCGCCCCAAGGGCGTCGCCGTGTCCCACCGCTCGGCGGCGCACCTGCTGGCCGCCCACCGGGCCGGTTTCGTCGCCGAGGCGGGCGGCGGCCCGCTGCGGGTCGCGCTCACCGCGTCCTTCTCCTTCGACACCTCCCTGGAGGGCGTGCTGCTGATGGCCGACGGCCACCCGCTGCACCTGGTCGACGAGGTGACCCGGATGGACCCGGCCGCCCTGGTCGAGTACGTCGTCGAGCACCGCGTCGACTTCCTCGACGTCACCCCCTCCTACCTGCGGCAGCTGCTGCCCGCCGGACTGCTCACCGACCCCCGGCACCACCCCCGGGTCCTCATGCTCGGCGGCGAGCCGGTCGGCCCCGCGCTCTGGCGCGAGCTGGCCGCCCACCCGGACGTGGCCGCCCACAACTTCTACGGCCCCACCGAGTGCACGGTCGACGCGCTGTCCTGCCGGATCGACGGCGGCGACCGCCCGCTGGTGGGCCGCCCCCTGCCCGGGGTGCGGGCCTATGTGCTGGACGACCGGCTCCAGCCGGTGCCGCCCGGCGTCGGCGGCGAGCTGTACCTCGCGGGCGCCCAGCTCGCCCGGGGCTACGCCGGCCGGCCGGGCCTGACCGCCGCCCGCTTCCTCCCCGACCCGTTCGGAGCACCGGGGGAGCGGATGTACCGCACCGGCGACCTCGCCCGGTGGACCGCCGACGGCCGCCTCGACTACCTCGGACGCGCCGACGACCAGATCAAGGTGCGCGGCCACCGCATCGAACCCGGCGAGATCGAGGCCGCCCTGCTCGCGCTGCCCGGGATCACCGCAGCCGCGGTCGTCGCCGCGCCCGACGCGCACGGCCACACCCGCCTCGCCGCCTACGTCGTCCCCGCACCCGGCGCGCCCCGGCCCGCCCCCGCCGAGCTGCGGACGGAACTGCGCCGGGTCCTGCCCGACCCGCTCGTGCCGTCCTCCTTCACCGCGCTGGCCGCGCTGCCGCTGACCACGAGCGGCAAGCTGGACCGCCGCGCCCTGCCGGCGCCGGAGAACGCCGTGGAGGAACGGGAGTTCGTCGCCCCGCGCACCCCCGACGAGGAGACCCTGGCCGGTATCTGGGCCGAGGTGCTCGGAGTGGCCCGGGTGGGCGTCACGGACAACTTCTTCGAACTGGGCGGCGACTCGATCCTGAGCATCCAGGCCGTCTCCCGGGCCCGCGCCGCCGGCCTCGGGATCGGCTCGCAGGACGTCTTCCGGCACCAGACGGTCGCCGACCTGGCCGCCGCCGCGACCCGCCGCACCCCCGCCCTGCCCGCGCCCCGGCGCCCGCACGAGGACGGGCCCGCCCCGCTCACCCCCGTCCAGGAGTGGTTCTTCGCCACCCACGGCCCGCTGCGGCACTTCAGCATGTCGATGCTGCTCGACCTGCCGTACGACCTCGACGAACGGGCGCTGGAACGGGCGGTGGAGGCCGTGGTGGCCCGCCACCCGGCCCTGCGCGCCCGCTACACCCGCACCGGGGACACCTGGCGGCAGCACCCCGGTACCGGCCCGGCCACCGGACTGCTGACCCGCCACGGCCCGGGCACCTCACCCGCCGAGGCCGCGGAGGCCGCCCGCGCGGCCCTGGACCCCGCCACCGGCACCCTGCTGCGCACGGCCCTCCTCACCGGCCCGCAGCGCCCGCGACTCTTCGTGACCGTCCACCACCTGGCGGTCGACAGCGTCTCCTGGCGCGTGCTGCTCACGGCCCTCGAACGGTCCTACCGGCAGGCCGCGGCGGGCGAGGAACCACAACCGGAGCCCGAGCACACGACGTTCGCCGACTGGGCGCGCGCACTGGCCGAGCGGGTCCGGGCCGGCGAGCTGGACGACGACCTGCCCCACTGGACGGAGGAGGCCGCGCTGCCGCGCACCCCGCTCCCCGTCGACCTCCCCGGCACCCCTCTCGCCGGATCCGTGCGCACCGTCCGCACCCGGGTGGACCGGGCCACCACCGAGGCGCTGCTGCGACGGGTTCCGGGCGTGTACCGCACCCAGGTCAACGACGTGCTGCTGAGCGCGCTGGGCCGGGTGCTGGCCGACTGGACGGGCGCCGACCGGGTGACCGTCGCCCTGGAGGGCCACGGCCGGGAGGAGGATCTCGCCGAGGGCGCCGATCTGTCCGGCACCGTCGGCTGGTTCACCACCCAGTACCCGGTCACCCTGACCCCGGCGGCCCCGGACGACTGGGGCGCCACGCTCAAGGCCGTCAAGGAACGACTGCGGGCCGTGCCCCGCCGCGGCCTGAGCTACCAGGCGCTGGGCCACCTCGGCTCGCCCCGGCCGGAAGCCCGCGCCCTCGCCGAACTGCCGCTCCCACAGGTCTGCTTCACCTACCACGGGCAGTGGGAGGCGCCCGCCGGCGGGGACTTCGCGCCCGTCGCCGACGTACCCGGCCGGGACATGGACCCCGGCGCGCCGCTGGACCACCTCCTGGACGTGTCCGCCGTGGTGTCCGACGGCGAGCTGGAGATCACCTGGCACTACAGCGACCAGGTGCACCGGGCCGGCACCGTCCGGGAGCTGGCCGACGGCATGGTGCGGGCGCTCGCCGCCGTCGCCGAGCACTGCGCCCGGCCCGGCGCGGGCGGCCGTACCCCCTCCGACTTCCCGCTGGCCGGCCTGGACCAGGCCGGGGTGGACCGCCTCGCCGGCGACGGCCGGGACGTGGAGGACCTGCTGCCGCTCACCCCGCTCCAGGAAGGCATGCTCTTCCACCGGCTGGTCGGCGGCCCCGACGACGTGTACGTCGACCAGGCCGCCCTGCTGCTGGAAGGCGTGAACGACCCCGACGCGCTGGCGACCGCCTGGCAGCGGGTCACCGACCGCACGCCCGCCCTGCGCACCTCGGTGGTGTGGGAGGGCGTACCCGTGCCGCTCCAGGTCGTCCACCGCCACGTCCGGGTGCCCGTCGTCCAGGTGGACCTGCGGGAGCCGGACGCGGCGGAGCGGGCCGAGCGGCTGGCCCGGCTGCGCGCCGAGGACCTCGAACGCGGCCTGGACCTCGCCACGGCACCTCTGATGCGGCTCACCCTCGTCCGGCTGCCCGGCGCCCGGCTGCACCTGCTGTGGACCTCCCACCATCTGATCCTGGACGGCTGGAGCCTCGCCCAGGTGCTCACCGACGTGTTCGAGGAGTACGCGGCGCTCACCACCGGTGCCACGCCACGGCTCCCGGCGCGCCGGCCGTTCGGCGACTACGTGCGCTGGCTGGCCGGCCAGGACGGCGAGGCCGCGCGGACGCACTGGCGGACTGTCCTCGACGGGTTCGCCACCCCGACCCCGCTGCCCGTCGACCGCGTCCGCCGCCCGGAGCACGAGACCCGTTCCGCGGGCGTGCACACGGCCGGGCTGTCCGCCGAGGTCTCCGCGCGGCTGGCCCGCACCGCCCGGACCGCCGGGCTCACCCTCGGCACCGTGGTGCAGGGCGCCTGGGCGCTGCTGCTGTCCCGCTACAGCGCCGAGCGGGACGTCCTGTTCGGCACCACCGTCTCCGGACGCCCCGACGACCTGCCCGGCGTCGAGTCGATGGTGGGCATGTTCATCAACACCCTGCCCACCCGGGTCCGCGTGGACGGCGGCCGCATCGCCGCCGCCTGGCTCCGGGAGCTCCAGGAGGAACAGGCCGAGGCACGACGGTTCGCCGCGGTGTCCCTGGCCGAGCTGACCTCACTGAGCGACGTGCCCTCCGGCAGCCCGCTGTTCGACAGCATGGTGGCCTTCGAGAACTACCCCTTCGACCAGGCCCGTGCGGCCGGGTCCGGGATACGCCTGGCGGACGTGTCCGCCCGCGACGCCACCAACTACGCCCTCGTGCTGCGCGCCTACCAGGGCGAGCGGTTCGGCTTCGACCTCGCCTACGACCCGGAGCTGTTCGACGCCGGGACCGTGCGCGACCTCGCCGAGCGGCTGTGCCTGCTGCTCACCGAGCTGGCCGACGACCCGGACCGGCCCGTGCGCACCCTCGCCTGGACCACCGCCGAGGAGCGGCGGCGGATGCTGGCCGACTGGAACGGCACCGAGGAGGGCCGGCCCGCCGACACCCTGGACGCCCTCTTCGCCGCCCAGGCCGCCCGCACCCCGGACGCCGAGGCCGTCAGCTGCGGCGCCGACCGGCTCGACTACGCCACCCTGGACGCCCGCTCCGGGCAGCTCGCGCACCGGCTCGCCGAACTCGGCGCCGGACCGGAGACGTTCGTGGCGCTCGCGCTGCCCCGCTCCATCGACCTGGTCGTGGCCGTCCTCGCCGTCCTCAAGACCGGCGCCGCCTACCTGCCCGTCGACCCCGCCCTGCCCGCCGAACGCGTCCGGCAGCTGCTCGCCGACGCCACGCCGGTGGCCCTGGTGACCACCGCCCGGACCCGGCCCGGCACCGCCGTGCCGCTCCTGCCGCTCGACGACCCCGGCGTCCGGGCCGATCTGGCCCGGCGCCCGGCGTCCGGCCCGCCCCGCCGCGCGCTGCCCGAGAGCCCCGCCTACGCCATCTACACCTCCGGCTCCACCGGCCGGCCCAAGGGCGTCGTCGTCCCGCACGCCAACGTGATCCGCCTGTTCACCCGCACCCGGCACTGGTTCGGCTTCGGCCCCGACGACGTCTGGACCCTGTTCCACTCCTACGCCTTCGACTTCTCGGTGTGGGAGCTGTGGGGCCCGCTGCTGCACGGCGGCCGGCTCGTCGTCGTCCCCGAGGACACCGCCCGCTCCCCGGAGGACTTCCTGCGCCTGCTCGCCGACGAGCGGGTCACCGTCCTCAACCAGACGCCCTCCGCCTTCTATCCGCTGATCCGCGCCGACGCCGAACTGCCCGACACCGGTGCCCGGCTGGCACTGCGCACGGTGATCTTCGGCGGCGAGGCGCTGGACGTGGCCCGGCTCGCCGACTGGTACACCCGCCACCCGGACACCGCGCCGCGCCTGGTGAACATGTACGGCATCACCGAGACCACCGTGCACGTCACCCACGCCGCACTGGACCGCGCGACGGCCCGTCCCGGCACCGCGAGCCTCATCGGCACCGGCATCCCCGACCTGCGGATCTATGTGCTCGACGACACCCTCCAGCCGCTGCCGCCCGGTGCCGTCGGCGAGCTGTTCGTCGCCGGCGAGGGCCTGGCCCGCGGCTACCTCAACCGGCCGGGCCTCACCGCGACCCGCTTCCCCGCCGACCCCTTCGGACGCCCCGGCACGCGCATGTACCGCACCGGGGACCGGGCCCGCTGGCGGGCCGACGGCACCCTGGAGTACCTGGGCCGCGCCGACCAGCAGGTGAAGATCCGCGGCTATCGCATCGAACCCGGCGAGATCGAGGCCGCCCTGCACCGCCACCCGGGCGTGGGCGCGGCCACCGTCGGCGTGTACGAGGACACCGCCGGGACCCGCCGGCTCGTCGCCCATGTCGTCGGTACCGGCACCGCGGACCGCACCGCGCCGCCCCCGCCCGCCGCCGATCTCCGCGCCCACCTCGAAGGGCTGCTGCCCGCGCACATGGTGCCGGCCGCCTACGTGCCGATGGCCGCCCTTCCGCTCACCGTCAACGGCAAGCTCGACCGGCGTGCCCTGCCCGCGCCCGGCCCCGACGGCTTCGCCGCCGACCGCGCCCGGACCCCGCTGAACACCCCCGCCGAACGGCTGGTGGCCGCCGCCTGGACGGACGTCCTGGACACCGACGAGGTCGGCGCCGACGACGACTTCTTCGCCCTCGGCGGCGACTCCATCCTCGCCGTCCGCGTCACCTCCCGGCTGCGCGCCGCCTTCGGCACCGACGTCTCGCCCCGCCTGCTGTTCACCCACTCCACCCTGTCCGCCCTCGCGAGCGCCCTGGGCGAACCCCGGGCCGAGAGCACCGCCGACGCCATCCCGGCCGCCCCTCCCGGCACCCCGGCCCCCCTGTCGTACGCCCAGCAACGCCTGTGGTTCCTGGACCGGTTCGAGCCGGGCAGCACCGAGTACACGACCCTGTCCGTGCTGCGGCTGCGCGGCCCGCTCGACACCGCCGCCCTGCACACCGCCCTGGACCGACTGGTCGCCCGGCACGAGGCCCTGCGCACCACGTTCGCCGAACAGGACGGCCGGGCCCGGCAGATCGTCCACCCGCCACGGCCCGTGGACCTGCCGGTGCAGGACCTCGCGGACGACTCCGCCCTGGACGAGCTCCTGGACCGCGAGGCCGCCACCCCCTTCGACCTGACCGCCGGGCCGCCGCTGCGCGCCCGCCTGGCCCGGCTCGCCGCCGACGAACACGTCCTCGTCCTGGCCGTGCACCACATCGTCACCGACGGCTGGTCGGTCGGTGTGCTGGGCCGGGACCTGGGCGAGCTGTACGCGGCGGCCCTGGAGGACCGCAGCCCCGAGCTGCCCGGGCTGCCCGTCCGCTACACCGACTACGCGGCCTGGCAGCGTACCCGCGCCGACCGCGCCGAGGCCGAACTCGCCCACTGGCGCCGGGCCCTGGACGGCGTGACCCCGCTGGAGCCGCCCACCGACCGGCCGCGTCCGGCCGTACGCACCCGCGAGGGTGCCCTGGTGACCTTCACCCTGCCCGCCGCGCTCACCGAGCGGCTGCGCGAGCGCGGCCGGGAGGCCGACGCCACCCTCTACATGACCCTGGTGGCGGCCTGCCAGGTCCTGCTCGCCCGCTGGGCGGGCCAGCAGGACGTCACCGTCGGCACCGTCACCGCCGGCCGGGACCGGCCCGAACTGCACGACGTCGTCGGCATGTTCGTCAACACGCTGGTGCTGCGCGCCCGGGTCCGCCCCGAACTGTCCTTCCGGCAGCTGCTGGCCGAGGTGCGCACCACGGTTCTGGCGGCCTTCGCCCACCAGGAGGTGCCCTTCGAACGCGTGGTGGACGCCCTGCAGCCCGAGCGGGACACCAGCCGTACCCCGCTGTTCCAGGTCATGGTCGCCCTGCACAACCTCGGCGCCGAGCCGCCCCGGCTGCCCGGCCTGACCGTGGAACCGGTGACCCCGCCGGTCCGCAACGCCACCTTCGACCTCGCCTTCGACTTCGTGGCGGGCGACGACGGCCTCACCGGCCACCTGGAGTACAACACCGGGCTCTTCGACGCCGACACCGCCGAACGCCTGGCCGCCCGGCTGCGCGTCCTGCTGGAGGCCGCCGCCGCGGACCCGGAGCAGGCCGTGGGCCGGCTGCCGCTGATGACCGACGCCGAACGGCTGCAGGTGCTCCGCCACGGCGAGGGCATCCGGCTGCCCGAGCCGGACACCACCTTCCCCGCGCTGTTCGAGGCCCAGGCCGCCCGCACCCCGCACCACACCGCCCTGGTGGCCCGCGACACCACCCTGGACCTGGCCGCGCTGAACGAGCGGGCCAACCGGCTCGCCCACCACCTCATCGCCCGGGGCGCCGGCCCCGAGGACGTCGTCGCCGTACGGCTGCCGCGCACCTCCGAGCTGCTGGTGGCCCTCCTCGCGGTCCTCAAGGCCGGCGCCACCCTGCTCTGCCTGGACCCCGGACTCCCCCGGGAGCGAGCCGACCTCCTCCTCGCCGACGCCCGGCCGCACACCCTGCTGACCGACCTCGGCGCCGTGCCCTGGGACCGGCTGCCCGCCCACGACCCGACCGACGCCGACCGTGTCCGGCCCCTGCTCCCGGCGCACACCGCGTACATCGTCTACACCTCGGGCTCCACCGGCCGGCCCAAGGGTGTCGCCGTGGAACACCGGCAGCTGGTCAACCTCTGCCACGACCACCGTGCGGGCCTGCTCGCCCCGCACACCACGGACGGCCGGCGGCTGCGGGCGGCGCTCAGCGCCTCCTTCTCCTTCGACACCTCCTGGGAAGGACCGCTGCTCCTCGCCCTCGGCCACGAGGTCCACCTGATCGACGACGACGTACGCCTGGACCCGCAGGCGTTCTGCGACCAGGTCGCCCGACACCGTCTCGACCTGGTCAACGTCACCCCGTCCTTCCTGCGCGAACTGACCTCGGCCGGCCTGCTCGCCCCCGGCCGCCACCACCCGCGCCTGCTGCTGGTGGGCGGCGAGGCCGCCACCCCGGCCGACTGGCGCGACCTCGTGCGCGCCGAACGCGAGCTGGGCGTCGCCGTGTACAACATGTACGGGCCCACCGAGACCACCGTCGACGCCGTCTACGGCCGCTGCGCCGACCGGCCCGACCGCCCCGCCATCGGCCGCCCCGGCGGCAACCTGCGCGCCTACGTCCTCGACGGCGCCCTGCGCCCGGTGCCGCCCGGGGTGCCCGGCGAGCTGTACCTGGCCGGGGCGCAGGTGGCCCGCGGCTATCTGCACCGGCCCGGCCTGACCGCCGCCCGCTTCCTCGCCGACCCCTTCGGGGCACCGGGGGAGCGGATGTACCGCACCGGTGACCGCGCCCGCTGGGACCGCGACGGACTGCTGGAGTTCCTCGGCCGAACCGACGAACAGGTCAAGATCCGCGGGTTCCGCATCGAGCCCGGCGAGGTGGAGGCCGCCCTCCTGGACCACCCGGACGTCGCCGACGCCGCGGTCGCCGCCCGCGAACACGCCGGCCGCCTCATGCTCGTCGGCTACGTGGTGCCCGCCGCCGGCCGTACCCCGTCCGCCGACGCCCTGCGCCTCGCCCTGCGCCGCACCCTGCCCGACCACATGGTGCCCGCCGCGTTCGTCCCGCTCGCCCGCATCCCCCGCACCACCAGCGGCAAGACCGACCGGCGCGCCCTGCCCGCCCCGCCCGCACAGCCCGACAGCACCACCCCCTACGTCGCCCCCCGGCCCGGCACGGAGGAGCGCCTGGCCGCGATCTGGGCGGAGGTGCTGGGCGTCGAACGCGTCGGCACGCGTGACAACTTCTTCGCGCTCGGCGGCGACTCCATCCTCAGCATCCAGATCGTCTCCCGCGCCCGGCAGGCCGGACTCGCCCTCACCACCAAGGACGTCTTCCGGCATCAGACGGTCGCCGAACTCGCCCTCCGGGCGACGGAGTCGGTCCCGCGCCGAGCCGCCGTGGAGGAGACGGGCGAGGCACCGCTCACGCCGATCCAGCACTGGTACCTGGACGGCCGCGAGCCCGGACAGCGGCTCCGGTTCACCATGACCCAGCGCCTGGAGCTCGCCCCGGACGCCGACGGACCGGCACTGCGGGACGCCACCGACGCCGTCGTACGCCACCATGCCGCCCTGCGCTCCCTGTTCCGACGCACCGCCGACGGCTGGCGCCAGGAGACCCTGCCCGAGCCGCCGGACGGCGTCTTCGCCCGCCACGACGTCACCGGGCTCGACGACACGGCGCTGGAGACCGAGGCACAACGGCTCACCGACGAGGCGCAGGCCGCCCTCGACCCCACCGCGGGCCGGGTGGTACGCGTCCTGTTCCTCGACCGCGGCCCGCACCGGCCCGGGCAACTCGTCGTCACCGCACACCACCTGGTCATCGACGGGGTCTCCTGGCGCATCCTCCTGGCCGACCTGGAGACCGCCCACCGGGCCGCGGCGGCCGGCCGGCCCGTCGAGCTGCCCGCCACAACCACCTCCTACGGCCACTGGGCCGCCCGGCTCGACCGGCACACCCGCTCCGGAGCCCTGGACGCCGACCGCGCGTACTGGGAGCGCACCGGTGCGGCCCCGGCCGGGCTCCCCGCGGGCCGGCCCGGCCCGAACACCCACGGCACCGCCGCCGCCCTCACGGTCACGCTGGACGCGGAGACGACCGACGCCCTGCTGCGCAAGGTCCCCGACACCTACCGCACCCAGGTCAACGACGTCCTGCTCAGCGCCCTCGGCCGCACCCTGGCCCGCTGGTGCGGACGCGACACGGTCCTGCTCGGCGTGGAAGGGCACGGCCGCGAGGACCTGTTCGAGGACGTGGACCTGTCGCGGACCGTCGGCTGGTTCACCGCCGAGTTCCCGCTCGCCCTCACCGCCGCCCCCGACGCCGACTGGCACGACACCCTCCGCGGGGTCAAGGAGCAGCTGCGCGCGGTGCCGCTGCACGGCCTGAGCCACGGCGCCCTGCGCCACCTCGTGCCCGACAGCCCGCTCGCCGCGGCGCCGCCCCCGCAGGTCGGCTTCAACTACCACGGCCAGTGGGACACGGGCGGCGAGGCCGGCCTGTTCCGCGGCGCCCTGCCCCCGGCCGGCCGGGACACCGACCCGGACGAACCCCGCCCCTACCTGCTGGACATCACCGGCGTGGTCCAGGAGGGCCGCCTCGAACTCGGCTGGACCTACCCGGCGGAGATCTACGACGAGGCCACCGTCCGCCGGCTCGCCGAGGACACCCTCGCGGCCCTGCGGGAGATCGTGGCCCACTGCGCCCGCCCCGAAGCGGGCGGCCGAACCGCCTCCGACTTCCCTCTGGCCGGCCTCGACCAGGACCGGCTGGACCGGCTCGTCGGCACCGGACGGCACGTCGAGGACGTCCTGCCGCTCACCCCGCTCCAGTCCGGCATGCTCTTCCACGGCCTCGTGGACACCGAGCACGCCTACTTCGACCGCACGGCCGTGACGCTGTCCGGCGTGGCCGACCCGCACGCCTTCGCCGCCGCCTGGCAGGAGGTCGCCGACCGCACCCCCGCGCTGCGCACCAGCGTCCACTGGCACGGCCTGCCCCACCCGGTGCAGGTGGTCCACCGGCACGCCGAACTGCCCGTCACCCACCTCGACTGGCGCGCCCTGACCCCCGCCGAGCGCGCCGAGGCGGGCGAGCGGCTGCTCGCCGAGGACCGCGCGGCCGGCCTGGACCTCACCACCGCGCCGCTCACCCGGCTCGCCCTGGCCGCCCTGCCCGGCGACGAGGTGCTGCTGGTGTGGTCCACCCATCACATCGTCCTCGACGGCTGGAGCACCGGACAGCTGCTCACCGAGGTGTGCGAACGCTACGCCGCGCTCACCGGCGGCCCGGATCCGGCGCCCCCGGTACGGCGGCCCTTCGCGGACTTCCTGCACTGGCTGCGCGAGCAGGACGAGACGGCGGCCGAACGGCACTGGGCCGACGCCCTGGCCGGGTTCACCGCCCGTACCCCGCTGCCCTACGACCGCACACCCGCCGAGGCCCACCGCGCCCGGTCCGCCGACGCCGTCCACCAGGAGCTGGACG
Source organism: Streptomyces sp. NPDC038200 (assembly GCF_055600785.1). Lineage (NCBI taxonomy): Bacteria > Bacillati > Actinomycetota > Actinomycetes > Kitasatosporales > Streptomycetaceae > Streptomyces > Streptomyces sp. NPDC038200. Next base: position 264,801 of record NZ_JBVJYH010000002.1, read on the forward strand.
AGGAGGTCTCCCGGCGGCTGCGGGAGACCGCCGCCCGTGCCGGACTCACCGTCAACACCGTGGTGGAGGGTGCCTGGGCGCTGCTGCTGGCCCGCTCCAGCGGCCGGGACGACGTGGTGTTCGGCACCACCGTCTCCGGCCGCCCGGCCGAACTGCCCGGCGTCGAAGGCATGATCGGCATGTTCATCAACACCGTGCCGACCCGCGTCCGCGTCCCCGCCGGACCGGTCCTGCCGTGGCTGCGCGGGCTCCAGGAGCGGCAGACCGACGCCCGCCGCTTCGACTTCCTCGCCCTGCCCCGCATCCAGGCCGTCAGCGAAGTCCCCGCCGGGGAAGCGCTGTTCGACAGCATGCTGGTGTTCGAGAACTACCCCGTGGACGAGTCGGCCACGGCCCGCACCGGCGTCCGGGTGGAGGAGGTGCGCGCCGACGACGCCACCACCTTCCCCTGGTGCCTCCGCGCCCATCTGGCCGAACGGCTCGGCTTCGACCTGGCCTACGACCCCGCCCTGTTCGACGCCGCCACCGCCGCGCGGGCCGCGGAACGGCTGGCCGCGCTGCTCACCGCCCTCGCCGACGGGTTCGACACCGACCTCGCCGACCTGGACCTGCTCACCCCGGCCGACCGCGCCCTGCTGGCCACCTGGAACACCACCGCCCGTCCGGCCGCCCCGCGCAGCCCCGTGGACCTGTTCGCCGAGCAGGCCCGCCGCACCCCGGACGCGCTCGCGGTGCACGACGGCGACCGCGAGCTGACCTACCGCCAACTGCGCGACTGGGCCGGCTCGCTGTCCGCCCGGCTGCTGTCCGGCGGACTGGCGGCCGAGGACCGGGTGGCGCTCCTGATGGACCGCTCCGCCGAACTCGTCGTGGCCCAGCTCGCGGTGCTCATGGCCGGCGGCGCCTACGTCCCCGTCGACACCCGCGCCCCCGAGGAGCGCCGCCGGACCCTGGTCGCCCAGGCGGGCGCGACCCTCCGGCTCACCGCGGCCGAGGTGACCGCCGCCCGCGCCGGCGCCGACGGGCAGGACCACCGGGACGCCGGGCGGGCACCCTCGCCCGCTCCCGTCCACCCGGCGCACGCCCCCGCGCCGACGGGACAGACACCGCCCGCCGACCCCGACCGGCTGGCCTACGTGATGTTCACCTCCGGATCCACCGGTCTGCCCAAGGCGGTGGCGGTGCGGCACCGGGACGTGGCGGCACTGGCCACCGACAGCCGGTTCGCCGGTGGTGTGTCCGACCGGGTGCTGCTGCACTCGCCGGTGGCCTTCGACGCCGCCACGTTCGAGGTGTGGGCGCCGCTCCTCAACGGTGGCTGCGTGGTCGTGGCACCGGACGGCACCGTCGACGCGGCCCTGCTGCGCCGCCACGCCGGCGGCGGGCTGACCGCGCTGTGGCTGACCGCCGGCCTGTTCCGGCTGCTCGCGCAGGACGCGCCCGACTGCTTCCGGGGCCTGCGGCAGGTGTGGACCGGCGGTGACGTCGTCCCCGCCCAGGCCGTGCGCCGGGTACTGGCCGCCTGCCCCGGACTGACCGTCGTGGACGGCTACGGCCCCACCGAGACCACCACCTTCGCGACCTCCTGCGCTCTCACCGATCCCGCGGACGTGCCCGGCACCGTGCCCATCGGGCACCCGCTGGACGACATGCGGGTGCACGTCCTCGACGCCCGGCTGCGGCCCGTACCGCCGGGTGGCGCGGGCGAGCTGTACCTGGCCGGCGAGGGCCTCGCCCGCGGCTATCTGGGGCGGCCCGGCGACACCGCGACCCGCTTCCTCGCCGACCCCGCCGGCCCGCCCGGCGCCCGCATGTACCGCACGGGCGACCTGGCCCGGCGGCGGCCGGACGGCACCGTGGAGTTCCTGGGCCGTGCCGACGACCAGGTGAAGATCCGGGGCTTCCGGGTGGAGCCCGGCGAGATCGAGGCCGCGCTCGCCGCCCACCCGGACGTCGTCGACGTGGCCGTCCTGGCCCGCGAGGACCGGCCGGGCGCCAAGCGGCTCGTGGCCTATGTCGTCGGACCGGCCGGAGGGGACGTCGAGGAGCTGCGGGCCTTCGCCACGCGCACCCTGCCGGACTATCTCGTCCCCGCCGCGTTCGTCCCGCTCACGGCTCTCCCGCTCAGCCGCAACGGCAAGGTCGACCGGGCGGCCCTGCCCGCGCCGGAGGCCACGCGGCCGCGCGCGCGGGTCGAGCCCCGCACCGACGCCGAGCGCCGCACCGCGGCCGTCTTCGCCGAGGTGCTGGGCAGCGAACCGCCCGGCGCGGAGGACGACTTCTTCCAGCTCGGCGGCGACTCGATCCTCAGCATCCGGCTCGCCTCCCGCCTCGCCGAGACCTTCGACACCGACCTCACCCCGCGCGCGGTCTTCACCCACCCCACGCCGGCCGCGCTGGCCCGACTGCTCGGCACCCGGCAGGGCTCCGGCCGCCCGGCGATCGTCCCGGTCGCCCGGGACACGGTCGCGCCCATGTCCCACGCCCAGCAACGGCTCTGGTTCCTCCAGGAGTTCGAACCCCACGGCGCGGAGTACGTCACCGCGCTCGCCCTCCGGCTGCACGGCCCCCTGGACACCGGTGCCCTCCGCGCCGCCCTCGGCGCCGTGGTCGCCCGGCACGAATCGCTGCGCACCACGTTCGACAGCGTCGACGGTCACGGCATCCAGCGCGTCCACCCCCCGCGGGAGGTGCCGCTGCCCGTGCACGACCTGTCCCGGCACGCCGACGCCGAGCGGGAGCCCGCGCTGCGCCGCCTGCTCGCCGAGGAGCGCACCCGCCCCTTCGACCTCCGTGAGGGCCCGCTGCTGCGCGCCGGCCTGGTCCGGCTCGCCGACCACGACCACGTACTCGGCCTGACTCTGCACCACATCGTGACCGACGGCTGGTCCACCGCCGTCCTGCTCGGCGACCTCGCCCACTTCTACCGGGCCGAACTCGACGCGTCCGAGGAAGAGTTGCCGCCCCTGCCGGTGCAGTACGCCGACTACGCGCACTGGCAGCGCACCGCCGGGGACGCCGGTGCGGACGAGCACCTCGCCTACTGGAGGGAGCAACTGGCCGACAGCGCCCCGCTGGAGCTGCCCACCGACCGGCCCCGGCCGCCGGTGCGCACCAGCGCCGGCGCCACCACCCGGCTGGTGGTGCCCGCCCGGACCGTCCGGCAGCTCACCCGGCTCGCCCGGGAACAGGGAACCACCCTGTTCACCACGCTCGTCGCCGCCTCCCAGGCCTACCTCGCCCGGCTCTCCGGCGCCGAGGACGTCGCGGTCGGCACCGTCACCTCCGGCCGTGACCGGCCCGAGACCCAGTCGCTCGTCGGGTTCTTCGTCAACACCCTGGTCCTGCGCTCGCGGGCCGAGGCCGGGCAGCCGTTCACCGGGTTCCTCACGGCGGTACGGAAGACGGTCCTCGACGCCTTCGCCCACCAGGACGTGCCGTTCGAGCGGGTGGTGGACGAGGTGCAGCCCGTGCGCGACACCAGCCGCAGCCCGCTCTTCCAGGTCATGGTCGTCCTGCAGAACACCCCCGCCGCCGGCCTCGACCTGCCCGGTCTCGAGGTCACCGACGTCGAACCGGACTCGGAGCAGGCCGCGTTCGACCTCACGCTGGAGTTCGCCGAGACCGGCTCCGGCGCCCTGCACGGCCTGCTCACCTACAACACCGACCTGTTCGAGGCGGCCACCGCCGAACGGATGGCCGCACAGCTCGGCACCCTGCTGCACGCCGTCGCCGAGACCCCGGATCGCCCCCTCGGCGCCCTGCCGCTGACCTCCGACGACGAGTTGAAGGCCCTGCTGGACCAGGGCCGGGGCACCTTCCGCCCGGAGCCCGAGGCCACCCTGCCGGCCCTGTTCGAGCGGCAGGCGGCCCGCACCCCGGACGCGGTGGCGCTGGTGGACGGCGACCGGGAGCTGACCTACGCGGAGGTGGACCGGGCCGCCAACCGGCTGGCCCACCGGCTGCTCCGGGACGGCGTCGGACCGGAGCGCGTGGTCGCCCTGGCGCTGCCCCGTTCGGCGGCGACCGTGGTGGCGCAGCTCGCCGTCGCCAAGGCCGGCGGCGCCTTCCTGCCCGTCGACCCCGACTACCCGGCGCAGCGCCGGGAGTTCATGATCCGGGACGCGGGCGCCCGTCCGGTCCTCGGCGACCCGGCCGAGGTGTGGGCCGCCGACGGGCCGGAGACGGCACCCACGGACGCCGACCGCACCACCGCGCTCACCCCCGCCCACCCCGCCTACGTCATCTACACCTCCGGCTCCACCGGCACCCCGAAGGGCGTGGTGGTCACCCACCGGGGCCTGGCCTCCTTCGCCGCGGCGGCCGCCGCACAGTACGCCGCCGGGCCCGGCGACCGGGTGCTGCAGTTCGCCTCGCCCAGCTTCGACGCCTCCGTGCTGGAACTGTGCGTCTCCCTGCTCAGCGGAGCCGCGCTGGTGACGGGGGAGGAGGGGCCGCTGGTCGGGGAGCGGCTGGCCGAGGTGCTCACCGAACGGCGGGTCAGCCACACCCTGATCCCCCCGGCCGCGCTCGCCACCGTCCCGCCGGAGACCGCCGCCGCGCTGCCCGCCCTGCGGACGCTCATCGTGGGCGCCGAGGCCTGCCCGGCCGACCTGGTCGACACCTGGGCCCCCGGCCGCCGGATGATCAACTCCTACGGGCCCACCGAGGCCACCGTGGTCGCCACCTGGACCGGACCGCTGACCGCCGGCACCGGCGCCCCGTCCATCGGACGCCCCTCCGGCAGCACCCGCGTCCACGTCCTCGACGCCGCCCTGCGCCCCGTACCGCCCGGCGTGACCGGGGAGCTGTACCTCGCCGGGCCGGGGCTCGCCCGCGGCTACCTGGGCCGGCCGGGACTGACCGCCCAGCGGTTCGTGCCCGACCCGTTCGGCGCGCCGGGCGAGCGGATGTACCGCACCGGGGACCTGGTCCGCTGGACCGCCGACGGCCGGCTGCGGTTCGCCGGACGCGCCGACGGCCAGGTCAAGCTGCGCGGCTTTCGCATCGAGCCCGGCGAGATCGAGAGCGCGCTGCGCCGCAGCCCCCTGGTGCGGGACGCGGTCGTCGTCGTCCGCGCGGACGACGCGCCCGGCGCACCGGCCCGGCTCGTCGCCTACGTCGTACCGGCCGAGCCGTCCGGCACCGGGTCCTCCGGCACCGAGCCGGTCGGGGCCGAGCCGAACGGTGTCGGGCTCTCCGTCGGCGAGCTGCGGCTGCACCTGGCCGGGCTGCTGCCCCCGCACATGGTCCCGTCGGTCTTCGTACCGCTCGACCGGCTGCCGCTCACCGTCAACGGCAAGCTCGACCGGCGGGCCCTGCCCGCCCCCGGGCCCGTGCGGGCCGCCGACGGTCCGCGGACCGCGCCGCGCACCGACACCGAGCGCCGTATCGCCCGCATCTGGGCCGATGTACTGGGCATCGAGGAGGTCGGCGCCGACGACAACTTCTTCGCGCTCGGCGGCGACTCCATCCTGAGCATGCAGGTCGTCTCGCGACTGCGCCGCGACGGCCTGCACATCGCCACCCGCGACCTGTTCACGCACCAGACCGTCGCCGAACTCGCCACCGTGGTGCGCGCCGCGCCCCGCCGGTCCGGGGACGGCCCGGTCAGCGGCGACGTACCGCTCACCCCCATCCAGGAGTGGTTCCTCACCACGCCCCGCGCGGCCCACCACCACTTCAACCAGTCGGCGCTGCTGGAACTCGACGGCGCCCCCGACCCGCGGGCGCTGCGCGCCGCGCTCGACGCGCTGCTGGACCACCACGACGCCCTGCGCATGCGGTTCACCCGGGACGAGCACGGCTGGCGGCAGTTCAACCCGCCGCCCGCCGCCGGCCACGACATCCTCGTCCGGCACGATCTGAGCGGGCTCTCCGCCGAGGAGGCCGACGCGGCCATGGCCAAGGCCGCCGACGAACTGCACGCCGGCTTCGACCTGGCCCGCGGACCGCAGCTGCGGGCGGCCCTGTTCACCGGGGACCCGGACCGGCCGGCGTTCCTCCTCCTCGTCGCCCACCACCTGGTGGTGGACGCCGTCTCCTGGCGCATCCTCCGCGACGACCTGGAGACCGCCTACCGGCAGGCCGTCCAGGGCGACCCGGTCACGCTGGGGGAGCGCGGCACCAGCTTCCGGGAGTGGTCGCGCAGGCTCGCCGCGCACATCGCCGACGGCGGTCTCGACCACGAACTGCCCCACTGGGAGCAGGCGGTGCGCACCGACCCGGCACCGGCCGGCCCGGACCCGGCGGCCGACGCGGGACCGCCCGCCACGGTGAGCGTGGAACTCGGCGAGGAGGACACCGCGGCCCTGCTGCGTTCCGCGCCCACCGCCTACCGCACCCGGGTGGGCGACGTGCTGCTCGCCGCCCTCGCCCTGGCGCTGGCCCGCTGGACCGGACACGACCGGGTCCGCCTGGACCTGGAGGGCCACGGCCGTGAGGACCTGCTCGACGGCGTCGACCTCTCCCGCACCGTCGGCTGGTTCACCACCGTGTACCCGGTCGCCGTCCAGGTGGACGACCCCGGCGACCTCGGCCCGGACCGCGACTGGCGGTCCCTGGTGAAGTCGGTGCGCCGCCAGCTGCGCGCCGTACCGGGCAACGGCATCGGCTTCGGCGCGCTGCGCACCTTCGGCCCGCCCGAGGTCCGCGAACGCCTCGGCGCCCACGCCCACGGACAGGTCGTCTTCAACTACCTCGGCCAGTGGGACGCCCGCCCCGAGACCGCCGACGGCGGCCTGGTCCGCGCCGAACACGGCTCCTTCGGGCAGGACCACGACCCCCGGGACCCGGGCTCGCACCTGGTGGAGGTGGTGGGCGCGGTGCAGCACGGCCGGCTCGCCTTCACCTGGCACCACCGGCCCGGCGTCCACGACACGGCGACCGTGCGCCGGGTGGCCGAGGAGTTCGCCGAGGTCCTGCGCCGGCTCGCCCGGCACGCCCGGGGAGGCAGATGACCACGCTCCGCCCGCGCGGGGCGCCGCCCCGGCCGGCCGCCCGGCACGGCCCTCACCCGCCCCGCGCCCCGACCCGTGACCGTACGCCCGCCCGAACTCCCGCCCAGCCGAACCCGACGACGGAGGAACCCGACATGGACGAGAACACCCGCTACCAGGTGCTGCGCAACGACGAGGAGCAGTACTCCCTCTGGCCCGCCGACCTCGAGGTGCCCGCGGGCTGGCAGCCCGTCGGCAAGGAGGGCACCGAGGCCGAGTGCTCCGCCTACGTGGACGAGGTCTGGACCGACATGCGTCCGAAGAGCCTCCGCGACCGCATGGAGAACGCCGGCGCCTGACCGGCCGCGCCACCACCCTCACCACCACCGCACCGCCGGGCCGGCCGCACGCGCGCCGGCCCGGCACCGCCTCCTCCCCCCACGCGTCGCCGCCCCGGCGCCCCACCGCCCTCGGCCCCGCCGCACCGCATCACTCCCGAGGAGCCCGCCATGACCCCCGTCCTGCGCACCGAGCGCCTTGAGTTCCTCCCCTACCGGCCCGAGCACGAGGACGTCTTCGTCGCCCTGCTGCGCGACGAGGAGGTGTGCCGCTGGATGGGGCAGGACCTCGTGCCCGAACCCCAGATCCGCGAGCTGTTCCGCGCCATCCTCACCGAGGTCTACCCCCGACGGCGCTTCGACGTGTGGGGCCTGTGGCTGGCGGGCCGCTACGTCGGTCATGCCGAGGTGAAGCCGACCGGCAACGTCGACGGCCACGAACTCGTGACCGCCCTCGCCCCCGGATACTGGGGGCGAGGCCTGGGCGGAGAGGCGGTACGCGGCCTGCTCCGGCACGCCGCCGACGATCTCGGCCTCACCGAGGCCTACGGCATGGTGGGCGCCGAGAACACCGCCAGCCTGGCCATGTGCCGGCGGCTGGGCTTCCGGCACGTCCGGGACGTCGTGGACGAGGACGGCTCCGTGACGAAGCTGCTGGTGATCCCCACCGGCCTCCGGACGGAACAGCCGGCCTCCGGGACCCTCGCCGCGACGACGACCACGACGACCACGACGACCACGGGGGCGCAGTCCACCGAGCCCCCGGCCCCCGACGGCCCGACCACGGCGACACCCGCCGCCGGCCTGCCCGAGCCGACGGCCGCCCCGAGCCCGGCCGCCCAGGGCTCGGCCCGGTCGGCGGTCGCCGAGGGGACGGCCGCGGCGACCGCCGTCGAGGACTCCGCATGACCCGGCCCCCGCTCGCCGGGGAGGCCACCGGGGCGGCGGAGACCGGTCCCGCGCCGACTCTGTGGCGCAACCGCGACTTCACTCTGCTGTGGACCGGTCAGTGCCTGTCCGATCTGGGCGGCGCCATGGTGGAACTGGCGCTGCCGCTGCTGGTGTTGCAGCAGACCGGCTCACCGGCGCGGGCCGGGCTCGTCGGCACCGCCGGGCTCGTCACCACCCTGGTGTGCCGGCTGCCGGCCGGTGTCCTCGCGGACCGTTTCGACCGGCGCCGGCTGATGATCGCCTGCGACGTCCTGCGGCTCGCCGTGTACGCCCTCCTCGGCTGGGCCGTCGTGGCGGGCACCGCCGGCCTGCCCGTGATCCTCGCGGCCGTGGTCGCGGGCGCCGCCGCCACGGCCGTCTTCAGCACCGCCGAGCACGCCTCGGTGCGCAATCTGGTCCGTCCCGGCCAGCTCACCTCCGCCGTCGCCCGCAACGAGGCGCGGACCTACGGCGTCTCGCTGGCCGGTCCGCCGCTGGGCGGCCTGCTGTTCGGGCTCGGCCGGGCCCTGCCCTTCCTCGGCAACGCGCTGAGCTTCCTGCTCTCCCTCGTGGCCGTGTGCTGCATCCGGCGGCCTCTCCAGGAGGACCGGCGGGAGGCGGCCCCGGCCGTCGGCGCGTCCGCCACGGAGGGGCTGCGCTTCCTGCTGGGGCACCCGTTCCTGCGAGCCCTGCTGGTGATCGCCGCACCGCTGAACATGGCCTTCACCGGCATGGTCTTCGCGATGACCCTCGCGCTCCGCCACGCCGGCGTCTCGCCGTTCCTGGTGGGCCTCGCCGGCACGATCTTCGCGGTGGGCGGCCTGCTGGGCGCCTTCGCGGCCCCGCTGCTCCAGCGGCGGCTGCGACTGCCCGTACTGATCACCCTGCTGTGCTGGACGACCGCCGCGCTGATGGCGGTCAGCGCACTGCTGTCCAGCACCGTCCTGGCCGCCGTACCCCTCGCCGCCGCCGTGTTCCTCGGCCCCACGGCGAACGCGGCCCTCTTCGGCCACCAGGCCGCCGTCACACCGGACCGACTGCAAGGCCGCGTGGTCAGCGGCGTGCTGCTCGCCGCCGGCTCGGCCGCCGCGCTCGCCCCCGCCCTGGCCGGCGCGCTGCTGGCCCGCTGGAGCCCGGGACCGGCCCTGCTGGTCTTCCCCCTGCTGGTCACCGTCGCCGCGGTGACGGCCACCGTGAGCAGGGGGCTGAGGACGGTGTCCGCATAGCCTGCGGTCACAGGGGCTGCGCGGGCGGCTCACACGCGCTGTAATGGCGACGTGGTCAGTGAGGGCACTGCGATCAGCAGGACGAGAGCGGAGCGTGCCGAAGTCGCCCTCGCATCGCTGATGGCGTCGCCGGCCACCTCCGACCGGCTCCGCCGCGTCCTGGAACAGGCGCTGGTGTTCGCCGGGGCGTCCTTCGCCGGGGTGTACACGCCCGGCGGAGACCCCGGGCTGCTCTGCCTCGCCGAGTCGGCCGGTCTGCCGCGCACCCTGTACGGCCTGCGGGACTGCTACCCGACGGCCGGTGCCTCCCCGGTCGCCGAGGTGCACCGCACCGGAGTGCCGCGGTGGCTCGGCCCCGCCGAACTGGCCGGCGGCCCGGACGCGCGCCGCACCCCGTCCTCCGACTTCTCCCTGGCCGTCCTGCCGCTCGGCCCGCCGGGCGGCGGCTGCCTGCTGGCCGTCGGCGAGCACCCCGGCGGCTTCGGCACCGACGACCGGGCCTGCCTGGAACTGATCGCCGGCACGGTCGCCGTACCCGCCCCGGCCATCATCGGTGACACCGGCGAGCTGACCGAGAACGCCTTCAGCCTGGCCGTGGACAGCGGCCGGGTCGAGGTCGGCGAGGGCATCCTGCGGCTGTTCGGGATCGGCCGGGCGAGCTTCGACGGCCGCGTGGAGACCCTGTTGGGCCGCGCGGTGCCCGAGGACCTGCCCGCGCTGATGTCCGTGGTCGAGGCCGACCACATGTCCATCGGCGACCGTGAGCTGGAGTTCCGCATCCTCCAGCCCGACGGTCCGCCCACGTGGCTGCGGCTGCGCGGCCGGCTGCTGCCCGGCGGCGAGGGCCGCCCCGCCCGGCTCGTCGGCACCGTCGCCGACGCCTCCACCCTGCGCTCCGACGTCACCGACGTGGCCCGCGTGCAGCGCCTGGCCGCCGCCCTCGCCACCGCCGGCACCGTCAAGGACGTCGGCCAGGCCGTCGTCGCCGCTCTGCGCACACCCCTGCGGGCCGACCGGATCGCCCTGGCCGAGCTGGAGAACGACCGGCTCGTCGTCACCGTCCTCGACCCGCCCCAGCCCGAGGCCTGGCCCGAGCTGTGGCGTTCCGAATGGCGCACGGAGTGGCCCGACGCGCCGGTGCGCGACATGCCCACCCTGGCCGCCGCGCTGCGCGCGGGCCGCGCCCGGATCTGGCCCGCCGGCTCGGACCTGGAGCCCGCCCTCGCCGAGGTCGGTCCGGGCGGTCTCGCGATCCTGCCGCTCCCGGCCGGCGGCCGGATGGCCGGCGCCTGCCTGGTCGGCTGGGACCAGCCGCACGAGTTCGCCCCCGACGAACGCGCCCTGCTCACCGCCTGCGCCGGCCTCGCCGGACAGGCGCTGCTGCGCGCCCACGCCTTCGACGCCGAGCACGAACTCGTCGGCATGCTCCAGCGCACCCTGCTGCCCCGCCGGCTGCCCCGGCTGCCCGGCGCGGTCGCCGTCGCCCGCTACCTGCCGACCACGGCCGGCCTGGAGGTCGGCGGCGACTGGTACGACGTGATCCCGCTCGCCGACAACCACGTGGCCTTCGTCATCGGTGACGTCCAGGGCCACAACGCCGGCGCGGCCACCCTGATGGGCCAGATGCGCACCGCGCTGCGCGCCTACGCCGCCGAGGGCCACTCCCCGGACGTGGTCGTCGCGCACGCCAACCGGCTGCTCCTGGAGATGGAGACCGACCTCTTCGCCACCTGCGCCTACGTCGACGTCGACATGGAGCAGGGCACCGCCTGGTGCGTGCGCGCCGGGCATCTGCAGCCGGTGCTGCGCCACCCCGACGGCAGCACCGAGATCGTGCAGGCCGAGGGCGGTCCGCCGCTCGGCGTGCTCGCACAGGCCGACTTCCCGATGACCCCGCTGCGGCTGCGCCCCGGCACGGTGCTGGCGCTGACCACCGACGGCCTGGTGGAGTCCGCCGACGCCGACCTCGACGCCGGCATGGACCGGCTGGCCCGCGAACTGGCCGCCGCCGACCCCGCCCATCTCGGCCTGGTCGCCGACGCCCTGCTCACCGGCGCCCACCGCGGCGACGACGTCGCCCTGCTGCTGATGCGCTACGACGGCATGGCCGTGCGGCCGCTGCGGGAGAGCTGGACGGTGTGGCGGGTGCCGGAGGCGGTCCGGCACGCCCGCCGCTTCACCCGGCGCACCCTGCGTGCCTGGGGCATCCCCCGGGAGACGCTCGACACGGCGCTGCTGGTCGTCTCCGAACTCGTCACCAACGCCCTCGTGCACACCGGCGGCCCGGTCCGGCTCGACATGAGCCTGGTCAACCACCGGCTGCGGCTCGCCGTCGCCGATTCCTCCCCGCGCAGCCCCGTGAAGCCCACCAGCATCGGCTGGGAGGCCACCGGCGGACGGGGCATCCTGCTGGTGGAGGCCGTGTCGGAGGCCTGGGGGACGGTTCCCGTCAGCGGTGGCAAACAGGTGTGGGCGGATCTCGTGCCCGAGGGCTGACCCGCCACCCGGGTGGGGAAGCGCGCCGTTCGGACAGGTTGGGGAGGCGCGCTCCGGCACCCGTGCCTAGGGTCGGTTGTTGTGGCACACACCTTCGAGGAACTGGTGCAGAAGCAGCGCGCGGCCGCAGCGGCCCACGCCACGGTCGAGGACCTGCGGGAGACCTATGGCCCGCCGGCCGAGCGGCGGATGACGGGTGCCCAGTCGGGCACCTACGAGACCGCCCTGCGTGCCTGGCGGGACCTGGCCCGGGACCTGCAGAGCGCGGTCAGCGAATACGCCAAGCAGACCGGCCGGTCGCGGGCCGAGGTGGAGGCCGAGGTGGAGCGGTCCGCCACGGCGGAGGACACATGAGCCGAGCCGGCCGGCGTGCCGAACGGCTGGTGGACGCGGCCGACGCGCGGCTGCCCGTGCTGGAGGGCGGCTCGCTGCTGCGCAAGGCGTTCCCGGAGCACGGGTCCTTCTTCCTCGGCGAACTCGCCCTGTACAGCCTGCTCGTGCTGGTCCTGACGGGCGTGTGGCTGACGTTCTTCTTCCAGCCGGAGATGCGCGAGGTCGTCTACACGGGCCCCTACGCACCGCTGCGCGGAGTACGCATGTCGGCCGCGTTCGACTCCACCCTGCGCATCAGCTTCGACGTGCGCGGCGGACTGCTGATGCGGCAGACCCATCACTGGGCCGCGCTGGTCTTCGTCGCCGCGATCGGCCTGCACATGCTCCGGATCTTCTTCACCGGCGCCTTCCGCCGGCCGCGGGAGCTGAACTGGGTGATCGGGGTGACCCTGTTCATGCTCTCCCTCGCCGAGGGCTTCGCCGGCTACTCGCTCCCCGACGACCTGCTCTCCGGAACCGGGCTGCGCATCGCCCAGGGCATCATGCTCTCCCTCCCCGTGGTGGGCACGTACGTGGCCTTCTTCGCCTTCGGCGGCCAGGTCCCCGGCCACGACATCGTCACCCGCCTGTACCCGCTGCACGTCCTGCTCCTCCCCGGAGCGCTCATCGCCCTGGTGACGGTCCATCTGATCCTGGTGTTCCACCTCAAGCACACCCAGTGGCGCGGACCCGGCCGCACCCTCCGCAACGTCCGCGGCAAACCCCTCTTCCCGCAGTTCACCGCCACCTCCACCGGTCTGTCCCTGACGGTCTTCGGTGTGCTGGTGCTGCTGGCGGGCATCGCCCAGATCAACCCGGTCTGGGTCTACGGCCCCTACCGTCCGGACCTGGTCTCCACCGGCTCCCAGCCCGACTGGTACGTGGGCTTCCTGGAGGGCGCGCTGCGGCTCGTACCGCCGTGGGAGACGAACGTCGCCGGGCACACGTTCATGTGGAACGTACTGCTCCCGGCGGTGGTCCTGCCCGGCCTGCTGTTCGCCGTGCTCTACGCCTATCCGTTCGTGGAGCAACGCCTGACGGGGGAGTGGCGGCGCGAACAGCACCTGTGCGACCGGCCGCGCGAGCGTCCCGTGCGCACCGGCCTCGGCGTCGCGGGCACGGTCTTCTACGGAGTGCTGCTGCTGGCCGGCGGCAACGACATCACCGCCCAGACGTTCCGCATCTCCGTCAACGCCCTCACCTGGGTGCTGCGCGTCGCCCTGGTGGTGGCGCCCGTCCTCGCGTTCCTGGTGACCCGGTGGCTGTGCCGGGCCCTCACGGCGGCCGAGCGGGAGCGTCTCGACGAAGGCGTGCCCACCGGCGACATCCGGCAGACCGTCACCGGCGGTTACGAGAGCGACCACGAGCCCGTCGAGACCTTCCGGCCCGGCGCTCCCCGCAGACCGCTCACCGGCGCGCGTACTGGAACACCAACCCGCACACCCCGCGAGCCAGAACACCGAGACCGATGAGGAACAGCCACAGCCCGTAGACGACACCGGTGGCCGTCACCGCGAAGCCGAGCGCGGTGACGACCGGCCACAGGCTCTCGTCCGGGAAGAACGCCACCGGTCCGGCCCCGTCCGCGACCTCCGCCTCGGTGCGGTCCTGGGCCCGCGCGCCCCGGCGCCGGTACTGGATCAGACAGAAGAAGGCGATCAGCGCCGCCATCCCGAACGCGACGACCAGCGCCGTCGTGCCCGTCGCGTCCCCCGACCACACCCCGTACAGGGCGGCCGAACCACCGAAGAACAGTGCCACGCCGCCGAACAGAACCGCCTCCGCCCTCATCGCGCCCTCTCCTCCCCGGCCGGCTTCTCGACCTCCGGATGGTGCAGGTCGAAGGCGGGTGACTCCGACCGGATGCGGGGCAGCGCGACGAAGTTGTGCCTGGGCGGCGGGCAGGACGTCGCCCACTCCAGGCCCCGGCCCCAGCCCCAGGGGTCGTCCCCGGTCACCCGTACGCCCTTGGTGGCGGTGCGCCAGACGTTGTAGAGGAACGGCAGGGTGGACACGCCGAGCAGGAACGCGCCCGCCGTCGACAGCGTGTTGAGCAGCGTGAAGCCGTCCCCGGGCAGATAGTCCGCGTACCGCCGGGGCATGCCCTCCTCGCCGAGCCAGTGCTGGACCAGGAAGGTCAGCTGGAAGCCCGGGAAGAGCAGCCAGAAATGCACGATGCCGAGCCGTTCGTCCAGCATCTTCCCGGTGAACTTGGGCCACCAGAAGTAGAACCCGGCGAACATCGCGAACACCACCGTGCCGAACAGCACGTAGTGCAGGTGCGCCACGATGAAGTACGAGTCGGTCAGGTGGAAGTCGAGCGGCGGGGAGGCGATCAGCACCCCGCTGAGGCCGCCCAGCAGGAACGACACCAGGAAGCCCAGGGACCACAGCATCGGCGTCTCGAACGACAGCGACCCGTGCACCATCGTCCCGATCCACGCGAAGAACTTGATGCCCGTGGGCACCGCGATCAGGAACGACATGACCGAGAAGAACGGCAGCAGCACCGCGCCGGTGGCGAACATGTGATGCGCCCACACCACCGCCGACAGCATGGTGATCGAGATGGTCGCCCCGATCATCGGCAGATAACCGAAGAGCGGTTTGCGGGAGAAGACCGGGATGATCTCCGAAACGATCCCGAAGAACGGCAGGGCCACGATGTAGACCTCGGGGTGCCCGAAGAACCAGAACAGGTGCTGCCACAGCAGCGCGCCGCCGTTGGCCGCGTCGAAGACGTGCGCCCCGAACTTCCGGTCCGCCTCCAGCACCAGCAGTGCCGCCGTGAGCACCGGGAACGCGGGCAGGATCAGGATCGAGGTGAACAGCACGTTCCAGGTGAACATCGGCATCCGGAACATGGTCATGCCCGGCGCGCGCAGGCACATGATCGTGGCGATGAAGTTCACCGCGGTCAGCGTCGTCGACACACCCGACACCACCAGTCCCATGGCCCACAGGTCACCGCCCGCGCCGGGGGAGTAGTAGGCGCTGTTGAGCGGCGCGTAGGCGAACCAGCCGAAGGACGCCGCCCCGCCCGGCACCACGAACCCGGACACCACGATGAGGCCGCCGAACAGGTACATCCAGTACGACAGCGCGTTCAGCCGCGGAAAGGCCAGGTCGGGGGCGCCGATCTGCAGCGGCATGACGGCGTTGGCGAAGCCGGCGAACATCGGCGTCGCGAACAGCAGCATCATGATCGTGCCATGCACGGTGACGAACTCGTTGTAGCCCTGCCGGCTCAGGAACTGAAGGCCCGGCCGCGCCAGTTCGGCGCGCATGCCGAGCGCGAGCAGCCCCGCCAGCAGGAAGAAGCAGAAGGCCGTCACCATGTAGAGGCGGCCGATCACCTTGTGGTCGGTCGTGGAGACCCAGCGCAGCAGGGTTCGGCCGGGGCGTGGCGCGGGTGCCGTGTACCGGGCGGTGATCTCCGGGATTTCTGACATCTGCGGCGATTCGGTCATCGCGGGTGACGCTACTCCCGGCGGCCGTGGGCCCGCCCACGCCACGCCCTGCCCGCTTCCGGCGGTGTACGCCATGGACTGGGCCGATCGGCTGACGGTCACCGCGCCGGGCATCCTCGGCGGGCCCCCGGGTACCCGGCGCTCATGAACAGTGCCATGTACGAAGCAGCGGCCGGTGTGCAGGTCTTCGGGTACATCGTCATTCTCGTGGTGGGCCTGGTCTGCGTCGCCGGGCTGATCTGGGCCTTCCGGCTGGGGTTCAAGGTGCGCCGGCGTGAACCGGCTCCGCCCCGGCCCGAAGAACAGCCGAGGATGCCGCCGTCCGGCCCGGTCCGTGAGACCAGTGAGATGCGCGAGCCCGACGAGGTGCCCCGCGCGGCCGACGACAGCGAGCGCCTGACCCCGCACCAGCTCGGCAACGTCGGCACCAAGCGCGCCGACGACCAGCGCCGTGCGCGCTGGTCGCCCGGTTCCAGCGGGTCCTTCGGCGGCGGTGGCGGCGGCCGTACCTGACCGCTGCCGCCCGCTCGGGTTTACCGGCGTGGTGACGCGGGGACCCGGGCGGCCACCGACAGCGCAGAAGGAAGATGAACGACGTGACCGCGCACAGCAGTGACAAGGCCGCTCTGCCCTCCGCCGAGACCGGATGGGCCGAGGCCCGCCGCCGGCGGGGCCGGGGGATGCGCACCTGCCTCCCCGCCGTCCTGGACCGCGCCTCCGTCCGGCGGCAGGGCGATGCGGCCGAGGACACCATCGTGCGGGGCGAGGACTGACCCGAGGCGCGGGAGCGGCCGGGACGTGGCGCTCGCCCGTGCGGGAAGCGGGAGGCGAGCGCCCGGGGCGTCAGGCGCGGGTCTTGGCGAGCAGTTCCAGGACCTCGGCCGTCGTGCCGCTCTCGCCGAGCCGCGGGAAGATCCGCTCGACGCTGTTCGCGTGCGCCCCGGCGTCGGCGTCGGCCATGGCGTCCGTGGCGAGGGTGACGTGGTAGCCGTGCGCGTAGGCGTCGCGGGCGGTGGACTCGACGCCGATACTGGTCGCGATCCCGGTCAGCACGATCTGTGTGATGCCCCGGCGGCGCAGTTGAACGTCCAGGTCGGTGCCGTGGAAGGCGCTCCAGTTGTGCTTGGTGACGCGGATGTCGCCGGGGTGTCCGGACAGCTCGTCGACGACGATGTCCCAGCCCTCGGGGAAGGCGAGCCCGCGCGGCTGGCGCTCGGTGCGGCCGGGGACGGCGTCCGCTCCGTCGCGGGCGAAGGAGACCCGGACGAGGACCACCGGCAGCCCGTGGGAGCGGAAGGCGTCGGCGAGTTCCGCCGTACGGGACACGACCTCGGGGCCCGGGTACGGCTGGGTGGGCATGGCCACGATGGCGTTCTGGAGGTCGATCGCCACGAGGGCGGTGCGGGCGTCGAGCGTGGTGAGGGACATGGTCGGGCCTTTCCTGGGGGTCGCGGTGTCAGGGCCGGGACAGGCGGTCCATCAGCTCCAGCGCCGCGAGGACCGTCCGCCGCTCCTCCTCGGAGTAGCGGTCCTGGAAGGCGCGGGCCAGCCACTCCTCGCGCACCTGCCTGTTCCCCTCGATCCGGGCCCGGCCGGCGTCGGTCAGGGTGACCAGCTGGCGGCGGCCGTCGTCCGGATCGGGGGCGCGTCGGATCAGTCCGTGCTGCTCCAGGGCGGCCAGCGTGGTGGCCATGGACTGCGGACGTACGCCCTCGGCGGCGGCGAGCGCGCTGGCCGTGGCCGCGCCGTGTTTGCCGACCAGGGTCAGCGCCGACTCCTGCGAGGGGCTCAGGTCGGTGTCCTGCGCCACCTCCCGGATGCGGCGCCGCAGCCTGCTGAACACCACGCGCAGATCGCGGGCGGCACGGGCGGCGGAGTCGGAGATGTCGGCCATGGCGCCAGACTATGACCGACAGTGCAGGCTGTCCAGCCGAAACTGTTCAGTTTTGGCTGTCCTTTTGCCCGGGTACTCGCCGGACCCCGGACAAGGGCAGCCCGTCGGTGCAGTGGAAGGAGCGCAGATGACCTCTGCGGACAGGTCCGGCCTGGAGGCGGTTCTCCGCGCCGAGGTGGACGGCGAGGTCCGCTTCGACGCGGGCAGCCGTGGCGCCTATGCCACGGACGGTTCGAACTACCGGCAGGTCCCGCTGGGCGTCGTCGTCCCCCGCAGCGTGGAGGCGGGCGCCCGGGCGGTGGCGGTGTGCGCACGCTTCGACGTCCCCGTCCTCTCCCGCGGCGGCGGCACCAGTCTGGCCGGACAGTCGACCAACACCGCGGTGGTGATCGACTGGAGCAAGTACTGCACCGGCGTGCTCTCCGTCGACCCGGAGCGTCGCACCTGCGTGGTGGAGCCCGGCATCGTCCTCGACGAACTCAACCGGCGACTCGCCCGCCACGGCCTCCAGTTCGGGCCGAAGCCGTCGACCCACAGCCACTGCGCGATCGGCGGCATGATCGGCAACAACTCCTGCGGCGCCTCCGCCCAGGCCTACGGCAAGACCGTGGACAACGTACGGCGCCTGGAGATCCTCACCTACGACGGGCAGCGCGCCTGGGTCGGCCCCACCCCGCCCGACGAGCGCGCCCGGATCATCGCCGGCGGCGGCCGGCTCGCCGAGATCTACGCCGGCCTCGACCGCCTCGCCACCGAATACCTGGCCGACATCCGCCGCGGCTACCCCAGGATCCCGCGCCGCGTCTCCGGCTACAACCTGGACTCCCTGCTGCCCGAGAACGGCTTCGACGTGGCCAGGGCCCTCGTCGGCAGCGAGGGCACCCTGGTGACCGTCCTGCGCGCCGAACTCGACCTCGTGCCCGTGCCGCGGTACCAGTCCCTGCTCGTCCTCGGCTACGACGACATCTGCGCCGCCGCCGACGACGTCCCCCGCCTGCTGGAGCACTGCTCGCCCACCCAGCTGGAGGCCCTGGACGGGCGCATGGCCCAGCTGATGCGCGAGGAGGGCGCCTACCTCGACTCGCTCGGCATCCTTCCCGAGGGCGACAGCTGGCTGATGGTGCAGCACAGCGGGGACAGCCAGGAGGAGGTCGACGCGCAGGCGCGCGCGCTGCTGCGCGCCGTCGGCCGCGAGGAGGACGACGGACGCGTCGCCTTCTCCGACGATCCCGAGCGCGAGCAGAAGATGCTCAAGGCCCGCGAGGCCGGACTCGGCGTGACCGCCCGCCCGCCGGACGACCGGGAGACCTGGGAGGGCTGGGAGGACTCCGCCGTACCGCCCGAACGCCTCGGCGACTACCTGCGCGACCTCAAGCGGCTCTTCGAGGAGTTCGACTACGACCACCCCTCCCTGTACGGCCACTTCGGGCAGGGCTGTGTCCACACCCGCATCCCCTTCGGCCTGTCGACCGCCCAGGGCGTGGCCGGCTTCCGGCACTTCCTGGAACGCGCGGCCGACCTCGTCGCCTCCTACGGCGGCTCCCTCTCCGGCGAGCACGGTGACGGCCAGGCCCGGGGCGAACTGCTCACGCGGATGTACGGGGAACGGCTCGTGACCGCGTTCGGCGAACTGAAGGCGCTCTTCGACCCCGGCAACCGGATGAACCCCGGCAAGATCGTCCACCCGAACCCCGTCGACGGGCAGCTGCGGCTCGGTCCCGCCTGGCGGCCCGCCACCCCCGCCACGCACTTCGGCTTCCCCGAGGACGACCACTCCTTCAACCGCGCGGTGATGCGCTGCGTCGGCATCGGCAACTGCCGCAGCCACTCCGGCGGTGTCATGTGTCCCTCGTACCGGGCCACGAGGGAGGAGGAACACTCCACCCGCGGCCGGGCCCGGCTGCTGTTCGAGATGCTCGACGGGCACGCCGACTCCGCCGTCCGCGACGGCTGGCGCTCCACCGCCGTACACGACGCGCTCGACCTCTGCCTGGCCTGCAAGGGCTGCAAGTCCGACTGCCCCACCGGCGTCGACATGGCCACCCTCAAGGCGGAGTTCATGTCCCACCACTACGCGGGCCGGATACGGCCCATGGCCCACTACTCCATGGGCTGGCTCCCGCTGTGGGCCCGGCTGTCGCGCATCGCTCCCGCCCTGGTCAACTCCGCCCTCCACGCGCCCGCCCTGGCCCGCCTCGGCAAGCGGCTCGCCGGCATCGACGAGGCCCGCTCGGCCCCCGTGTTCGCCGAGGAGTCCTTCGTCCAGTGGTGGCGGGCCCGCCGCCACCGGGAGGATCCGGATCCCGCCGACCCGCGCACGGTCGTCCTGTGGCCGGACACCTTCAGCACCTACTTCCACCCCGCCCTCGCGAAGTCGGCCGTACGCGTCCTGGAGGACGCCGGCTTCCGGGTCGCCGTCCCCACCGAGCCCGTGTGCTGCGGCCTGACCTGGATCTCCACGGGTCAACTCCCGGTCGCCAAGAGGGTGCTGACCCGCACCCTCGGCGTGCTGCGGCCCTACCTGGAGGCCGGTACGCCGATCATCGGCCTGGAACCCTCCTGCACGGCCGTCTTCCGCGCCGACGCCCCGGAGCTGATGCCCGGCGACCAGGACGTGGCGCGGCTCGCCACGCAGACGCGCACCTTCGCCGAACAGCTCGTCCACCACGCCCCCGACGGTTGGCGGCCTCCGCAGCTCGCCCGGCAGGCGACCGTCCAGACCCACTGCCACCAGCACGCCGTCATGAAGTTCGACGCCGACCGCGAGCTGATGCGCCGCGCCCACCTCGACGCCGAGGTGCTCGACGAGGGCTGCTGCGGCCTGGCCGGCAACTTCGGCTTCGAACGCGGCCACCACGAGGTGTCCATGGCCGTCGCCGAACAGGGCGTCCTGCCCGCCGTCCGCGCGGCCGCCCCGGACAGCCTGGTCCTCGCCGACGGCTTCAGCTGCCGCACCCAGATCGAGCAGGGCGGCACCGGCCGCCGCGCCCTGCACCTCGCCGAGGTCCTGGCGCTCGCCCTCGACGGCAACCTGCCCGGCGACCACCCGGAGCGCCTGGGCGACCGCCCGCCCGAGCCGTCCCGTACCGCCCGCTGGGCGACGACCGCCGCCGTGGCCGCTCTCGCCGCGGGTGCCGTGGGCGGCCTGCGGCAGCTCAGGAGGTGACCATGAGCGACCAGCCGGCCGTCGACGCGGTCGACACCGCGGTCTACACCGTCCCCACCGACACCCCCGAGGCGGACGGCACCCTCGCCTGGGACAGGACCACCCTCGTCCTGGTCACCGTCCGCTCCGGCACCACCACCGGCCTCGGCTACACCTACGCGCCCGCCGCCACCGCCCACGTCGTCCGTGACCTCCTCGCCGGCACCGTCACCGGCCTGACCGCCCACGACGTGCCGCGCGCCAACGAACACATGTCCCGGGCCGTACGCAACGCCGGACTGCCGGGCGTGGCCGCCCAGGCGATCGCCGCCGTCGACATCGCCCTGTGGGACCTCAAGGCCCGCCTGCTCGGCCTCCCCCTCGTCCGCCTGCTGGGCGCCGCCCGCGACGACGTGCCCGTCTACGGCAGCGGTGGCTTCACCACCTACGACAGCGCCCGGCAGGAACGCCAGCTGCGCGGCTGGGCCGAGGAACAGGGCATCCCCCGCGTCAAGATCAAGATCGGGGAGTCGTGGGGCCGCCGGGAGGACCGCGACCTGGAACGCGTCGCCCGTGCCCGGGCCGCGATCGGC
This sequence comes from Streptomyces sp. NPDC038200, assembly GCF_055600785.1. NCBI lineage: Bacteria > Bacillati > Actinomycetota > Actinomycetes > Kitasatosporales > Streptomycetaceae > Streptomyces > Streptomyces sp. NPDC038200. Next base: position 286,203 of record NZ_JBVJYH010000002.1, read on the forward strand.
GACACGGCCGAGCTGTACGTGGACGCCAACGGCGGCTACACCGCCGGCCAGGCCCTACGCGTCGCGGACCGGCTCGCCGGCCAGGGCGTCACCTGGTTCGAGGAACCGGTCTCCTCCGACCACCCGACCCACCTCGCGGACATCCGCGGCCGGGTCCCCATGGACGTCACCGCCGGCGAGTACGGCTACACCCTGCCGTACTTCGAGCACATGCTGGCCGCCGGGGCCGTCGACTGCCTCCAGGCCGACGTCACCCGGTGCGGCGGCATCACCGTGTGGCTGCGTGCCGCCGCGCTCGCCCACGCGCGCGGCCTCGACGTCTCCGGGCACTGCGCCCCCCACGCCCACGCCCACGTGGCCGCCGCCGTGCCCAACCTGCGCCACCTGGAGTGGTTCCACGACCACGTCCGCATCGAAAGGCTCCTGTTCGACGGTGTCCTCGATCCGGGCGGCGGCAGCGTCACGCCGGGCGCCGACGGGGCACCCGGCCTCGGCCTGACCCTGGCCGAGGAGCGGGCCGCGCCCTACCGGGTCGGGTGAGAGGACCGCGCGGGAAACGGAATCGCAGAACGCTGTGACAGAGGAGAGGACCATGCCCCCCACCGTCGTCATCACCGGTGCCAGCGCCGGCATCGGCCGCGCCACCGCCCGCCTGTACGCCCAGCGCGGCGCCGACGTCGTCCTGATCGCGCGCGGCGAGGGCGGCCTGGAGGCGGCGGCCGACGAGGTCGCGGTGCTCGGCGGACGGCCCCTGGTGCAGGTGGCCGACGCGGCCGACCCGGCGCAGCTGGAGGCCGCCGCCGAGGCCGCCGAGCAGACGTTCGGCCCCATCGACGTATGGATCAACTGCGCGTTCTCCACCGTGTTCGCGCCGTTCGAGGAGATCACCGCCGAGGAGTTCGCGCGGGTCACCGAGGTGACCTACCTCGGCTTCGTCAACGGCACCCGCACGGCCCTGAAACGCATGCTGCCCCGCGACCGGGGCACCATCGTGCAGGTCGGCTCCGCGCTCGGGGAGCGCTCGATCCCGCTGCAGTCGGCGTACTGCGGAGCCAAGCACGCCATCAACGGCTTCACCTCCTCCCTGCGCACGGAACTGCTGCACCGCCACAGCAACGTGCACGTCACCCTCGCCCAGATGCCCGCCGTCAACACCCCCCAGTTCCAGTGGGTACGCTCCCGGCTGTCCAAGCACCCCATGCCGGTCCCGCCGATCTACCAGCCCGAGGTGGCCGCCCGGGGCGTGCTCCACGCCGCAGACCACCCGGGCCGCAAGCAGTACTACATCGGCGCCTCCACCGTGGCCACCGTCTGGGCCAACCGGCTCGCCCCGGCACTGCTCGACCGCTACCTGGCCCGCACCGGTTTCGACTCCCAGCAGACCGACCGCGTCCCGCCGGCCCACCTGGACAATCTCTTCGAACCGGTCGACCGCACGCCCGCCGACGACCAGGGCGCGCACGGCGCCTTCGACGACAGCTCCCACTCCCGCTCCTGGCAGGAGACCCTCGTCCGGCATCCCGCCGCCACCGCCCTCGGCGCGGGCGCCGCCCTGCTGGGCACCGTGTGCGGCCTGCGCCGCCGCACCTCGCGCGCGGCCTAGGCTGACGGACGTGCGCCTCCTCCTCATGTCCGACACGCACCTGCCCAAGCGTGCCAAGCAGCTCCCGGAGCAACTGCTCGCCGAACTCCCCCGGGCCGACGTCGTGTTCCACGCCGGGGACTGGGTCGACACCGCCACCCTCGACCTGCTGGAGAGCCACAGCCGCCGCCTGATCGGCGTGTACGGCAACAACGACGGCCCCGGCCTGCGCGCCCGGCTCCCCGAAGTGGCCCACGCCGAACTGGGCGGCCTGCGCTTCGGCGTCGTCCACGAGACCGGCCCCGCCCAGGGCCGCGAGGCCCGCTGCGCCGCCCGCTTCCCCGACCTGGACGTCCTGGTCTTCGGGCACAGCCACATCCCCTGGGACACCACCGCGCCCGGCGGCCTGCGCCTGCTCAACCCCGGCTCCCCGACCGACCGCCGCCGCCAGCCCCACTGCACCTACCTCACGGCGGTGGTCGCCGGCGGAGCGCTCACCGAGGTGACCCTGCACCGCCTGCCGCAGCGGTAGCCGACCGTGACATCATCCCCGGATGATCAACAGCTCCGGCATACCCGCCGTCGTGCCCGCGGGCCGTCTCGCCGACCGCGACCAGCCCGTGCTGGCGCTGCCCGGCGGCCTGGAACTGCGGCCCTGGCGCCTCGACGACGCCGACGCCGACGCCCTGCACACCGCGGGCCAGGACCCGGCGATCAGCCACTGGAACCTCTTCTCCGTCGGCAGCCGGGACGAGGCCCGGGCCCGGATCGAGCGTCTGCACGCGCGCCGACGGGCCGAGACCGGGGCGATCTGGGCCATCGCCGCGCGCGGGGGCGCGCCCGTCGGGCTCGCCGGCCTCAACGACGTCGACCTGGCGGCCGGCACCGCCGAGGTCGTCTACTGGGTGCTGCCCGAGGCGCGCGGCGGCGGCATCGCGGTCGCGGCGACCCGGCGGCTGAGCCGCTGGGCCCTGGACGACCTGGGCCTGCACCGGCTGACGCTCTGCCACTCGACGGCCAACCCCGCCTCCTGCCGGGTGGCCGAGAAGGCCGGATACACCGCCGAGGGCACCCGGCGCAGCGCCCTGCTGCACACCGACGGCTGGCACGACCAGCACGTGCACGCGCGCGTGGCCGGCGACCCCGAGCGCCGCCCCGTCACCGCGGCGGGCGCCGGCGCGGGCGGCGATTCCGTGGACACGCAGGGGCCCGACGCGCCGTGACGGCAGGCGTGTCGACCGACCGGGCCCCGGAGGCACGCCCAGAGGAACGTCAGGCCACTCCCCGCGGATGGATCGCCCCGCTCGTCCCGCTCAGCGGCGCCCCGGTGCCGCCCCACCGCAGGGCCACGATCTCCGCCGCCACCGACACCGCCACCTCCTCCGGCGTGCGGGCCCCGAGATCCAGGCCGACCGGAGAGCGCAGGCGGCCCAGTTCCTCGTCGGTCAGGCCCGACTCGGCCAGGCGGCGCAGCCGGTCGTCGTGGGTGCGCCGGCTGCCCATCGCCCCGATGTACGCCGCCGGGCGCCGCAGCGCCTCCCGCAGCACCGGCACGTCGAACTTGGGGTCGTGGGTCAGGACGCAGATCGCCGTCCGCTCGTCGGTGCGCGTGCCGCGCAGATACCGGTGCGGCCAGTCCACGACGACCTCCACGCCCGCCGGGAAGCGGCGGGGCGTCGCGAACACCGGACGGGCGTCGCACACGGTCACCCGGTAGCCGAGGAAGTCCCCGATCCGGGCCACGGCGGCGGCGTAGTCGATGGCACCGAACACCAGCATGCGCGGCGGCGGCGCGAAGGACTGCACGAACACCGTGACGGTGTCCTCGCGCCGCTCGCCGTGCGGCCCGTAGTGCCGCAGCCCCGTCACACCGAGGGCGAGTTCGCCGCGCGCGTCGGCGGCGACGGCGGCGTCGAGCCCCCGTGTGCCCAGGCTGCCGGCGGCCGTCCGCGCCCACACCGCGAGGGTGGCCCCGCGGGGCGCCGGACCGTCCACCACGGTGGCCGCCGTGACCGGATCACCGCTCGCGACGGACGCGGCGACCGCACCGAACACCGGATCCCGGGCCGGGGTCACGGGCCGTACCAGGACGGTGATCTCACCGCCGCAGGTGAGTCCGGCCGCGAAGGCGTCCTCGTCGCTGTAGCCGAACGTCTCCAGCCGCGCCGTGCCGCTCTCGACCACCTCCCGGGCCAGTTCGAACACCGCGCCCTCCACACAGCCGCCGGACACGCTGCCGACCACCTCGTCGTCCGGGCCGACCGCCAGCGAAGCACCCGGCCCGCGGGGCGCGCTGTGGCTGACCGCGACGACCGTGGCCAGGCCGAACGGCAGCCGGGCGGCGTACCACCCGTCCAGTACCGCGAGAATCTCACGCATCGCCCGCTCCTCGGCTCACCCGGGCACGACACTTGGTTGAACGTTAATCCGTTGGCGGTGCCGCCGCCGTTCTGCTGCACTGCACCGGTCGAGTTCCCCGAGAGAACCCAGGAGCGATCATGCGAGCAGCGTTCATGTCCCGCCCGGAAGGAATCGCCCGCTCTCTCAAGGACATGACGCTTCGTGCCTCTGCTCAATCTGGGAATCCTCGCGCACGTCGACGCAGGTAAGACCAGCCTGACCGAACGGCTGCTGTACACCGCAGGAGTGATCGACGAGATCGGCAGCGTCGACGCCGGCAGCACCACCACCGACACCCTCGCGCTGGAGCGCCGGCGCGGGATCACCATCAAGTCCGCCGTCGTGTCGTTCCCGCTCGACGGCGTCACCGTCAACCTCATCGACACCCCCGGTCACCCGGACTTCATCGCCGAGGTGGAGCGGGTGCTCGGTGTACTCGACGGTGCCGTCCTGGTCGTCTCCGCCGTCGAGGGCGTCCAGGCGCAGACCCGCGTGCTGATGCGCACCCTGCGCCGCCTGCGCATCCCCACCCTGATCTTCGTCAACAAGATCGACCGGCGCGGTGCCCGGGAAGCGGCCGTGCTCCGCCGGATGGCGCAGCGGCTGGCCGTACCGCTCGTCCCGACGGGGACCACCGCCGGACTCGGCACGCGCGCCGCCCGCTTCCTCCCCGGCCTCGGCCCGGCGGCGCTGGAGGCGCTGGCGGACCGGGACGACGGCCTGCTCGCCGCCTACCTGGACGGCGCCGTCCCCGAGGACCGGCTGCGCCGCGCCCTGACCGCGCAGACCCGCCGCGCCGCCGTCCACCCGGTGTACTTCGGCTCCGCGGTCACCGGCGCCGGTGTGCCCGAGCTGATCGGCGGCATCGAACGGCTGCTGCCCACCGCCGCCGGTGACCCGGACGGCCCCCTGTCGGGCACGGTCTTCAAGGTCGAGCGGGGCCCGGCGGGCGAGAAGGTGGCCTACGCCCGCCTCTTCTCCGGCACCCTGCGCGTCCGCGACCGGATCCCGTTCGGCGACGGCCGCCGCGGCACCGGCGACGAGGGCCGCGTCACCGGGCTCAGCGTCTTCGAGCGGGGCACGGACACCCGGGCGGACAGCGCCGGGGCGGGCCGGATCACCAAGGTGTGGGGCCTCGGCGGCATCCGGATCGGCGACGCGCTCGGCACGCCCGGACGGCCGCGCGAGCACCATTTCGCGCCGCCCACCCTGGAGACCGTCGTCGTCCCTGGCCCCGGCGCGGACCGGCGCTCCCTGTACCTGGCGCTGACCCAGCTCGCCGAACAGGACCCGCTCATCGGCGTCCGCCACGACGAGCCGCGCGGGGAGACCTCGGTGTCCCTCTACGGCGAGGTGCAGAAGGAGGTCCTCCAGGCCACGCTCGCCGACGAGTACGGCCTGGACGTCACCTTCCGCGAGACCACGATCCTGTGCGTCGAACGGCCGCTCGGCAGCGGACACGCCGTCGAGTTCAACCAGCGGGACCCCAACCCCTTCCTCGCCACCGTCGGCCTGCGTGTCGACCCCGCCCCACCCGGCGCGGGCGTGGCCTTCCGGCTGGAGGTGGAGCTGGGTTCGATGCCGTACGCCTTCTTCAAGGCCGTCGAGGACACCGTCCGCGAGACGCTCGGCCAGGGACTGCACGGCTGGCAGGTCACCGACTGCGCGGTCACCATGACCCACTCCGGCTACTCGCCCCGGCAGAGCCACGCCCATCAGGGCTTCGACAAGAGCATGTCGAGCACCGGCTACGACTTCCGGGGCCTGACCCCGCTGGTCCTGACCGACGCGCTGCGCCGGGCCGGCACCCTGGTGCACGAGCCGGTGCACCGCTTCCGGCTGGAGGCGCCGGCCGACACCCTCGGCGCGCTGCTGCCGGTGCTGGCCCGGCTCGGCGCGGTACCGGAGAGCACCGGCACGCACGCCACGGCCTGTGTGCTGGAGGGCACGGTTCCGGCGGCCCGGACGCATGCGCTGGAGCAGCGGCTGCCCGGACTGACCCGGGGCGAGGGCGAGCTGGAGACGGCCTTCGACCACTACGCGCCGGTGACCCGCGGCACCGTTCCCGAACGCCCGCGCACCGACCACAACCCGCTGAACCGGAAGGAGTACCTGCTGAAGGTGACCCGCCGCACGGGGGAGTGAGACGGCCGAGCTGACCAACAGTCAACTTACTTGTGAGTCAGAAGCTGTTGACGCTGTCCGTGCATCGTCGGACTGTGGTGGACATGTCGAAAATCCGGGCACGTCTGCTGACTGTTCTGGTCGTCCTGTGCGGATCCCTCGCGGTGGCGGGAGTCCCGCCCGCCACCGCCGCCACCCCTGCCGACTCCCTCTGGTTCGACGGCGCGCCGCTGACGGTGCGGGGCGGCCGGTTCACCGACGGCCAGGGCCGCGAGATCGTCCTGCGCGGCTACAACGTCTCCGGCGAGACCAAACTGGAGGAGAACGGCGGCCTGCCCTTCGCCTCGGTCGCCGACGCCCGGAAGTCCGCGACCGCGCTGCGGGCCCTCGGCGGCGGCAACGCGGTCCGCATCCTGCTCTCCTGGGCCCACGCCGAGCCCGTACGGGGCCAGGTGGACACCGCCTACCTGGCCGCCGTGACCGAGCAGATACGCGCGTTCCTGGACGCGGGCATCCGCGTCTACCCCGACTTCCACCAGGACCTGTACTCCCGGTACCTCTTCCACACCGGCAGCTGGTACACGGGCGACGGTGCTCCCCGGTGGGCCGTCGACGCCGGAAGCTATCCCAGGGAGTCCTGCGGGATCTGCCTCTTCTGGGGGCAGAACATCACCCAGAACGCGGCCGTGCAGAAGGCCCAGTACGACTTCTGGCACAACGCCCACGGCCTCCAGGACGCCTTCCTGGCCACCGCCGGGAGCACCCTGGGCTATCTGCGACAGCACCTGAGCGCGGGGGAGTTCGCGGGCATCGCCGGCTTCGACCCGTACAACGAGCCGTACGCCGGCGCCTACGACTCCGGGCAGACCTCCCGCACCTGGGAGCGGGATCTGCTCTGGCCGTTCTACGTGCGGTTCCGCGCCCGCATGGACGCCGCGGGCTGGCAGGACAAGCCCGCCCTCGTCGAGCCGAACCTGTTCTGGAACGCCAACATCTCCACCCAGAAGCAGGAGGGCGGCCTGCTGGACGCCGGCCCGCTCGGCCCGGGTTATGTTCTCAACACCCACTTCTACGACCAGAAGGCCATCTCCGGCATCCTGATGTGGGGCAAGGCGGCCGACGGGCAGTACGCCGCCGACTTCGCCGCCGTCCGCGACCGCGCCTCGGCGGCCGGCACCGCGGCCGTGGTCAGCGAGTTCGGCCACCCCCTGTCCGGCACGGTGGCCGACAAGGCGCCGACCGTCCTGAAGGCCATGTACCAGTCCCTCGACTCCCGCCTGCCGGGGGCGAGCTGGTGGACCGGTCCGGCCTCCTCCGGCCGGGTGCTGTCCGGCACCCAGTGGCAGTGGGACCTCTACCACGGCCGGCACCACGAGGCGATGAACGGCAACCCCGACAAGGTGCTCACCGCCGAGGACGCCTGGAACGACGAGGACCTCTCGGCGGTACGGCTGGACGACTCCGGCCACGCCGTCCTGCGCCAGGACGCCCGCCTCCTGGACCGCCTCTACCCGAGCGCCACCGCCGGCACCGCTCTCGCCTTCACCTACGAGGACCGTTCCCGTGACGGCTCCACCACCCTCACCTGGAACCCGGTGCCCGGTTCCCTGCCGCACGTGGCGAAGCTGGTGGGCTCGGGCCGGTACGGCGTCCTCGTGTGGCGCTCCGGCGACGGCACCGCACCCACCGAGCTGCACCTGCCGGCGTCCTTCCCCACCGCCGCCACCACGGTCGTCTCCGATCTCGGCACGGTGTACGCCCCGCCCGCGTACACCGCCGCCACACCGGTCGCGGTGGCCCCGGAGCCGGGCGGCACGGGCAGCCGCAGGCTGCTGCTCGGCGACTCGGACTCCGGGGTGCCGCACTACGCGCTGGTGACCGACGGGGCGACGGCACCCACCGCGGATCTGCTGGCCGCGGCGAGGACCGAGCTGGCGGCGTGGGCGGCGGCCCGCTTCTGACGCGATGTGGCCTCCGGAGTGAGTGGGGTCGCCCCGGAGGCCACGACTCGGTGGGCCGTCAGCCGCCGCTCGGCCCCGTCCAGCCGTCCCGCACATGCCCCAGCCGGACGCGCTGCGGGTGGTCGCCGACGGGGACCGAGGTCACCTTCCGACCGGTCGCGAAGTCGATGGCCGTCACCTGGTCGGCGCCGCTCTCGGAGACGACGCAGTCCTTGCCGTCCCCGCTGACCGTCGCCCAGTACGGCTTGGACGCCGTGACCGACGGGCCCTCCTGGAGCGAGGCGCGGTCGACCACGGCCGCGTAGTCGTCCATGGTGCCCGCGACGCACAGCTTGGCGCCGTCGGGGCTCATCGAGATGCCGTGGTGACGCGAGTCGTTGACCCAGGTGGTGCGGTCCTCGCTGGTCGCCGGGTTCTTCGGCAGCGTCTTCATCCGGGTGATCTTGTCGGCGGCGACGTCGTACTCCAGGAAGCCGTTGAAGAACGACACCTGGAAGTACAGCTTGGACTCGTCCGGGGAGAACACGGCCGGGCGGACCGCGTCGGAGAAGTCCTTCAGCCCGAAGGCGTCCAGACGCTGCCGCATGTCGATGACCTTGACCTGCTGGTACGTCGTCGCGTCCACGACGGTGATGCGCCGGTCGCCCTTGGTCCAGTCCCAGCCCGGGTCGTCCAGAGCGGTGTTGACGTCACCGATGGACATGTTCCAGATGTACTTGCCGTCCCTGGTGAAGATGTTCTCGTGCGGCTTGTCGCCGGTCTTGAACGACCCGAGCTGCTTGCCGGTGCCGATGTCCAGCACGTGCACGGTGTTGGCGGTCGAGGCGGAGACCGCCACCCGGGTGCCGTCCGGGGAGACCGCCATGTGGTCGGCGCGGTAACCGGACACCGCGAAACGCCAGTTGACCTTCCCGCTGGCCAGGTCGATGGAGACGACGTCCGCGAAGCTCGGCCGGGACACCACCACCGATCCGCCGTCCGGGGTCGAGTACATGTCGTCGGCGAACTGGTCGTGGCCCTCGCCGACGCTGTTGCGGATCGCCTGGAAGTAGATCCACTTGACCGGGTCCGCGTTGATCTCCGCCATCCGCGCGTCCTTGTCCGGGACGACGTCGATCCGGCCGATCTTCGCGAAGTCGCCGGAGGATCTGATGACATCGGCGGTGCCGTCCCAGTTGTTGCCGACGAACAGCACCTCGCGCAGGCCGGCGGGGGCGCCGGCGTCCGCGGAGGCGGCGGTCGCCGGGCCGGCGACGGTCAGGACCAGGGCGGCGGCAACGGAGCACAGGTGCCGGGTTCCGGAGGCAGCCATGACGGCTCTCCTTCCTCGGGGGAATCTGAACACGGGCGCATTCACAGTGGACTTACTGAAAAGTAAGGAGGGGGCGGCCTTCTCGACAAGATGTGTGCACGACAGGATTGGGGTGATCGGCGCGACGACCGGCGACGATCGCCGGGGCGACGGAGGGGGACACGTGGGGGGCAGGCTCAGGGCACCGACGGGACGCTACGGCGGCCGGACCGCCGAGGAACGGCAGGCCGAGCGGCGCCGCCGCTTCCTGGACGCCGCACTGCGGCTGTTCGGCGACGCCCCCGGCTACCGGGGGACGACGGTCGCCGCGCTGAGCCAGGCCGCGGGCCTGTCCACGCGCCAGTTCTACGAGGAGTTCCGCACGCTGGAGGACGTCCTCGCCGCGCTGCATCTGCAGGTCAACGGCTGGGCCGAACGGGCCGTCCTGGCCGCGCTCGCCGACGCGGACGGCCTGCCCCTGGCCGACCGGGCCACCGTGCTCTTCCGCGCCTATGCCCGCGACGTCACCTCCGACCCGCGCCGCATCCGCATCGCCTTCGTGGAGATCATCGGCGTCAGCCCCCGCCTGGAGGAGCAGCGTCTCGCCCGCCGGGCCCGCTGGGTGGACCTCATCCGCGCCGAGGCGGACGCGGCCGTGGCCCGCGGGGAGGCGGCGCCACGCGACTACCGCCTCGCGGCCACCGCCTTCATCGGCAGCGTCAACGGCCTGCTGCACGACTGGACCGCCGGCTGGCTGGACGCCACGCTGGACGAGGTGGTGGACGAGCTGGTCCGGCTGCTGCTGGCGATGCTCCGCCCGGAGGACTGGCGGCCCGGCAGCCCCTGACGCCGTGGCCGCCCAGGCCGGCCCGGGGCCCGGCCGGTTCGGCGCGCGGGATCGGGCCCGAGCTGGTCTGCTGGTGGCGAGGACCGTCGTACCCGTTCACCGGAGAGACAGATGAGCACATACCGAGTTGCGCAGGTGACGACCGCGGGCGGCGCGGTCGAGCTGGCCGAGCGGGACGTGCCCCGTCCGGGGCCCCGGCAGGTGCGCATCGCCGTCGAGGCGTGCGGGATCTGCCACAGCGACGCTCTCTTCGTGAACGGCGCGCTGCCGGGCGTCAGCTTCCCGGTGGTCGCCGGACACGAGATCGCGGGACGGGTGGAGGAACTGGGGGAGGGCGCCGAGGACTGGGGCCACCGGGCCGGCGACCGGGTGGCGGTCGGCTGGTTCGGCGGCAGCTGCGGACACTGCACGCCCTGCCGGCGCGGCGACTTCATCGTCTGCGTCAACCTCAAGGTGCCCGGATGGAGCTACGACGGAGGCTTCGCCGACAAGGTGATCGCGCCCGTCGACGCCCTGGCCAGGATTCCCGACGCCCTGGCGGCAAGCGACGCGGGGCCCTTGGCCTGCGCGGGCGTGACCACGTACAACGGGCTGCGACGCAGCTCCGCCGAGCCGGGCGACCTGGTCGCGGTGCTGGGCATCGGCGGCCTCGGTCACCTCGGGGTGCAGTACGCGGTGGCGATGGGCTTCGAGACCGTGGCGATCGCCCGGGGCGCCGAGAAGGCGGACTTCGCCAAGCAACTCGGCGCGCACCACTACATCGACAGCACCTCGGGCACTCCGGTCGCCGAGGCTCTGCAGTCCCTCGGCGGCGCCAAGGCCGTGCTGGCCACCGCCGGCAGCTCCGAGGCCATCACGGCCACCGCCGACGGTCTCGCACCGCGCGGTGAGCTGGTGGTCATCGGGGCCGACACCGCGCCGCTCGGCATCAACCCCGCCCAGCTGCTGATGACCGGACGTGTCGTCCGCGGCCACCCGTCCGGCACGGCGCAGGACGTGGAGGACACGATGGCCTTCAGCGCCCTGCACGGCATCCGCCCGATGACCGAGATCGTGCCGCTGGACGACGCGGACCGGGCGTACCAGAAGATGCTCTCCGGAGGCGCCCGCTTCCGGATGGTGCTCACCACGGGCTGACCCGGCCGACCGCCCACCCGCGGCACCCCCGCCCGCCGGCACCTCCGACCGCACCCGCGCCACCCCGCCCGCGGCCCTACGCGGCGGCGGCGGACACCACCAGGACCGCCGCCGCCAGCAGCGCACACCCCAGGACACCGCAGGCCAGCAGCCGTCGGCGCAGCGCCCGGTAACGCGACTCGTACACCTGCCGCAGCTCCTGCGCCCGCTCGGCCGTGCGCCCCCACGCCAGCCGGGCCAGCGCCAGATACTCGGCCTCGAACTGGCGCTCCACGTCCTCCCGTTGGGTGTCGGTGAGCCAGCCCAGCCGGGAACTGAGGCGGGCCGCGGCGCTACGGCTCTCCTCCCGGGCCGCTTCCAGCAGCAGATGTCCCTCGATCTGCCGGACGAGGTCCCGCTCGTCGTGGGCCGTCACGGCGCGGTCAGCTCCCGCTCCCGCACATCGGGGTGGTGCAGGTCGAAGGCCGGGGACTCGCTGCGGATGGGCGGCAGGGCGAGGAAGTTGTGCCGCGGCGGCGGGCAGGAGGTCGTCCACTCCAGGGAGCGGCCGTAGCCCCACGGGTCGTCCACGCCGATCGGCTTGCCGTACCGGGCCGTCTTCCACACGTTGTAGAAGAAGGGAAGAAGGGATCCGCCGAGCAGGAACGAGAAGATCGAAGAGACCGTGTTGAGCGTCGTGAACCCTTCCGCCGCGAGATAGTCGGGGATCCGCCGCTGCATGCCCTCGGCGCCCAGCCAGTGCTGGACCAGGAAGGTGCCGTGGAAGCCGACGAACAGCGTCCAGAAGGTGATCTTGCCGAGGCGCTCGTCCAGCATCTTGCCGGTCATCTTCGGCCACCAGAAGTGGAAGCCGGCGAACATCGCGAAGACGACCGTGCCGAAGACCACGTAGTGGAAGTGGGCCACCACGAAGTACGAGTCGGAGATGTGGAAGTCGATGGGGGGCGAGGCCAGCATGACGCCCGTCAGCCCGCCGAAGACGAACGTGACGAGGAAGCCCGTCACCCACAGCATCGGCGTCTCGAAGGACAACGAGCCCTTCCACATCGTGCCGATCCAGTTGAAGAACTTCACCCCGGTCGGCACGGCGATCAGGAACGTCATGAAGGAGAAGAACGGCAGCAGCACACCGCCGGTGACGTACATGTGGTGCGCCCACACGGTCACCGACAGACCGGCGATCGCGATGGTCGCGGCGACCAGGCCCATGTACCCGAACATCGGCTTGCGGGAGAAGACCGGGACGACCTCGGAGACGATACCGAAGAACGGCAGCGCGATGATGTACACCTCCGGGTGGCCGAAGAACCAGAAGAGGTGCTGCCACAGCAGTGCGCCGCCGTTGGCCGCGTCGAAGACATGGGCGCCGAACTTGCGGTCCGCCTCCAGGGCGAACAGCGCGGCCGCCAGCACCGGGAAGGCCAGCAGGACGAGCACCGCGGTCAGCAGCACGTTCCACACGAAGATCGGCATGCGGAACATGGTCATGCCCGGGGCACGCAGACAGATGATCGTGGTGATGAAGTTGACCGCGCCCAGGATGGTGCCGAAACCGGAGAAGGCCAGACCCATGATCCACATGTCGGCGCCGACGCCCGGCGAGCGGACCGCGTCCGACAGCGGGGAGTAGGCGAACCAGCCGAAGTCCGCCGCGCCCTGCGGGGTGAGGAAGCCGCCCACCGCGATGAGCGAGCCGAACAGGTAGAGCCAGTAGGCGAACATGTTCAGCCGCGGGAACGCCACATCGGGCGCCCCGATCTGCAGCGGCATGATCCAGTTCGCGAACCCGGCGAACAGCGGGGTGGCGAACATCAGCAGCATCACGGTGCCGTGCATCGTGAACGCCTGGTTGAACTGCTCGTTCGACAGGAACTGCTGGCCCGGCCGGGCCAGCTCGGCGCGCATCAGCAGCGCCATCACGCCACCGATCAGGAAGAACGCGAACGCGGTGACCAGATAGAGCGTTCCGATCGTCTTGTGATCGGTGCTGGTGAGCCACTGTACGGCCCTGGAGTCTCGGATCCTCTTCACGCCCCGCCTGTGTCCGCGCACGGCCCCCACGTCACACTCGGACGACGCGAGGAGCATCACGGAAGAAGGGTGTGACGATCCGGGGAGTGCCGGACACGAACCGAACATGAGCAACGACGAGATCTTCGCCGCTGCCTATCGCGAACACTACTGGGCGGTCAGCCGCTATGTCGCGAGGCGACTGCAGGGGCGGGCCGACGAGGTGGAGGAAGTGGTGGCGGAGGTGTTCACGGTCGCCTGGCGGCGCCGGGCCGACCTGCCCGCCACGCCGCTGCCCTGGCTGTACGGGGTGGCCCGTAACTGCCTGGCGAACGCGGTACGCGGCTACGGGCGGCGGCGCCGGCTGGTGGACCGGATCGGCAACGACGAGGCCGCGCACGGCCGCCACATCGCCGCCGGTCCCGACGCCGAGGCCCCCGGCGCCTGGGTGCACGAGGCCCTGGACCGGCTGGCCCCGGCCGATCAGGAGGTGCTGCGTCTCGCCGCCTGGGAGGAACTCGGCGTCGAGGAGATCGCGGTCGCCCTCGACTGCGGCCGGCGCGCGGCGGCGATGCGCCTGCACCGCGCCCGCCGCCGGCTGCGGGCCGAGATCGACCGTCAGCGGCCCACGGCACCGACGGCCGTCACACCGCCCGAGCCGTCCCCCGAGGGCAGCCGCCTCCCGAACACCGCCGACACCGCCGCGCCACCGTTCGGCACCGACCCCGCGTCCGCCCACCCCGAACCCCCGCCCCCCAAGGCCGGGTTCGGCAGGCGGGTGGCCGTGTCCGCCGCTGCCGACGCCCCGCCGCCCGGCACCGATCCCGGTTCCGGTCCGCGCCCGGCCGCGTCCGCCCGCTCCCGGGTACCGAGGCCCGGCGACGACGCCGGTGCCGCCGGCCGGCGATGGCCGTACCCCCTGCCCACCGCCGGCGCATGCCTCCGCGAGGACCCCCGACATGCCTGACGAACTCGACCTCCTCCGCCACGCCGACCCGGTCCCGGCCCACGGCCCGCACCTGGGCGACGGCCCCCTGGACCACCATGCCGAGCGGCGGCTGGAACTGCTGCTGCGCGAGGACCCGCCCCGGCCCGCCGGACCCCGTGTCCCGCGTTCCCGGCTGCTGTGGGGCCTCGCCGCCACCGGGGTCGTGCTGGCCATCGCCCTCACCGCGCTGCTCGGCGGCCCGAGCCCCCAGCCCGCGGTGGCCGCGCCCCGCCCGCTGGTCGTGCAGGCCGACTCCGCTCCCGTACCGCTGGCGCTGCTGGCCGACCGGGCCGAGGCCGCCGCCGAAGGCTCCTCCGGACTGCGCAAGGGCACGCACGTCCAGTCGTGGAGCATGGGCATGAGCGACCACGCGCCGCCGGTCACCCTGCCCCAGGAGACCATCGTGCGCTGGCAGCCGGACGGCAGCCACACCGAGCTGGTCGTGGCGACCGATCCGCGCCACCCCGGCCGCCCCGTCCTCAGCGACGAGGGCGAGCACCCCCGCCTGGTCGCGGACGGTCACGTGATCAGCCGGCAGACGTATCCGCCGAGCTGGAGCGACGCCCCGCCCGAGGCGCCGCCGCCGCACGACGCCGCACGGCTGCGCGCCTATCTGCGGGAGGCCGCGTACCTGCACACCGAGATGACCGCCGGTGAACTCCTCGACGCCGTCGACACCCTGCTCGACCACTGGACCCTCGGTGCCCGGGAGACCGCCGCGCTCGCCCGGGTCCTGGCCGACACACCCGGCCTGCGCCCGGTCGGCCGGGTGACGGACCGGCTCGGGCGCACCGGCCAGGCCTATGTGCACTACGATCCGCGCGGCGCCCGGCGCATGCTGATCATGGACCCGTCCACCGGGGCCGTGCTGGGGCTGGAGCTGACCGCCACCAAGGCCGAACCCGAGTTCGGCCTCAGAGCCGGGGACGTGATGCAGTACGCCGCGTGGATGCGCTGAGCCGCTGGGGTCTTTCGTTTGGATCAGGCCGGATCAGGGAGCGGGGTCTGGTGCCGTGCATCGCAAGGCGGAGGAGGGCGCCATGGCGGAGCCATGGCACCGACGACAACGCGGCGAGGCGCGGTGCCAGGGCCCGCGAGCCCGGCATGATCCAACGAAAGACCCTAGGCCCCGAGCTGCCGGGCGGCCGCCCGCACCGTCTGCTCCAGCAGCGTGGCGATCGTCATCGGACCGACACCGCCCGGCACCGGGGTGATCAGCGAGGCCCGCTCCACGGCCGAGTCGAAGTCGACGTCGCCGACGTTCCCCGGGTTGTAGCCCGCGTCGATCACGACCGCGCCCGGCTTGATGTCCTGCCCGCGGATGAGCCGCGGCCGGCCGACCGCGGCCACGACGATGTCGGCCTCGCGGACCGCGGCCGACAGGTCCCGGGTGCGCGAGTGGCAGTACGTCACGGTCGCGTCCCGGGCCAGCAGCAGCATGCCCGCCGGCTTGCCGAGGATCGCGCTGCGGCCCACCACCACGGCCCGCTTCCCGGCCGGGTCGACGCCGTACTCGTCCAGCAGCCGCACGATGCCGCCCGGGGTGCAGGAGACGAAGCCCGGCAGCCCGAAACTCATCGTGGCGAACGAGGCGAAGGTGACTCCGTCCACGTCCTTCTCCGGCGCGATCGCCTCGAACGCGGCACGCTCGTCGATGTGGTCCCCCATCGGGTGCTGCAGCAGAATCCCGTGCACCCCCGGGTCGGCGGACAACTCCCGCAATGTGCCGACGAGTTCGTCGGTCGTGGTGGTGGCGGGCAGTGCGACGCGCCGGGACTCGATGCCGGCCTTGCGGCTGCGGTTCTGCTTCATCCGGACGTACGTCACGGAGGCCGGGTCCTCGCCGACCAGCACGGTCGCGAGACACGGCGCGGTGCCGGTGCGCTCGGTGAGGCCGGCGGCCTGCCGCGCGGTCTCCTCGACGATGCGGCGGGCGAGCGCGGTGCCGTCCATCAGACGGGCCTGGGTCATGCTGCACACTCCTGAGCTGGATCGACTCTCCTCGCCCAGGCGCGCGGCACTCACCACGGACCGCTCCCCGGTGGTACTCCACCTCAGCGCCAGTCACGGCCCGCGTACAGCGTAACCGAGGGGGTGTACGACCTTCCCGACCCCCCTCAGCGCCCCCACCCCTCACTCGTCCCGGCCCCACCCCTCACGGGTCCCGCCCCCCTTCACCGGTGCCGACCCGCCCCCTCACCGGTCCCGCCCCCGCGCCTCACCGTTCCCTCCCGGCCCCTCACCGGTGCCTCGTCCACCGGCCGCGCACGGCCCGCGGCGGCGCCGGACGCGGGCGCGGACGTACCGCGCGCACCACCGACCGCAGCAGCGCGGCGGAGACCGGAAGCCGCGCCGCGGACAGCGGTGCCGTGCGCCGCCGGCGCGCCCGGACCCACGCGGCCCGCGCCGAGAAGGTCCAGGTCAGCCGAGAGGTGACCTGGACCCGCGCGATTCTCCTTCCGGGGCCTGCCACACCCGGGCCGATGCCTACTCGTCCCACGCCTGGACGATGAGCTGATCGGTGATCTTGCCGTCCCGCAGCGTGACCATCGACTCGGCGAGGACCCGGGTGCCGTCCTCGTACTCGCACGACTCGCTGTACGCGGCGTGGTCACCCTGGACGACGCACACGTCCAGCTTGTGCGTCATGTCGCGGCTGTAGACGTCGTCCAGCAACTCGGCGATCTGGCCGCGGCCGTGCAGGACCGTGGGGTGACTCGGCTGGTTGTTGCGGTCGACGATGCGGATCTGCGCGTCGTCCGCGTAGAGCGACAACAGGTTGTTGCCGGTGTTGCCCTCGATGGCCCGGCGCAGTGTCTCGGTGTCGAAAGCGGACCCCGTCGCGCTACCCATGGTGACCTCCTTCAGGCGTCCGCGGCCCGTCCAGGAGCGGGCCGCACGGACCCCTCTCCGAGACTCCTCCGCCCCGGCGGCCTCGGCAAGCGCAGCCACCCCACTCCGCCTCCCGGGTGAGCGGGGCCCGCCGCCCGTGTCCGGCCGGTGCCCGCGGCCGTTGCCGAGACATGATCTCAACACGACGTATCGTCGCCGCCCTCGGTCTGGCCGCCGGGGTCACCGGTCTTGCCGCGCCGCTGGCGAACGCGGCCGAGGCGAGCGCCCCGGACACCGGCCGGATCAGCCCCATGGCCGCGGTCGACTCGCTCACCGTCAGCGACATCCCGGCGCAGTACAGGGGCCAGGTCCCGACCGTCTCCGAGCAGACGCGCGCCCTCGACCAGGTGCACGGGCTGAACCGCCTGAACGAGCTGTGGCAGGTGGCCGGCCCGGTCGCGCCCGTGCTGGGCCTGGTGCCCGCCGTCGAGGCCTGACCCGCCCCGCGGCACCCGAGGGCCGTCCCGGCGGGGCGGCCCTCAGCACGGTGCGACGGGGCCGCGGACCGCCACCGGCGAACGGCGCCCGGTCCGGCAGCGCCATCCCCCGGCTCGCGCGTAGGGTCGGCGGCGAAGGCAAACGAAGAAGGGACCAGACCATGGCGCAGGAAGTACGCGGCGTGATCGCACCGGGCAAGGACGAGCCCGTACGGATCGAGACGATCGTGGTGCCGGACCCGGGGCCCGGCGAAGCCGTCGTACGCGTCCAGGCGTGCGGGGTCTGTCACACCGATCTGCACTACAAACAGGGCGGCATCTCGGACGACTTCCCCTTCCTGCTCGGCCACGAGGCGGCGGGCGTGGTGGAGTCGGTCGGCGCGGGTGTCACCGACGTCGCCCCCGGCGACTTCGTCATCCTCAACTGGCGTGCCGTGTGCGGGCAGTGCCGGGCCTGCCTGCGCGGCCGGCCCTGGTACTGCTTCGACACCCACAACGCCCGGCAGAAGATGACGCTCACCGACGGCACGGAACTCTCCCCGGCCCTGGGCATCGGCGCCTTCGCCGAGAAGACGCTCGTGGCGGCCGGGCAGTGCACCAAGGTCGACCCGGCCGTCTCGCCGGCGGTCGCGGGTCTGCTCGGCTGCGGGGTGATGGCCGGCATCGGCGCCGCGATCAACACCGGCAACGTCGGCCGCGGCGACTCGGTCGCCGTCATCGGCTGCGGCGGCGTCGGCGACGCGGCCGTGGCGGGGTCGAACCTCGCCGGCGCGGCGAAGATCATCGCCGTGGACATCGACGACCGCAAGCTGGCCAAGGCCCGCACCCTGGGCGCCACCCACACGGTCAACTCCAAGGAGACCGACCCGGTCGAGGCGATCCGCGAGCTGACCGGCGGCTTCGGCGCCGACGTCGTCATCGAGGCCGTCGGCCGACCGGAGACCTACCGGCAGGCCTTCTACGCCCGCGACCTCGCCGGCACCGTCGTCCTCGTCGGCGTGCCCACGCCCGAGATGAAGCTCGAACTGCCCCTGCTGGACGTCTTCGGCCGCGGCGGCGCCCTGAAGTCGAGCTGGTACGGCGACTGCCTGCCCTCCCGTGACTTCCCCCTGCTGATCGACCTCCACCTCCAGGGCCGTCTGCCGCTCGACGCGTTCGTCACCGAGACGATCCGACTCGACGAGGTGGAGAAGGCGTTCGAGCGGATGCACCACGGCGACGTGCTGCGTTCGGTGGTGGTGCTGTGATGACCGTGCGCATCGAACGACTCGTCACCTCCGGGCAGTTCACCCTCGACGGCGGCACCTGGGACGTGGAGAACAACGTGTGGATCGTCGGCGACGAGCGGGAGGTGATCGTCATCGACGCCGCCCACGACGCCGAGGCCATCGCCCGCGCCGTCGACGACCGGCGCCTCATCGCCATCGTCTGCACCCACGCCCACAACGACCACGTCAACGCGGCTCCGGCACTCGCCGACCGCACCGGCGCCCCCATCTGGCTGCACGCCGACGACCTGCCGCTGTGGAAGCAGACCCACCCCCACCGCGACCCCGACCGGCATCTTCTCGACGGCCAGGTCATCGAGGCGGCCGGCACCGACCTCACCGTCCTGCACACCCCGGGCCACGCCCCGGGCGCCGTCTGCCTGTACGACCGCGGCCTGGGCACCGTCTTCACCGGCGACACCCTCTTCCAGGGCGGTCCGGGCGCCACCGGGCGCTCCTGGTCCCACTTCCCGACCATCATCGACTCCATCCGCGACCGGCTCCTCACCCTCCCGCCGGAGACCAAGGTCCTCACCGGTCACGGCGACGCCACCACCATCGGCGCCGAGGCACCGCACCTTCAGGAGTGGATCGCCCGAGGCCACTGACGCCCCCCCGGCACGACCCGACCGCGGCGCCGAACCCCGTCGGCGCCGCGCCCGGCCGGGACGCACAGCGGGCCACGGAGCCCGTGACCCGTGACTCCGCGCGTGCCCGGAGTCACGGCACCCGCCACAAAAGCCGACAGAAGATGTCCGCTTTCCCGGTGACAGTGGAGGACGTCGACAGCCGCACCACACGGGGAGCGAGAACATGCCAGGACCGCTGGAAGGCAAGGTGGCGCTGGTCGCCGGGGCGACCCGGGGCGCCGGCCGGGGCATCGCCGTGGAACTCGGCGCGGCCGGCGCCACCGTCTACGTCACCGGCCGCACCACCCGCGCCCGCCGCTCGGAGTACGACCGCCCCGAGACCATCGAGGACACCGCCGACCTGGTCACCGCGGCCGGCGGGCGGGGCGTCGCGGTACCCGTCGACCACCTGGACCGCTCCGCCGTACGGGACCTGGTGGACCGCATCGCCGGCGAACGGGGCCGGCTCGACGTCCTCGTCAACGACATCTGGGGCGGCGAGAAACTCTTCGAGTGGGACACCCCGGTGTGGGAGCACGACCTCGACAACGGGCTCCGGCTGCTGCGCCTGTCGGTCGAGACCCACGCCGTCACCAGCCACTACGCCCTGCCGCTCCTGCTCCGCCGGCCCGGTGGCCTGGTCGTCGAGGTCACCGACGGCACCGCCGAGTACAACCGCGGCACCTACCGCGTGAACCTCTTCTACGACCTCGCCAAGGCGTCCGTCCTGCGCATGGCCTTCGCCCTCGGCCACGAACTCCGCCCGCGCGGCGCGACGGCCGTGGCGATCACCCCCGGCTGGATGCGCTCGGAGATCATGCTCGACGCGTACGGCGTCCGCGAGGACGACTGGCGCGACGCCCTGGAGCGGGAACCGCACTTCGCGATCTCCGAGACCCCGCGCTACACCGGCCGGGCCGTGGCCGCCCTGGCCGCCGACCCCGAGGTGGCCCGGTTCAACGGACAGTCCCTCTCCAGCGGCGGCCTCGCCCAGGAGTACGGCTACACCGACCTCGACGGCAGCCGGCCCGACGCCTGGCGGTACCTGACCGAGGTGCAGGACCCCGGCAAGCCGGCCGACGTCACGGGATACCGCTGAAAACCGGATGCCGAACCGGTGAAAGGGCGCCCGCGGAGCCGTACCGTCGGCCCATGACCGATCCCCAACGCTTCGCAGGACACGGAGTACTCGTCACCGGCGGCGCCCGCGGCATCGGCGCCGCCGTCGCCCGGCGGCTCGCCGAGGAAGGCGCCCGGGTCCTGGTGACCGACCGGGACCTGCCCGAGGCCGAGCGGACCGCCTCCGCGCTGCGCCGACACGGCCTCACCGCCGAGGCGTTCGGCTGCGACGTGGCCGACCGCGCCGCCGTCGAGGCGGCCGTGGACCGTGCCGTGGCCGCGTTCGGCTCGCTCGACGTGCTGGTCAACTGCGCCGCCCACTGCAGCCCGGACGTCCCGCTCTTCGAGGAGGACCCCGACGAGGCATGGGCACGCGACCTCGACGTCACCCTCACCGGAGCCCACCGCTGCTGCCGCGCCGCCCTGCCGCACCTGGCCGCCTCCGGACGCGGAGCGATCGTCGGCATCGGTTCCGTCAACGGCCTGCAGGACTTCGGCAACCACGCCTACAGCGCCGCCAAGGCCGGCCTCGGCTCGCTCACCCGGACCCTCGCCGGGCACGCGGCGGCCCGGGGCGTCCGGGTCAACCTCGTGGTGCCGGGCACGGTCCGCACCTCGGCCTGGGAAGGACGCGACGACGACCTCGAAGCCGTCCGCGCCCTGTACCCCCTCGGCCGGGTCGGCGAGCCGGAGGACATCGCCGCCGCGGTCGCCTTCCTCGCCTCCCGCGACGCCGCCTGGATCACCGGCACCACCCTGGTCGTCGACGGCGGCCTCACCGCCGTCAACACCGGCTTCCACGCCGCCGTACGGCGCTCCTCCTGACCTCTTCCGACCGTCAGGCCGAGGCCGCCGCCAGCACCCGGAGCACCCGCTCGGTGTCGGCCTCGGTGGTCCGCCAGTTGCTGAACGCCGCACGCAGCCCCGGCACCCCGCCGTACACGGTCGGCGTCACATACGCCTCCCCGGACGCGGCGACCGCCCGGGCCAGTGCCGCCACCCGCTCCTGCGAGGGGTCCGCGGCGAGGGTGAAGCAGACGACGTTGAGCCGGACCGGAGCCAGCAGGCGCAGACCCGGCAGCGCGTCGACGCCCGCGCCGAGCCGGCGGGCCAGCGCCACACAGCGCTCCACGATCTCCCGGTGCCCGGCCCGCCCGTACGCCACCAGCGAGAACCACGCCGGCAGGGCCCGCAGCCGACGCGAGTTCTCCGGGGTCAGATGCAGGAAGTCGGGCTCGCCCCCGGGCAGGCCCAGATAGGGCGAGGCGTTGTGGAACACGGCCACCTGCAGATCGCGGCGCCGGGTGAACTGGACGGCCGCGTCATAGGGGACGTTGAGCCACTTGTGCAGGTCCACGCAGACCGAGTCGGCGGCGTCCAGGCCGTCGACCAGCCCGGCGTGCTCCGGGGAGAGGGCGGCGAAGGCGCCGAACGCCGCGTCCACGTGCAGCCAGAAGTCGTACCGCTCCTTCAGCGCCGCGATCGCCCGCAGATCGTCGAAGTCGACGGTGTTCACGGTGCCCGCGTTCGCGACGACGATCACCGGCCGGCCCCCGGCCCCGGCCAGCGCCGCTTCCAGCGCGGCCACGTCGACGGCCTCCCGGCCGCCGGGCAGCAGCGGCACTGGGCGCAGCCGGTCCCGGCCGAGGCCCAGCACCGACATCGCCTTGGCGATGCTGGAGTGCGGGCTGCCGGAGAGCACGTCCAGCGGGCCCAGCGCGGCGGCACCCGCCCGGGAGACGTCCACGCCCAGCCGCTCGCCCGCCCATTCCCGGCCGATCGCCAGTCCGACCGTGTTGGACATGGTGGCGCCCGTCACGAACGCACCACTGTGCGCCTCGCTCAGCCCGAACAGCTCGCGCAGCCACGCCACCGTCTCCCGCTCCAGCTCCTGCGCCCAGGAACCGCCCGCCCCGGACAGGTTCTGGTCGAACGCGGACGTCAGCCAGTCCCCGGCGACGGCCGCGGGCGTCGCACCGCCGGTGACGAAGCCGAGATAACGCGGCCCGGCGGAGCCGGAGAAGCCCGGCGCCCACCGCTCGGCGAACCGGGCGAGCGCGCCGTCACCGCCCGCACCCGCACCCGGCAGCGGAGCCCGCTGCGGCATCGGGCCGGGGGCGGCGACCGGCCGTTCGGCCAGCCCCGCCGCCTCCCGGACGGCGAGATCGCGGGCGGCCTGGAGCAGTTCGGGGAGCCGGGAGAGATCGTCGGCGAGACCACGGTGCATGTGCCGCAGCGTAGACCCGGACGGCTGCCCGGCACCTGGTCCACTTCACGACGACTGGACCAGTGAAACTGGACCGGTGGACACTGGATTCGTCGCCGCGCTCGG
Source organism: Streptomyces sp. NPDC038200 (assembly GCF_055600785.1). Taxonomy (NCBI): domain Bacteria; kingdom Bacillati; phylum Actinomycetota; class Actinomycetes; order Kitasatosporales; family Streptomycetaceae; genus Streptomyces; species Streptomyces sp. NPDC038200. The sequence continues at coordinate 309,220 of NZ_JBVJYH010000002.1, forward strand.
CGACTGGCGCTCCCGCCCGGGACCCCTCGCCCGCACCCTGGCCGCGGCCGTACGGGACGCCGTGGTCGACGGCCGGGTCCCGGCCGGCACCCCGCTGCCCTCGGAACGGGAACTGGCCCGCCTCCTGAGCCTGAGCCGCGGCACCGTGGTCGCCGCGCTCAGCCTGCTGCGCGCCGACGGCTGGCTGCACACCCGGCACGGCAGCGGCAGCGTCGTACGCCTGCCCGCCCGTCTCACCGAGCGCACCACCCCCTGGTCCCTCGACCGGGGCGGCGCCCCCGACGCCGGCCTGGACCTCACCCTCGCGGTGACCGCCGCACCCCACGACGCCTACCTGGCCGCCCTGGCCCGCGCCGCCGAGCGCTGCGCACCCCTCCTCGTGGACTCCGGCATCGCCTCGGCCGGCCTGCCCCGGCTCCGCGAACTGCTGGCGGACCGTTACACCCGGGCCGGCCTCGCCACCCGTCCCGAGCAGATCCTGGTCACCGCCGGCGCGCAGGCCGCCCTCACCTTGCTCCTGGACCACCTGCACACCGACCGCAGGGCACCCGTCGTGGTGGAGAACCCCGCCTACCCCGGCGCCCTGGCCGTGCTGCGCGCCCGCCGGGCCCGCCTGCTGCCGGTCCCCGTGTCGGCCCGGGACGGCTGGGACTTCGCACACCTCACGGCCGCCGTGCACCGGCACCGCCCCCGACTCGCCTACCTGGTCCCCGACTTCCACAACCCCACCGGCGCCCACATGACCGAGGCCGCCCGCCGACGGCTCGCCGCGCTCGCCGACCACCACGCACTGACCGTCCTCGCCGACGAGACCATGCGCGACCTGGACCTCCGCACCCCGCCCGGCGGCGAACCCCACCTCGCCGGAGCCCGGATCGTCCAACTCGGCTCCGTGAGCAAGACCCTGTGGTCCGGTCTGCGGGTCGGCTGGATCCGGGCCACCGCGGACCTCGTACGGCAGTTGTGCACCCGCCCGCTCCAGGCCCTGCTCGCGCCGCCGCCCCTGGAACAGCTCATCACCGCCGAACTCCTCGGCGCACCGCTCCCCGGCCTGCTCGCCGACCGGCGCGCCCGGCTGCGCGCCCAGCGCGACCACCTGGCCGCACTGCTCGCCGGCACCGGCTGGACCTTCACCGTGCCGCCGGGCGGCCTGACCCTGTGGCTGCACCTGGGCGACGGCGGCCCGCACGCCTCCGACCTCGCGGCGCGGGCCGCCGCACGCGGCCTCGCGGTCACTCCCGGCCCCCGCTTCAGCGCCGACCGCACCACTCTCACCCGCCACCTCCGCCTGCCGTTCACGGCGACACCGGAGGCCCTGACCCGGGCGGTGGAGCTGCTGAGGGCGTGCTGTACGGTCTGAACTTCACCGTTTCGTCACAGCCTGACCGGAAACACAACCATGCCCTCCCCTGCGGGGTCTAGTAGTCCGAGACCGCGGGAATCGCGCTGGGAGGACCCGGAGAGGACCGGGCGAGGAACCAGCGATCCGGAGCAGGGAAGGGGAGAGGCCACCATGGGGGGCATACGCAGGCGAGGCGTCGTCGCGCTGGGAGTCACGGGACTGGTGGCGCCGCTCGCGCTCGCCTTCACCGCGGCACCGGCTCAGGCCGCGAGCTGCACCACGACGACGGGGCCGTACCAGAAGCAGGTGGAGAAGTTCCTGGGCCGGCCTGTCGACGGCAAGCAGTCCGCCGCCGACTGCAAGGCGATCCAGGCGTTCCAGACGAAGCACGGCATCACACCCCACATCGGCTACGCCGGTTCCGTGACATGGGGCGTGATGGACCTGATGAACAAGCAGAAGGCCGTGGGCGACAAGCCGAACAAGGACGGCAAGTGCCCGGTGAACAAGGGCCGGATCGCCTGCGTGAACCTCACGCTCCAGCTCAGCTGGATCCAGGACGGCAGCCGCCTCGTCCACGGTCCGGTGCCGGTGCGCACCGGACGTGACGGCTACGAGACCCGCACCGGCCTGAAGAAGATCTACTGGCGGGACATCGACCACGTCTCGAACATCTACGACGTGCCCATGCCCTACAGCCAGTTCTTCGACGGCGGCCAGGCCTTCCACTCGGTGGGCCTGAGCATGTGGAACCCGCCGGGCTCGCACGGCTGCGTCAACATGCCCCCGAAGGACGCCAAGAAGTACTGGTCGCTGCTGAAGAACGGCGACGACGTCTTCGTCTACGGCCGCAAGCCCGGCACCTGAGCCGCCGCGCTCCCGCTACGCCTCGGGGGCGTCCCCGAAGTCCGGGATCGCCAGCCGCACCCCGCCCTGCCGTGCCGACTCGTGCGCGACGACGCCCGGCAGGGTGTAGCGGGCGGCCACCCACGCGTTCACCGGAGGCAGCGTGCGCGTGGCCACGGCGGTGACGAAGTCGTCGGCCAGGAAGTGGTGGCTGCCCTCGTGCCCGTTGTGCAGGTGGTCGAACTCCCGCGGCAGCCGCGACCGGTCGTGCACCGGCGCCGAGCCGGAGGTGAAGGCCGCCCGCAGCTCCGGCGCGACATGCGCCAGCGAGGGATCGTCGGGCGCCGGTGTCCGCCTCGGCTCCAGCAACTCGCTGATGTCCTTGACCCCGTCCTTGTCCTGCCACAACGCCACCGTCGCCAGCTGCTCCATGCTGGCCTCCGTGCCGAAGAACCTGAACCGGGACTCGCGGATGTGCGAGGGGTAGCCGACCCGCCGGAACTCGTTCGTACGGAACGATCCGCCGCCCGCCACCTCGAACAGCGCGGTCGCGTTGGACACGTCGTTGTCGAACTGGCTGACCGAGCGGTCGAAAACGCCGTCACCGCGCTCGTCGCGCACACCGATCGCCGACACGCTCACCGCGTGCGTCCGCCAGGCCCCGAGCACCCCGCCCACCGAGTGCGTCGGGTACAGCAGCGGGGGATAGCTGGCGGTCGCCTTCCACCCCTCGCCGCCGCTGTACCGGTAGGCCTCGTAGAACCCGAGGTCCATGTCGTGGACGTAGTCGCCCTCCGCGTAGAACAGCCGGCCGAAGGCCCCCTCGGCGATCTGGTTGCGGGCGTGCACGGTCGCCGGGTTGTACTGGCTGGTCTCGCCCATCATGTATGTGAGCCCGGTGGCCCGGACCGCCCCGATGATCGCGGCGATCTCCTCGGTGGTGACCGCCATGGGGACGGCCGAGTACACGTGCTTGCCCGCGTTCAGGCCCTCCAGGACCAGCGGCCCGTGCGTCCAGCGCTGGGTGAAGACGGCGACCGCGTCGACCGCCGGCGACTCCAGCATCGCGGCGTACGACGGGAAGGTGCCCGCGAGGCCCTGCGCGGCGACGAGCCGCTCGGCCCGCTCGGGCAGCAGATCGGTGACGTAGACGTCGCGGATGCCGGGATGGGCCTGGAACAGCGCGGCGAACTGTCCGGAGAACTGACCGGCGCCGACGATACCGAGGGAGAAAGTCATACGGATTACTTTCACGACGGAACAATTCTGCCGTCAAGAGGTGCGTGAAGACGGTTCTCCGCCCGTGATCACGCCGGTAGGCTCCCTGTATTACTTCTGTCTCGGAAGAAAGGGAGGCGTCGGCCTCGATGACCAGTTGGCTGCCGCTCAGCCCCGCGGAGCGCTCCGTGGCGATCGAAGTGCTCGTGCACGGCCCCCTGTCCCGCACCGGGCTGGCCCGCCGGCTGCGCCTCTCCCCGGGCAGCCTCACCCGGCTGACCAAGCCGCTCATCGAGTCCGGACTGCTGGTGGAGGCCGCGGAGGCGGGCGGGACGGGCGGGAACCGGCAGGGGCGTCCCTCACGGCCGCTCGACATCGTCGCCGACTCCCGCTCCTTCCTCGGCTTCAAGATCACCGCCGATCGGGTCTACGGCGTCGCCACCACGCTGCGCAGCGAGGTCACCGGCCGGCTGGACCGGCCGCTGCCCACCCGCGACCCCGACGCCGTCGCCGGTCTGCTGGCGGAGATGGCCGGCGAACTGACCGCGGGCCGCCCCGCCCCGACCGGCATCGGCATCGGCGTGGGCGGCCGGGTGCGGGAGCGCACGCTGGTCGGCGAGTCCGCCTTCCTGGGGTGGCGGGACGTGCCGCTGGCGGCGCTCGTCCGGCGGCGCACCGGGCTGCCGGTCGTCGTGGAGAACGACGTGGCCGCCCTGGTGGAGTCCGAGACCTGGTTCGGCGCGGGCCGGGGCCTGGACCGCTTCGCCGTCCTGACCATCGGCGCCGGCCTCGGCTACGGGCTGGTGCTCGGCGGCAGACGGGTGCCCTACGACGAGGAGGACCGCGGCTTCGGCCGGCACTGGATCATCGACCCGCACGGCCCCCTCACTCCCGAGGGCGCCCGCGGCAGCGCCGTGTCGCTGCTCACCATCCCCAGCATCCGCTACCAGGTCCGCGCCGCCACCGGCCGGGACGCCGGCTACGAGGAGATCCTCGCCGGTGCCGCCGCGGGCGAGCCCATGGCCTTCCGGGTCGTCGACGAGGCCGCCCGGGGCCTCGGAATTCTCGTGGCGCAGATCGCCAACTTCGCCATGCCGCAGAAGATCCTGCTCGCCGGGGAGGGCGTCGGCCTGATGGATGTGGCGGGGAACACGGTCCGCGAGACCATCCGGGCCCACCGGCACCCGCTGGCCGCCCCGGTGGACCTGGAGACGAAGGTGTCCGACTTCCACGACTGGGCGCGCGGCGCCGCCGTGCTGGCGATCCAGGTGCTGGTCCTCGGCCTGACCGGGGCGCGGGATCCCCACTGAACTCCCGCTTCCGGTTGACACATTGACGTGATGAGTAACACGGTCCGATATGTCCGCATCGCGGCTACTTACTCACATCGCCTTCACGCTGGTCGGCATATGCTTCACAGCATGTCCACCACTGTTGAAGCCGCCTCCGAGCGATCGGCCGCGGAGGTCAACGAGGAGATCCGGGCCCTGTGGCGCCGGTCGGGCGGGACACTGACCACCGAGCAGCGCGCGGAGTACCAGCGCCTCGTGATGGAGTGGGCCGCCGCGGCCCCGCAGCCGCACCGGGCGGCCTGACCGACCCCGCACCAGCGCGCACACCGGCCGGCCCGGCCGACCTCGCGCACAGCACGCCGCACCGTCCGGGGCACCCGTGAGCGCACGGGTGCCCTTCGCGTCGTACCCCCGGAAACCGAGCCGGGGCCCCGCCGCCGCCCTGTCAGCTCCACGTCGCCGAGTAGTACCGCTGATACGCCTTGCGGTCCTGCTCGGCCCGGATGTACCGGGTCGCGACCAGCGCGATCAGACTGCCCGCGATGACCAGCAGACCGGGACCGACGTTCCGGGTGTCCGTCAGCCGCGCCAGCAGGGTGCTGCTCTCCGATCCGCCCGTGACCGGCGCCGAGGAGCCCGGTGAGGCCGCGCTCGGGGCCATCGCGCCCTGGCCCCCCGCGGCCGACGGCGCACCCCCCTGGGCGCCGCCCGCGTTCTGCGCCGACACGATCAGCCGCACCCCCAGCGTCGTCAGTGCCTTGGTCACCGGCTGGAAGAACGTCGTCCCGCCCGTCGTGCAGTCCCCGTTGCCGCCCGAGGTGACACCGAGCGCGACGCCCTCGGAGAACAGCGGGCCGCCGCTGTCGCCCGGTTCGGCGCACACATCGGTCTCGACGAGCCCGGTGACCGTCCCCTCGGGATAGTTGACGGTGGCGTTCAACGCGGTGACCCGGCCGTCGTGCAGGCCGCTGGTGCTGCCGCTGCGGAACACCCGCTGCCCGACCGCGGGATCGGCGGCCCCGGTGATCCGCACGCCCTTGCCGCCGCCGACCGCGACGACGTCGGCGCCCGCACCGGCCTTGCCGCCGGCGTACTGCACGAGCGAGAAGTCGCTGCCGGGGAAGGAGCTGTTGACGGTGTTGCCGAGCTGCTGATCACCCTGGTTGTCGGCGAACCAGGTGGACCCGGCGGGCCCGCAGTGGCCGGCGGTGAGGATGAAGTCGGACTGCCCGTTGGTGACGTTGAACCCCGCCGAGCAGCGACCGCCCGTGGACAGGATCGGCTGGGCGCCGTTCAGCCGCGTGGTGAACGTGCCCTTCGTCCGCTCCATGTGCACGAAGCCGCCGATCCTCCCGGCGACCCCGGTCAGCCGGGACCAGTCACCGGCGGACACCGTGCGGTCCGCCCGCACCACGACCCGGTTGGTCCGGTAGTCCACCGCCCACGCCGTGCCCGGCACCCGCGGTGCCGAACGCAGCGTGGCCGTCGCCGACCTCAGCTCGTCCATGCTGTGCGGCACGACCTTCGCCTCGGCCCCGGCCCGCCGCACCGTCCGCGCCGTCGCCTCGTCGGTCACCGCCACGACGGGACGCCCGTCGGCGCCGATCCACGTGCCCGCGGTACGGGCGGTGCCCAGCCGGGCCACCAGCGCGGCGCCCTCGTCCCCGGCGCCGCCGGCGGAGCTGAACGGTCTGGCGGAGGCCGGCGGAGTCTCGCCGGCCATGGCCGCCTGGGCGACCATCCCGCCGCCCAGGAGGAGTCCGCCGACCGCCGCCAGCCGTGTCACTCGCCGGACGACCCGTCGTCGTGCGTGCCGCATGCATGGCTCCCGAAGCCGAACCCGAACGGACGGTGCCCCAACCGGCACCGCGGGGCCCTCGGCTCGTCGAGGACCCGCTCCTCCATACGGCCCCCGGGGCTGCGGCGTTCACCGACGGTGGCGCTCAGCTCTTGCGGGCCACCCCGCCGAACATGGCGACCTCCTCCGGCTCGGCCCCGTGATCGTGCTCCGGCCGCCACCGCGAGCAGGACACCACACCCGGCTCCAGCAGTTCCAGGCCGTCGAAGAACCGGGCCACGTCCTCGGGCGTGCGCTGGGTGAGCTTCGGAGTGCCGTGCTCGTTCCAGAACTTCACCGCCTCGTCCACGTCCGGCATCGAGGGGCTGGTGATGGTGTGCGACAGCACCAGGTGGCTGCCCGAGGGGAGCCGGTCCGTCAACTGCCGGACCAGACCGTACGGGTCCTCGTCGTCACCGATGAAGATGACCACGCCGAGCAGGATCAGCGCCACCGGCCGGCTGAAGTCGAGCGTCTTCGCGGCGTGTTCGAGGATGGCGTCGACGTTGCGCAGATCCTCGTCCAGATAGTCGGTACGGCCCTCGGGCGTGCTGGTCAGCAGCGCACGCGCGTGAGCGAGGACGAGCGGGTCGTTGTCGACGTACACGATCCGGGACTCCGGTGCGATCCGCTGCGCCACCTCGTGCGTGTTGTCGGCGGTGGGCAGCCCGGTGCCGATGTCCAGGAACTGCCGGATACCCAGGTCGCGCACCAGGTGGCTCACGGCGCGGCCGAGGAAGAGCCGGTCCGCGCGCGCGTACTCCCCGATGCCGGGGTGCAGGTGACGGATCTGGTCGCCGGCCGCGCGGTCGACCTCGTAGTTGTCCTTGCCGCCGAGCCAGTAGTTCCAGATCCGGGCGGTGTGCGGCTGGCCGGTGTTGATACGGGCGCGCAGCGACACGGCCACGTCGTTGGTGGCTGCCGGGTTGTCGGTCACGTGGGTCAGCTCCTGGGTGCCTGATGAGATGCCTGACGAGAGATACACCGTGCAGGACGCAATCTAGACGCCCGAGTTGATCTCCGCCGCGCTGCCCGGGATTTCCCCCGCCCCGACCCACCCACGCCGCCCGGCGGTCGCGTACGTTCCGGCGGCCCCCGCGTCCCCCTGGCGGCCTCCGCGTACGTCCGGTGGCCCCCGCGCACCTCTTTCGGCCCCCGTGTACGTCCGGCGGTCCTCGCTTACCTCTGGCGGCCTCCGCGTACGTCCGGCGGTTCCCGCGTACGTCGGGGTCCGCCTCGCCGTCTCCCGGCCGTCCGTCGGCGTCCGGTGCTCCTCGGGCGGCGCTCGGCCTCCTAGACTGCGGACATGGACGACACGCGGCTCGACCGGCTCGGCTCCGGCAAGTACCTGCTGGTGACCAGCTACCGCAAGAACGGCACCTCCGTGGCCACCCCGGTGTGGGTGGTCCGGGACGGCGGCGCCCTGGGCGTGTGGACGGTCGCCGACAGCTGGAAGGTCAAGCGGATCCGCCGCCGTGCCGACGTCCTCGTCGGCCCCTGCGACGTGCGCGGCAACCCCACCGGCGACCAGTTGCCGGCCACCGCCGAGATCACCGACGCGGCCACCACCGCCCGCTACCGCACCCTCATCGCCCGCAAGTACGGCATCCTCGGCCGCCTCACGCTGCTGGGCAGCCGGCTGCGCCGCGGTGCGGACGGCACGGTCGGGATCCGGGTGACCCTCGCGGACTGAGGGCCACCCGGACGCATGCGTCCTACGACGCGTTCAGCACCGACCCGGACAGTTCGAGGCCGCCGGCCTGCGGCTCCCCGGTCCGCATGTCGATCTGCCGGAACAGCACCGACTCCGTGGCCTCCCGGACCCGGTCCTTGACCGTGGGCAGGGTGATGTCCGCGCTGGTGCGGCCCGCCGGGACGTCCGCCCACAGGTAGAGCCCGGCCACCTTGGACAGCGGACGCTCGGGGTCCGCCTTCTCCCCGGTCGCGTCCCGCAGCCAGCGCGCCGGGACGTCCTTGGTGGACAGCTCCGGCGCGGTCGCCGGCACGACCGTGAACATCGCGCTCATGTCCACGTCCACCGCCTCCGACAGCGACACCCGCCACTTCAGCGTCTGCCCCTCGGTCACCTTGCCGGCGACGGGGGTGACGGTCATCGTCGGCGCCGGGTCGTCGTCGTGGACGACGATCCCGCCCCGGTGGGAGCCGACGACCGCACCGCGGACCGCCTTCACCAGCACGTCGTACGACACATCGGTGCCGTACCGCGTGTTGCCCTTCACCTCGACCGGCACATCGATGTCGTGGCCACCCGGACGCACCGTCACCAGCCGGTCCTTGGCCTTGCCGGTGACCGGGTCGATGACGTACACCCGGACCAGGCCGCTGCCGCCCTGGCCCGTCACCTGCACCGGAACCCGGTAGGTGCGGACACCGGAGTCACCCTCGTCGACGGTCGTCCGGCCGACGTCCACGCGCGGCAGCGCGGACGTCCGCACCGCGGGCGTCCCCGGCTGCCAGCCCCACGCGTCCATGAGCCAGGCCCGCCCCGACGCCGAACGCGGCGTCAGTTCGAGGGACTTGACGGAACCCAGGTCGAGCCCGGCGCGGGTGGCCGCCGTCAGCGGCACCCGGATCTCCCGCGCCCAGTACGAGGCGGTCCGCTCACTGCCCGGCAGCCCGTCCACCTTGACCCGGCCCAGCTTCGCCTTCTTGCCGGCGGCGTCGGTCAGTGACACGTCCAGCTGCGCGCCCCGCGAGTTCGGCGGCACGAACAGCCGCAGCGACAGCGCCTTGGACCCGGTCAGCGACACCGGCGTGCCGGCGGTCACCCGCGCCGGGGTGCCGGCCCGCGTCCAGCGCAGCGCGATCGCGTGCCGGCCGGCCTCCCGGTCGATCTCCCACTGCGCGAAGTGCGGCGAGGCCCCCTTCGGGTTACCGCCCAGGCAGGTCTTCGCCGGGCTCGGGTCCACCGCGGCGCACAGCTTGCCGCCGGTCACCGACACCCCGCCGTCCGGCAGGAACCCGCCGCCCCGGCGGGCACCCACCGCGTGGCTCAGCACCCGCGCCGGGTCCGCCGACGGCGCCCGCTTCCCGGAGCCGTCCAGCAGCGGTCGCACCCGGTCGTCCCCGGCGAGGAACAGCCGCGCGGCGGCGGCGATATACGTGGAGCCGGCCCGGTGCTGCTGGTCGGCGGTCAGCCGGGTCGCGGCCCGCTTGGCGCACACCGGGTCGTGGTGCTGCGGGTCGTCGGAGAAGTCGTCGTCGGCGGGTGCCGCGGCCTGGCCCGGCGTCCACTCCGAGTTGAAGAAGTTGTGGTTGGCGCCGATCACGTACACCGCGCTGTGCAGTGCCGTGCCGTTGCCGACCGCGCGCGTGCCGTCGACGTACACCTCGCCCTGGAGGTCGGAGACGTCACCGTCGCAGCCCGGCAGGATCGTCACCGACGGCACGTCGGGCACCGGGTTCTGACCGAAGACGGTCGGGCCGATGAGGACCGTGCCCCGGATCTTCCAGCGCACCGGCCCGTGATAGCCGTCCTGGTCCGCGGGCGGCGGCGTGAGGCTGTCCAGCGCGGCCCGGTTGACGCCCTCGCCGCCCCGCGAGTGCCCGACCAGCAGCACCCGCGACAGATCGGCGCGGGGTGCCTCACGGACCACCTTGGGCGCGGTCTCGGGGTGTTCGGTCCAGCCGGCCCACCGGGCCAGGTGCAGCCGCACCAGCGACGAGCGGGCCTGGGCCCCGCCGTCCTCCGCCGCGAAGTCCTGACCGTTGATGCCGTTGGCCGAGATCGACACGGTCACATAGCCCTGGGAGGCCAGCAGCTTCTGGTCCCGCAGATAGCCGCGGTGGCTCGGCACCGGCTTGGTGCCGGCCTTGCACGGCCAGTCACCGCCGATGTCGTCGCGGCCCTTGTAGCAGGTGTAGTGACGGCCGTGCAGGAACAGCGCGAGGGGCCGCGCGCCGGACGCCCCGACCGGCGCGACGACGACCGCGCGCATCTCCACCGGCGCCGGGAAGCCCGGCAGCCGGACCGACTTCAGCCCGTACTCGCCGGTCTTGGTGCGGTACGCGCCCGGCTTGCCCGGGTCCACGCCGTTCGCCGGCAGCGGGGCCGGCAACCGGGCCGCCGACGCACCGCCGACCGTCTCCCGCGCGTCCAGCCTCCGCCCGCCGGACCAGACCTGCAGCCCGTGCAGCTCCGTGGCCCGCCGCCCGTCGAGCGGCAGCCGGAAGGTGCGCCCGTCCGCCCCGGGCCGCGGAACCCCCAACAGCCTGTCACCGGACCGGAATTCGACCCGCGCGTTCCCCATCGGAACCGGCTGCTCCGACCGCCACACCAGCTGCGGGGCCGAGCCCTCACCGGACAGCCGCCACCCCGGCGGCAGCGGCGCGCCGTTCCCGGCCGCCGACACCCCTTCGTCTCTCGGTGGTTGGGAGTGGGCGACTGCCACTCCCGGGGATGCTCCCGCCACCGCGAGCAACGCGGCGGCGGCCACCCATATGCGCCGGGCACGGACCACATTTCCTCCTCGAACCCCGACCTCGGACGACCCGGCCCTCCCGGGCGCCCCTCGCTTCCGGAGGATGAGATGCGGGGGCTGTGGGTTGCCTGTGAAGAGAAGGTGATGGATCACATGAGGGGGAGTCGAGCGCGTGGGATCCGCGCGGGGCGACTCGGACGCCCGGGGGTGCCGCGGCCCGTCGGCCGAGGGGCCGGCGTCGTGCCGGGATCAGGTCCAGGCGCGGTACGGCTCGTCCGTCAACTGGAAGACCGGCTCGCCGCGCACCGGATCCTTGGCGGTCGACAGCCGGACCCGGTCACCGCTGTGGATCCCGACCGGCGGCCCCATCACCCGGCCCCGTACGACGAATCCCTCCGTCATCTCTATCAGCGACACATTCCGAGCCGCCGGCGTGTTGCGGTGCACCACGGTGGAGTGGCGGACGGTGCCGGTGCCCTCGCTGCGCTCCGTGCGCAGCTCGCTGCCCTGGCACACCGGACACAGCAGCCGGTGGTACATCGCGGTGCCGCACCAGGTGCAGCGCTGGAAGAGGATGGCGTCCTTGGAGTCCGCGGCGGCGGGATCGAGCACACCCGTCGCGGAACCGGCCGCTGGATGCGCGGTGCTTGCTGAGTGGTGGTACACGCTGGTCAACTCCCTGCGCTTGGCCGGAATCCCGCGTGCCCGGCCCGCACCGCGCACGCATGCGCACGGTTGCCGTGCGACCGTGCACGCCGACAGGTTATGGCACTCAGTGTCACTCGTAAAGGCACTCCGTACCCATTTCTTGCCGCCGGTCCGCCGCGCGACCGTCGTCGCGCCTGCCGTGGCCGTCGGCCGGGCGGCCCCGGGTCAGGTGCGGCCGAGCGCCGTCTCGAGTTCCTGCACCACCCGCCACAGCGGGGCGTCCCGGCGGGACACCAGGATCACCACGTCCTCGGGCCGGTCCTGCTGTTCGCTCGTCCGCACGGCACCGACCCAGGCCGGCACCGCCGGGGTGTCCGCCGGCCGCGCGTACGTCACCTGCACGTATCGCAGGGCGTGATCCACCGCCGCGCCCGCGTCGCCCCGGCCCTCCGACCGCAGCCAGGAGCGCAGGGCGTTGTTGTGCGCCGCGACGACCGCCGCCGCGATCACGTCGGCGCGCAGCGTCCCGTCGGGCCGTCCCGCGTACCGCTCGCGCAGATACGCGGCGAGCGCCCGCTCGTAACGCCACACCACCGACAGTTCGTAGGCGCGCAGGCCGGGCACCTGCCGGGTGAGCCGGTAGCGCTGTACGGAGAAGGTGGGGTTCTCGGCGTACATCCGCAGCACCAGCCGGGCCGCGTCGCACACCCGGCGTACGGGTTCGTGCTCCGCGCCGCTCGCCGCGAGGAAGGCGGTCATGTCGGCCAGGCAGCGCTCGTGGTCGGGGAAGACCACGTCCTCCTTGGAGGGGAAGTAACGGAAGAACGAACGCCGTCCCACCCCGGCCAGACCCACGATGTCGTCCACGGTGGTCTGCTCGTACCCGCGTTCCAGGAAGAGCCGGAAGGCCGCCGCCACCAGGGCGTCCCGGATCGGCGGCTTCGCGGCCGGCACCGCGCTGCTGGAGCTCATGGACGGGAACGTAGCACCCGGACCGTACGTGTGACACTCAGTGCAGCGTGAGCGGCTTCCTGAGGGAACTGAGTGCTCCTGGGACTGCCCGTCCGAACACCGGAGCGATCGAGTTGACTGGAACCGATCGATACAAGCCCTGCGCACCGCCCGCGATCAGGTGGCTGACGGCCCCCAGCTGGTTCGGCGGTGTACCCGCGGACGGGCAGGAGAAGTGGCTCGTGGAGTGCGGAGTGCCCAGTGTCCTGATCGAGCGCTCCGCCCCGCCCGGCAACCCCGCCGCCGAACTCGACCGGGTCCGTACCGACCGCGCGCAGGGCGCCGCCGCGGCCGTCGGTCACTTCGCCGGCCTCGGTCACCGCCGCATCACCGCCGTCCTCCAGGAAGGCCCGCACGCCGCCCGTATCGGCGCCGGGTTCGAGGCCGCCGTCGCCGCGCGCGGCATCGAGGCCGACGCGGGCGCGCCCGGCGTGCGCGAGCACGGCGACTACGAGGCGTCGGTCGACTACCTCGTCGAGGCGGTCCGCGAACGCGGCGTCACGGCCGCCTTCGTGCACAGCGACGAGGACGCCCTCGTGCTCGTCCCCCGCCTCCAGGCGCGCGGCGTCCGCGTCCCCGACGACCTCGCCCTCATCGCCTACGACGACCAGGTCGCCGCACTCGCCGACGTCCCCCTCACCGCCGTCGCCCCGCCCACGCACGCGGTGGGGGAGCTCGCCGCCGACCTCCTGCTGCGCCGCATCGCCGAACAGGCCGGCGGCCGGCCCGCCGGACCCCGCCGCCACCTGGACCTTCTCCCGGAGTTGCGGATCCGCTCCTCCTGCGGCGGACGCCCCCCGGTGGCCCGCTCCTGACCTCGCCCGAACGGACCGCTCAAGAACTGAGCATGTGAGCGATCGTTTTGATTATTCTGCTCGAACGCTCTTGACGCTGATCGTCGGCGCACAACAGATGTCCGCGACCGCCTCTTCCCGTACGAGGTCCCGCAGGAGCCGTGCCATGACGTGCCCGGCATCGACAGCGACGCTCTCTGTGCCGCCCTCGGCCGCTCGGTCACGGACACCGCCGCCCAGCTGCACCCCCTCACCGGCACCGACCCCGGCGCGCTCGCCGCCGACCTGGAGGCCCGCTTCCTCACCACCGTCCGGCAGGAGGCCGCCCCGCTGCCCGGCGCCCTTCGACTCCTGGGGCTCCTGAACGAGCTGGGCATTCCGGCCGCCGTGGTGTCGGCGTCCCCCCGTGGACGCCGTCCAGAAGATGCTCGACGCCCGCGGCGCCCCCGCCTTCACCGCCACGATCGCCGCCGGTGAGACCCGCCGCACCAAGCCCGCCCCCGACCCCTGTCTGGCCGCCGCCCGTGCCCTGGGCGCCGACCCCGCCGCCTGCCTCGCCGGGGGCGGCCGGAGGCCCCCGCACCCTGCGGCGTAACCTTTCTCCACCGTCGCCGGAGCCGGCCGTCGCACCACCCCGGCCGCACTCCCGCAGCACCCCGAGGAGAGCCCCCATGCCCGCCGCCCGCCCCCGCCTGCTCTACGTCACCGACCTGGCGTACCAGGCCCGCGGGCGCCGCTACTGCGACGAGGACGTCCTCCTCACCTCCCGGCTGCGCGCCCACTTCGACCTCGCCCTGTGCCATCCGCTGGACGCGGCGGCCCTGATGGACGGCTTCGACGCCGTCGTCGTCCGCAACAGCGGGCCGGTCCTCGGCTACCAGGGCGAGTACGACGCGTTCCGCGCGCGGGCGCTCGCCGCCGGCACCCGGGTGTACAACCCGCTCACCGGGAAGGCGGACATGGCCGGCAAGCAGTACCTGCTCGACCTGACCGCGGCCGGCTTCCCCGTGATCCCGACCGTCGACCGCATCGAGGACCTGCACCTGCTGCCCTCCGCGGAGCGGTACGTGGTCAAGCCGAAGCGCGGCGCGGACTCCCTCGGCCTGCGCATCGTCCCCGGCGGCCGGATCGCCGAGCACGTCGCCGGCGACGTCCTGATCCAGCCCTGCGTCGACTTCGCCCACGAGGTGTCCTTCTACTTCGTCGACGACGACTTCCAGTACGCCCTGTACGCCCCCGACCCCGAGCGCCGCTGGGAGCTGCGGCCCTACAGGGCCACCGCCGCCGACCTGGAGTTCGCCCGCCGGTTCGTCGACTGGAACGACCTCCGGTACGGCATCCAGCGCGTCGACGCCTGCCGCGCGCCCGACGGCGGCCTGCTGCTGGTCGAGCTGGAGGACCTCAACCCCTATCTGTCCCTGGACGCGCTGCCGGAGGAGGCCAGGGACGCCTTCGTCGCCGCGTTCACGGCCTCCCTGAGCCGGTTCGCCCAGGAGGCGCTCAGCCCAGCCTGACCGCGATCCGCTGGGTGGCTCCCGCCGTGCCCGTCAGATCGCCGATCGCCAGGGTCAGCGCGGAGCCGGTGGCCGCCGAGACGAGCGTGGCCGGCGCGGACGTCACCGCCGACGCGCCCGCCGGGTCGGTATCGTGATCGACGTACAGAGTCAGGTACGTGCGGTTCAGCACGGTCGTGGAGCCGCCCTTGTTCACCGTGCTCCAGCTGCCGTCGCGGGCCTCGCGCAGCGCCCGCACCGTCGCCCCCGCCCGGGGAAGACGCAGCCGCCGTGCCTGCCGATGTGCGCCCACCGGGCCCCGGTGAGCGTCTGCGACCACGCGAAGGCGGTGGGCTTGACCGTGCCGTCCACCGTGAGCGGGGCTCCGCCGGCGGGGCCGAGGTTGCGGTTCTCGACCGTCGTCTCCACGGCGGTGCCGTCGGTGCAGGAGATGCCGGCGCCGAGGCAGACGACGGTGTCGTCCAGGAAGAACCACGACTTCTTCGCCCCGAGTGTCGACTGCAGACCCTTCAGGTGCTGGCCGACGGCGGCCCGCTGTCCGTCCGTCGCCCCGCCCACCCAGTTCACGTCCGGTTTCGCGGCGCCCCAGTCGCCGCCCGCCGCGTCGGTCAGCGGCTTGCGGGAGACGGTCGTACCCGGCAGCCGGTACGGGGCGACGGTGGGCCAGAAAGCGTCGCTGTACTGGCCGTTGGCGAAGGTGTCGCCCCGCCAGTACAGCATCCCCGCACCGGTGTGCCAGCCGAGCGGGTTCTCGCCGTTGCCCGTCTCGTAGTAGGCGGATCAGGAACGGGACCAGGAGCGTGACCGGGAACGTGACGAGGAGGGCGACGAGGAGGGCGACGAGGGCTGTGACCGGGGAGTCGTCATGACGGCGGTTTCTAGCATGCACTCACTCAAACGCTCAATGCATCGTACCGAATTGAGCGAATCGATCGTTTGGTGGGGGAGTGGGGTGCCTGAACATGGCCACGGCGGGCGCCGTATCTCAGCGCAAGGGCCGCGCAAGCCCCCTACCTTCGGGACGGAAGGAGAGTCAGGTGCCGACACCGCCCGACCCCGAACAGCCGCCACCCGGACCGGTCCTGGAACCCGTCCGGATCCTGCGACCCCGCAGCTTCGACGCCCTGGCGGAGCTGATGCGGGAGATCCGCCCGGACCCCGTGACCTTCGACCCCCTCGGCACGACACCCGGCCCCCACCCCGCTCCGCCGCGCCCCGCCGAGGAGGACACCGAGGAACTGCCGCCCGTACCCACCACCCGGCCCACCGGCCCACGCCCCCCGGACGCCGCCGCCACGAGGACCGTCGGCTCCCGCCCCGGACTGCGCCGGGCCGCCGTCGCCGCGGCCGTGGTGGCGGCGGCGCTCGTCGGCTTCGCCTGCGCCCTGCTGCTCCCCGGCCGTCAGGAGGCCGCCGCGACCGCCCGGCCCGCCCCGCCCGCCACCCCCGTACCGTCCGCCACCACACCGGCTCCCTCCACTCCCACCCCGGCGGCGTCGTCCGCCGCCACGCCCGCCACCGACCCCGACGGCCCCGGCACCCTCCGCCAGGGCGACACCGGGCCCGAGGTCATCGACCTGCAACAGCGCCTGCTGCGCGTCCCGGACGTCTACCGCGACGGCTCCGCCAGCGGCACCTACGACGTCACGCTCACCGAGGCGGTGGCCCGTTTCCAGCTCTGGTACGGCATCAGCGGCGACGAGACGGGGGTATACGGCAACGACACGCGCCGGGCGCTGGAGTCCCGCACCGGCTTCGGCGACGATTCATGAGCGGCACGCCGGGCACACCGGGAGCAGCGGGGAAATCGGGGCGGCCCAGAACGCCACGCGGACGGCGTGGGCTGGGCCCGGGCGGCGGAGGACGGGAGCGGAACGGCATGCCGCAGGAGAACGGTACGGCGGACGGGCCTCGGCGGGCCGAGCCCGGTGGTGGTGGCCGGACGGCGGATCCGGGCGTCTTCTTCGAACGACTGGACCCGGACATGTGCGTGGTCACCGTCGCGGCGGGCGGCGAGCGCGCCGGCTGCCTGGTCGGCTTCGCCTCGCAGTGCTCCATCCGCCCGCCCAGGTTCGCCGTGTGGCTGTCCAAGGCGAACCGCACCTACCGGATCGCCCGGGCCGCGCAGTGCCTCGCCGTCCATCTGCTGACCCGCGACCAACGGGACCTGGCGGAACTGTTCGGCGGCGAGACGGGCGACGAGGTCGACAAGTTCGCGCGGCTCGACTGGCGCGAGGGGCACGGCGGTGCCGCCGTCCTGGAGGGCGCGGCGGCCTGGTTCGTCGGCACCATCCTGCACCGCACCGACGGCGGCGACCATGTCGGATTCGTGCTCGACCCCGTCCAGTGGGGGGAGGGCCACGGCGGGCCGCTGCTGCGGATCTCCGACGCCCTCACCATCGACGCCGGCCATCCCGCGGACTGACCGCGACCGCCGACGGCCTCAGCGCGCAGCGGCGGTAACGGTGCGGTGTCCTACTGGCTGGTAACGGTGCGGTGTCGTACTGGCTGGTAACGGTGCGGGAAGACAGCGGCCGTAACGTCGCGGGAAGGGTGCGGGCCGGTGCCTGCCCGCCGGTGGACGTCCGTGTCCCGGGCGTTCGTCTCCTAGGCCGGCGAGTCCCCCACGGCCCCCGCCGTATCCTCCGCGTCGTCCAGCGGCATCCGGATGTCCAGGACGCAGACGTCGTCCCGTCGTTCGTCCGCCAGCATCGTCGCGAGCAGCGCGTCCAGGGAGCCGGACCCGCCGCAGTCGTGGGCGCGCACCGCCTCGGCCAGCCGGGCGAAGCCCTCGTCGAGGCTCTCGCCGAGGCGTTCGACCAGGCCGTCGGTGTACAGCAGCAGCCGGTCGCCGGGTTCCAGCCGCAGTTCCATCGACTCGTACTCGGGCGCGGCCGTCGCGCCGAGCAGCATGCCGCCGGGCCGGTCGAGGAAGCGCACCTCGCCCCGGCGCACCAGCAGCGGCGGCGGGTGCCCGGCCTGGGCCCAGGCGAGGACCTGCCGGTCGGGGTTGTAGCGGGCCAGGACCATGGTGGCGGTGGTCTGACTGTCGCGGGAGTGCAGCAGCAGCTGGTTGAGCCGCGTCAGCGCAGTGGTGAGCGAGGAGCCGGTGCTGACCATGCCCTTCGCGGTGAACCTGAGCTGGGCCATGGTGGCCACGGCGCCGATGCCGTGGCCCGCCACGTCGCCGACCACGAACAACGCGTCGTAGTCGGGAAGCTCGATGGCGCTGAACCAGTCTCCGCCGACGTGGATGCCGGCCTGCGCGGGCAGATAGGCCACCTCGATGCGCAGCCCGGCCAGCTGCACGGGCTTGCTGGGCAGCGGCAGCAGGGCGTGCTGCAGTCGCGCCGCCAGGGCCCGCTCGGCCTGCAGGACGCCGCGCTGGAGCAGCATCGCGCGTTCGCTCTCCACCAGGGCGAGTTCCGCGCTGCGCTGGGCGCTGACGTCCTGGACGAAGCCGTGCACCTCGACCGGGGTGCCGTCGTGCGCCATGACGGCCTCGGCGACCATCCGCAGATGCCGGACGCCCACGGGTGTCTCGATCCGGAACGGCACGTCGAACTGGCGTCCGCGCGAGACGAGTTCGGCGATCGCGTGGGAGAGCGGACCGGTGTCCTCCGGCACAGCGAGATCGGGCAGCTGCTCCAGCCGGACCGGTTGCTGTCCGGGGTTCCGGCCGAGTACGGCGTACGTCTGCGCGGCCCAGGAGGTCTCCTGCGTGATCAGGTTCCAGTTCGCCCAGCCGAGGTTGCCGAGCCGCTGCACGTCGGACAGACGCTGCTCCTGCCGGTCCACCGGGTCGTGCCGCAGCCAGGTCACCACCAGGCCCTCGCCCAGTGGGGCCGCCCGCACGGTGTACGTGGCGGTCACGAGCATCTCGCCGATGACGTCCTGGTAGGCGAACGGCTCGCCCTCGAAGGGCACTCCGGTCTCGAGCGCCTGCAGGTAGCCCTGCCAGAGCGGTTCGCCCGCGACCGACGGGTAGCTCTCCAGGATGTGCTTGCCGACCATGGCCCGGCCGGTCCGGCCGAACACGTCGACCGCCTCGGGGGTGGCGGCGTCGATGCGGTAGTCCTCCACCTCGCCGGAGGCGGCGCGCAGCGGAGTCAGCAGGATCGCCGCGCCCGGGAGCGCGTCGAACACCGCCTGCACGGTCTGGGGGACGTCCCCGGGCGTGCCGTTCTGCGGGCTGTCGAAGGCCCGCAGCCGGCCGGCGCACAGCCGGGCCACGGCCCGCAGCAGCTCGCGCTCGCGCGGCTGGAAGGGCGCGTCGCGGCGCCGCAGCACCCCGAGGGCGGCGCTCGCGGTCTCACCGGCCGGCATGGGCAGCCAGACTCGGGTGTGCCAGCGTTCCGGGGGGTCTCCGATGAGCAGATAGTGCGTGCGGTCCTCGGTGACGTCCTCCAGCCAGCGCGGCTCCCCGGAGTTCAGGGCGTCGAGGGCGGGTACGCCGGTCACCGGGGGCACGTGCCGCCACTGGGCGGCGAGGGTGGGGTCGACTCCGGCGTACCCGATCAGTCCGAGCCCGCCTTCGGGCAGCCGCTCGTAGAGCATCACCGCGTCGGCGTCCACCTCGGGCCCCAGGTGATCCAGCAGGCAGCTGGTCAGTTCGTGCGGCGACGCGATCCGGATCAGGTCGCGGCCGATGTGCCCCAGCACGTCCGCCAGGTCCAGGGTGCCGACGGGGGCGTGCTCCCAGGAGCCGGCTGCGACGGGCGCTGCCGTGACCGGTGTCGCCGGGGCGCCGGGGAGATGTTCTTTGGGCGGCAGGGCGCCCAGGGTGAGCCAGCACTGTTCGAGGAGGGTGCGGTTGCCGTCCTTGGCACGCTGGAGCAGTTCCTTGTGGGCGGCGTCGGGTGTGCACCCGGTGACGGCCATCAGCACGCCTTTGGCCCGCTCCAGGACCGCCGAGCTCGCGGCGAGGTCCCGCAGCCGTTCCATCTCCGCGCGCTGCCGGGCCACGACCTTGACCAGCGCCGCCAGATCGGCGCCGGTGTCGCGATCAACAGGAGGCAGAGGCTCGCTCGTCACGCGTTGAGCATGGCACATCCGACACCGTTCGATCACTCGTCTGCCGAGTCGGAATTCATACGACCTCCATACAAGCTCCCTGGAAGTACTTCCTACAAGCTCCCAGGTGGCGAAGAGGGGCCGAGGCCGGGAGGCGCGGCTCCGGGCCGGGCTCGAAACGGCTGGTCGGCGCGAGCGGCCGGCCCCGGCGGGGAAGGGCTCGGCAGGGGCGGACCGGGCCTGGGAGGACCTGGCGGAGACGGCAGGGGACGGCAGGGGATGGCAGGGGGGCGGCAGGGGGAGCTGGGCCGGAGGCTGACGCCGAGGGCCGCCGGGCGGTGGGGGTGGCCGGGCGGTGGGGGCGAGAGGGCGGGGGTGGGGTGAGAGGGCGGGGGTGGGGGTGAGAGGGCGGGGGTGGGGGTGGGGGTGGGTGAGGTCAGCGGCTCGTGCCGCGGCCCGCCAGGGCCTCGCTGACCGCGCGGACGCTGCGCGCGATGTGCTGGAGCTGGAGTACCTCGGCCGCGTACAGCTTGATCGTGTGTTCGATCACGGTTTCGGGCAGTCCGAGCATCGGCAGCTCTGCCCGAGCCGTCTGCAGGGCGGTCCGGGCCACCCGGATCTCCTGCTGCACCTGGATCTGCGCGTGCCGGGCGAGCAGGACCGGGTGCCGGATGAGCGCCGGATAGCTGGCGTAGCGCGCGGGGATCAGCTCGCGCAGCCACTTGGCGGCCGAGCGCTCCCAGTCGTAGCTACCCGGCGTCTTGACCTGACAGGGCCAGTCAGGGCTGATGCGCGTGCTGGTCAGAGGCATGATCATCGCTTCCGGTGTGCGGCGTCGTGAGGGTGTCGACGGATTCGGGGCGGCCCCGGCCTAGGGGATGGCCGGGGCCGCCACGGGCGCGTCGCGCAGACGACGCGCCCCGGTACACCCCCGCCGCCGACGTGGGTAGGGGACGGCGGCGAGAGGTGTCCGTGCGGGAGCCCCGGGCGCGGGGAACCGGCGCTGCGTGCGGTGGTGCGTGCGCATGGGCGGTCCGTCGGCTTTCTCGGGGCGGTGTGCGAGCGGTGAGTCCGCGGGTGCGGTCCGTGCCCGGAGCGGGCCGGACGCGATCCGTGAGCAGTATTTATATATGCCGTCCCGTTTGCAAGACGTATGAAAAAATTCATGCACGATATGGGGTGAATCATCCCCGTCCATGCGGTGTGTGGCCGCAAGATCTTCACGGATGCCCGGCACGCGCGGAAGGATCGGCCGCCGGAACGGCTTCCGGGAACGCCCTGTCCGCCCCGCTTCCGTCGCCCGGGAAGAGCCGCGTCCGTCCGCAGGGAGGTGAGCGTCCGCACCCCGGGGACGGACGTGTCAGTCCTTGAGGAAGAACTGGTGCTGCTCGGAGAGCTGTTCGTACTTCTCCAGCCGGGCCTGGGTGCGTTCCGGATCGGCGTCGGTCATGGCCTGCAGCAGCGCCGCGGCCAGCACACCGGGCGCGGCATAGGAGTCGAACACCAGCCGTGAGCCGGTGCCGGTGGCGAAGGTGACGTCGGCCTCGTCGGCCAGCGGCCCGAGCGCCAGGTCCGTCACCAGGGCGACCTTCAGCCCCGCGCCCCGGGCCACCCGGACGGCGTTCAGGGTCTCCTGGGAGTGCCGGGGCATGGCGAAGGCCAGCACCCAGCTGCCGCCGGCCTCACGGGACTGCAGCAGCGCGTCGTAGGCCACGCTGCCGCCCCGGGTCACCAGCCGCACATCGGGGTGGATACGGCGGGCGGCGTAGCCGAAGTACTCGGCGAGCGACACCGAGATGCGCAGGCCCAGCACGGTCAGCGGCGTGGACCGGGACAGCTCGCGGCCGACGTGGATGACCCGGTCGGGGTCGGCGAAGTCGCGCCGCAGGTTCTCCAGGTTCTGGATCTCGGCGTCGACGGCCGCCTGCAGCTCGTTGGCCCGGTCCTCCTCCCCGGGCCCGCCGGCGAGGGTGCTCAGCGCGATCGACTGGAGCCTCTCGCGCAGCGCGGGGTAGCCGCTGAAGCCGACGGCGGCGGCGAACCGGGTGACGGACGGCTGGCTGACCCCGACCCGGTCGGCCAGCTCGGTGATCGGCAGGAACGCGGCCTCGGTGATGTTCTCGATCAGGTACTGGGCGATGCGCCGCTGCCCCGGCGACAGACGGGGACCGTCGAAGAGTTCCCGGAGCCGGGAGGTCGGGGCGGCCTCGGTCGTGGGCACCGCTTTGCCCGACGTGATCGCTGATGCCTGTGCGCGTGCCTGCTGCGGCGAGGGCACCGCTCGGCCTCCTTTGTCTGCCACGAGCACTCAACATAGCTCACCGACCGCCGCGACCAGGGGGTTGAGGCGCCGGCCTCAGCGCCGGTACAGGCTGATGGAACGGCCCACTTCGCCGACCGGCCGGCTGCCGGCGATCAGCTCGGCGAGCCGGCCGCGGGCCTTCGCGACGGCGGAGTCCGACACCACCAGCAGCCCGTGCACCCGGTCCGGCGGCACGGCGCGCGGATCGGCGGCGCGGATGCCGTAGTACGACGGCACTCCGCTGCCCTTGTACACCAGCCACACCCGCTCGCCGGGGTACCGCTCCCGGAGCCGGTCGGCGAGCCGCCCCAGGTCCTGCCCCCAGTCCACGTTCGAGTCGTGCAGCAGCAGGTGGGTGTGCGCGGGCCCGCCGAAGGCCTCGTTCGCGTACGGCAGGTAGTACGGGAACGTGCGCAGCGAACTCACCGCCACGAACAGCACCAGCGCACCGGTCAGGGCCCCGCGCCACCGCCATCGCAGGGAGAGCACGAGGGCCGCCGCCACCGCGAGGAACACCGGCACGAACAGCGCGTACCGGGTGCCGAAGTCACGCGCCCCCGTCATCGCCGCCGCCAGCAGCACCGCCGGGGGCAGCAGCAGATACGGCGCCGCGGGCCGCAGCCGCCGCCGCGCCACGACCGCCACGGCACCGGCCGCGCCCAGCGCCAGCAGCCCGAGCGGCGTCTTCACCAGCAGGGCGGCCGGCAGGTAGTACCAGAGCGAACCGGTGTACAGGCGCCCGAACAGAAAGCCCTGCCAGGGGTAGTCCTCCAGGCCGAACTGGACCCGCATCCCGGCCCGGTACGCCGGAGGCACCGGCAGCAGCTCCACCAGCCGCCCGCGCAGCCCGGCCACCGCCGGCACCGGCTCCGCGGGCGAGAACCGCAGCCGGGGATCGACGGCCAGATACGCGGCCCACACCACGGCGACCGCCACCACCGCCACGACGGCCGCGCCCGCGAGCGCCGACAGCATCCGCCGCGGCCCGCTCCCCGACGGCCCCGGCCGGCCTCCCCGCCGGGACCACCAGGGGGCCGGGCCGGACCGCTCCGCGGCCACGACCGAGACCGCTGCCAGCGCCATCAGCACCGGCACCATGGGCAGCGCGCTCATCTTGGTCGCCACGGCCGCCCCCAGGGCCGCACCGGCCGGCGGCAGCCAGCGCAGGGGGCGCTTCCGGGCCCGCCACACCAGCCAGGCCGACGTCAGCACGAACCCGGCCGCCGGCAGGTCCAGCGTGGCCAGCGAACCGTGCGCGATCACATCGGGGGAGAAGGCGTACAGGGCGAGCGCGGCCAGCCCGCCCGCCGTGCCGGCCAGGTCGCGGGCGAACCCGAACACGACCAGCCCGCACAGCAGCGTCAGGGCGATCACCGGCAGCCGTGCCCACAGCATCAGCCGCCAGGGGTCGTTGCCCGACTCGTACAGCAGATGCCGGCCCACCGCCCCCTGGGTGCCGGTGTACGAGGGGTCGTAGTGCGGGCGGGCCACCGCCACCCCGGCCGCGATCAGCAGCTTGCCGAGCGGCGGATGCTCGGGGTTGTAGCGCAGCCGGTGCTCGCGCAGGGAGTCGGTGGCCGTCGCGACGTACACCGGCTCGTCGATGGTGGGGGTCTGCTGGACGGCCGTGGTGACCATCGCCGCGGCCATCTGCGCCAGCAGCAGGACGACCAGGAGCGGCAGCAGCCACCGCCGGTGTCCGCGCAGCCGCGCGTACGGGCCGCGGGCGGCCTGCGGTGCCGGCCCCGCGGCGGGTGCCGGGGGCGTGGTGAGGACCGGGTGCTGTTCGCGCGCCATCATCCGTACCGAGGCGGCGCCGGCCGTACGGTGACGGGAGGGCTCGGGGGCCGGATCATGGCCCCACTGTCGCACCGCTCCCGCCGCCGCGGACGTCACCGCCGCACGAGTCGTACCGGCAGACCTTCTGCCGTGCCCTCGGGTACGGCCCGCGGCCGGTCGGGGTTCACCTGGATCCGCTCGAACCTCGGGCCGCTCGAACCTCGGGGCGCTCGAACCTCGGGCCGCTCGAACCTCGGGCCGCTCGAACCGCGGTCGAGCCGGGGCGCGTCCGGTACGGCAGACCTGGCGTCCGCGGCCGGGGGGCTTGGACGTCAGCTCTCCGGGAGCGGCACGGCCGGCAGCGTGGCGGCCGGCACCACCAGGTCCGCCCGCTCCCGTGTGGTCGCGATCAGGTCGGCGTTGCGCTGGTCCGTGCCCAGCACCCAGGCCACGGCCGCCGCCCGGTCCTTGCCGAACTCCTCGTGCCGGGCGACCAGTCGGCGGATCCGCTCGTCCTCGGCGATCTCGCAGAACCACACCTCGTCCAGACACGGCCGCACCCGCGCCCACGCCCCCTCCGCCAGCAGCAGGTAGTTTCCCTCGGTCACCACCAGCCGGGCTTCGGGCGGCACCGGGAGCGCGCCGGCGAGCGGCTGCTCCAGCACCCGCTCGAACCCGGGCGCGTACACCACCTCGCCGTCCTCCTCGCGCAACCGCCGCAGCAGCGCCGCGTAGCCGGCCGCGTCGAAGGTGTCCGGGGCGCCCTTGCGGTCCCGGCGCCCCAGCCGGTCCAGTTCGGCGTCGGCGAGATGGAATCCGTCCATGGGCACGTGTGCCGCCCACGGCGGGCCGTCGGCGTTCAGGGCGCCCACCAGGCGCTCGGCCAGTGTCGTCTTGCCCGCACCGGGACCGCCCGCGATACCGAGCAGGGCACGCCGGCCGCCCCGGGGCAGGGCACGGGCGCGGACGAGGAGATCGTCGAAGGTCGGAGGCACGCGGTCGGAGGGCGGCGGCACGCGGTCGGAGGGCGGCGGCACATGATCGGAAATCGGCGGCACGCGGTGGGAAGTCGGCGGTACTTGATCGGAGGTCGGCGGCACACAGAGAGTGTCGCACCACCCGTCCACCCGGCGTGTGGCGCGCGCCACCCGCTGGAGCGCCGCCGACGGGGAACAGTCCTGGGTATGACTCAGCTCGGTCTGCCCGACACCATCCAGGCCTGCCTCTTCGACCTCGACGGGGTCGTCACCAAGACGGCCGTCGTGCACGCGGCGGCCTGGAAGGAGACGTTCGACGCCTTCCTGCGCGACTACCAGGGCGAGCAGGGACGGCCGTTCGACTCCGCCGCCGACTACGACGAGTACGTCGACGGCCGCCCCCGCGCCGACGGCGTCCGGGCCTTCCTCGACTCACGGGACATCCACCTGCCCGAGGGCGGCCCCGGCGATCCACCCGACGCCCGTACCGTGCACGGCCTCGGCAACCGCAAGAACGAACTGCTCCTCGCGAAGATCCGCACCGGCGGAGTCGAGGCCTACGAGGGCACCCTGCGCTACCTGGAGGCGGTCCGCGCCGAGGGGCTGCGCACCGCGATCGTCTCCTCCAGCGCCAACTGCCGGGACGTGCTGCGCTCGGTCGGCGCCGAGCACTTCTTCGACGTCCGCATCGACGGCGTGGTGGCCGCCGAACGGAACCTCCCGGGCAAACCGCACCCCGACACCTTCCTCGCCGCCGCCCGCGACCTGGGCGTCGAGGCGTCCCGCGCGGCCGTCTTCGAGGACGCGCTGGCCGGCATGGACGCGGGCCGCGCGGGCGGCTTCGGGTACGTCGTCGGCGTGGACCGGGTGGGCCAGACCGAGGCACTGTACGCGCACGGCGCCGACACCGTCGTCCGGGACCTCGCCGAACTGGGAGGCAAGCAGTGATCACCGACCGGTCGTACGCCGTCGAGCCGTGGACCGTCCGGGAGACCGCCCTCGACCTCGACGTCCTCGCCCAGAGCGAGTCGGTGTTCGCCCTGTCCAACGGGCACGTCGGCTGGCGCGGCAACCTGGACGAGGGAGAACCGCACGGCCTGCCCGGCAGCTACCTCAACGGCGTGCACGAGGTGCATCCGCTGCCGTACGCGGAGGCAGGCTACGGCTACCCGGAGTCCGGGCAGACCGTCATCAACGTCACCAACGGCAAGGTCCTCCGGCTGCTGGTGGACGACGAACCGTTCGACCTGCGCTACGGCCGGCTCGTCTCCCACGAGCGCGTCCTCGACCTGCGCCGCGGAGTGCTGGAGCGCACCTGCGAGTGGACCTCACCGGCGGGTTCGACGGTCCGGGTGCGCTCGACCCGGCTGGTGTCGCTGACCCAGCGGGCGGTGGCCGCGGTGGCCTACGAGGTGGAGGCCGTCGGCAGCCGCAGCCGGGTGGTCATCCAGTCGGAGCTGGTCGCCAACGAGAGCCTGCCCGAGTCCGACGGCGACCCGCGCGCGGCGAGGGCGCTGAAGTCGCCGCTGGAGCAGGAGGACGGCTTCGCCGCCGGCGAGCGGCTGCGGCTGGTGCACCGGACCCGGCACAGCGGCCTCAGGGTCGCCGTGGCCGCCGACCACGTGGTCTCCGGGCCCGAGCGCACCACCAGCCGCAGCGAGAGCGGCATCGACGTGGCCCGGCTCACCGTCACCTCCGTGCTGGAGCCCGGCCAGACCCTGCGGGTGGAGAAGCTGGTCGCCCACGGCTGGTCCGGCGCCCGGTCGCTGCCCGCCATGGCCGACCAGGTCGACGCGGCGCTCGCCGCCGCCGCGCACGACGGCTGGCAGGGCCTCCTCGCCGACCAGCGGGCCTGCCTGGACGACTTCTGGTCCCGCGCCGACGTCGAGGTGGAGGGCGACGAGGAGATCCAGCAGGCCGTACGGTTCGCGCTGTTCCACGTCCTGCAGGCCGGAACCCGGGCCGAGCGGCGGGCGATCCCGGCGAAGGGACTGACCGGCTCCGGCTACGACGGGCACGCCTTCTGGGACACCGAGATGTTCGTCCTGCCGGTGCTCACCCACACCGCGCCCCAAGCCGTCGCCGAGGCACTGCGCTGGCGGTACTCCACCCTGGACGAGGCCCGCGAACGCGCGGCCCAGCTGGGGCTCGCGGGGGCCGCCTTCCCCTGGCGGACCATCGCCGGCCCGGAAGGCTCGGCGTACTGGCCGGCCGGCACCGCCGCCTTCCACGTGAACGCCGGCATAGCCGACGCCGTCGTCCGGTACGTCGAGGCCACCGGCGACACCGCCTTCGAGCGGGAGACCGGCGTGGAACTGCTGGTGGAGACCGCCCGGCTGTGGCGATCGCTGGGCCACCACGACGCGCACGGCGTCTTCCACCTCGACGGCGTCACCGGCCCCGACGAGTACAGCGCGGTCGCCGACGACAACACGTACACCAATCTGATGGCCCGCCAGAACCTGCTGGCGGCGGCCGACGCGGCCGAACGCCACCCGCGCGAGGCGCGGCGGCTCGGGGTGGACGAGGAGGAGAGCGCGGCCTGGCGGGACGCCGCCGGCGCCATGCACATCCCCTACAACGACGAACTCGGCGTCCACGAGCAGCACGCCGGGTTCACCCGCTACCAGCGCTGGGACTTCGAGGGCACCCGCGCCGACCAGTACCCGCTGCTGCTCCACTTCCCCTACTTCGACCTCTACCGCAAGCAGGTCGTCAAACAGGCCGACCTGGTACTGGCCATGTACACGTGCGCCGACTGGTTCGAGCGGGAGCACGACGAGGAGCAGATCGCCCGGAACTTCGCCTACTACGAGCCGCTGACCGTCCGTGACTCCTCCCTGTCCGCCTGCTGCCAGGCCGTCGTCGCCGCCCGCACCGGCCATCTGGACCTCGCCTACGCCTACACCGCCGAGGCCGCGCTGATGGACCTGCAGGACCTGGAGCACAACACCCGGGACGGGCTGCACATCGCCTCGCTCGCGGGTACCTGGATGGCGCTGGTCGCGGGCTTCGGCGGCCTGCGCCGCGAGGGCGACCGGCTGCGGTTCGCGCCCCGCCTGCCCGACCGGTTGAGCCGACTCGCCTTCCACGTCCAGTTCCGCGGACGCCGGCTGCGCGTGGACATCGGCGCGGACAAGGTGACGTACGCGCTGCTGGACGGCGAACCGCTCACCCTCAGCCATCACGGCGAGCCGCTGACGATCGGCACCGACGAGCCGGCCGTCCGGGCCGTACCGCCGGTGGCCCGCCGCCCCGCCCCCGCACAGCCGGCGCACCGCGCACCCGCCGGCTGAGCGGGGGTTCCTCAGCCGGCCCGCCCGAGCAGCAGGTGCAGCAGGCGCAGCAGGTGGATCAGGCCGCCGGTCGCGTCCGCGGGGAGCGGCGCCGAGAGAGTGCCGAGCGCGAGGACGGGACCGACGGCCGACAGCAGCGACAGCACCAGCGGGCCGTGCACGTCGACCTCGTGCGCCGTGCCTCACGCCCTACCTCGTGCGTCACACCCCAGGCCGTCCCTCGTGAGCCGTCCCCGCCTGCGCCGCACCCCGCGCCGTGCTTTCTGCGGCGCACCCCGCGCCGTGCCTGGAGCGGCGCACCTCACGGACCTCCGGCGCCGCCCCCGGCGAGCAGCTCGCGCAGTGCCCGCTCCTCCTCGGCGCTCAGGCCGGTCACGAACTGCTGGAGCGCGGCGATCGGGTCCGGCCCCCGGTCCAGGGCCTCGTGCATCGCCTGGGCGGTCAGCTCGGCCGCGTTCTTGGCAGGACGGTACGCGCCACGCCGGCCGTCGGCGTCCCGTAGCACCAGCCCTTTGTCGTACAGGCGTTTGAGGATCGTGTGCACGGTGTTGTACGCGAGTCCGCCGCCGATCTCGTGCTGGATCTCCGCCGGGGTCAGTGGCCGCTCGGTGGCCCAGAGGGCGGCCAGCACCTCGCTCTCCAGCTCCCCGGCGCTGCGCCGCTCCGCCCTGCCGCGGGACCCTGTGCCAGCCATGCCCCAACCTTACAGCGCGTAGGGCCGTGGGCCGGATGGCCCTGCCGGCCGGACGCGAGGGGGTGATCTACGGTAGTTTTTCCGTGTTTTCCCCTGCTCCCGCCGCGACCCTACAGGTCGTAGGGTGACAGTGGACCCTACGACCTGTAGGGCCTGGAGGGACGGAGGGGTGGTCATGGCCGGCAGTGCGTCCGCGACACTCGACGCGGCGAACCGTGTGCCGTCGCCCCGCGCGTCCGCCGGCCCGGCCCACGCCGTCCGGCCCCTCGCGGCCGTGGCCGCGGCCTTCACCCTGGCCCAACTGCTCCTCGTCGGACCCGGCATGGGACTCGGCTGGGACGAGACGATCTATGTCAGCCAGGTCGCCGGACACGCCCCCGCCGCCTTCTTCAGCGCACCCCGCGCGCGGGGCGTCTCCCTGCTGGTCGCACCGGTGGCGGCCTGGTCGTCGTCCACGCCGCTGCTCCGGATCTACCTCGCCGCCCTCTCCGGCCTCGCCCTGTTCCTCGCCCTGCGCGCCTGGCGAGGTCTGTTCCCCGTCCGCGTACTCGCCGTCGCGGGAGCCTTGTTCGCCTCCCTGTGGGTGACCTTGTTCTACGGCCCCCAGGCCATGCCCAACTACTGGGTCGCCGTGGCCGCCCTGGCCGCCGTCGCCTGCTTCCTGCGCGCCCGCACCGACGGTTCCGCGCTGTGGGGGCTGGCGGGGAGCGCGGCACTGATGGCCTGGACGCGGCCGATGGACGCGGTCTGGGTGGCCCTGCCCCTGCTCGCTCTGGGCCTGGCGCGCCGTCACCGACGGGCCCTGCTCGTGCTGTCGGCCGGGCTTGCGGCCGGCGCCGCCGAGTGGGTGATCGAGGCGTACGCGCGCTACGGCGGTCTGACGCGCCGGCTGTCCGACGGCTCGGCGATCCAGGGCGGTCTCGGCCGACACCTCGCCGTGCTGGACCAGTTGCGCAGCCTGGGCGGGCGGACGCTGTGCCGGCCGTGCACCGGCGCCCTGCCGCATCCGCTGCTCACCCTCTGGTGGTTCGCGCTGCCCCTGCTCGCCGCTCTCGCCCTGGCCGTCGCCGTCCGCGCCCGCCGCCCGGCGCCCACGGCCCTGCCGCTCGCCTGCGCGGCGACGGCCGCCTTTCCCTACCTGTTCCTGATCGGCTACGCGGCACCGCGGTTCCTGCTGCCCGCGTACGCGCTGCTCGCCGTACCGGTGGCCGACGCGCTGACGCATCTGCTGACGCCCCCGCCGCCGGCCGCGCACCCGACCCGGCACACCCTCACCCGCCCCGCCCGGCGCCCGGCCCGGCGCCCGGTCCCGCCATTCGTCGTCCCGCACCCGGCGCCGTGCCCGATCCCGCCGCCGGCGGCCGGACGCCGGAGGCAGCGTCGCGCCCCGCGTTCCGTCCCTCGGCGCGTCCCGTGTTCCGTCCCGCGTCGCGTCCCGCGTCGCGCTCTGCGTTCCGTCCCGTGTTCCGTCCCGCGGCGCGCCCTGCGATCCACGCTGCGGCGTGCCCTTCGATCCGCCCTGCGTCCCGCCCTCGTGACGCTGGTCTGCGCCGGGCTCGCCGTCCACCTGGCCGGGCAGGTCACCGTCGTCCTGCGCGTCGCAGGCGGCGCCACCGCCGCCCACCGGGTCTGGTCCGGCACCGCGGCCGAGCTGCACCGCCGCGGGGTCCGTCCGCCCTGTCTGCTCACCGGGCACGAGGCCATCCCGGTCGCCTACGCGGCCGGCTGTGCCTCGGCCGCGACGGCCGGGCCCAATGCCGGCGCCACCGAGGACGGCATCGTTCGGACCGCCCGGCGGATGCCGGTCGCCGCGCTGGTGCCGCCCGGATCCGAGCCGCCCGGCTACGCCCGCGCCTGGGCGTCCGCACCCGTCGGCACGGTCCGGCTGTACTACGTCGTACCGGACGCGGGCTCATGACCTCCCCCGCCGACCTCACCGCCCCCCTCGGCCGACGGCGCGCCCGCTGGCACGTGGCGGTCTGCCTCGTCGTCCTGCTCGGCGGGCTGTACCTGGCCCGCCGGCACTGGCCCGCGGTGGAGAGCGGGGCCGGGCGGCTGGCGGTCGCCGACCAGGGCTGGCTGCTGATGGGCGCGTTGGCGGCCGTGGGGACCTGGGCGGCCTCCGCGCTCGCCCAGCAGGGCGCCGTCGTGCAGCGGCTGCCCGGGCCCCGGCTGGTCGCCGCCCAGTTCGCCGCCTCCGCCGCCAACCACCTGCTGCCGGCGGGGCTCGGCGCCGGTGCCGTGAACCTGCGGTTCCTGATGCGCTGCGGGCTGCCCGCCGCGCGCTCGGCCGGCGCACTCGCCGTCAAGGCCACCGCGGGCGGCGCCGTCCGGCTGGTGCTGATCGCGCTGCTCGCCCCGGCCTGCCCGGGTCTGCTGCGCGTCCCGAAGATCTCCCCGGCGGTGGTCGCCGCAGTGCTGGGCGCGGTCGTACTGGTGGCGGCCCTGCTGGCCACCCCCATGTGGTCACGCTGCCGCCGGGCACTCATCGCCGTGGTCGCCGACATCCGCGCGCTGCACGCCTGTCCGGCCCGCGCGGCCGCCCTGTGGGGCGGCTCCCTGGCCTTCGCCGCGCTGCACGCGCTGGTCCTCATCGCCGTCACCCGGGCCGTCGCGCTGCCGCTCGCCCCGCTCCAGGTGGCACTGCTGTACCTCGCGGCCAGCAGTGCCGCCGCCCTGCTGCCCACTCCGGGCGGCCTGGGCTCGCTGGACGCCGCGCTCGCCCTCGCCCTCACTGCCGCCGGCGCGCCCGGCGCCGCCGCCGCGTCCGCGGTGCTCGGCTACCGGCTGCTGACCGTGTGGCTGCCCCTGCTCCCCGGCCTGCTGGTGCTCGGGCTGCTGGTGCGGCGCAAGTCCCTGTGAGGGGCGGTGGGTCATATTGCGGGTGCGGACCATTGGCACGAGGCTGTGGAGCGAAGCCGTACCCGCACCACCGAAGGAAGCGCCACCCGTGACGGCCGCCCCTGATTCCGCTCCGTCCCTCCCCGCCCGGACCGAGCCCACGGCCTCGGTCCGGCACCGCGTCCGCGGCTCCATGACGCGGTAGGAGTGGATCAGGGTCGGCGGAACGGGCGGCTTCGTCCTTGCCTTGCTGCTCTCGCTGGGCGCGAGGACCCAGACCGGTCCGGTCCGTGACGGCGACTCGCACCTCCATCAGGGCACCGGCCTGATCGGTGCGACCGTCTGGGGAAGGGGCGGCCGTCACCGAAATCCCCCGTACGGAGGGGAGTTGCCGATCCGCGCTCTCCGGCCGACGTCGGACCCCGTGGGCCCAGCGGCCTGGGACACCGGTCATCAAGTCAGTCCGTGATTTCGTGAACGGAATGGTGTGGGCCGGTTTCTGAGCCGGGATCCGCCAAGCAGGGGGTTCCGGCCGGGCCCGCGGAGAGGCTTGATCGGGTGAGGCCCTTCTCCCGGGCATATTCCAAGTTCTGTCGCTGGAGAGGCGGAACACCATGACCACACCTGGCGGGACCGCGGCGCTGAAGGCCACCTCCGATCTGATCACGGCAGCGCGGGCCCTGATGGCGCAGACGCCGTCGGCGGACACGGCCCAGCAGACACCCGCCGCGGACCAGGTGCTCGATCCGGGCGGACTGCTGAGCCAGGGACGCCAGGCCAAGCACAGCTACCACGCCACGAGCCGCTGGATCCTCGCGGCCTTCGCCGTCGTCGGCCTCGTCCTCTTCGGTTCGCTTCCGTTCTCCTCCATCGGCAGGATCCGCGGGTTCGACGTCTGGCTGATGGCCCTCGGGCTCGGCTGCGCGGCGGCCGGGATCGCCCTGGCCATCTGGGCGGCATCGCTCGTCGCCGAGCCGCTCGACGCGAGTCTCGGTGCACTGGAACAGCGCCTGAAGCCCGCCATGAGGGACAGGACCGTCCACTGGTACACGGGGCCGCGCCGCCGCGCTCAGATCCAGCTGGCCACGATGCTCACCGGCGACGAACATGAGGCACACCTCGGCCCCGGTATGCACAGCATCGCCGATCTGATCGGCGAGCTGGGCAGACTGGAACAGGCGCGACTGGCGCAGGCGACGGCGGTGGCGCGGCGCGACGATGTGCTCACGGCCCTGGACGGTGCGGTGTCGGCGCACCTCGCCACGCTGGTGGAACTCCGTCAGCAGGCGGCCGACCTCGGCCGGCTCGGCGACGGCGAACCCGTCAAGCGGCGACTGGCCGACGAACTGTCCGAGCGGATCCGGCGGGAATCCGCCGCGTACGCCGCCGCGGCGGACGAACGCGCCCGCCAAGCGCTCCGGCTCGCGGCCGCGGCACAGCCTCACGCCGCAGCGGGAGGCTCCCCGCCCGCCCCGGCCACCGACCCGGCCTCCGCGTCCGCGTCCGCGGACGGCAACCTGGCCGCCACCCGGACACGACTCGACACCTACGTGGCCCAGAGGGCGATGGTCCTCGTCCAGTCCGCCATGATGCAGATGCGGGGAACCTTCCGCCTCGCCCGCCTCCTGATGATCGTCGGCGCCCTGCTGACACTCGCCGGCGGCACCTTGTACGCCTATGTCCTGCCGGCCGATGCGTCCGGGAAGAGTTCGCCCCCGGACGCCCAACGCCAGCCGGCCGCCGCGGCGTCCCTCACCGTCGACGAGGGGACGGACATCGCCGCACAACTGCCCGCGACCTGCGTCGGGCGCCCGTTGAAGGCTCTCCGGCTCGGCCGGCAAGTCCCTCCACGCAACGGGCCCTTCGAAGTGGTCGTCATCGACCCGGCGTGCCCCGGAACCGTCACGGTCCCCAAGGACCAGGGAACCGTCGACTCGCCCGCCACCGGCTGAAGGCTTCCTGCCCGCTCGGGGTTTCCGCCCGGGACCTCAGGATCTCCGCCCGGGACCTCGTCCAGCGTGGTCTCCCGGCCGGGGTGGAGCGCGGGGCCCCGGTCGGCTGCTTGCCGTCGCTTCGAGCAGTACCGCGGTGCACGCCACGCTCGGCGCGCTCGAGGTCCGGCCCGCGGGGAAGTGCGGGCTGTATACGTAAGGCGCCGCCCGGGACCCGGTGGGAGCACGCTCGGCTCCGCGCGGGCTCGGCTGGTACAACGGTGCGGACCGACTGATGATCGCGGCACGGGGAGGACGCCATAGCCAGGAGGCGGACGACGCTCTTCCAAGACGGCGCGGCCTTCCGGGAGGGCGCGGTGGCGCGGCTGCTCGCACGTCTCGCCGTGCTGACGGCGGTCGGTGCGGTGGTCGTGCTGATGCACGCGCTGGGGGTGGGCAGCCTGCTGATCGCCGGGGCCGGGCTCCTGGGCCTGGTCGTCTGCGCGGCCGGCGTCTGGTGGTTCCTGGCGCACCGCGGCGCGGTGCGGCTGCTCGGGGCGCTGGTCGCGCTCGCGGCGCCCGTCGGTGTGCTGATCCTCTTCACCCGGGGCGGCGTGTGGCAGACGGCCCTGGTCTCCAGCCTGTGCTGGGGCGCGGCGCTGACGTGCGCCAGGGCGGCGCTGCGCGGTACGCGCCCGGAGCGGCCCGTACGGGCGACCGCCGCGCCCCGGCCGCAGCGGCCGGTGCTCATCATGAATCCGAAGTCCGGCGGCGGGAAGGTCGGCCGGTTCGGCCTCGTCGAGCGGGCCGAGGAACTCGGTGCGCGGGTCGTCCTGCTCGACCCCGCCGTCCAGACCGACGTCGACGCGCTGGCCCGCCGGGCCGTCGCCGAGGGCGCGGACCTGCTGGGCGTGGCGGGCGGCGACGGCACCCAGGCGCTGGTCGCGGCCGTCGCCGCCGAGCACGACCTGCCGTTCCTCGTGATCTCCGCCGGCACCCGCAACCACTTCGCCATGGACCTGGGGCTCGACCGTTCCGACCCGAGCCGCTGCCTCGACGCGCTGACCGACGGCGAGGAACTCAGGGTCGACCTCGGCGACGTCGCCGGCCGGGCCTTCGTCAACACCGTGTCGTTCGGGGTGTACGCGGACGTCGTGCAGCACCCCGAGTACCGCGACGACAAGGCGGGCACCGCGCTCAGCCTCATGCCGGACCTGCTGCTCGGCGAGGGGGTGCGGCGGCTGGAGGCGCGCATCGACGGCAGCGCCCTCGCGGCCCAGCAGGCGCTGCTGGTCAGCAACAACCCGTACGTCTCCCCGGACGCGTTGAGCGGCGGCGGCCGCCGGCCCCGGCTCGACGGCGGCGCACTGGGCGTGGTGGGCATCCGGGTGGAGAGCGCGGCGCAGGCCGCGGACCTGGCCGTGCGGGGCTCGCAGTCCCCGGGGCTGACCGTCATGACCGCGCGGCGGGTGGAGGTGAACTCCGCCACGGACGAGATCCCCGTGGCGGTGGACGGCGAGGCACTGCGGATGTCTACGCCGGTCGTGTGCTCGCTCCGCCCGGGCGCGCTGCGGGTCCTGCTGCCGCGTGACCGGCCGGGCATCGTGGTCCCGGCGCCGCCCGTCGACTGGCGGCGGCTCCTCGGCCTCGCGTTCGGCCGCACCGAGCGAACCCCACGAGGAGGGACCCGTGTCTGACCGGAAGACCGCCCGGCCCGCCGAGTCGGTCCGGCGCACCGTGGCCGCGGCCGGGCCCGCCGCGGCCTCCGTGATCCGCGACCTCCACGCGATCGACGGGGCCCTGTACGGGGCTGTGGCCGGCACGCCGACGCCCACGCTGGACCGCGCGCTGCGGCGGCTGTCGCACGCGGCCGACCACGCGAAGATCTCCCTGACCGTGGCGGCGGGCCTCGCCCTCCTGCCCGGCCGTCCTCGTCGGGCGGCTCTGGCCGGGGTCTGCTCGGTCGCACTGGCCTCGGCCGCGGCGAACCTGTTCGGCAAGCGGATGGTCCGCCGGCGCCGCCCCGACCGGGACGAGGCCCGGGTGGTGGCGGCCCGGCACGTGCCCATGCCGAAGTCCGCGTCCTTCCCCTCCGGACACACGGCCTCGGCGACCGCGTTCGCCACCGCCGTGGGCGTCGTGCTGCCCCCTGCGGCGGTGCCGCTCGGGGCGCTGGCGGTCGCCGTCGGCTACTCCCGCGTCCACACCGGGGTGCACTACCCCGGTGACGTCGCGGCCGGAGCCGTCCTCGGGTTCGCCGCCGCCGCCACCTCCCTCGCGGTCCTGCACGTCCCGCGGCGCCGCGTCACGATGCCGCCGGCCTGAGGCACGAGGGGAGAGGCACCGTCCGGCCCGGACCGGGCGGTGCCGCGACCGCCGTCGCGTCCACACCGCAGCCGGCCGTGTCCTACCGCTCGCCCGCGGGGTCCTCGGCGAGCAGGGGCCGGAGGGCGCCGAGGAGCGCGTCGACGCAGATGTCGCGGAGCTGACCGCGGGTGCACGTCTCCTGGGTGAGCCAGTCGACGCAGAGCACCTGGACGAAGACCAGCCAGCTCTTCAGGACGGCGGACACGGCCGCGCGGGCGCCGTCGTCCGCGAGGGAGAGGGCGGCCAGCAGCCGCGCACGCAGCGCGTCCAGCTCGTTCGTCATGATCGACTGGATCACCGGGTCGCCCGCGAGCACCCGGTTCGCGGCGAGGACGGCGTTGCGGTTGGCCACGAAGTAGTCGAGATGGACGTCCATGCCCTGGACGAGCTGCTCCACCAGGGAGTCGGCGGGATCGATCCGCGTCTCGGCGAGCAGCTGGTCGGCGGCCTGTTGGTAGACGGCCGCGAAGAGGGCGTGCTTGCTCGGGAAGTGACGGTAGAGCAGGGCCCGGGAGACGCCCGCCTCCTGGGCGACCTCCTCCATGAGTACGTCGTCGTACGGCCGTGCGGCGAAGAGCCGCGCGCCGACGGCGAGGAGCTGGGCGCGGCGGTCGGCGGGGCTGAGTCGTTGGCGGGGAGGCACGCACGCAGATTACTTGACATGTGTCTACTTGCGCGCCGACTCTAGTAGACACATGTCAACCAAGCGCTCCACGAGTCCGTCTCGGAGGCATCATGGCAAGGGCTCTGCGGACACTCTCCCGCCTCATGGGCTGGGCCTGCGTGCTGATCGGTGTGTTCCACGTGCTCCTCGGCAACGCGGCGATCCCCGGCGCCGGTTCGGCCGGTGCGACCGTCGACAGCTGGGGCCGGTTCATGGGGGCCGCGTTCGCCGGCTACGGGCTGGCGTGGCTCTGGGCCGCTCGCCGGCGGCCCGTCCCGGCTGCGGCGGTGCGCCGGCTGGCGGGCGTCCTTCTGCTGGGTGGCGCGGGCCGGCTCCTCTCCCTCGCCGTGCACGGCTGGCCGCACTGGTTCCAGACGGCGCTCGCGGTGGTCGAACTCGGCCTGCCGCCGGTCTTCTTCTGGCTGGCCGAGGCGGACGAACGAGGTGTACGCGCCGACGCGCGGCCCGTGCCCTCCGGGCGATGAACGCACCGCGCGCGTCACCGTGCCGGCCGCCCCGGACGGCAGGCGCACCCACCGGCTGCGGCTTCGGCGCCGAGGCGTTGTCAGTGGGTCCGTATAGCGTGACGGCCATCTGATCAAGCGATCGACCACGCTGGGGTCGGCGGAGGAGGGGCTGTGGGGCGCAGGGAGCCGGCCGGGGCGGACTCGGCGGAGGGGCGGGCCGGGGGCGAGGCTGCCGCGACCACCGGATCGACGGCGGAATCCGGGCCGGTCGAGCTGCCCGACGAGGAGACGTTCCGGATGCCGGCCGCCTGGCGGCGGCTGGTGTACCCGCGGCGCGGCGGGATCGAGCGGAGCGTCGCCGAACTCCATCCCGAGGCCGAGCGGCGCACGGCGTTCCGGCTCCACGAGGAGGCCGCCTGGGTCGAGACCATGCTCACCGCCCCCAAGAGCGACCCGCGGATCGTCGCGGACACCCGCGCCCACATGAGCGGTCGTCACAACCCGGTCGGCGCCGCGGTGCTGGCGTCGCTGACGTTCCACTGGCAGTACCCGGACGGCATCTTCGTCGACGCCTGGGTCCGCGCCCACGGCCTGGCGTTCGCCGCCCAGGCGGTGGTGGAGTACTTCGACGTCGAGCAGCACTACCTCCAGACGGGCGCCCGGCGGGAGAACGCCTGGATCGGCTTCCGCGCCGGTGCCGCCACGGGCGGGGACTGGGCGCGGTCGAAGTTCGCCGACCGCGTACGCGCCCTGTTGACCGTGGCCGACGAGGCCACCTACCGGGAGACGGTCGCCGCACTGGCCGGCTGCCGGACCGGCGTACGCCGCCGCATCGTCGTCTCCTACCTCCTGCCCACGGAGCAGGAGTGGGTCGACGAGTGCTGCGTCGACGTCCCGCAGGCCGACGAGACCCTGCGGGCGATGCTGCTGTGCTCGCTGAACTCCCCGGAGCAGCTGAAGCACTTCGGCCGCCGGGCGGGCCTCGTCTGGAACGGCTGGACGACGGCGCTCGTCGCCACCCTCGCCGAGGGCACCGGCGATGCCTTCGCCCCGCTCCTCGACGAGGCCCTCGACCGGTCCTACGGCTCCGAGCAGACCAGGATCTTCGCCAACATCCTGGTCGCACTGCCGACGGACGACGCGTTCCGGCTCCTCCTGGACCGCGTCGACCACAAGCACGTCCGCCCGTACCTCCTGGAGGCGACGCGCCGGTACCCGGTGCGTGCCCTGCGCCTGCTCGGCGAGGCGGCGGCCGGCTCCGGCCCGAACGCGTCGACGGCCGGACGACTGCTGACCGCGCACGTCCTCGCGCACACCGCTCTCACCTCGGCCGTGCTGCCGGATCTGCCCGCCGAGGCCGCGGACCTCGTGGCACCGCACCTCTCGCGCACCGACCGGGTGGCCGAGGCTCCCGCCGCGGCGCTGCCCGCGCTGCTGGTCGGCCCGCCGTGGTCAGGCAGGCGCAAGGCCCGCAAGGCGCGCGTCGCCGCCGAGATCCCCGCGCCCCCCGAGCCCCGGGTGGTGTGGCAGCCGGGGGAGCGGGAGGCCTGGGCCGAGGCGGACAGCTGGTACAGCGGCCGGCGCGGCGAGTACGACTGGTCCCGCGAGATCGTGTACCTCCGGCAGACCGGGCGGCTCGGAAGCTTCCGGCACGTGCGCCTGTTCGTGGACGGCCCCGAAGACGTCGTACGACCGCTGCTCGCCGACTGCGACCCCGAGCACTACTGGGGCGGTGAGGCGGCGCTGAAGCCGGTCGCCGCCCGCCACGGTTCGGCCGCGCTGCCGCTGATGCGGCGCGCCGCCGCCCGGCATCCGGGCACCCTGGGGCAGCTGCTGCTGCCGTACCGCGACGCCGAGGTCGCCGCGCTGGTGTGCGAGTGGCTGGCCCGCCTGAAGTCCGCCGACGCCATCGCCCGCGCCTGGCTGACCCGGCACGGCCTGGCCGCGGTGCCCTTCCTGGTGCCGCACGCGGTGGGACCGGTGGGCACGGTCCGGCGTGGGGCGGAGAGGGCGTTGCGGCTGCTGGCCGACGCCCACGGCGGGGTGGCGGTCACGGCTGCGGTCGCCGGGTACGGCGATGAGATCGCGGGCATCATCGAGGAGACGCTGGCCGTCGACCCGCTGGTCAGCGCCCTGCCCGCGCGCCTGCCGGCGGTCGGCGCCTGGGCGGACCCGGCGCTCCTGCCCCAGCTGATGCTCACCGCGGGCGGTGCCCTGCCCGCCGACGCGGTCCGCAACGCCCTGATGCTGCTGGCGCTGTCCAGGCCCGGCGAGGTCTACCCGGGCCTGGAGGTGCTGACCGCGCACTGCACCCCCGCATCGCTCGCCGGCTTCGCCTGGGGTCTGTTCGAGCAGTGGCGGCTGGCCGGCATGCCGGCGAAGGACAGCTGGGCGCTGCACGCGCTCGGCTGGCTCGGCGACGACGACACCGTCCGCAGGCTCACCCCCGTCGTGCGGGCCTGGCCCGGCGAGGGCGGCCACCACCGCGCCGTCGAGGGACTGGAGGTGCTCGCCGCCATCGGCACCGACGTCGCGCTGATGCATCTGCACGGCATCGCCCAACGCGTGCCCTTCAAAGCGCTCAAGCAGCGTGCCCAGGACAAGATCGCCGAGGTCGCCGAGGGCCTGGGCCTGACCGGCGAACAGCTGGGCGACCGGCTCGTGCCCGACCTCGGCCTCGACGCGGACGGCAGCACCGTCCTCGACTACGGCCCCCGGCGGTTCACCGTGGGCTTCGACGAGCAGCTGCGCCCCTACGTCCGGGACGCCGACGGCAAGCAGCGCAAGGCCCTGCCCGCGCCCGGCGTCAAGGACGACCCGGAGCTGGCCCCGGCCGAGCGCAAGCGGTTCGCCGCGCTGAAGAAGGACGTCCGCACCATCGCCGGCGACCAGGTCCGGCGTCTGGAGGCGGCGATGGTGACGCGGCGCACCTGGACGGCGGCGGAGTTCCGGGAGCTGTTCGTCGCCCACCCGCTGGTGTGGCACCTGGTCCGCCGGCTGGTCTGG
Organism: Streptomyces sp. NPDC038200; assembly: GCF_055600785.1. NCBI lineage: Bacteria > Bacillati > Actinomycetota > Actinomycetes > Kitasatosporales > Streptomycetaceae > Streptomyces > Streptomyces sp. NPDC038200. The sequence goes on from NZ_JBVJYH010000002.1 coordinate 349,501, forward strand.
ATCAGCGACAGCGGCGGCGTGGCGACGGCCTTCCGGGTCGCGGAGGACCGCACCTTCGCCGACGTCCACGACGACGAGCTGACGCTGCCCGGGGAGGCGACCGTCCGCGTGGCACACCCGCTGCACCTGGCGGACGACCTCGACGCGTGGGCGGAGCTGTTCGCCGACCACGAGATCCTCCAGCCGTTCCCGCAGCTGGGCCGCGCCGTGCACGCGCTGACCGAGGAGGAGGCCGCAGGGCACCGGCTGACCCGGTTCGAGGGCGCGACGGTGCCGGTCGGCAAGCTGCTCGGCCTCACCAAGCGGGGCTGGGAGCGCGGCGAACCGCAGGACGCGGGCGTGGAACGCTGGTTCCACCGGCGGATCGACGCCAAGCACCACGTGGTCGTCGGACTCGACGAGGGCATCGCCGTCGGCGCGCTGGACGTGTTCCCCGACCAGACCTTCGCCCATGTGTGGCTCGACTCCGCCCCCGGCGACTACTGGCCCAGCCGCACCTACCCGCTGCGCTTCGGCGACCTCGACCCGGTCGTCGCCTCCGAGATCCTCGCCGACCTCACCGAGGTGACCGCCACGTGACCCCCACCGTGGGGGAGACGGGCGGGCGCTGCTCCAGCGCCCGCCCGCGGAGGTCCGGCACGCCGACGAACCGGCCGCCCTGCACGCCGCGGCTCGCCTCGTGGACGGCCTGTCCCGCTCCCCGCACGACCGGGGAGCCCTCGCCGTCTCCCGCTGGGCGACGGCCCGGAGCCACCTGACGACGAGCCTGGACCCGCACCAGGAGGACGAGGAGCGAGGCCGGTGCGGATGGCGCTCCGGGCCCACTCGGTCACCGCATGACGCTCCGGGCCCACTCGGTCGGCGCACGGAAGGGTGGAGTGCCTGACGGGTGGTCCGGGCGCTGCTCGGAACCTTTGGCCCCCGCGTGGCCCGCCGCCCCGGGACGGGCGGGCCAACGCCTCGAGAGGCGCCGACGCGGGGTAACCGGAACCTACGCTTCCGGATGCCAAAAGGGAAGCCCTGCCCCAGATGCTCACGGAGTCGACTCCAGGACCGGACAATTTGGTTATATGAGTAGCAAGTGGCCATAAGCGCATGAATGCGGCCGACTCCTGCCCTGGAGGCATGATGAGCCAGCAGCCGATCCTCCTCCCGTACGCCGACCCCGCCTTCCTGGCGGACCCCTTCCCGCTGTACCGGCAGTTGCGCGAGGACGGCCCGGTCCGGCGCGCGGTCATCGCCGGCGGCCTGGACGCCTGGCTGGTCACCCGGTACGAGGACGGGCTCGCCGCCCTCTCCGACCCGAGGCTCAGCAGCGACGTCCGCGATGCCTCCGACCCCCGCCTCGTCGAGCAGCTTCCCCGGTACGAGCGCGAATCGTTGATGAGCAACATGCTGCGCTCCGACCCCCCGGACCACACCCGGCTGCGCCGCCTGGTCTCGAAGGCGTTCACCGCGCGCCGGGTCGCCGGGCTGCGGCCCCGGATCCAGGAGATCACCGACCGGCTGCTGGACGAGGTGGTACCGGCCGGCCGCGCGGACCTCGTGGCGGACTTCGCGCTGCCGCTGCCGGTCACCGTCATCAGCGAGCTGCTCGGCGTACCGGTGGACGACCGGCACGACTTCCAGCGGTGGACCGACGCCATGCTCCTGCGGGACGAGCGGATCCCCGACCCGGCCGTCGTCGACGGCGCCTGGCAACAGATGCACGCCTACGTGTCGAAGCACCTCGAAGCCAAACGCGCCCGGCCGGGGGACGATCTGCTCAGCGCGCTGCTCAGCGCACACGACGACGAGCGGACGCTGAACCACGACGAGCTGATCGCCATGACCTTCCTGCTGCTGGTGGCCGGGTACGTCACGACGGTCAACCTGATCGGCGGCGGCATCGCCGCACTGCTCGCCCACCCCGAGCAGTTGACGCTGCTGCGCGACGACCCGGCACTCCTGCCCCACGCGATCGAGGAGTTCCTCCGCTACGACGGCCCGGTCAGCCCCGGCATCGCCCGGTTCGCTCGCGAGGACGTCGAGATCGCGGGCGTGACCGTCCCGCGCGGCGCGACCGTCCTGGTCGCGTCCGCGATCGCCGACCGCGATCCGGCACGGTTCCCCGAACCCGACAGGCTGGACATCACCCGGCCGGACAACGCCCACCTGGCCTTCGGGCACGGCATCCACTACTGCCTGGGCGCGCCGCTCGCCCGACTGGAGGGCCAGATCGCCATCGGGACGGTGCTGCGCCGCCTTCCCGGCCTGGCTCTCGCCGTGCCGCCGGGCGAGCTGGGCTGGCGGCCCGGCGGTCTGCGCGGCCCGGCGCGGCTGCCCGTCACCTTCACCCGGCCGGCAGGGGGATGAGCCGAAGCGGCCCGTACGATCACCCGCCTCCGCCAACCGCCCGCCGCCGGGGGAGAGACCGGTTAGGATCCCGGTACGGCATCGCGTGTCGGTCACCGGCCGGGTGAGGCATGGAGGTGCCCGTGAGATTGCCCTTCGGAGGCATTCCACACATGTCAGTCGAGCTGAACCACACCATCATCCACGCCCGGGACAACCGGGAGTCCGCCGCATTCCTCGCCGGCATCCTCGGACTCGAGGTCGGGCCCGAGTGGGGCCCGTTCATCCCGGTCGCGACCGGCAACGGGGTGACCCTGGACTTCGCCGCCGTCCCGGCCGAGTCGATCGTCATGCAGCACTACGCCTTCCTCGTCTCCGACGAGGAGTTCGACGCCGCCTTCGCCCGGATCCGGCAGGCCGGGATCGACTTCTACGCCGATCCGCACCTGAGGCAACCGGGGGAGATCAACCGTCACCACGGCGGCCGCGGTGTCTACTTCATGGATCCGGCGGGACACGGCATGGAGATCATCACCCGCCCCTACGGCAGCCACTCGGTGCCGGCCGCGTCGTGACGTGACAGGGAGAGGGCCGGCCGCCGGTGTGAAGCCCGCGGCCGGCCGCTCGCGACCTGTGACGGACGCGGCCCGCTGTTAGCCTTCTCGTCTGATCATCGCGGACTCGGGGAGGGGCGCGCGTGGGGTTCAAGCGGCTGTTCGGGATCGGGGATCCGGACGAGGCGATCGAGGTCGACACGCAGGTACTCGGTCCGGTGTACCCGGGCGGGGACGTGAAGGGCGAGGTGCTCCTCCGAGGCGGAGCGCGCGACACCCCCGTCGACGGCATCTACCTGCGGTTCACCGTCCGGTGCATACGGTACGACGGTGAAGAGCGCGACTACGAGTTCGACAGCTGCAGCGCCAGCCCCTCCGACTTCACTCTGCACAAGGGCGAGGAGCAACGGCTCACCTTCTCCGAACGGCTGTCCTGGGAAGCACCGGTGACCGAACTCGGCGGGCGGGCCCTGGGCGTCGTGCTCTCGGTGAAGAGCAAGTTCCGCCGCGACTGGAACGACGACGGCACGGAGGTCGACAACGACCTGCTGCACATCTCGGCCCCGCCCCTGCTGGAGGCCGTCCTGGACGCGTTCGCGGAGGAGGGCTACTACTGCGACTCCGCGTACGTGGTCGACTCCTACATCCCGGGCGTGGAGCAGCACCGGGGCTTCTACCAGACCTTCGTCCTCACGGACCGCTCATCGGGTCCGGGGCGGCCGGAGCAGCTGGAGGTCGTCTTCCACACGAACGTCGTCGGGGCCCTGGTCCACGTACGGCGTGCCGCACCCGAGGTGCGCTCCTGGGACAGGAAGCCCCCCGTCCGCCGCTTCGCCGCCGCCCACCACGAGGTCGGCCACGTCGACTGGAGTCCTCGGGTGCGCAAGGTGCTGGAGGAACTCGTCCTGCTCGACGAGCTGTGAGGGAATGACCCACGCCCGGCTGCGGCGGAGTCGGCCCGGTGAGCCGATGCTCTCCTTCCCGGCCGCCGACGGGCTCCTTTCCCGCGTCGGTATCAGGGTGCGGGCCCACCGGCTGGTCCACGGCCCCTGCGTACCGCGGCCGTCGGTGTCCGCGTACGGGCGGTTCGCGCCCCGCGTCCGGTACGACGCGTTGCGGTACGCGACCCTTTCTCCGGGGTGCCCGGTGGAACCCGACGACCTCTCGGGCAGCGTCCACCGCCGTCGCGTGCCCGAGTCCGGCGTCCGGGTCTTCGTCATCGACGACCCCGATCCGTACGGACACGGCGCTCACGACGCCGACGAACCCGGCGTCCATCAGGCGGGCGACGTAGGGGCGTTGAGCGTGTCTCCGCCCGCGATGGCCCCCGTGGGGGAGATGCCGTCCACCGCGTAGGCGGTCTTCGGCGTCGCCGGTTCCCGGTCCTCGTCCTGGCCGTCGGTTCACCGTCGGCTCTCCTCGGCAGACGCAGAACGCTTATTCGGCGTGGGTCGGGTGCGCGCATTGCATATAGGCTCTCGCTAAAGTTACAGTCTCTAACAGGCGCCGGGGGCGAGTGTTCCCGGCGTGAGCCCCAGGGGAGAGGAACCCGATATGTCCGCCACCGCACGTGATCTGCACGTCGTCCTCGGCTCCGGTCCGGCCGGCTTCACCCTGGCCGGGGAACTGGCCCGCCGCGGCTTCGCGGTCCGGCTGGTCGACCGCTCGGGTACTGGCCCCGCCCCCGAGGGTGTGTCCCGCCTCAAGGGGGACGTGGGCACCGTCGAGGGGGCGCGCGTCGCGATCGAGGGCGCCGCCGTGGTCTACCACTGCGTCAACGTCGCCTATCACCTCCAGGTCGAGGTGATGCCCGGCATCCAGGACGCCGTGCTCGGTGCCGTCGAGGCCGAGGGTGCCCGGCTGGTCGTCCTCGACACCCTCTACCCCTACGGCGAGACCCGTGGACAGGTCATGACCGAGCACACGCCGTGGAACGCCACCGGCGCCAAGGGCAGGATGCGGGCGGCCCTCGACGAGAAGTACCTGGCCGCACACCGCGCCGGGCGGGCCCGCGTCGTGCTGGGCCGGTCGGCCGACTTCGTCGGCCCCGCCGTGCTCAACTCCACCCTGGGGGGCGCGGTCTTCCCCGGTGCGCTCACGAGTGGCGAGGTGGTCGGGCTGGGCGACATCGACCTGCCGCACAGCTACACCGACATCCGTGGCGTGGCCGCCGGGCTGGCCACCCTCGGCGAGAACCCCGAGGGTGACGGCCGCGTATGGCACCTGCCCACCGCTCCGGCCCGTACCACCCGCGAAGTCTTCGAAATGATCGAGGACAGGATCGGTCACCCGCTGAAGATCACCGTCAAGTCGGAGCCGCGCCCGTTCGGCCCCTTCGACGAGGTGTTCATGAACTCCTATGCCGAGCTCTTCTATCAGCACACCGAACCGCAGGTCATGGACTCCACCGCGATCCAGGACGCCTTCGGCGTCAAGCCCGCCCCCCTGGAAACGACCCTGGACGACACCATCGCCTGGTACCGCATCTTCCTGGCCTCCCGGCGCTGACCCTCGGCGAAAATCCGTCGGCGCCGGTCCGATAGCATGATCGAACTCCGGGTGAGTGATATCCTCACCCGTCCTTCATCGGAAACCGCGCCCCCGGCGCCCCCATTGAATATCCAGCCAATACACAACAAAATCGGCCATTTAATTGATACCTATCGTGTCGCGGGTTTTTTCGCGAATAAAGTGCAGACCGAATTTCAGTGCGTTGCGTCGGCCTCGGACGCTGCTGTGGGTCACGGCGGGCGTGGTGGCCCTCGTGTTCTTCGTCGCGCTGGAAATCGCCGCGCGCCGCTACGGCCTGCCGGGGCCGGTCACCAACCAGCTGCGCGAGGTGATATTCCCGCCTAAATCGGGATTCCTGCTGTACGCCAGCATGGGCCTGATGATGGTGGTGCTCACCTGGCGGCAACGGCTCGTCGCGGCCGCCGTCGCGATCGGTATCGACATCGTCGTCCTCCTGGGGCGATGGGCGCTGGGCATCAAGGTGACCGACGGCCATCCCTTCGGCAACGGCGCGTTGTGGGTGATCCTGGGCTGTGCCGTCATCGCCGTGACCCGCCGCACCGGTCGGGAACGCGTCCTGCTGCTGAAGGGCGTCGGGCTCGGACTGCTGCTGGTGGCCGGCCGCAAGACCGGCGACACCTGGCTGCTCATCACCTCGAAGACCCGGCCGGCGGTGCTCGACCAGTACGTGGCGACCGCCGATCACGCACTGGGCAACCCCTCGTGGGTGGTGGGCCGGATGGTCAGGGCCACCGGCCCGGTCGGCGCCCACGTCCTCGACTACGTCTACGTCCAGCTCGCGGTCGCCGCGGTCGTCGTCGCGCTGTACCAGCTGCGCAACGTGGCGGCCGAACGCCGGTTCCCGCGCCACCACCTGGTGCGCACCTTCCTGGTGATCGGCCTCCTCGGGCCCGGCATCTACATGATCTTCCCGGTGGTCGGACCGGTCTTCGCCTACGGCGCGGACGGCGGGCACTGGGCGGTGGGCAATCTGTGGCCGGACACGCCGACGGCGATCGGCGCTCCGCACCACATGCTCTTCGACGAGATCACCCCCCGTAACTGCATGCCCAGTCTGCACACGGCGTGGGCGACCGCCATTTTCATCCATTCCCGCAAGGGGCCGCGCATTCTGCGATACGCCGGCGCTTTCTGGCTCGTCGCCACGCTGGGCGCCACGCTGGGATTCGGCTACCACTACGGGGCCGACATCATCGCCGGTGTGGTGTTCACTCTCACGATCGAGGCGGCACTGCGCTCCCTCGCGCGCGGCTGGGACCGGTCGGGAATCCAGCTGGCCGCCTATGGCGCCACGGTCTTCGTCGCGCTCCTGGTGTCCTACCGCTACCTGCCGCTGCAGATGGCCGGGCATCCGTGGGTCTTCGGACCGCTCCTCATGCTGGCGATGCTTTCGGTGGTCCAGTACTACGTACGGGTCACCAGGCTGTGGGAGCCGAAGTCCGTGCCCGTGCTGCGCCCCGAGCCGCAACCCGAACTGGTGTGAGCCGTGCCGGAGCAGGAGGCGCGCCCACCGGATGAGGGGGCGCGCCTGCTCCCGCGACTCCCCGCCCCGCGGGGAAGTGGTGTCCCCGAGGGGCCCGCCGCTTCAGGCGACTGCCGCCCCGGCGCGTTCTCCGCCGTCGCGGTGGATGGGCGTCTTCGAAACCGTCAGGGGGACCCCCGTGCCGCCCCGCCTGGCGGCGACGATCTCCGCCGCGATCGACAGGGCCGTCTCCTCCGGCGTCCGGGCGCCCAGGTCGAGACCGATCGGGGAGCGCAGCCGCGCCAGCTCCCCTTCGGTCACCCCCTCCGCACGCAGACGCCGGTTGCGGTCCTCGTGGGTGCGGCGCGAGCCCATCGCCCCGACGAAAGCCGCCGGCAGGCGCAGGGCCGCCTTGAGCAGCGGCACATCGAACTTCGCGTCGTGGGTGAGCACGCACAGGACCGTGCGGGCGTCGGTGCCGGTGCGCCGCAGATAGCGGTGCGGCCAGTCGACGACGACCTCGTCGGCGTCGGGGAAGCGGGCCCGGGTGGCGAACACGGGGCGGGCGTCGCAGACGGTGACGTGATAGCCGAGGAACTTGCCGGCCCGCGCCAGCGCCGCCGCGAAGTCGACCGCACCGAAGACGATCATGCGGGGCGGCGGCACGTTCGACTCGACCAGCAGAGTGAGACCGCCGGGGCAGTGCGAACCGTCCGCGGAGAGGTCCACCGTGCCGGTGCGCCCCGCCTCCAGCAGGGCCCGGGCCTCGGCCGCCGCCGTCCGGTCCAGGTCCGGGTGGCCGCCCAGACCGCCCTCCTCCGTGCCGTCGGGCCGTACCAGCAGCGCACGGCCGAGCAGCTCGGCCGGGCCGCGGGCGACCCGGGCGAGCGCCGCCGGCGCGCGCCGGGCGGCGGCCCGCAGAGCCGCCGCCAGGACCGTACGGTCCGGTGCCTGCCCGCCCACCGGCGTGATCAGCAGGTCGATCGTCCCGCCGCACGTCAGCCCCACGGCGAAGGCGTCCTCGTCGCTGTAGCCGAACCGTTCGGTGACGCTCTCGCCCGTCCGGAGCGCCTCCAGGCACAGGTCGTAGACCGCGCCCTCCACACACCCGCCGGAGACCGAGCCGACGACGGTGCCGGCACGGTCGACGGCGAGGGCGGCGCCGGGACCGCGCGGCGCGCTGCCGCCCACCGCCAGCACCGTGGCGACGGCGAACTCCCGGCCCTCCTCGATCCAGTCGAGCAGTTCCCCGGCGATGTCAAACACCCGACGCCCCCGCCGCGACGACACGGTCCGGCCTGATCGGCAGGCTGCGGTGGCGTACGCCGGTCGCGTGCCAGACCGCGTTGGCGACCGCGGCCGCGGCACCCACGATGCCGATCTCCCCGATGCCCTTGATCCCGACCGGATCGTCCGGGTCCGTGTCGTCGATCCAGTCGGCCTCGATGCGGGGCACGTCGGCGTGCGTCGCCACGTGGTAGCCCGCGAGGTCGGCGCCGACATGGCCGCCCGAGGCACGGTCCCGGACGGCCTCCTCGTGCAGGGCCATGGAGATGCCCCAGATCATGCCGCCCAGGAACTGATTGCGTGCCGTGAGCGGATTGACGATCCGGCCCGCCGCGAAGATGCCGAGCATGCGCCGGACACGCACCTCGCCGGTGGTGACGTCCACGGAGACCTCGGCGAACTGCGCGCCGAAGGAGTGCCGTTCGGCGGGAGTGAGGGCGCCGATCGCGGCGGCGGTGTCCGACCGGACGGTGATTCCCTCCGCCGGGATGCCGGCGCCCAGGGCCAGCCGCTCGCGCAGCTCGCCGGCCGCCACCGTGATCGCCCAGGACCAGGAGCGGGTGCCCATGGAACCGCCGGCGATCATCGCGGGACCGAAGTCGCTGTCACCGATGCGCACCCGGACACGCTCCGGGGGCACCTGGAGGGCGTCCGCGGCGACGAGGGTGAGAGCCGTACGGGCCCCGGTGCCGATGTCGGCCGCCGAGATCCGCACGGTGAAGGTGCCGTCCGGATGCGCGGTCGCGGTCGCCGTCGAGGGAGCGGCGCCGGCGGGGAAGGACGCGGCGGCCGTACCGGTGCCGAGCAGCAGGCGGCCGTCCCGGCGCAGACCGGGACGCGGGTCCCGGTCCGCCCACCCGAACCTGCGGGCGCCCTCGCGGAAGCAGGCGGCCAGATTGCGTCCCGCGAACGGCAGGCCGGAGACCGGACCCTTGGCGGGTTCGTTGCGCAGACGCAGCTCGATGGGGTCGATCCCGCACCCCTCGGCCAGCTCGTCGAGCGCCGCCTCCAGCGCGAACGACCCGGGTGCCTCGCCCGGGGCACGCATCCAGGTCGGGGTCGGTACGTCGCGCCGTACCACCCGGTTGGCGGTGTGGTGGGCGTCGGCGTCGTACATCACCCGGGCCACCCCGGCGCTCGGTTCGATGAACTCGTGCACCGTGGAGGTGAGGCTGACGGAGCGGTGCTCCAGTGCGCGCAGCCGTCCGTCGCTGTCGGCGCCGAGCCTGACGCGCTGGGTGGTGGGGCTGCGATAGCCGGCCAGCGAGAACATCTGGCGGCGGGTCAGCACCACCCGCACCGGGCGCTGGAGGAGGGTCGCCGCCATGACGGCGGCCACCTGGTGGGCGCGTACACCCTTGCTGCCGAAGCCGCCGCCGACGTGTTCGGAACGCACGCGCACCGAGGCCGGGTCGAGCGAGAAGAGGCTCGCGAGTTCACCGACAACCCAGGTGGCGCCCTGGTTGGAGTCGATGACCTCCAGCCGGCCGCCGTCCCACCGGGCGGTCGCCGCATGCGGCTCCATCGGGTTGTGGTGCTCTTCGGGGGTGGTGTATTCGGCGTCCACGACGACGGCCGAGGCGGCCAGTTCCGCGTCGAGGTCGCCCTTCTCCGTCACCGCCGGCGCATGGCCGTCCACCGGGTAGGCGTCCGGGTGCTCGCCGGTGAAGTCGACGTCGTGGTCCGCCTGTTCGTAGTCCACCACGAGCGCCTCGGCGGCCTCGCGGGCCTGCTCCGAGGTCTCGGCGACGACCAGCGCCACCGGCCAGCCCAGGTGCGGCACCCGGTCGTGCTGGAAGACGGCGCAGGTCGGATCCGGCCGGCTGCCCATCAGACCGGGGTAGTCGGTCTCCAGGCGCGGTGCGTTGCGGTGGTCCAGGACGGCGAGGACGCCCGGCATGGCGAGCACGGGCTCGGTGTCGAGGGCGCGGATGCGGCCGCGGGCCACGGTGGACAGCACCAGCCAGCCGTGCGCCAGGTCGGCGAAGGGCACCTCGCCGGCGTAACGGGCCGCTCCGGTGACCTTGTCCCGCCCCTCGACGCGGGTGTGCGCGGTACCGACGGAGGACGCCCGGGCGGGCGTGTCGGTGGTGAAGGCGGTCATCGTGCGGCCTCCTCGGCGAGATCGGTCAGGACGGCCACCGCGAGGTTGCGCAGGAGGTCCACCTTGTATCCGTTGTGCGGCAGCGGACGGGCCGCCGCCAGCTCCGCGTCGGCCGCGGCGGCGTAGGTCTCGGGACCGGCCGGCGCACCGGTCAGGACGCGCTCGGCCGTGACGGCCCGCCACGGGCGCGACGCGACGGCGCCGAGGGCCAGACGCGCCTCGTGGACGACGCCGTCCCGGACGTCGAGCGCGGCGGCGACCGAGCCGATGGCGAACGCGTACGAGGCGCGCTCGCGCACCTTGCGGTAGCGGGAGGTGGCGGCCACCGGGGCGGGCGGCAGCGTGATGCCGGTGATCAGCGCGCCCGGGGGCAGGGCGGTCTCGCGGTGCGGGGTGTCGCCGACGGGCAGGTAGAAGTCGGCGAGCGGCAACTCCCCGGCGCCGTCCGCCGTCTCGAAGCGGACGACCGCGTCGAAGGCGGTCAGGGCGACGGCCATGTCGGAGGGGTGGACGGCCACGCAGTGCTCGGACGCGCCGAGGATCGCGTGGTTGTGGTGCTCGCCCGTGACGGCGGGGCAACCGCTGCCGGGCGCACGCTTGTTGCAGGGCTTGGTGACATCGGTGAAGTATCCGCAGCGGGTGCGTTGCAGCAGATTCCCGCCGACCGTGGCCATGTTGCGCAGCTGCCCCGACGCGCCGGCCAGTACCGCCTGGGCGAGCGCCGGGTAGCGGCGCCGGACCTCGGGATGGGCGGCCAGGTCGCCGTTGGTGACCGTGGCGCCGATGCGCAGGCCGCCCTCGGGTGTCGACTCGATGTCGTCCAGCGGAAGTTCGCGGATGTCGACGAGCCGGGCGGGGCGCTCGACACCGGACTTCATCAGATCGACCAGGTTGGTCCCGCCGCCCAGGAAGCGGGTGTCCGGGTCGGCACCGAGCAGCGCGACGGCACCGGCGACGTCGTGCGCCCGCTGATAGCCGAACTCCCTCATGCCGCGGCCTCCTTCGAGGTCGCTCCGGGGAGCAGGCGTCCCTCGTCGGGTCCGGATCCGGCCGCGCGGGCCACCGCCTCGACGATCGAGACGTACGCGCCGCAGCGGCACAGATTGCCGCTCATCCGCTCACGGATCTCGTCGGCGGTCAGGGGTGGTCGCCCGGCTTCCGGACGGATGTCCTCGGTGACGGCGCTCGGCCAGCCCGCCGCGTGCTCCTCGATCACCCCGATCGCCGAGCAGATCTGGCCCGGGGTGCAGTAACCGCACTGGTAACCGTCCAGATCGAGGAACGCCTGCTGCACGGGGTGGAGCCGTTCACCGTCGGCCACGCCCTCGATGGTGGTGATCTCACGGCCTTCGGCCGCCACGGCGAGTTGCAGGCAGGCGACGGACCTGCGCCCGTCCACCAGGACGGTGCAGGCGCCGCACTGTCCGTGATCGCAGCCCTTCTTGGTGCCGGTGAGATCGAGGCGCTCGCGCAGTGCGTCGAGCAGGGTGGTGCGGTGGTCGACGGGCAGTGTGTACTTCTCCCCGTTGATCTTCAAGGTGATGACACTGGACGTCGATGAGGCCATGAGCTGCTTCTTTCGCATTTCCAGGACAGGGGGTCGGCAGCTTGAGTTCCACGCGGCGCGGAAACCGGTCAGGGGGAACTCGTGCCGCCGGGGCGAAGCGAAGGTGCGGGATGCTGGGCTCGAGGAAAGACAGTCGGCGACTGCCGCGGGGCCGCGTCCGTAGCTATGGTGGACGTAAACGGATAGCTGTCCGTTTCATGGAAACTTAACGGACAGTTGTCCGGTTAGCAAGGGCGAGGTTCGGCCAGGAACCCTCGACCGAGGAGGACGAGTGCCGCAGCAGCAGGACTCACCCCGGCGCTCGGACGCGCAGCGCAATCGCGAGCGCATCCTGGAAGTGGCACTCGCCGAACTGTCGCGGTGCGCGAACGCCCCGCTGAGCGTGATCGCCAAGAAGGCCGGCGTCGGGCAGGGTACGTTCTACCGGAACTTCCCCAACCGGGAAGCGCTCGTCCTGGAGATCTACCGCCACGAGATGCAGCAGGTGGCGGACAGCGCGGCCCGCCTGATCGAGACCCGCGAGCCCGATGAGGCCCTGCGTGCCTGGATGGACCGGCTCGCCGAGTTCGCCATGGCCAAGGCCGGACTGGCCGACGCGATCCGGCAGGTCACCGGCGCGCCGGGCCGCCCGGCGAAGCCGCCTCACACGCCGGTGACCGCCGCGGCCGAACTCCTGCTCCGCGCCGGCGAGGAGGCCGGCACCATTCGGCCCGGGGTCACCGCGGACGACTTCCTCCTCGCCATCGCGGGCCTCTGGCATCTGGAGCCGGGCCAGGACTGGCGGCCCCGCGCCGCCCGGCTCCTCGACCTCGTCATGGACGGCCTGCGCGCGGGAGCGCCGCGCGGCTGACCGTCGAGCCGGCGACGCCGGACGCCGCCGGGCACACCGCCACGTCCCGCCGGCACGCCCCGGCGGCAGGCGGCCGGAACGCCCCGGTCAACTGACGAAGACGCTGTGCGTCCCGGGCACCTCCAGTTCCTCTCCGGGAGGGATGATCCGGACGGTGCTGCCCTGGCAGCCCGGGACGTTGTGGACCAGGGCGGGTACGTCCGTGAAGTTGAAGACCGGTGAGAGGTGGGCTATCTCGAAGCAGCCGCTCGGGCTGCCGTGAACGATTCCGTCGATCTCGAGGAACCCGTTCGCGGCGAAAGCGGAACCCGGAACGGTGAGCGTGAGCGCTCCGGCGGCGGCGAGAGGGGCGAGTGTCGAGCTGAGGCGACGCATGACGAACCTCCTGACGTGCAGGCCAGGCACGTATCCCGGCCCTGGAACCGACCGTACGGAAACGCGCGGGCACTGCACCCCGGCATCCGCCAAGCGGATGACTGCGCGGACCGGCCCGGGCTGCCCGCCGAACGGCGTACCCACGGCACCTGCGCGGTCCGTGGGTACGTCGGCGTGGGCGCCGGTCAGGTGCTCGGCGCGGGCCGGCTCGGGCCCTGCGCCTCACGGTCACCCGGGCAGGTCCGTCTCGTCCGGCACGACATGCACCGCCGCCTCCTCGGCGCCGGCCGCGCCGCCGTCGATGCCCACGTCCTGGGCGACCTCCTCCTTGGTGGTGTCGGCGTGGGCGCCCTCGTCGGGGGCGACGAGGCGGCCCGCGCGGGCCTCGCCCGCCTCGGGGTCGACCGGCTCGCCCTCGCCGCCGGGGACGTCACCGACCTCGTCGCCGACCGGAACGGTCACGTCCGGGACCTCTTGGCCGAGCCGCTCGTCGAGGGTCTCGCCCGCCCGCTGTTCCTCGGCGGTGGTGCCGTGCTTGGTGACGCCCAGGGGCCGCTCGGGCGGGGAGTAGCCCTCGTCGAGCATCTCGTCGTACGTGCGTTCGTCGACGGCGTCCTGCAGGTCCAGGGGCCCCGCGTCCTCCTGTTCCTCGTTGGTCCCGGTGGGCTGGTAGGCGTCGTCCGCCATCGGGGTCTGCTCGGACTGCTGGTCGCTCATGGCCGCCGCCTCCTTCGGGTCCGTATGCGGTCCCGGTCCGCGTTTCCCGACGGCGGATCATTAATCCCACCGGCCCCGGGCGTCCCTGCCGCGCGGGCCGCTCCCGCTAGGTGGCGCACGGCCGGGTGGGGAGGGTGGCCAGGCGGCGTACGTGCCGGAGGAGGAGGGTCCTGGGGAAGGGGATGTCCCCGACGTCGGGGTGGTGACGCTCCACGATGTAGTCGTTGACACAGGCGGTGAGGACTTCGGTGAGCACGGGCACCGCCGTACGGTCGCCCAGGTGTTCCTCGGGTGCGAAGCCGTGAGCGACGAGCTGGCTCTCCCAGTGCTCCGCGTCGTGGAACTCGCCTTGGCGGGCGTGGTCGAGGAAGAGGCAGTACTCGGCCGTCCGGTCACCCGCCCCGGCGGCGAACCGCCACCAGAACCTGGCTCCTTCGCCGTGGCCCCACAGGTGCAGCATGCAGGCGAAGGCCCTGGCACCGGCCTGGTGCGCGTAGTGATGGTCGATGAACGCCGCCAGGTCCCGCTGCGCACCGGGGGACAGCAGGACAAGCAGGCTGACCGCCTGGAGATCCGTGTCCGCGCGGCCGATGTCGGCGGTGGTGCGGGCGCCCGGAGCGGTCCAGACGGGCTCGCACGGCACGAGGGCCGCACCCTCCGCGGGACCGGTGCCTTCGCCGCCGTGGAGGGGGCACACGAACCTGTGGCGGACATCGCGCCGCCGCATGAGGCGCGCCCTGGCTGCGGTCAGGTCGTAGGTGTCGTATCGATCCTTCGTCCGTGCTCGGGCCAGCCACTGGTCGAGGGTGTGCCTCGAAGTGGGCTTGGCAGGGTGGGTCATGACGTCTTCTTCCCCTCGTCGGCGCTGTCGGAGTCCTCGGCCTGCAGGAGACGGGCCAGACGCCGACGGGCCTGGCTCAGGTGCGAGCGGACGGTGGCTTCTTCGAGGCCCAGGAGCGCTGCGGCCTCCACGGTGCTGTACCCCAGCCCGTAATGGAGCGTGATCAGGTCGCGCTGACGTTCGCTGAGCCTGCGCGTGGCGGAGTACAGAGTGATCGCGTTCGCCAGACCGTCGTACGGATCCGCGGTGTTGTCCCGGACCGCCGCTTCGAAGGCGGCGATGTCCATGGGCTCCGGCCGACGCTGCCGCTTGCGTTGCTGGTCTCGGATGCGGTTCTTCAGGATGGCCCAGGCGTAAGCCTCGGGGTGCTCCATCTGGCGCATCTGATTCCATTTGTCCATCACGGAGTCGAAGGCGGCATCCACTGCCTCCTCGGTGTCCGCGTCCGAGCCGAGCTGGAGATAGGCGAAGCCCATGTAGCTCTGGCGCCGGTCCGCGTGGAACGCCCAGTACGAGGCCCGAGCGGCATCCGGCCACTGAGCCATGGGCACTGCCTTCCGCCGGCGGCTCGGAAGGCCGACGGCGCCGCTGGACTCCTCGGTTCCGCCCTCGCTCACCGGTCCCTCCCGGTCAGCTCGCCGGGCGCGGCCTGCTGCTGGTCCGGCACGGGCGGACGCATCCCGCTGATGCCCACGCGGACGAAGGCGGTGAGTATCCGCCTGGAAAGGCGCATCGTGTCGGGGCCGAAGACCCGGATGGCCAGTGCGGTCAGCAGCAACGCCGTAACAGCGTCGTGCACGTGCCCTCCCCGTTGGAAGTGGTCTCAAATGTCGCCGCCTCCCCCCTCGGCGTCGGAAGGCGAACGCCTTCACCAAGAGAGCGTTTAGGGGGCCGGAAACGTGCAGGTCGACCGTAAAAAAATATGGTCATCAGGGGTCGATTTATTCCGGTCGGGAATTGATCAAATCAGTTCCCGTACGGTCAGGACGGGTCGGTGCCCGGCCGTACGGTGAGGGTGCCGGGCGCGGTGCAACCCGTCCGGAGGCCGGCCGGCCTCCGGCGGACCCGGGGGCTCGCGTACGGCACCGGTCACCGGCGGCCACAGCGCTCGATCGCATTGTCAGACCCCCCTGTCATCATCTCGCCATGCTGTACGACGCCTTGACGGCCGAACGCGCCTCGCTCGCCCAGCGCCCGCGCGCGCTGCTCGCGAGCGCGGACGCCGCGCACCTGCCCGAGGGACTCGTTCCCGCCCACGCTCCCTGGGCAGCACCCCTGAGGGAGCGCGCGAAGACCGCTGCCACGCCCGAACTGGCCGGGCTCGTACGGCATGTGACCGGCCTGTCCGGGCCGCGTCCCACCTTGCGGTGGCGGCGGACCTGCCTCGGCCTCGTGGACGCGGCGTCGGCGCGGGACCTCGTGGCCGACGTCCTGCGGGCGCTGGCCGAGGACGGTCCGCTGTGCAGCCGGACCGCCGGCGCGCACGCCGGCTGGCTCGACGACCGCCATCACTACCACTACCTCGTCCAGCAGAACGACGGGGACCTGGCGCGGGGCCTCGTCTGGGCGGCCGCGCTGACCGGCGGACCGGCCGCGGTCCGGCACCTCGCCACGCTGGCCCTGCGGGCGGGCAGCCCCCGGAGCGACGTGATCGAGGACCTCAAGCTGGCGGGCGCGGCGATCAACGCGCTGGCCGGGACGGGCGATCCGGCCGCCGTGGAAGCACTGTGGCGGTTGCGGTCCCGGATCAGGCACC
Source organism: Streptomyces sp. NPDC038200 (assembly GCF_055600785.1). Lineage (NCBI taxonomy): Bacteria > Bacillati > Actinomycetota > Actinomycetes > Kitasatosporales > Streptomycetaceae > Streptomyces > Streptomyces sp. NPDC038200. The sequence continues at coordinate 365,880 of NZ_JBVJYH010000002.1, forward strand.
GGGCACTGCGCAAACAGCTCGACACCGCGCTGGTCACGGCGGCCGCACAGCAGGGGATCACCGCGGCGCAGCTGGTCGAGCGCAGCGTCCCGGACCACGGCCTGGCGCCCGACGGCTCACTGGAACGGGAGCTGGGCGGACACCGCGTACGCGTGGCGATCGAGGAAGCGGCGACCGTGCGGCTCACCTTCACCCGCCCCGACGGCAGCACGACCCGCACGGCTCCCGCGGCGCTGAAGGACGGCTTCGCGGACGACCTCCAGCAGCTGAAGACCCTGGCCAAGGAGGTACGGGCGACCCTGTCGGCGGAACGGGCCCGGGTGGAGGGGCTGATGTCGGCCGGGCGCGAGTGGCCGTACGACGAGTGGTGCCGCCACTACCGCGACCACCCGGTCACCGGAACACTCGTCCGCCGTCTGATCTGGGAGTTCCAGGACGCCGACGGGAAGTGGCGGGCGACCGCGCCGACGGCCGAGCCGCCCGGCGAGCCCGCGCGCGTCCGGTTGTGGCATCCGATCCGGGCGTCGACGGACGACATCAGGGCGTGGCGGGAACGGCTCGTCGCCGAGCGGCTGCGGCAGCCGTTCAAACAGGCCTTCCGGGAGATCTACCTGCTCACCCCGGCGGAGGAGCAGACGGGCGGCTACTCCAACCGGTTCGCCGCCCACATCGTCCACTACCGGCAGCTCTACGCGCTGTTCAAGGAACGCGGCTGGCAGGCCGACTTCCTCGGCCGGCACGACGGCGGCTACGACGGGCAGGCACGGGCCGAGTTCGGCGACGGCGAGTGGCGGGCCTGCTTCCACCACGAGCCCGCCGCGGACGACGACGGCGGCTACGCGCCCGAGCACGCCGCCACCGACCAGGTCCGCTTCGAGCGGCGGCACGGCCGGCGCTGGCGAGAGGCCCCCCTCGCGGAGGTGCCCCCGCCGGTGTTCAGTGAGGCGATGCGGGACGTCGACCTGTTCGTGGGCGTCACCTCGATCGCCGCCGATCCCGACTGGACCGACCGGGGCGAGGACCGCTACGCCGGGTACTGGCGGACGACCACCTTCGGTGAGCTGACGGCGAGCGCCGAGGTCCGCCGCGAGGCGCTGGCACGGATCCTGCCGCGCCTGAAGATCGCCGACCGCTGCACGCTCGACGGCCGCTTCCTGACCGTCCGCGGCGATCTGCGGACCTACAGGATTCACCTGGGGTCGGCCAACATCCTGATGGAACCGGACGACAGCTATCTGTGCGTCGTCCCGGCACGGCGCGCGGGCGACGGCAAGGTCTTCCTCCCGTTCGAGGACGACCGGCTCTCCCTCGTCCTCAGCAAGGCGTTCCTGCTCGCCGCCGACGCCCGTATCACCGACGAGTCCATCCTCATGCAGATCAAGCGAGGTGCCTGATGGCCACCGTGACGTTCCGGGACGAGACCGCGACGGGCAAGCCGGTCACCGCATGGGAGGTGACCGGGCTGCCGGACCGGATGACCGTACGGGAGCTGATCAGACTGCGGGTCCGTGAGGAGGTGCTCCGGCACAACGCCTGCCCCGGTCACCGCTTCAACGGCCTCGTCCGCCCCGACGACGCCGAGACCGAGCTGAACGGCTACCGGCTCCGCGAACCCCGCCGCATCGACTGGGAGCGCCAGGCCGAGATAGCCGAGCGCGCCTTCCTGGCCAACGGGTTCTTCGTGCTGGCCGGCGACCGGCAGGCCGACGACCTCGACGAGATCGTGGACCTCGGCACCGACCCCGACCTCGTCTTCGTCAAACTCGTCGCTCTCGCGGGCGGCTGACCCCCCAGCGGTTCCGGCCCCGGCCGCACCCACCCTCCTCGATCACGGGACCGGCCGTCGGCGGCCGTCGGCCGCCCCCGATAATGGCATCGTGACCGACAGGCAGCTGCGCGTGGTACTGGCCGAGGACTCCGTCGTGCTCCGGGACGGCATGGTCGAGCTGCTCGGGGCCCGCGGCTGCCAGGTGGTGGCCACCGCCGGAACGGCACCCGAGCTGCTCGCCGCGGTGGCCGAACACCGGCCCGACGTGGCCGTGGTGGACATCCGGATGCCGCCCACGCACACCGACGACGGCATCCGCGCCGCCGTCGAGATCCGGGCGCGGACTCCCGGGGTCGGCATCCTGGTCTTCTCGCAGCACGTCGAGACCGCCTGGGCCTCCCGGCTGATGGCGGACGGCGCGGCCGGCATCGGGTACCTGCTGAAGGAACGCGTCGCCCGCACCTCCGAGTTCGTGGACGCGTTGCACCGCGTCGCCGACGGCGGCACGGCGTTCGACCCCGAGGTGGTCGACCAGCTGATGCGGGGCGGACGGCGCAGCCGGGTGGAGACCCTGACGCCGCGCGAGCGCGAGGTGCTGGAGCTGATGGCACAAGGCCACTCCAACCGCTCCGTCGCCGCGCGACTGGTGGTGTCGGAACGGGCGGTGGAGAAGCATGTCGCCGCCGTCTTCACCAAGTTCGGGCTGCTGGCGACCGACGCCGACAACCGGCGGGTGAAGGCCGTCCTCACCTACCTCGCCGAAAACGGCGGCTGAGGTCCCGTCACACGTCACAGCCGTGCCGGCAGCTCGGCGGTGACCACCGTGGGCCCGCCCGGCGGGCTGTCGACCTTCAAGACGCCGTCCACCGCCGCGAGCCGCTCGGCCAGACCGGTCAGGCCGGTACCCACGCCGAGTGCCGCGCCGCCGCGTCCGTCGTCGCGGACGCTCAGCCGGACGCGGCCCTCGCCCGCGCTCGCCACGAGTTCCGCCGAGCGGGCGCCGCTGTGCTTGGCGACGTTGGTGAGCAGCTCGGCGGCGCAGAAGTACACCGCCCGCTCCACCACCTGGTCCGGGCGCTCACGCAGGTCGAGGCGGACGGCGACCGGCACCGGCGAGGTGGCGGTGAGCCCCGGCAACGCCTCGTCCAGGCCGCCGTCCAGCGCCACCGGGTGGATGCCCCGGGTCAGCCGCCGCAGCTCGGCGATGGTGTCGTCGGTCTGGCCGCGCGCCCGGCCCACCAGGGTGCGCAGCCGCCCGAGGTCCGGGCCGGCGACCGGCGAGAGCGCGTCCTCGGCCAGTGAGAGGGTGAGGGCCAGGGCGACCAGCCGGGCCTGGGTGCCGTCGTGCAGGTCACGCTCCAGACGGCGGAGCTGGTCGGTGTTCTCCGCGAGCAGGGTGGCGCGCGCGGTCTCCAACTGCCGGACGCGCTGCTGGGCCCGTGCCGGGCCCAGCAGCAGCCGGGCGAGCCCGCGGTCGGCTCCGCTCAGCGCCCGGACCGCGCCGGGCACCGCGGCCAGCAGAAGCAGGCCCAGCGGAACGGAGGCGATGTCCAGCCAGGTGACCGGCCGCGGACCCGGTTCCAGCAGGCGGCCCCAGAGCGGCCAGCCGATCAGCCAGCCACAGCCGAGGGGGAGCGCCACGGCGGCGGCGAACCCCAGCACGCCGAGCGGCAACCGCAGCACCAGATACAGCAGCGTGCGCCAGGCCACCGGATCGGTCAGCACGACACGGCCCCGGGCGACCACACCCGCCGGGCGGGGCAGCCCGCCCGGCGTCTCGACGTGCTCGCCGAGCAACCGGCCGACCAGGCGCCGGTGCAGCCCGCCGAGACCGCGCGCGCCCCGCAGCGCGGCGACCACGAACGGCAGCCCGAGCACGGTGAGCGAGAGCAGCGCGCCCGCGTACAGCACGGCGAGCGCGTAGACGCCGCCGAGCAGCGCGAGCGGCAGCCCGAGCACGGCGAAGCCCCACTCACCGGCACGGAGGGAGAAGTACCGCCGCCGCTCAGCCACCTTCGCCCCCCGGCCCCCCGGCGGTCCCGCCCGCACCGGGCGACCGGGCCCAGCGCAGTCTTCCCCCGCCGGGCCGCGGCGTCCGTTCGGGGGGCGTCCCCGCGGGCGTCGGGCGCAGTCTTCCTCCGCCGGGCCGCGGCGTCCGTTCGGGAGGCGTCCCCGCGGCCGTCGGCACCCCGCCCGGCGCCGCGCTGCCGGCGGTGGCGGTCCCGCGTTCAGTCACGGCCGTCGCTCACCAGTTCCGCCGCAGGGCCCCGCACCGCCCGCAGACCCGTGGCCAGGATGCCCGGGACGGTCAGCGCCGCGGCGCCCGCGACGATCCGGCAGCAGGCGGCCACCGGGACGGACGGCACCGCCGACCCGGTCACCGACGCGCTGAACGCCGCCGACGCGGCGCCCGCGACCGCGGCACCGAGCACGACACCCAGCGCCGTGGTCAGCACCGCCTCCGCGGTCAGCATGCGCATCAGCTGCGACCGGGTCGCGCCGACGAGCCGCAGCAGCGCGAACTCCCGGCGCCGTTCGGCGGTCGCCGCCACCAGGGTGTTGACGGTGGAGACGGCGGCGAAGCAGACCAGCATCGTCAACTCGGCCCGGCGCAGCCAGACATCCGTGTCGGAGGTGACGTCGGCGGCCGTCATGCTCGCGGCGTGCCCTGCGGTACTCGTCATGATCGACATGGTGCCCGACAGCCCCACGAGCAGTGCGACCGGGACCACGGCGGACGACAGCCGCCGCGCGTACCCGCGCAGGTTGGCGTCGGCCAGCCACCCCGCGCCCGGGGCCAGGGCCCGTACCGGCCCGCCCAGTGCGGCCGCCAGGAAGCGCACCGCGAGCGGCCCCACCAGGGCGATCCCGATCAGCAGTACCAGCGAGCCGAGCAGAGCCGCCTGCCCCGCCTTGTCCGCCTGCTCCGCCGGCCGCGTGGCGGACAGCCGCAGCAGCAGGGCACCGCCGACCAGCACGCCGACGCCGGCGAGCAGGCGCGGCGCTCCCGTCCGTCCGTGCTCGGTGGAGCCGGCGGTGAGGGCGGCCGCGGGCGCCATCCGGGAGATCCGCCGGGACGCGACGGCCGAGGCCGCCAGGCCGACGGCGAGCGCGACGGCCAGGGCGACCAGCATCGGTACCGGCGTCCCCGGCCCCCGCACGCCCGGCGCCGCCATCCCCCGCCGCTGCAGCTCGGCGAGGAGGCGACGGGCCGCCGCCGCGCCGGCGAGCCAGCCCGGCGCGGTCACCAGCGACGTGGTGGCGACCACCTGACCGCGTACCAGCCGCCGTGCCTGACGGGGCGTCGCCGCGACGGTGCGCAGCAGCGCCAGCTCGCGGTGCTGCTGGCGCAGGGCGAAACCCAGCGCGTTGACCACCACGAAGAACGCGACCAGCACGGCGATCTCCCCGAAGGCGCCGGCGATCACCTTCAGTCCCGGTCCGTCGGCCGCCGTCCGGGCGGCCGTGGAGGCGGTGACGTCGGCGGCGAACAGCGAGCCGAACAACGTCAGGGTGGCGATGGCGAGGAAGAACGCGACCGCGAGTCCGACGAAGGCGGCCGGACGGCGGCGCATCTGCCCGAGGGCGATCGAGAGCATCGCACTCACCCGCCCAGCCGGCTCAGGCGTGCGCCGACCTGGGCGGCGGTGGGCCGGTGCAGCTCGTCCACCACCAGGCCGTCGGCGAGCAGCAGCACCCGGTCCGCGTACCCGGCGGCCACCGGATCGTGGGTGACCATCACGCAGGTCCGGCCGTCTCGGTCCACACCGGCGCGCAGCAGGGCGAGGATCTCGTGGCCGGTGGCCCGGTCGAGCGCGCCGGTCGGTTCGTCGGCGAACAGCACCTGAGGGCGGGAGACCAGTGCCCGCGCGATCGCCACCCGCTGCTGCTGGCCACCGGACAGCTGTCCGGGCCGGTGCCGCTCCCGTCCGGCCAGCCCCACCCGGGCGAGCGCGTCCAGCACGCATCCCCGGTCGGGCCGTTCACCGGCCAGCCGACCGGGAAGCTCGACGTTCTGCGCGACCGTCATCGCCGGCATCAGGTTGAACGCCTGGAACACGAACCCGACCCGGCTGCGCCGCAGCTCCGCCAGCCGCCGCTCGGGCAGCCGGGACACCTCGGCGCCGCCCCACCAGACGGACCCCCGCGTGGGCCGGTCCATCCCCGCGAGGCAGTGCAGCAAGGTGGTCTTGCCGGAGCCCGACGGCCCCATCACCGCCGTGAACGTCCCGGGTGCCAGGGACACCGACACCCCGCGCAACGCCCGCACCGCGGCGGCGCCGCGCCCGTACTCGCGATGCAGGTCCACCGCCCGGGCGACGGTTCCCGTCCCCGTATCTGTCGCCGAATCAGCCATGTCCTCATCCTGGGCGGGCGGCGTCCGGCGATCGATCGTGCCCGCACCCGAACTCGGGGTTCGGGAAACCGAACCCGGGGCGGCGCTCAGTGCTCGTCGGCGCAGCAGCCGTGTCCGGGCTCGGAGGGGGCGGCGGGGTCCAGACGGCAGAAGCAGGACGCCTCGATCGGCACGTCGGCCAGCGCGGCGGCGACCTTCAGCTGCTGAGCCACGATCCGTGCCTCCCCTTCCTTGCCGAGCCGCAGCAGGCACTCGTGGAAGCCGTGCAGGGCCCAGACGTTGCCGGGATGCTGCAGCGGGCGCGGCAGCGTGTCGTCGAGCCCGAGGTCGGCGCGGTAGACGGCCTCGGCCTCCGCGACGAGGCCCTGTTCGAGGAGCAAGGCGCCGTACGCGTGCCGGGTGGGCTGCATCCAGCCCCACGGCTCGTCGTAGGGCAGGCCGTCGTCCAGCTCGATCGACCGGCGCAGTGCCGCGAACGCCGCTTCGTGACGGCCCTTGCGGTACTCCAGCTCTCCGTCCAGCATCTGCGCGGCGATCGCCAGGATGTCCGCGCAGGTGTTGTTGAAGAGCATCCGCGTCTCCGGTACCCGGGCGACCGCCTCGCGGAACAGCTCACGTTCCGTCTCGGCCTCCTCGACCCGGCCCGTGGCCGACAGCGCGACTCCGCGCGCGTACCGCAGCATCGCCGTGGTCACGCGGTACAGCTGCGGGTCCGCGGGCATCGGCAGGCGCAGGACGTCGTGCCAGCGGCCGAAGCGGATGAGCACGTGCACCCGCATCGCGAGGAAGCCCTCCAGCCAGTCCGCCATGGGCGGGCTGTCCACGCGCAACAACTTCTCGGGCACGGCCGCTTCGAGCCGCTCCGCCGTTTCGAGCGCGTCCCGGAAGCGGCCGAGGAACATCGCGCCGTAGATCTTGAAGTGGAGGTTGTGGCACCGGTACAGGGTGTAGAAGTTCATCGCCCCGGCCGTGGCGAAGAACTTCTCGTCGGCCGCGATCGCCTCGGTGTTGTCCGAGATCACCCGGCGGTAGTCGCCGCAGAGCACTTCCAGGTGCGACGGCATGTGCCGGAGGTGGCCCGCGTCCGGCACCAGACCGCGCAGCCGGTCGCCCGCCGGCAGGGCGGCCTCGGGCGTGGGGGACATCTCCATCAGGTGGATGTACATGTGGAGGAGGCCCGGGTGCCGGGTGCCCGCCTCCGTGGCGAGCGCCCGTTCGAGTACCGCCTTGGCCTCGGCGGTGCGCGCGCCGGGGGCCGGGCCGCCCGTGCGGATGTCCCACAGCTGCCAGGGCGTGAGGTTCATCAGGGCGTCGGCGTACAAGGTGGTCACGTCGAGGTCGTCGGCCGCCAGCCGGTGGACGTCCCGCATGCTGTCGGCGTAGGCGGTGTTCCAGACGGAGCCGTCCTCGGCGTCCGGGGCCTCGGCCCGGGGGTAGCGGGCGCCCAGGGCGCGGACCAGGGCCTGCTCGACCGGGGTGGCACCGGCGGCCTTCGCGTGTGCGCGCCGCACGGCGGCATGCGCTCGCTCCACCGTCCGCCCGAGATCCTGTTCGTCGAAGAACTCCCAGGGCTTGTTGTAGTTGGGGCCGAGGGCGTAGGCCAGCCCCCAGTCGGCCATGGCGCAGTCGGGATCCGCCGCGGCGGCGGACTCGAAACAGCGGACGGCCTCCTCGTGGTGGAAGCCGTACGTCCAGTTCAGCCCGCGGTCGAACCACGTCTGTGCCTCGGCGGACGAGGTCGTCACGCGCCGGCCGTGGCCGCCGAGGTCGTAGTAGCGCATACGGGCTCCTCAGGGCTGACGTCCGACCGTCCCGGCTCCCGGAACGGCACGGCAGTGGCCGGTACGACGACCCTAGCGAAGGACGGAGCGGACACCGCCTCGTTCCGGCGGGAAACACCCACCCGAGGAAGCCCGGGCGAGCCGCGGCGGGCCGGGCGAACCGCGGCGGCCGGCTGATCGCCGTGCCTCGCCGCGCGGCCGGTCAGCTCACCGGCAGTGGCTCCGCCGCCTCCCGGGTCGTACGGCGGCCGGCCGTCAGGCGTGCGGCCGGGCCCATCGCGTACGCCGCGGCCGGCATCAGCGCGCCGAGCAGCAGCCAGCCGGGCGTGCCCCAGCCCAGCAGCAGCCAGGTCACCACCAGGGGGCCCAGGGTGCGGGCGACGGCCACGCCCGTGCCGAAGAAGCCCTGGTACTCGCCTGTCCGGTCGGCCGGAGCGAGGTCGAAGGACAGCTGCCACGAGCCCGCCGACTGCTGCATCTCGGCCACGACCTGCAGCACCGCGCCGGTGATCAGGATCGCCGCCGCGGGCCAGGCCGACCGCCCGGCCGACAGCGCGAACACCGCACAGGAGGCGAACATCACGAGCCCGGACCGGCGCAGTGTCCGCAGAGCGCTGCCGAGCCCCGTCACGGCCTTGGCCGCCCGCACCTGGAACAGCGTCACCGCCACCGTGTTGAGCACGAACAGCCCCGAGGCCAGCCAGGCCGGCGCCCCGGTCCGCTCGGTGATCCACAGCGGCAGCGCGAGGCTGAGCAGCGGCAGCCGCAGCAGCAGAACGGCGTTGAGGAGCGCGACCAGGGCGTACCGCCGGTCGCCCAGCACCGCGAACCGCCGTCCGCCGGCGACCGTGCCGCGCGCGGACACGGCGGCCACGGCGGGCACCGTGGGCACAGCGGTCACGGCGGGCACAGCGGGCGCCGTGGGCACGGCGGGCAGTCGCAGCAGGAACAGCGCGCAGACCAGGAAGCAGAGGGTGTCCAGCAGGAGCACTCCCCGGTACGCCGCCGCCGTCCCGGCACTCAGGGCGAGCCCGCCGAGAGCCGCGCCCACCGCGAGCCCGCCGTTCAGCGTCGACTGCAGCCGGGCCAGCAGCCCTGTCCGTTCCCCGGCCGGGACCAGCCCCGCCAGCAGTGCCTGCCGGGCCGCCGCGAGCCCCGACTGTGCGGAGGCATAGACGCAGGCCGTGAGGGCGAACGGGATGAATCCCCGCACCAGGAGGAAGCAGGCGACCGCCGCCGAGGTGCCCAGCGCCAGCAGCACGGACGTGCCGCGCGGCCCCCGCCGGTCGGCCAGGCCCCCGAGTGGCACCCCGACCAGCGAGCCGACCGCCCAGGCGAGGGTCAGCCCGAGCCCCACGCGGGCGGGAGCGAGCCCGGCGACACGGGTGAAGTACAGCGCCGAGGTCACGTAATAGGCGCCGTCGCCCACGGAGTTGGCGAGCTGGGCAAGCGCCAGGAGGCGCCGCGGTCGATGCGTCATGCCGATGACGCTAGAGGCTCGGTGGACCGCTGGGCAGTCCCATTCATCGTCGGTGTGAGTGGCCCAATGCGGATCGACGCGCGACTCGGAGGAGCCACGGCGCAGACGCCGGGAGGGGACGGGCCCTGGCCGCGAGCCGTCCGCTCACGGGCCGTCGGACCGGCGCCGGACCGCCCGTCGGCATGGTGCCTCGCCGTGGGGGAGGTCGGCACACGCGACCGGACCGCCCCGGCCGTCCCCCGGCCGAGCCGCCGGTCACCTCAGGCGAGTGTCGCTCGCGCCGCTGCGTGGAACTGCACGTACTCGACGGTCGCGCCTCCGGGGTGGCGCACGGTGAGGTTGTGGCCGGTGGGGACCTCGTTGGGGCCGTCGAGCAGCTCCCGGCCGTGTTCCTCGACGAGGCGCAGGACCTGGTCGATGGAGTCGACGATCGTGGTGGCGTGGGTGCCGCGGTACGGGGCGAGGGCCTCCTGCGAGCCCGCGAGCAGCAGATAGCCGCCCACGCTCGCGAGGTCCAGATCGCGGTAGGAGAACCGCAGGCTTGGCTGCTCCCCGGTCAGCTCGACGAAGGTCGGCAGTGCCACGTCCAGATCGTCGACGTAGACACGGGCCAGGGTGGCGAGCACGGTCACGGTCATCTCCTAGATCATTTCGACTTTCCCGAAACGTCGAAGTGATCTGCATACTACGGGTGTCGGCGGAGGAGGACGAGGAGGGCCGGTGGGACAACTCGATCACCCGGAGGGGGACTTGGCCGTGGTGCTCCACGCCTTGGGCGATCCGGTCCGGCTGGCGCTGGTGCGGCGGATGGCCGAGCACGGTGAGAGCGCGTGCAGCCCGGACGGCGTGGACGTGCCCCGGTCGACCCTGTCCCATCACTGGCGGATCCTGCGCGAGGCCGGCATCACCCACACCCGCCGGGTGGGGAAGGCCCGGCTGATGACCCTGCGCCGCACCGACCTCGACGCCCGCTTCCCCGGACTCCTCGCCGTCGTCCTGGGTGCCCCGGGGCCGGGGCCGACGGGAGCAGCGCTCGATCACGACATGTGACGACAACGGACGGCCTGTGACGACGTGGTGGCGATCCACGTCCCGCGCCGACGGGGTGGACGCCCGCGACCACGACATGCGACGCGGCGGCGACCCGCCCGTCCGGTCCCGCGGGGGCACCCCCTGCCGACGCGGGTCGGCTCACGTCGAGCGACGTACCGTTCCCGCCGCGCACATGACGCCGGCCGGGCGGGATCCCGCCCGGCCCGCTCCCCGTTCGATTCCCTTCGCTCTTCCCCGGACCGCCCTAGGGCAGCAGCTTCTCGATGGCCGCCGGGCCCTCCGACTCCAGCTTGCGACGCGCCCAGTCGAGGTTCTTGGGTGTGACGTCCCTGCCTGCCGCCATCACCATGTCCTCGGGGGTGACGTCCCTGGAGGGCGCGGAGTGGAGCAGGGCGTCCGGGGTGCAGACGTCGTCCGATGCGCGGGACTCTTCGGGTGTGGATGTCGACATGTTGCCTCCTCCTCGGTCCGGATGACCGCATCCGTGCCGGTGCCTCCGAACGGGGCACATACTCACCATTGCCCTCCCCGGCGCACCCTGCATCCGGAAGCGCCTGGGGAGCGGGTGAGGAGCGCCTTCCCACGCCATACGGAACCACACGCTCCTAAGCTGGAAAACACCCCGCGCCCGGGAAGTCCCCGCCGGGCGGGGACAGCGCACCGCACCGCACCGCTCACCGGGAGGCCGCCGATGCCCGGAACGCCGTTTCCCGAGGACGCCGTCCGCAGCCACCGCTACCTGCCGATCGCCGAGCACGGACTCATCGGCGACCTGCGCAGCGTCGCCCTGGTCGGCACCAACGGCACGATCGACTGGTACTGCTGCCCGTCGTTCGACTCGCCCAGCGTCTTCGCGGCGATCCTCGACGCCGAGCGGGGCGGACGCTTCGAGCTGGCCGCCGCCGTACCGGCACGCACCAAGCAGTTCTACTTCCCCGACACGAACGTGCTGATCACCCGCTTCTTCACCGAGGACGGCGTCGGCGAGGTGCAGGACTTCATGCCCGTGTGCTGCGACCGTTCCCGCGAGGGGTGCCGGCACCGGCTGATCCGGCGCGTGGTGTGCGTCCGCGGCACCGTGCCGTTCCGGGCCCTGATCGCCCCGCGCTTCAACTACGGCGCCGACCCGCACACCCTGCGGCTCCTGGACGGCATGACCTTCTTCGAGTCACCGGAGCGGTCCCTGGCGCTCACCTCCACCGTGGCGGTGGAGCACGACGGCCGCGACGCGTGGGCCGACTTCAAGCTGAGCGAGGGTGAGACGGCGGTGTTCGCCCTCGACCAGCTCGGCGACGAGGTGATGCCCCGCGGCTGCGCCCACGCCGAGGCGGAGCACGAGTTCAACGCCACCGTCACCTACTGGCGCAACTGGCTGCACCAGTCCCGCTACCGGGGCCGCTGGCGCGAGATGGTGCACCGCTCCGCCCTCACCCTGAAGCTGCTCACCTACGCCCCCACCGGCGCCATCGTCGCCGCCCCCACCACCAGCCTGCCCGAGCAGCTGGGCGGTGAGCGCAACTGGGACTACCGCTACGTCTGGGTCCGCGACGCCGCCTTCGCCGTCTACGCGCTCCTCAGGCTCGGCTTCAGCGGCGAGGCCGCGGCCTTCATGAACTTCCTGACCACGCACATCAGCCCCGGCGACGGCACCGCCTCCGGACCACTGCAGATCATGTACGGCATCGACGGCCGCTGCGACCTGCCGGAACGCGAGCTGCCGCACCTGGAGGGCTACCTGGGCTCGGCCCCGGTCCGGGTCGGCAACGCCGCGGCCGACCAGCTCCAGCTGGACATCTACGGCGCCCTGATCGACTCCATCTACCTCTACGACAAGTGGGCCCAGCCCATCTCCAGCGGGCAGTGGGACGACGTGTGCCAGCTGGTCGACTGGGTGTGCGACCACTGGGACCAGCCCGACGAGGGGGTGTGGGAGACTCGCGGCGGCCGCAAGGACTTCCTGTACTCCCGGCTGATGTGCTGGGTCGCCATCGAGCGGGCCATCCGCCTCGCCACCCACCGCGGACTGCCCGCCGACCACCGGCGCTGGCGCCAGGCCCGGGACACGATCTACCGCCGGATCATGGACCGTGGCTGGTCGGAGCGCCGGGGTGCCTTCGTGCAGCACGAGGACGCCGAGGTGCTCGACGCCTCGGTGCTGATGATGCCGCTGGCCAAGTTCATCGCGCCCACCGACCCGAAGTGGCTGTCCACCCTGGACGCCCTCACCGAGGACCTCGTCTCCGACTCCCTCGTCTACCGCTACGACCCGCAGGTCAGCCCCGACGGCCTCCGCGGCGACGAGGGCACCTTCTCCATCTGCTCCTTCTGGTACGTCGAGGCACTGGTCCGGGCCGGCCGGCTCGACGAGGCCCGGCTCGCCTTCGAGAAGATGCTCACCTACGCCAACCACCTCGGTCTGTACGCCGAGGAGATCGGCCGCACCGGCGAGCAGCAGGGCAACTTCCCGCAGGCGTTCACCCACCTGTCCCTCATCAGCGCCGCGTTCAACCTGGACCGCGCCCTCGGCTGAGCCCTCCGCCACGTCCCGGTCCGGCAACGGCTGTCACCGAAACGTCACAGCCCGTGCGCGCCCCACAACCACCCCCACCCCTCCCGGGTCGAACCATGCGCCGACACCGACCAGTCGGCTGACGGAACATCAACAACCCTCGGGGGTAAGGGACATGAACAGAAGCACCCGTCGCACCGCAGGCTCCGCCGCCGTCGCCGCGGCTTCCTTCCTGCTGCTGGCCTCGGCGGGCATCCTCGCCGCCCCGGCCGCGTTCGCGGGCGTACCCGGCGGTACCACCGCCGCCGACCGCAACAGCGACTTCAACGGCGACGGCTACACCGACCTGCTCACCGGGGCCCCCGAGGGCACCGTGGACGGCAAGGAAGGCGCCGGCTACGTCACGGTCCAGTACGGCGCCCCGAACGGCATCGGCACCGACACCACCGTCCCCAAGGGGCGGGTCCAGGTCGTCAGCCAGTCCACCAAGGGCGTGCCCGGCACCTCCGAGGCATGGGACGACTTCGGGCAGGCCGTCGCCACCGGCGACCTGGACGGCGACGGCTACGACGACGCGGTGATCGGCGCGCCCGGCGAGGACGAGGGCAGCGTCGCCGACGCCGGCCGGGTCACCGTCCTGTACGGCTCGAAGAAGGGCCTCGGCGCCGAACAGACCGCCTCGGTCACCGCGGCCAGGCCCACCGCCGGCGCCCGCTTCGGCCTGTCGGTGGCCGCCGCCCGGTTCACCGGCGACGTGGCCTCCGACCAGCTCGTGGTGGTCGACCAGGAAGTGGGCCTGACCGTGTTCACCTGGCACGCGGGCGTCCTGCGGCAGGTCGGCGCCCCGCACTCCACCGGCCACCGGCTCCAGCCCGCCTACGTCACCACCGGCGACTACGACCGCAACGGCTTCGCCGACCTCGTCGTCTCCGGCTACAGCCCCGACGACGACTACACCAAGGGCTGGTCGGCGTACTACGCGGGCGGCCCCGAGGGCCTCGCCTACCGGCGGGACCTGCACGGCGGCCTCGGCTCGGCCTCCGGCGACATCAACCGCGACGGCTACGACGACCTCGTGGTCGGCCAGCTCAGCGCCGCGGACGACGCGACCGGCGACGCGAACGCGCCCGGCGGCCTGGTCGGCGTCTACTACGGCGGCGTGGACGGCCCGGCCGGCACCCAGGGCCCCGGCACCGCCGCCCAGTGGTGGTCGCAGAACTCCCCGGGCGTCCCCGGCACCGCCGAGGACGGCGACGCGTGGGGCGCCGACCTGTCGGCCGCCGACGTGGACGGCGACGGCTACGCGGACGTGGCGGTCGGCGCGCCCGGCGAGGACATCGGCACCGTCGCCGACGCGGGCGCGGTCTGGCTGCTGCGCGGCTCCCGCACCGGACTCACCGGCGGCCACGCCCAGTCCTTCGACCAGAACACGGCCCACGTCCCCGGGACGGCCGAGGCCGACGACGCGTGGGGAGCCCAGGTGCGCCTCGCGGACACCGACGGCGACGGCCGTGCCGAACTGGTGGCCGCGGCGCCCGGCGAGAACGCGGGCGACGGCGCGGTGTGGCTGCTGCCCGCCGGCGGCGACGGCCTGCTCGCCGACGGCTCCTGGTCCTACGGCGCCGCCGCCCTCGGCGGCCCCGCCCACGCGGCCCGCTTCGGCGCGGTGATCGACGAGTAGCACCGGCCCCGATCGGACCGTGTGTCCGCAGGTCGCACGGGTACCCGGGGGATCCGCAAGCGGATCGACACAGGGTCGACAGAAGGAGGAGACCCCGGATGACCAGCACCAGCGAGACCGGCGACGTCACCGGCACCCGCGACAAGGACTACAACCTGATCTGGTACGTCGAGGCGTGCCTGAACAACGCCCTGCGGCTGGAGCAGTACATCCAGGACGCCGAGCGGGAGAAGGACGACGAGGTCGTGGACCTGTTCCGCAAGGCCCAGGCCGACAGCCGCAAGGGCGCCGAACTGGGCAAGCAACTGCTGCGCTCGCGGCTGGGCGGCGGCTGAGCGCCGTCCGGTTCGGGCGAACCGGGAATTCGGAACGGGCCCGGCGGACCGCACGGACGCCCGGTCACCGCGCGACCTCGTGCCCCCGAGGGCACGGCGAAGCCGGTGAACCGCGCGACGTTCGTCCGCCGGGCCCGCGCCGTCCCCGGGAGCGGTGGACGGACCCGCGGTCGCGGTGCTCGCGCGCGAGAACAGGCCGGAGACCACCGCTCGCGTTCGCCGTCCGACGTTTCTCGGCTTCACGGGTGGCGGGGACCGCTCAGGGCAGTGGTTGCTCCGCCCAGATCACCTTGCCGTTCGGGGTGTACCGGGTGCCCCAGCGCTCGGCGAGCTGGGCGACCAGGAACAGGCCCCGGCCGCCCTCGTCGGTGCTGGCCGCGTACCGCAGATGCGGCGAGGTGGTGCTGCTGTCGGAGACCTCGCAGATCAGCGTGCGGTCGCGCAGCAGCCGGACGCCGATCGGATCGCGCCCGTAGCGGATGGCGTTGGTGACCAGCTCGCTCAGGATCAGTTCCGTCGTGAACGCCAGTTCCTCCAGGTCCCAGTCGGCCAGCTGCCGGGTCACCCAGGCCCGCACGTCGGACACCGCGGCCGGATCGGGCGGCACCTGCCACTGCGCCACCTGGTCGGGCCCCAGCCCCCGGGTGCTGGCGACGATCAGCGCCACGTCGTCGCTCGGCCGGGCCGGGAGCCGGTCCAGCACGGTCCGGCAGGTGTCCTCCGGAGAGGCGCCCGGCGTCCGCAGCAGGGCGTCGCGCAGCATCCCCAGCCCCTCGTCGATGTCCCGCTCCCGGTCCTCCACCAGACCGTCGGTGTAGAGCACCAGCCGGCTGCCCTCCGCCAGCTCCAGTTCCGCCGTCTCGAACGGCAGCCCGCCCAGGCCCAACGGCGGCCCCGCGGGCACGTCCGCGAACTCCACGCCGCCGTCCGGGCGCACCAGGGCGGGCGGCGGATGGCCGGCCCGGGCCAGGGTGCACCGACGCGACACCGGGTCGTAGATCGCGTACAGGCAGGTCGCGCCCGTCACCACGGCCGTGCCCGCCGCCGTCGTCTCGTCCTGGTCGATCCGGCCCACCAGCTCGTCCAGCAGACTGAGCAGTTCGTCCGGCGGCAGGTCGAGCGAGGAGAAGTTGTGCACGGCCGTCCGCAGCCGCCCCATGGTCGCCGCCGCGTGCAGCCCGTGCCCCACGACGTCCCCGACGACGAGCGCCACCCGGGCACCGGACAGCGGCAGCACGTCGAACCAGTCGCCGCCCACCCCGGCCTGGGCCGGCAGATAGCGGTAGGCGAGGTCCAGCGCGCCCTGCTCGGGCAGGCTGCGCGGCAGCAGGCTGCGCTGGAGGGTGACCGCCATGCTGTGCTCGCGGGTGTACCGGCGGGCATTGTCGATGGACACCGCCGCCCGCGCCACCAGTTCCTCCGCCAGGGCCAGCTCCTCGGCGTCGAACGGCTGCGGCTTCTCCGCCCGCCAGAAGTTGGCCACGCCCAGCACCAGACTGCCCGCCCGCAGCGGCACGGTGATCATCGAATGGATGCCGTACGCCAGCACGTGGTCGGTGCGCTCCAGGTCCTGTGCCCGCCAGCCGGGTTCCTCGCGCAGCTCGGGCGCCACGACCGACTGCCCGGTGGTCAGCGCGCGGGCCTGCGGCGAAGTGGCCACGAAGCGGATCCGCTCGCCGACCGGGTACAGCGGGGCGTCCTTGCGGACGCCCGCACAGGCCACTCGGCGCAGCGCCGTCCCCGGGCGCGGCTCCTCGCCGTTCAGCACCGGGTCGAAGAGGTCCACGGTGGCGAAGTCCGCGAACCGGGGCACGGCCAGCTGGGCCAGCTCCTCCGCGGTCCGGGTCACGTCCAGGCTGGTGCCGATGCCCACCCCGGCGTCGTACAGCATGTTCAGCCGCTCCCGGGCCACTTCCGCCCGGCCCGACAGGGCGCGCAGCTCGGTGGAGTCGCGCAGCGTGGTGACGCTGCCCGGGGGGCCGCCGCGCAGGTCCGTGGGCCGCTGGTTGATCGCCAGCAGGCGGTCCTTGACCAGGTGCACCTCGTCCGTGGCGACCCGTCCCGAGGCCAGCAGTCCCGCCGTGTCGTCGTCCAGGCCCAGCTCCAGCACGTGCCGCTGCTCGGCGTTCTCGGGCAGGTCGAGCAGCCGCTGGGCCTCGTCGTTGGCGAGCAGCAGCCGTCCGTCACCGCCGACGATCAGCACGCCCTCCCGGACCGCGTGGAGCACCGCGTCGTGGTGCTCGTACATCCGGGTCATCTCGTACGGTCCGAGGCCGTGCGTCTGGCGCAGCAGCCGTCTGCTGACCAGGGCGGTGCCCGCGGTGGCCAGCACGAGGGCGGCGGCCGCCGCGGCGAGCAGCAGCGGCAGTTGCTGGTCGGCGGCCCCGCCCACGTGCGCGGTGGTGATCCCGGACGACACCAGGCCCACCACCGTGCCGGTCGAGTCCTTCACCGGCACGATGACCTGCACCAGCGGGCCGATGGTGCCGGTGATGTGCTCGGTGACGGTGTGGCCGGCCAGGGCCGGGCCGATGTCGCCGACGAATTTCTTGCCGATGCGGTCCCTGTTGGGGTGCGTGTAGCGGATGCCTTCGGTGCTCATCACGACGAGGAAGTCCACGCCGGTCGCCTTGCGGGCGGCCTCGGCGCGCGGCTGCAGCACGGCCGTCGGGTCGGGGGAGCGCAGGGCCGCGGCCGTGCCGGGCGCGTTGGCGAACGTCTCGGCCACGGCGAGAGAACGGTTGGTCGCCTCCACGTCGCTGTCGTGCCGTACCTGGAGGACCTGGGCCACCACCGCCGAGACGACCAGCAGCAGCACGATCACCACTTGCAGGACGAACACCTGACCGGCCACGCTGCGCCCGGTCACCGCCGACCGGAGCACGCCGGGTCGGCCGCCGCCGGTGCCCGCTGCCTCCCGCGGCGGTCTGTACGGTGCGCGCGGGCGCCCGAAAGATCGGGACGGCCGCGTCACGGACCGGCCGGGCAGTCGCACCATGTGCCCATGTCTACACTGCTCCGCGCCGTAGGGCGAGACCGTCACCCGAGGTGGCGACCGCCGACCGTACGGCACCCCTCCCCGGCGCGGCCCGGGCGGCACGTGTCGGGCAGTCACGGTACGGGGGCGCCGGGTGGTCGGCCGGTTCGGTGACCGGCTGTCCGGGGGCGGACGGCGGTCCGGTCCGGTGTCCGGCTGTCCGGGGGCGGACGGCGGTCCGGTCCGGTGACCGGCTGTCCGGCGCAGGGCAGCGGGGCCGGTTCGGTCAGCGGCCGTACGGGGGTGCCGCGCGGCCCGCCGGGCGGTTCGGCCATCGGTCGCGCGAGGGTGCCGCGCGGCGGGCGGCCAGCAGGAGAGCCATGTCGTCGGGGCGGTCGATGGCGTGCCGTGCGGTGGCGGTGAGCCGGTCGGCGACAGCCGCCAGGGACCGCCGGCCACGCCGGCCGACGGCGGCACCGGCCTTCGCGAGCGCCAGCCGCAGCGCCGCGATCCCCTCGTCGATGTCGGCGCCCGGCCGCTCCACCAGGCCGTCGGTGTACAGGGCGAGGATCGCGTCCGGCTCCAGCAGCAGCTCGGTCACCGGGTACCGGGCGTGCGGATCCACCCCGAGGACGACACCGCCCGGCACGTGCAGCACCCGGGTACGGCCGTCGGCGCAGCGCAGCAGCGGCGGCGGGTGGCCCGCCCGGGCGATCCGGACCCGCCCGTCCGCCGGGTCCAGACGCAGATAGCAGCAGCTGGCGAACTGGCCCGGGTCCAGATCGATCAGCAGATGGTTGGTACCGCTCAGCACCTCGTCCGGCGGCCGGTCGCCCAGTGCGAACGCCCGGACGGCGCTGCGCAGCTGGCCCATGGTGGCCGCCGCCTGCACCCCGTGCCCCTGCACATCGCCGATGACCAGCGCGAGCCCGTCCCCGGCCTCGACCACGTCGTACCAGTCGCCTCCCACGTCCATGCCCTGGGTGCCCGGCAGATACCGGCCCGCGGTCTCCACTCGCGGATGTGTCGACAGCCGGCGCGGCAGCAGGGCCTGCTGCAGCCCGCGCGCGAGGGCGGCCTCGCTGTCGTAGCGGCGCGCCCGTTCCATCGCGTGCGCGATCAGCCCGGCGAGCGCGGTGAGGACCGTGCGCTCCTCCGTGCTGAAGCCGCGCGGACGGTCGAAGCCGAGGATGCAGGAGCCCACCGGACGGCCCGAGGCGATCAGCGGCAGGAAGGCACGGGCCCCCACGTCCGCGTCGAGCGCGAGACCCGGATAGGCGGCCCCCAGCTGCTGCATGGACTCGAAGAACAGCGGCCGGCCGGTCGTCAGGGTCTCCACGCCCGGAATGCGCGCGTCGAGACCGACGCCGTCGAACGGGGCGAGGAAGCCCTGCGGGAACCCGGTCTCCCAGGCCAGGTAGAGATGCCACTCCTGGAGCAGGTAGATGGCGAGCCGCCGGCCGCCGAACGCGGGCAGCAGCTCCTGCATGACCACCTCCGACACCTGCCGGGCGGTCACCGCGTCCGTCAGCGCGATGGCCAGCGCGATCGGCCGGTACAGCGGAGCCATCGTGTGGTCGCCCGCCGCGGTGTCCTCCGGGACGTGTGCCGCGGGGGCCGGCCCCGCCTCGGGGTCCATCCTGCTGGCCGGAACCAGCGTGCAGGTCAGCAGGTCCTGGCCCGGATGCACCGACACGGCCAGCCAGTCGCCCTCGCCGGGCCCGTCCCGGGCGCGGGCCGGCCGGCGCGCGTGGAAGTGCACCGGGTCCGGGGAGAGCAGGGCGCCGCGCAGATGGTCGTCGTACGGCGGCCCGGTCAGCCAGGGCATCGCGTCCCACAGCGCACACCCGAGCAGCCCCTCGCGCTCCCGGCCCGTGAGCCGGGCCGCCGCGGGGTTGGCGTACACGATCGTCCCCAGCCGGTCCAGACAGAACACGCCCTGCGGCAGCAGGTCGGCCGCGCCCTCCGCGGCGGTGGCGGAACCGGGGTCGAGGACCACCCCGCCGACCGCCGGCCCGACGCCGTTCGCGTCTGCCGGCCACAGGTGCAGCAGCCGGGGCGTGCCGTCCCTGGCCCGCAGACTCAGCGGCGTGCTCGGCGGTTTCCCGGCGGCCGCGTCGCGCAGCGCGGCCAGTATCCGGTGCGCGTCGTCCGGTGCCACGGCGTCCGCCAGCGCCGCCGCCGTCCCCACCGGCCCGGGGCCCAGGCCGAGGAGGGCGTGCAGCCGGTCGTCCGCGGCCACCGCGGAGGTCACCGGATCCCAGCTGAACCGTCCCACGGCAACCTGCGCGGACCGGCTCGCGGGCGGGCGTACGCACATCGGCTCCCCGTCCCAGCGGACCGCGCTCTCGTCCCCGTCGGCCAGCCCGAGCAGTTCGGCACCCAGGCCCTCGGCCAGCCGGGCGAGCAGTTCCCGGTCGAGTTCCTCCTCGGCGTCCGTCATGGTCGGGCGGAGCACCGTGAGCACCCCGAGCGGCTCGGCCCCGCCCGGCACCGGTACGTGCACCGACCCGAACGGGAAGGGCAGGCCGGCCGCGAACTGCGGATAGCGGCGCATGGTCTCCGTGGCGTTCGGGAGGACCACCTGGACGCCGAGCCGGTAGGCGTCCGCCACGGGGAAGGGACGGTCGATGTGCAGCCGCCACCAGGGCTTGAACAGCGGTCCGGGGAGCCCGGCGAGCACCGAGAGGCGCAGCAGGCCGGGGGTGCCGGACCGCAGATAGACGCCGGCCACCCGGCCGCCGGCCGCGCCGAGCGCGCCGGTCGAGGCATCGGCCAGCAGCGCGGTCAGCCGGGCCCGCGTGCGGACCGCCTGCTCGTCGCTCCCAGCCATCGGCCCTACCTCGTCCCGTGCGCCTCCGGTGGATGACACAGCAAGAATGCGCTACGACGCGCGCGGAACGCACCTGGGCGGAGGCGGGGAAGGGGGGAGGGAGGAAAGGCGGCTCACACCAGTGCCCCGCCCGAGTGGCGGGGGCCAGGAGCCGCTCCTAGTAATGGACTGCGTCATGACGCGTCCGCACACGGGGGCGTCGGCGCGGTCGCCCCCTTCTCCTGGAGCCGAGATGACCAGCCGCTCTTCGTCACCCCGTCCCGACGACTCGCTGATACCTCCGGCACCGGCAGCCATCGGCCTCCCCACCCCGGCCCCCAAGGTCCTGATGCTGCCCGCACGCCTGACGGAGGAGCTTCCCGACCCCCACCGCCGCACGGACGACGCCCCGCACGACGGCCGGGCGGACGAGGGCCCGCGCGGCGACCGGGTGGACGACGGACCGCCCGGGGACCGTGCCGACGACGGACCGCCCGGCAACCGTGCCGACGACGGACCGGACGACTGCCGCGCGCTCGACGGCCCGCACGGTGAGCGCGTGGACGAGGCCCAGGAGGACGACCAGGGGGACGGGGACGACCAGGGGCACGACGGCCCGTACGGCGACCCCTTGCAGGGCCTGGTCCACGCGGCCGTCGCCGATCGTCCGCTGGAGGACGTCGTCCGGCTCATCACGCTGCTGGAAAGCTCGCCCGAGCATGCCCGGGCGACGGCCGCCGCGCTGCGCGCGGCCGCGGTCGACCGGTCCGTGGAGGACGTCAGCCGTCTCGTGGCCCTGCTGACGGCGTCGCCCCGGGGGACCGACAGCGCCGACGAGGCGATCCGCGCCGCCGCCGAGCGCCGCCCCCTGGAGGACGTCTCCCGGCTGGTGCGGCTGCTGCACCGGACGCCGGTGGAGCGCCACTGCGGGGAGGAGGCCGTCCGGGCGGCGGCCGTCCACCGGCCCGTCGAGGAGCTGGCCGAGCTGATCGGCCTGCTGGCCGCCGACCCGAAGGCGCCCGAGCACCCGCCGTCCGAGCCGATGGGTCCTCCCGCGCCCGCCGACGCCCTGCCCGCCGACGCCCTGCCCGTGGACGCCCTGCCCGTGGACGTCGTGCGTGTGCCCGGCGTGCCCGTGCCCGCCGTCGTGGCCCCGGCCGTCGCGCGGGACCCGCAGAACCCGCAGAACCCGCAGAACCCGCAGGACTCGCAGGCCCGGCCCGCCGGTGAACGGCCGGCGAAGAAGCAGCGAGCGGCCCGGGAGCGGGCCGGGGACGGCCGGGCACCGGCGGCGTGCGTGTGGGCCGCCCGGGCTGCCGCCCTGCTCGTGCTCCTGTGCGGGGCGGCGCACATGCCGCGCTACTGGACCGGGCTGTCCCACGGCACCCTCGGGACCACCCTGCTCACCTCGGCGGTGTGCGGACTGCTGGCGCTCGCTCTGACCGCGCGGGCGGCCCTGCTCCGGCTCGTCGCGGCGACGGCGTCCGTCGGTGCCACGGCGGTGCTCGCCGCGGCACCGGTGCTCGGCGGACGGTTCGGTCTGCCGGACCCGGCCCGGCTGGCGGCGGCGACCCTGGCCCCGCCCTGGCTGGCCGGCCCGGTGGCCGCGACGGCGTCCCTCGGCGCACTGGCGGTCCTGCTCACCGCCCTGACGGCGGGCAGGGCCCCGCGCGGCGGCGGTTGAGCGAGCACGGCCTCGGACTCCGGCCCTCCCGGCAGGCCGGTCGATCGGGATGACGGGGCTTCACGTGAGGATCTGCTGCCGCGTTCGGACGAGGACGATCCGCTCGGCGCCGCGCCGGGACGCCCGGCCGGCCAGGGGGGCACGCGCGGCACGTCGACGCCGACGGCCACCCCCGGGACCGTCGGGACATCCGGTACGCCGGTGAACAGGGCCCGCACCCCACCACGGTGCGGCATGCCGCAGCCGGGTCAGATCCCGCTCGTGCCCCGCGGCAGCGGCCGGGCCGCGCGCAGGCTGCGCAGGGCGAGGAGCAGGACGCCGATGTCGTCCAGGTAGACCGGATCGGGCAGCAGATCGGTGGGCAGCAGCAGATACGCGACCGCGCCCCAGAACACCCACCGCGGCCCCGTCGGCAGCCCCGCCCGCCGCAGCGTCCGCCGGGCCCGCACCAGCCGTACCAGCAGACCGACGGCGACGGCCAGCAGGGCCGCCGCGGCAACGGCCCCGATCACCAGCAGGGTCGTGGTCGTGTCCATCCTGGCTCCTTGTCCGGGTCCGAAGGCTACGACGGCCGGTCGTCCGGGGCGCGGTCGGCGGCCGTGCCGTCGTCCTCCCGGACCGGGCCGACCGGTGTGCCGTTCGACGAGGCGTCCGCGGGCGGCTGCGGCTGCTGACGGCCCTTGGCCGTGAGCTTCAGCCGTTCGAACGTCCGCGTCAGCTGCTGCAGCGCGCCCGGTGTCCGGGTACCCGGCCGTTGCTGCGGCAGACCCGGCGGGGGCACCTCTCGGTACGCGGCGAGAGCCTCCAGCGCCTGCTCGGCGGCCTGCTTGTACAGATCCCGGGACTTCGTCATCGCCTCCAGCGCGTCGACGTACATGGCGACCAGCCGCCGCTCGCGCTCCAGCTCCTCCTGAAGGGTCATCAGGGTCCAGTTCTCGCGCAGGTCCGTCAGTGCCTCCTCGGCGTCCCGCGGCAGCGGCCGGGGCAGGGCGACGAAGCGCCGCAGGGCCGCGACGAGTTCGGCGGGCTCCGTGCCGTCCAGGAAGACGTTGCGTACCCCGTGCTCCCGGCTGTCGTAGCCGTCCGGCGCCGGATCCGGCGGCAGCAGCACCGCGCCGCCGCGCGGCACCTCGACGCCGAGGTCCTTCAGCGCCCAGTTGACACCGCGCAGCTGCTGCGGGGCGGCCCGGTGCTCGACCACGCGGTGCCGCAGCCCGGGCGGCAGCAGCCGCGTCAGTGGCAGCCGGCCCTGCTCGTCCGGCGTCATCGCCTCGTGCACCACGACATGGACGCACCACGCCTCCCGGGCCGCGTCCCGCAGCCGTCGGCGCATCTCCTTGTCGTCCTCGGGCAGCGCGTTGACCTGCCGGAAGCGCAGACCGGCGACCGTGGGGTGGTGGTCCCAGGAACCGTCGTCACCCGTGTCCGAGCCGCCGTCGGGCCAGAACAGGGTCGCGGGCGAGGGCCAGGCGTCGTCCCACGGGCGCTCCGCCTCCGCGACCAGCCGCCAGTCGTGGTGCTGCGGCCGGCTCTGGTGCGGTACGAGGGTGAGCCGGGCGCGCACGGTCACCGTGCCGCCGGCCCGCCAACGGGCCTCGAAGACCCGCCGGCCGGGGTCCTCGGCGACGGGCGGCTCGGCGAAGTCGTCGATGTCCCCGCTCTCCCGGCGGCGGCGCAGGGTGCGGCGGACGACGTCCTCGGGCCCGGGGCCGGAGTGGCGGCCCCGGGCCGCCCAGAGGGTCTGAGGGACGGTGGCGTGGTCGGTGGCGGAGTTCGACATGAGCCAATCTGCTGATGGGGGCGGGTGAGCTTCCCAGTATCACCGCTCGGCGGGCGACACGGCGGCCGGGGGCCCGGCCCCGCGCGTCGCCCGGGTGCGCGGCCCGCGCACGGGGTGTGCGGCGTACGCCCGGGAGGTGCGCGGTGCGCGTCAGGCGACCGCGGTTCACTCATGCCCGGCCGCGGGGCACGGCATCCACACTGGTCCGGTGAACGGGGCCCGCCCGCCCATCCGCTCAGGGGCGGGCCCTGTTCCCGTGCGGATCACCCGCCCCCGCGGAGGCCCGCGTCGTCAGGGACCGTCCGCTTCCGCAAGAAGCGCGTCCGACGCACGCGGGACGCGTGACACACCTGACAGCTTCTTTGCGTGATATGTCAGGTTTTGCGATGCATGTACGCTTCGCTCTGTTCGCTCCGTGCGGGATATCAAGATATATGGACAGTCGATATCTCCTGGACGCGTGGCGACGAGGGCCATGACCCGTTGCGGCCTGGCGCCCCTCACTCCGCCCGGAGGCGCGGGAGGCTTCGCTGACCACGCTGCCGGAGACCCGCGACCGCGCCGCCCTGCGCCCGCTCGCCGCCCGAGGACCTGGCTGCACGTCCCCGGAGCCGGCGCTCGGTGCGGGACGAACACCGCAGGACCCTAACAGGGCTGATCCCGGAGCCGGTTGAGGGTTTTCACGACGCCGCCCCGGACGCGGCCCCGATCGTCCACAGGACCGGGCCGGAGCCGGCGGCGGTTGTCCACAGGCCCCGAACGGGTGTCGGACCCACATGTCAAGATCGCCGCATGCTCACTCACGACCTGCTGCCCACGGAACCCCACCGGTCCACGACCTACGCGCTCTGGGTCGCGGCGCACGACCCGGCCGCCGAGAGCGCCGCCGTCGCCCTGCTCGACGAGGTGGCGACGGCCGTGTCGTCCGCGTACCCCCGGATGGGGCGCTGCCTGGAGCGGCTGCGGCGGTCGGCGAGAGGGCTGCCGCCCGCCCATCTGCCCTGGTTCTGGGACACGGTGGCGCACCGGCTGCTGGGCTATCCCGGCGGTGCCGCGGCCAAGGCCTACACCCTGGCCCGCAAAGCGGAGCAGGAGCACGCGCTGCCCGTCGACCCGGACTGGCGGCGGGCCGACGCGCGGCTCTTCGCGGCGCACGGCGCCCTGCCGGTGAAGGAGCTGAGCGAGCACCAGCGCTGGCTGGCCGGGCAGTTGCCGCCCGCCGAGGCGCATGAGGAGTACGCGCGCGTGCTCACCGCGTGGGCGGCCTCTCCCGGGGAACTCCCCGCGGACCTCGCCCGCCGGATCGCGGCGTCCGCGCGGGCCGCCGGCCTCGGCACCGACGAGGACGCCCGGATCCTGGGACACGTCCTCGGCGCCGCACGGGGCAAGGCGGTCCCGGACGCCCTGCTGGAGGCCGCCGCCGGGCCGCTGGGCGACCATCCGCAAGGACCCGGGCTGCAGGCCGCGTTGCTCGACCTGTTCCCCGACTCCCGCAAGGACGCTGCGGCCTGGCTGCGGCTGCTGCTGCGCGGCGGCATCGTGGACGCGGCGGCGTCCGGGCACCTCGAACCGGAGGGCGGCCTGGGCGGCTGGCTGTGCCGGTACACCCGCACGTACCGGCATCAGCGGGTGGCGTACGGCGGCGTCGCGCGCCAGCCCATGCCCGCCGAACTCTTCGAGATCGTCTCCCGGTTCGCCCCCCGGCTGCGTGCCGCCGGCACACCCGTGGTGATCCACGAGGACAAGTACCGGTGGCCGGCCCTGGACGCCGACCTCCTGGACGCCTGCCTCGCCGAGGGCATCGCCGTCGAGGACCCGGGCGACGCCGTGGCGCTGACGTTCTGGGACGACCGGTCGCGCCGCGATCTGAGGGCCCTGGCCGCCCATCCGGTGTTCGGCCGCCGTCTGGAAGGCACCGTGCACGAAGGGCTGGGCGGCGCCGGCAGCGCGATCACCCGCCTCCCGGAGAACGCCGGCATCGCCGCCGAGGTGCACTCCCGCATCGAGGGCCTGCTCGGCGAGCTGCGGGGCGGCGGGCTCGCCGCGGCCGACGAAGCGGTCACCGAACTGGCCGGCCTCCTCGACCGGCCCACCGCCATCGCCCTGGACGGCATCGAGGAGGCGCTGGCCGCGCTGGACCTCACCGGCCCGCTGGCCCGCGCGCTGCACGCCGGGCTGCCCGAGGAGCTGGGCTGGCCCGCGCTGGACGCGGCCCTCGCCGGCTTCGACCCGGCCGACACCCTGCGCGTCACCTGCACCTGGCCGGTCCTCACGGTCTTCGGCGGCGACCGCGCCGTCGCCGTCGACCCCACGGGCACCCGTGCGACCTGTACCTTCCGGGTGCCGGAGGGATCGCTCTCGCACTCCGTCCACTACGTCGGCGGGCAGTTCCTCGTCAGCTGGCGCACCGGTGACCGTCACTCTCCCGGTGACCAGGCGTACTGGACCGACCGGCCGCAGGACGTGTTCGCACCGGAGGACCGGTTCGGCCTCCGACCGTACGGCGGACTGATCCGCGGCGGGTTCGGGTACCAGTTCGAGACCCCGGACCGCGGCGGCCGGTTCGACGGGGAGCGGGTGCTGCGGCCGGGCGGGCGCGAGGGCATCGGTCGCCACGAGTTCCAGATGAGCGACGGCCGGCGCTTCTACGGCGCCGCGGTGTTCCACACCCAAGGCAACTGGACGCCGTACGACCCCGTCACCGGTGCCCCCGCGGCCGACCGCGCCCTTCCGGACTTCCACCGTGACCGGGAACTGCCACCGGGCATGGAGGAGTTCGAAGGCGGCCAGTACCTCGCGGTGCTCCCCGAGGACGCCCCGGCCTCCCCGCTCGGCCAGGACGGCCGGCTCGTCGGCTGCCGGGTCCTCAACCGCACGCCCTACCAGGGCCCCTCGCCCACCGAGTTCCTGCTGGAGTCGGTCGACGGCCGCACCGCCCGGTACCGCAGTCGCCGCTTCGGCCGCCACCCCTGGGGCGTCGTCGGCCTCCCGGCGGGCGGTGAGGACGCCGTGACCGTCGGCGAGGCGACCGTCCGCTGCCACGCCGCCGCCGACAACTCGCTGCTCTGGCAGGTCCACGGCTTCGTCCCGCCCTCGGGGCGCGACCGCGACCATCCGCCCACCCTCGGCGAAGCGGCCGGACCCGTGCCGCCGCCCGCGTTCTGGCACTTCCTCACCCCGCGCGACGAACGGGCCTCCAAGGCGCTGCGCACCGTCTCCGGCCCCACTGTGCGCGCGCTCCTGGACGCCGCCCTCGCCACCCGCGACGACGACGAGCTGCGCGACCAGATCGTCCGCCTGCTGCCCGAGGCCGGCGACGTGCGTGTCCGGGACGGAGTGGCGCGCGCGGCCCGGCTCGCGGCCGACGTCCTGCGCCGCCGTGAGGAACTGTCCCACCGCGTCGGCATCATGCGTTCCGGCCCGGTGGTGGACCTCCCCGCCGACGTCCCCGACACCATCCTCGTCCCCGCCCTGTCCGGCCTGCTGCCCGATCTGCACGCCTACGAGGCCCACACACCCGAGCGGCACGCCGGCACGCTCACGGCCGTGGCCGCCGACGGCCGTTTCCTGCGCGGTGAGATCGACGACGAGACCCGCAGCCTGGCCCCTCCCGCGCGTCCCGCCGAATGGCAGGCCCTGCTCGGCGGCATCGACGCCGTCGCCTGGCGGGCCGCCGTCGAGACCACGCCCGAGGACTACCGCACCGCCCTGAACGGCCTGCTGCGGACCTGGAGCCGGCAGCCCTTCGCCGAGCCCGGTGGCACCTGGCGCACCGGCCGGGCACCGCAGGAGGAAGTGACCGCCGCACCGGACACGGCGGTGGGCCCCGCCCGCGGCAAACTCGCCCGCTTCGTGCAGCCGGCCGCCGCCCCCGCCCCCGCCCGCACCGAGGAGGAACAGACCGTCACGATCACCCGGGACGACGGCGCACGCCTCACCCGCCTCCTGGACATGGCCGAACGCCACGGACCCGTCCCGCTGACCCCGGAGGCCCTCGCCGTCTTCTCCTGGCGCACCGGAGTGCGACGCCCCGTCGCCACCCTCGCCCTCGGCGGCCTTCCGCGCCGCGCGGGACACGACGAGCACGCCAGACTGCTGCGTTCCAAGCCCTACAAGGCGAACAAGACCACCGCGACGGAGTACGACGGCTTCTGGCACCGGCTCGGCCCGCACGGCCGGCGCGCGCTGCTCGCCGCCGGTCTTCCGGAGGACCCGGCCGACCTGTGGACGCCGGACGGCCCGGTGCGCGCCGCCGAACGCATGGCGGCCGTCTGGGCCGACCTGCTCGGCACGCGGCCCTACGTCGACGAGGAGCTGGCGGACGCCCTGGAGACGGAGCTGGGCCTGCCCGCCGACTGGGCCCGGGCGCTGCCCGCCGGCCGCCCCCCGGCCGAACCGGGCGGATCCGTCCTGGTCGGCAGCCGCACCGGGCGGCTCCACCTGCACGAGGCCGAGCCGGACGGCACGGCCGGGGAGTGGATACGCCGCGACCGTGCGCCGCACACCTCGACGATGTCCGTGATCGCCTGGGCCCTGACCGAGCGGCCGGTCGGCGACCCCGCGGCCGACGGGGCGCTGAGACTGCACGAGTGGCTGCGGGCCTGGGTCACCGCCCCCGACACGCTGGTCGAGCTGGTCGGGAACCAGACCCTGGCCCACCACGCCGCCGAGGACCCGGCCTTCCGTCCGTACCCGGGCACGGTGCTCCCCTGCCCGCAGCCGCTCCTGGAGAGCGTCACGCAGGCGCCGACGGCGCTGGACGACGGGACGTTCGTCGTCGCGGTCCCCGGCGGGGACGTCTTCCTGCGCACGGCCGCCCTCGCGGACCCGGAGCGCGTGGCGCGGGCGCTGGACCTGTGCGACCGGCTGGACCTGCGCGGGCTCCGGCAGGAGGTCGCGCGGACCCGGGCGCTGTTCGACGGTCTGGCCCGGATGGCGGACCGGGCGACCGACACCCCCGTGCCCGTGGGCGGCTACGAGGCGAATCCGGCGCTCAGCGTCCCCGGCCTGGTCGCCGAGGTGGCGCGGCGGCTCGGTGTGGGTGCGGACGCCGCCGCGCTCCACCTCCAGCTGGGTGCGCTCGCCCGGCCCACGGACCGCAACGTCCGCCGCTGGAACGGCTGGACGGCCGCCCGGCACAAGGCGGCGCAGGCGGAGCTGGTGGCGGCCGGGGCGGTGCAGACCGGACGGCGGGCCCGGGCCGGGCGCACGGCCTTCGCCGACGACACTTGGGAGCCCCTGGAGGCGCCCCATCTGCCCGTGGAGAGCGGCAAGCTGAGCACGCACGGCGCCGTCCGGTCGGGCAAGGACCTGTACGGCCCCTTCACCCGGCTGCTGGCACCGGTGCCGTTGCACGAGCTGTTCGCGCGGACGGCGGGCTGCTGAACGGAAAAGAGCTGAATGGAAAAAATAGGGGGCCGGCGCACCGGCGCCGGCCCCCCGGGGCCCGAGGGGAGCCCGGAGCTTACGCCCCGCTCTCCCGCAGCATGTCCTCACGCTCGACGATCTTCACGCGCTCGCGGCCCTGCGGCTCGCCCAGGGCACGCTCGGCGGCGTCCAGCTCGTACCAGCCCTCCCAGGTGGTGAAGCGGATGTTCCGCTCGGCGAGGAAGGCGTCCACGGCCTCGGGCTCGGGCGCGGACGGCGTGTGGAGCCGGCCACTTGCGTAGTCGTCCAGCAGGTTGGCGACGGTCTCGTTGGCGTCGCCCTTGGTGTGGCCGATCAGACCGACGGGCCCGCGCCGGATCCAGCCGGTGACATAGGTGGACCGGAGGTGCTCGCCGCCCTCCTCGATCACCCGGCCGCCCTCGTCCGGGACGGTGCCGGACTCGATGTCCCAGGGCAGCTTGGGCAGCTTCTCGGACAGGTAGCCGACGGCGCGGTAGACCGCGGTGACGTCCCAGTCCTTGAACTCACCGGTGCCCTTGACGTTGCCGGTGCCGTCCAGCGCGGTGCGCTCGGTGCGCAGGCCGACGACCTTGCCGTCCTCGCCGAGGATCTCAGTGGGCGACTCGAAGAAGTGCAGGAACAGCTTGTGCGGGCGGTTGCCGGTGTCCCGGATCGCCCAGTTCTCCAGCGTCTTGGCGACCATGTCGGCCTGCTTGTTGCCGCGCCGGGTCTCGATCGAGCCCTCGTCGTAGTCGATGTCCTCGGGATCGACGATGACCTCGATGTTCGGGGAGTGGTCCAGCTCGCGCAGCTCCATCGGGCTGAACTTCGCCTGCGCCGGGCCACGGCGGCCGAAGACGTGGATCTCCACGGCCTTGTTGGCCTTCAGACCGTCGTAGACGTTCGGCGGGATCTCGGTCGGCAGCAGTTCGTCGGCGGTCTTGGCGAGGATGCGGGCCACGTCCAGGGCCACGTTGCCGACACCGAGCACGGCGACCTTCTCGGCCTGCAGCGGCCAGGTGCGCGGCACGTCCGGGTGGCCGTCGTACCAGGAGACGAAGTCGGCGGCGCCGTAGGAGCCGTCCAGGTCGATGCCGGGTATGGACAGCTCGCGGTCGGCCATCGCGCCGGTGGAGAAGATCACCGCGTCGTAGAACGCACGGAGGTCGTCCAGGCCGAGGTCCGTCGGGTAGTCGACGTTGCCGAACAGGCGGATCTGGGGCTTGTCGAGCACCTGATGCAGGGCGGTGATGATGCCCTTGATGCGCGGATGGTCGGGCGCGACGCCGTACCGGATCAGGCCGAACGGGGCGGGCATCCGCTCGAAGAGGTCGATGGACACACCGGGGTCGGCGGCCACCTCGGACTTGAGCAGGGCGTCGGCGGCGTAGATCCCGGCGGGGCCGGCTCCGACGATGGCTACCCGCAGGGGGCGCGGCATGATCAGGTTCCCTTCGAACGTGAATGGGTCGAACGTGAATGGGCGACTTGATCAGAAAGCCTAAACTAAGGCAGACCTAAGTAGGTACGGGGGTCCGGTCTATGACCTCATAAGCGGGCCTTATGGCTTTGCCAGGGGTTGCTTATGACCCCGGGAGGTCGGATGCGGTCGGTGACCCGGGGGCGGGGCGGGAGCGGGGTGGACGCGGGGGACGCGGAGACTCGGAGATGCGGAGACGCCGGTGGCGCGGATACGGACACGCGGCGACGCGGAGGGCCGGAGGCGCCGGAGGCGGTCGCCCCCGGCGTGACCGTCGCGGCTGACGGGGGCAGCGGCTTCGTCGGGAGCCCTCTGGTGCGACGGCTGCCGAAGCGCGACTGCCGGGTCCGGCCTTCGGCCTCAGCCAGGACTGCGGTGCGCCCCTCGGCATCCGCTTCCGCGTCGGCAACAGCCCACCGGCGCCGTCGCCGACCCCACCCCGGTCAGGCCGGTCGGACGATCCGGTGGATCGCCGCCTCCCCGGCACCGTAGATCGACTCCTCCCGGATGATCGCCCCGGGGCCCGGAGCGTGCACCATCATGCCGCCGCCGACGTGGAGTCCCACATGCCGGTCGTCGTCGAAGAAGAGGACGAGATCGCCTGGTTCGATCCCGGCCGTCGTGACCGGGGAGCCGGCCAGCGCCTGCTCGTGCGCGGCGCGCGGCAACATGACCCCCGCGGCCTTCCACGCGGCCTGGGTGAGGCTGGAGCAGTCGTACGAGCCCGGCCCCATCGCACCCCACACACACGGCTTCCCGACCTGCGCCCGAGCGAACGCGATCGCCTTCGCGGCACGCAGCGCACGGGGTGACTCCGGCACCGGGACACCGGTCAGGGAGGCCATCGGGTCCGGAGCCGGGGGCGTTCCGGGGGTGATGGGATACGCGACGGCCGCGTCGAGGGCGGGTCGCGGGGGTGCGGTGTAGGCGAAGGACCCCGTGTCCGTGACGGGTGCCGCGGGCACCGTGTAGGCGAACGCGCCTGTGTCGGCGGCGGGTTGCGGAGCTGCGTAAGGGGAGGCGCCGGTGTCGGTGACCGGTGCCGAGGGTGCGGTGTAGGCGAAGGCGCCGGTGTCGGTGACCGGTGTGGGGAGAGCCGAGAAGGTGCCCGTGTCGGTCGTGGGCGCGGAAATCGCCGCATAGGGGATGGCGCCCGTGTCGATTACCGAGGCCGCGGCGGCGGGCGGGAAGTCGGTGGCCGGTGCCGGCATCGACTGAACGGACGCTGCCGGTGGGGCTGGTGGGGCCGGTGGGGTCGGTCGGGTCGTGAGGCGGGTGAGCAGGTCACCGGCGGTGGCGAGCTTGTCCCGGTTGGCCGACTTGGCGACGGCGGGGGAGAGGCGGCCGGGCGCGGCGGTTCCGGGCAGCGTCCTGGGTTTCCGGACCGGGTCTGCCTGGGGGCCGGGCATGGCGGGGGCCGGGCCGGACATGGCGGGGGCCGGGAGAAGGGCGGTCTCGGCGGGAACGCCGGTGGCCGCTCCCCGCTCTCCGGAGCCCAGCAGGGCCGCCGCAATACCGGTCGCCAGCGGGTCCGGCGTGCTCAGGACGACCGGTGCCGCAGCGATCCCGCCGGTCGAGTCCAGGGTGCCACCCGCGGGTTGAGGCAGCTCCGCACCAGGTCTCGGCGGTCTCCGGACATCCGGCACCACCACGGGCACCCCGCCCGTGGTCGAGCCCGCCGTGGGCCACTCGGCCCCGGCACTTCCACCCGGCCAGTCCCCGCCGGCACTCCCACCCGGCAGTGCGGTCATCGCGCCTCCGGTAGGCAACGCGGTCACGGCACTTCCGGTCGGCAACTCGGCCACCGCACCTCCGCCCGGCAGTTCGGCCACCGCCCTCCCGCCCGGCAGTTCGGCCACCGCGCCCCCGGGAGGCAGTTCGGCCGGCGCCCGGCCGGTGCCCGGCTCCAAGGCCTGCGGTGCCCGTGCGGTCGGTCCCGGTGCGAGGGCCGCCCGTTCACCGTTCGGGAGGGCGCCGCCCCCGCTCCGGTCCTGAGAGCGCGCCGGGAGGCCCGGCCGCTGGGGCGTTCGGCCGGGCAGCCGGTCGGCGGGCAGTGCGGCGGGGACGGTCGGGCCGAGCCGGTTGCGCGCCGCGTCGAACCACTGCTGCGCGATCTCGTCGAGTGCCGGATCCGAGCGCCGGCTCGCCCGCTTGGCCAACGGGACGCCCCGTGAGCGTGTCCGGGCGGCCATGGCCCGGGTCGCATTGAAATTACCGGTGGCGTTCTCCGCCTGGTCGTACAGGGAGTCGATCCGCTGCCGAACCTCGTCGCGGCTCTCCGGCGCCATGGAAGACGTGCTCCTTCCTCGCCCCGCAGGGCAGTTGAGCGGCTCGCCGGGGCTGAGCCGGGCGGCGGCCTCGCGTCAACCTAGCCAACGTGTGTGCCTCGTGTGAAGGTTGAGGTGTGAAATGTCCGATACATATTCGTGATGTTCGCAGCGGAGTTCGACGGGGGAGGGTTGGAGGCCATGGTTTCCTGTGAGGTCCCGGTGAATTCGCGATTCCGTTGAACACGGTGGTTCCGCCCTCCGTATGAAGCCGGGGGACTCCATGTCCGACCGGCGCAGCACGCGCCGGCGCTCACTCACAGGGGACGACCTTGGTACGCAACAGGCGCAGACGCCCGACCGGCGCACGACGCGCGACCCTAGCCGCGGTCGCCCTGATGCTGGGCGGGACCGGACTGGTCGCGGCGAACGTCTATGCCTCGGCCTCCGAAGGCTGGGGCGAGGGATCCGGCACGGACTCGACCGGACATGTCCTGACCACGGGCATGGCCACCGTCGACTGCCCCGACGTCGGCAGCCGGCTGACCGACGTACCGGACGCGGCTCGTCCGGACGTCGACCGTGAACTCGCCCTGCTCGACCGGCAGACCGCGGCGGCATACCGGCAGGTGCAGCAGGCGGGACGGAACGGGGGCGACTCCGGCTCCACCGACGACACGATCATGAACCCGCTGAAGGAGAAGCGGTCGGCGTCCATCGGGCGGATCGCGGACGCCATCGACCGGGCGGGGCAGCGCCCGCAGGGGCTGGACTCCCTGGCCGCCTGCACCCTGCGTCCCGGCGACACCGGCCAGGCAACCGGCACCCCGGGTGACGGCGGCGCGCAGGGCGGCGCCGGGCAGGGGCAGAACGGCGCGGGGCAGGGCGGCAACGGGCCCGTCGTCTCCGACTACGTGGACATCACCTCCGTACAGCCCGACGCGCCGGCTCAGCCGCCGCAGGGCGACGCCTCGCGCGGCACCTTCACCTCCGACTGCGGGGTCAACGCGAACGGCCTGTTCAACTCCGACAACGTCATCGTGGCCCCCGGCGTCTCCAACGGTGCCCACCACTTCCACGACTACATCGGCAACCAGAGCAACAACGCCTTCGCGAGCGACGAGGACCTGGCCAACGCCGACACGAGCTGTGTGGACCAGGGCGACAAGTCCACGTACTACTGGCCCGTGCTGCGCCTGCAGAACGGCACCCGGGAACGGGACGCCGGAGCGCCGGGCGGCGGCACGGAGGGCAACGCGGGGCAGATCGTCACACCCAGGCAGGTGACGCTGACGTTCGTGGGCAACCCGCGCGAGAAGGTGACCGCGATGCCGCGCCTGCTGCGCATCATCACCGGCGACGCCAAGGCGTTCGTCAACGGTCCCGGCAACGCGAACGCGTCCTGGAGCTGCACCGGTTTCGAGGACCGGCAGCTGAAGGACAAGTACCCGCTGTGTCCGCAGGGCAGCGACGTCGTCCGCACCTTCCGCTTCCAGAGCTGCTGGGACGGCCGCAACATCGACAGCGCCAACCACCGTACCCACGTGGCCTTCGCGGCCGAGGACGGCTCCTGCCCGGCGGGCTTCCGGCCGATCCCGCAGCTGGTGCAGCGCATCGTCTACGACGTCCCCGCGCCGAGCGTCGCGGACGGCGGCCGTACCGTCCCGCTGTTCGCGGTGGACTCCTTCCCCGAGCAGCTGCACAAGCCCGTCACCGACCACGGCGACTTCGTCAACGTCTTCGACGAGGACCTGATGGGGGAGATGGTCGACTGCATCAACTCCGGTCGCACCTGCGGCGCTCCCGCCGACGACGACTCCGATGGGACGGCGACGGCGACGCCCACGGCCGGTCCGGGTTCCGATGCCACGGCCACGCCCGGTGACGATGCCACGGCCACGCCCGGTGACGATGCCACGGCCACGCCCGGTGACGGTGCCACGGAGGACCCCGGCGACAGCGCCACCACCGCGCCCGGCGAAGGCGCCACGGACGAGCCCGCCGGCAACGCGACCGAGCCCGACGGCAACGCGACCGAGCCCGGCGGGGACTCCACCTCCGCGCCGGCGCCGTCGGCCTCGCACGCCGACGGAGCCCCGCACCACGATGCGACGACCGCACCGGACCGCACCACCAAGGACGACGCGAACGACACGAACGGCACGAACCACACGGACGGCAAGGCCGCACCGGCGAAGTCCGCCGAACCCCGGTCGACGCCGGCGCGTTCGGCACCGGCCGGGGCGGCGCCGGCCCCGTCCGCCTCCTCCGCGTCCGCCCCCTCCGAGCCCGCCCCTTCCGGATCGGGCGAGGCCACCGCCGCCGGATACGTGCCGCCCGCCGCCGCGCAGACCGAACCCCAGGCGTCCCAGGGCAGCCTGGCGGAGACGGGGTCTCAGCTGTGGCCCGCGGCCATCGGCACACTGCTCGCCCTGTCGGGCCTGTTCATGCTGCTCCGGGCCAGGCGCCTGCGCTACTGACCGGCCCGGCCGCACCGACGTCCGCCGAGTGCGGCGGCCCCACCCCGTCCAGGTGGGCACCGCCGCACCGTGCCCGAAGCGCCTCCCCCTGCGGGAGCCCTCCCGGGGTACGGAGGCTCTCCATCTCGAGGCGCTTGTGCGCACCGAGTTCGCGGACCGGCCCGCGCGGGGCCGATCTGGCGATAGCGTGCTCCTCATGACGGCTGAGGGCGAGGCGCTGGTCGGCGGGATGGCCAACGCGGGGGCGGTCTTCCGCCGGGGGGATCTGGTGGAGCGCCCGGCGCCGCGCAACGCGCGCGCCCTGCATGCCTATCTCCTTGCGCTGAAGGAGCACGGCTTCGACGCGGCGCCGGCCCCTGTCGGTCTCACCGCGGACGGCCGTGAGCAGCTGACCTTCGTCCCGGGCGACGTGGCTCTGCCGCCGTACCCGGACTGGGTGATGACGCAGACCGCCCTCGAATCGGTGGGAAAGCTGCTGCGGCGCCTGCATGAGACCAGCACGGCCGTCGCGGTCGACACCCATGCCGAGTGGCCCCGGGACCTGGCCGATCCGGAGGGGGGAACGATGCTGTGCCACAACGACGTGTGCCCGGACAACGTCGTCTTCCGCGCCGGCCGTGCCGCGGCTCTGATCGATTTCGATCTGGCGGCCCCGGGCCGTCCCCTGTGGGACCTCGCCATGACCGCTCGCTATTGGGTACCCGTGGTCGATCCCGGATCCGCGGCCGCTTTCTATCCTTCCGGGCTGGATGCGCCCGCACGGCTGCGGATCCTTGCCGACAGCTATGGGCTCTCGGCGGGGGAGCGCGCCGAGGTGCCCGGCGTCATCGAGCAGGCCACGGAGGTCTGCCGGGCCTTCGTGGCCCGCCGCGTGGCCGACGGTGACCCCGTCTATCTCCAGGCGCTGGCCGAGCGTGGTGGATGGGAACGCTGGGACCGCATGCAGACATGGCTGGTGGACCACCGAAAGACGTTCACGGCCGCCCTGCTGAGCTGACCGGGCCGAATGTCCGAGGACACACTCACCGGGCGTTCTTGGTGCCGCGTTCGTCCTCGGTCACCTGGAACCGGAGAGGAGTCGGTGCCGGTCCGGATCGGCGTGCAGCGGACCCATCGCTGAAGGCTGTCACCCGCGCGGTGTCCTGCCCGCCCCTGGCGCCGTACGAGTCGCCATTCAAGCGGGAGACGACCCGACCGGTATGACCTTTCTGTACTCGTCGGCGTCGACATCCGCCTGACCGGCAGGCCCACCGCGCTGATCGCCTCCCTCTCCAGCCTCCTCGACGAGAAGCAGTACCATCGGCCGGCCCCGGACGATCCGCACTGCGACCTCGTGGTGGACCTGACCGGCTGGTAGCGCCGCACGTCGGCAAGCTAAGCGGACGTACAAGTACAACTCGCGGGCGGCGAGCCAGCCCAACGGCCATCCCTGCACCCGCGAGGAGCGACGCTCGGCTGGGTCTGGACAGCGTGGTCGTGGTGGTGTGAGTTGGCCAGGCTGAACTGGCGCTGCCCATGGCTCCGGCACCCGAGGCGCGTGAACGAATGGCGGAGCGGCCGCACGCCCGCTGTCGGATCGGGCGTCGACGCACATCCAACCGCCCGGACGACCGACCGGCGAACCTTACCGGTCGGAGCCCTAAAGTCGTGTGCTGTGTGGTGTGGTGGCATCCGGTCACGGACCCTCGGTGAAAACCCGTTGGCGGACCACGCCGACCGTTGCTAGCCTCCGGGAGGCCGTGGGAGAGAACGAGGAGGTGGTACCCGTGAACGCAGTATCGGCATGGGTGCTCCCCTCCGGAGTCACGGTCGGGCGATAGGTCGTCCGGGAGCGCCGTTCAAGAGCACTCCCGAAGGACACGACCATGCGATTCACTTCCGAACAGAGCCTCGACGAAGGCCTTCTGGAACGCGAATTCACCCTCGGAGAGATCCCTGGCGTCCTGTGGACGCCGGCATCCGCATCCGCACCGGCGCCGTTGATCCTGCTCGGCCACCCTCCGCTCGGACTGCGCAAGATGTACCCCCGGCTGGTGGCGCGGGCCCGGCGCGCCGCGGCGGATGGCTTCGCCGCGGCCACCATCGAGCTTCCCGGGAGCGGTGATCGGCCCCGCTGGGCCGCCGCCGAGCAGGCCCGCGCCGATCTGCGCCGAGCCATGGAGGCCGGCGAGCCGGTCGGCGACGAGGTCGTCGACGCCCTCGTCCTCCCCCTCGTCGAAAGGTCGGTCCCGGAATGGCAGGGTGCCCTCGACGCCCTCCTGCCTTTGCCCGAGATCGGCGGCCCGGTCGGGTACTCGGGGGGAGTGATTTCCATCGGCATCCGACTTGCGGTGGTCGAGCCACGCATCTCGGCCGCCGTTCTGTTCGCCGGAAGTCTCGTGCCCGCCGCACTGCTCGAGGAGGCCCGCCGGGTCAGCATTCCGCTGCACGTCCTGTTGCAGTGGGACGACGAAGGGAACGACCGGCAGGCGGCCCTGAACCTGTTCGACGCCTTCGGCTCCAAGGAGAAGACGCTGCACGCCAACATGGGCGGGCACACCGGCGTCCCCCAGTTCGCGGGGGAAGCCGCTGCCCAGTTCTTCGCCCGGCATCTGCGCTGAGCGCGGGCGGGTTCCGCCGCCAGGTCAGTAGGACGTGTCGACCAGCACGCCGCTCATCAAGGACAGGCCCTGGCCCCCACGATGGCGGTGGCGGGCACATGCACAACTGCCCCGACCGGCCGGTACCGTCCATCGGCCAAGTCATGCCGGACCCGGCGGCCGGAGGCCCCATTGCGGAGCCACGAAGAGGCAACGGGGGGACGACGCCCTGCGGACCGCGGACCGTGGACCGCGGACCTGGGCTTGTGCGCGTGCATCACGGCTCTCCCGATGACCCCCGTCCTGTTCCGGTGCCGGGCCCGGTAGCCCCTGAGCCCGCGCTCGGCCCCTTCCTGATCCGGCGCAGCCATCGGCGGAGCCGCGCCCAGGGGCCGGGGCGGCGTGCCCCGGCCGGATCCCGCAGCCGGACCAGGACGCGGGCCGGCCGCGCGGTTGGCGGTGGTTTCCGTGGCCGTAGGCGGTCGGTGTGCGCATGCCCGGCCTGCCGCGCCTGGAGCTGGCTCCGCTCGTCAGGCCCCTCGGCATCGGTCGTCTAGGCTGGCGCGGTGACTGATGAGCGGGAGCGGGTGCAGCCGTCGGGAGTGTGGGCCACGGCGGTGGGGGTGGCCAGAGTGCGGGCGCTGGAGAGCGAGCGGGAGAACGCGCTGTTCCGCGACCCACTGGCACAGGCCTTCGCCGCCGCCGGCGGCCAGTGGCCCTCCTCGCCGCCGCTGCCCGATGACGAGGCCGCGCGACGCCGCCGGCTGGCCGTGTCGTTCTCCATCGTCATCAGGACGAAGTTCCTCGACGACCTGTTGCAGCAGGCCTCCGCGTCCGGGGTCCGGCAGGTCGTGCTGCTCGGCGCCGGCATGGACAGCCGGGCCTTCCGGATGGACTGGCCCGAGGGCACCCGGCTGTTCGAGGTCGACACCGCCGCCCCACTGGACTTCAAGGCTTCGGTGCTGCGCCAGGAGCGGGCCGTCGCGCGCTGCGAGCGGATCACCGTCGCGGTGGATCTGCGTGAGGACTGGCCCGGCGCACTGGCCGCCGCAGGGCACGACCCGGCGGTGCCGACGGTGTGGATCGCCGAAGGACTGCTGATCTATCTGCCCGAGGATGCGGTGGAGCTGCTGCTGGCCCGGATCAGCGCGCAGTCGGCGGCAGGCAGTCGGATGGGGCTGACGTTGGGCTCGCGCGGCGTGATCGATCGCTTCGGCGCGGACGCCACGCCGGGATCGGCGGCGTCCATGTGGCTCTCGGAGATGCCCGACGACCCGGTGGGCTGGCTGGCCGGGCACGGCTGGGAGGCCGACAGTCACACCCTGCGCGAGCGCGCTGCCGCCTACGGCCGCCCGATCAGCACCCCGCCGCAGCCCGAGGAGCGGCCCGGCGGACTGATCTCGGCGGTCCGCCGGTAAAGGCCCCACCTCGTACCTCATCCTCATCGGCGCCCGCACCGGCCAATGGCCGCGCCTAACACATTACTGCCCCGGACTGAGCGGGGCGCCGGCGGCGGCTCTCAGGAGAGGGCGAGGGTCTGCTTGGCGAGGTCGTACGCGGGGCGCATCTCCTCGTGCTCCTCGGTGTCCATCCCGCCCAGGTGCAGGACGACGGGGCCGTCGGGCGTGCTGACGGCGAAGGCGCTCTCCTTCTTCGTCTCGTCCAGGAGCTTGCTCGTGTAGAGGTACTCGACCTCCACGGCGGCGAGGCCGCCCCCGGTTTTGAAGGAGTGGTACTGCGTCTTGCTGACGTTGTCCTCCGCTGCGACGAACCGGTGCAGCACGCTGCCCGCGTCGGCGTCGCCCGGCTTGCCGGTCCACACGCGCAGGAAGCCGATGTTGCCGGCCGGTTTGGCGTCGATCTCGCAGGCCGCGGTGACCGGTCCCTGCCGCAGGAAGGCGTCGGCGAGCGCGCCGCTCAGGTCACCGTCCTCGCCCTTCGAAGCCTTGGACAGCTCCTTCTCGGCGTCGACCGACTTGGCCTTCCAGTGCTTGGCGATGTCGAAGCGGACGGGCAGTTCACAGGCGGAACCGGCCGCACCGACCGAGCCGCCGCGGGCCGCCACTTGGTCCTTCGCGTCCGTGCCCCCGGCCGTCGCACCCTTCGCGTGCGCCGATGGGCTCGCGGACTTCCTGTCGTCGTCCGCCGACTCGGCGCACCCGCCGAGCATCGCCGCGAGCGCCGCCGCGACGACCACTCTGCCTCCGACGGTCCCCACCCTGACCTGCACTGTCGTCTCCCCTTCGATCGAGAGCCGCCACTGTAGCCGAGGGCGCCGACAACGCCGAACGCCCTGTCCCCGCGGGCCGGAAGCCCCGGCCCGGGTCAGACCGCCTCGCGTCGGGCGAGCAGGAACAGGTGGGGCTCGGGTCCGGCCTCGGGGTGGTCCGGGGTGAACAGGGTCTGCTCCTCGGCCAGCACCGACAGGCCCGCTTCGGTCACCAGCGCGGTGAACGCCGCAGCGGAGAAGCTCGTCACCCGTACCGGCTGACCCATGAAGACCGCCTCCACGCCCTCCACGTCGAGCGGCACGGTGGCCAGCGCGACCAGGCCGCCGGGCCGTACCGTCCGGGCCAGTTTCGCCACGACGGCCTTCTGCTCGGCGCGGGACATCTGGAGGAGCGAGAAGTAGGCGCACACGGCGTCGAAGGAGGCCTCCGTCAGGGGTGTGTCACGGATGTCGGCGAGCCGGAACTCGGCCTCGGGCACCTGCCGGGCGGCCACCTCGACCATGACGGGGGAGACGTCGATGCCCAGCACCCGGTGTCCGGCCTCGCCGAGGGTCTGCGCGGTCGGCCGTCCCGTGCCGCTGCCCACGTCCAGCACCCGGCTGTCCGGTGCCAGCAGCTCCAGCAGCCGGGCGAGCGACGCCCGGTGCGGTGCCGAGCCGGCGAACGCCCGCTCGTAGTCGAGCCCCAGCGCGTCGAACACCACGGCGGCCGGTGCCCGCCGGTCCTCCTCGGCCACGACGACTCCTCCCGTCGGTCCACGCGACGCGTCCGGTGCGCGCCGCCCGGCACGCCCGCCCGGGCCCGCCGTTTGCGACGGACGGCACCCGCAGGGCAGGGTGCCGCATGTGCCTACCCTGCTGATCGTCCATCACACCCCTTCCCCCAACTGCCAGGCGCTGTTCGAGGCCGTCGTGTCCGGTGCCACGACGCCGGAGATCGAGGGCGTCCGTGTCGTACGGCGGGCGGCTCTGTCGGCCACCGTCTCCGACGTGCTCGAAGCCGACGGCTATCTGCTGGGCACGCCCGCGAACCTCGGCTACATGTCCGGCGCGCTCAAGCATTTCTTCGACCAGATCTACTACCCCTGCCTGGACGAGACCCGGGGCCGCCCCTTCGGCTACTACGTCCACGGCGGCAATGACGTCACCGGTGCCGTCCGTGCCGTCGAGACCGTCACCACCGGCCTCGGCTGGCGCCGGGCGGCCGAGCCGGTGACCGTCACCGGCGAGCCGGCCAAGGCCGACACCCAGGCGTGCTGGGAGCTGGGAGCCACGGTCGCGGCGGGCCTGATGCCCGGCGCCTGAGCGGGTGCGGCCGGCCCGGACACCGGTCGGCACCCGCGGCGAGAGCTGCGCGAGCACGCTCAGGTGGTCGCGCAGGCGCAGCCGGGACGCGATCGGCACGAACGGGTGGCAGCGCGGGGCCTCCCGCACACGAGTTCCGCAGCGGGCCGGGTCGGCCTCGCCCGCCAGACGCTCCGCCTCGATCAGCACCCGGGGCGCACGGCGAGTTCCCCGAGGTGGCCGCCCACGCGGTGGCGTACCGCCGATGCCCCGACGGGCGTCCGGGGAACTCCGGACCCGCGCCCGAGCGTCGTACCGGTGATGATCGTGCCGGGGAGGACCCGGCGGAGAGGAGCGCCCGATGCTTTCCGCGTGGGCCGGGGCCCTCGTGCCCGTCTTCAGCGACACGAGCGTGAGCGGCACCGGCCACCTGGCGCAGCGGCCCGGCACCGGATTCCTCCTCGCCGCCAACCACACCTCGTTCTTCGACCCGGTGCTGCTCGTCGGCACCCTGCACCGGCTCGGTCTGCGCCCCGCCGTCCTGGCCACCGCCGGGCTGTGGCGGGTGCCCGTGCTGGGCCGGGCCCTGACCCGGGAGGGCCACGTGCCCGTGCACCGGGGCAGCCGCCGGGCCCCGGACGCCCTCGAGCACGCCGCCGACGCCCTCGCCGCCGGACGCGGCGTGCTCATCTACCCCGAGGGCGGGCTGCCCCGCTACCGCGCCTCCCACGACAGCCCGCCCGGACGCCTGAAGTCCGGGGTGGTCCGGCTCGCGCTGTCCACCGGAGCCCCGGTGCTCCCGGTCGGGCACGCGGGCGCCCGCCGGGTCTCCTCGGGCAACCGCGCCAAGCAGCTCGCGGGCTGGGCCACCGCGCCCCTGCGCCGTCCCCGCGTCCATGTGCACATCGGTCCCGCCCTCCACCTGGACACGTCCGACCGCCCCTTGGCCGACCTGGAGACCGCGCTCGCCGGGGCGTGGTCCAGCGCGGTCCACGCCCTGGACACCGGATCCGCCACGGACGGCCACCGACCCGCCGGATGAGGACGGCCGCGGGCCCGCAGGACAACCCGCAGTGCGCCCGGCGCGGCCGTACGGGCCGCCGTTTCCGGAGGCGGTGCGGTCCGGCCGTCCCGGCGGGCGGACCTCAGCGCACCCGGTCGGCCGCCGCACGGGTGAGGTGGCGGCGCGGCGCGGAGGCGTCCCGGGCCCGGCTCGCACCGGTCGCCGGCGCGTCGGCGAGCGGGCGTACGAAGAGGCTGACGGTGGCCTCCTCCGTGAAGCCGTTGCGGCGCATCAGTGCCGCGGACGCGGTGTTGCGGCGCTCCACGTCCGTGACCACGCACACCGCGCCGGCCGCCGCCAGCAGCGCGCAGCACTCCTCTACCAGCCGGGAGGCCACCCCGCGCCCCTGGTAGTCGGGGTCGACGGCGATCCACTCCAGATACCCCCAGTCGGCCCGCTGTTCGAAGGACAGGGAGCCGAGCACGAACCCGGCGACCCGGTCCCCGTCGACCAGCACCAGGCACGCGGGGTCCGGCGCGTCCAGGTGGCCGGCGACGGCCGACAGCGACCAGCCGGTGTAGGGCATCGCATCGGTGTCGTACACCCGGTGACCAAGATCCAGCACGGCGGCCAGGTGCTCGAAACCGAGCGGACGGAGGGTCGGTTCGGCGGCGGGGCCGGCGGGGGCGTCGGCCATGAGCACTCCCTTCGAAGCGGTGTTTCGTAGCATATGTCCGCCGCGTCGGCCGGGCACGGCCGACTCCGCCCGACCGTCAGAGGAGCGTGCCCCCCCCGCGCGCGATGAGGGCCGGGCTGCCGCACGTCCTCGCGAGCCGGCCACCGGCGTGCCGTCGCGGCCGGACGAGCGTTGCGGCACGGCCG
This sequence comes from Streptomyces sp. NPDC038200, assembly GCF_055600785.1. NCBI lineage: Bacteria > Bacillati > Actinomycetota > Actinomycetes > Kitasatosporales > Streptomycetaceae > Streptomyces > Streptomyces sp. NPDC038200. The sequence continues at coordinate 409,690 of NZ_JBVJYH010000002.1, forward strand.
TCGCGCGGGCGGTCAGCGGCAGCGGTGGGCCGCCGTGCTCTCGTGCCGGTGCCAGACGGCGTCGACCACGCGGCCGTCGGGCAGGGTGTGCCGGGCCGGGCCCCGGTCGGGGACGAAGCCCGCGCGGACCAGGGCCCGTCGGCTCGCGGTGTTCCCCGGCTCGGCACCGGCCCGGATCGTGGCCAGCCCGGCATGGGTGTGGGCCAGCTCCAGGCCCGCGCGGAACAACTCCGTGCCCAGGCCCTGCCCGCGGCAGCCCGGCGCCAGCCAGCCGCCCATCTCGCCCCGCCGGTGCTGTAGTTCGAGGGCGCCGGCGTAGCTGAGGTCGGACCTGCGCACGCAGACCAGCAGGAGCGGATCGCCCGGGGCGGGCGTGTAGGGCTCGGCCAGTTCGCGGGGGATGCGGCGGCCGTCGTCGCGGGCGGGCCGCCAGGCCAGCAGGGCCCGTCGGAGGTCGGGGTCGGGCACCACCTCGTCCGCCCGGGTGCCGAGCCACCGCTGCGCCTCCGCGTCCGCGCTCGCGGCGAGCGCGGCGACCACGTCCAGTTTGTTCCGGGGGGTAAACAACAGCAGCCGCCCGGTGGCCAGCACGTGCCGGCCGGGCGTGCACCGTCCCGGCACGGGGAGTCCTCGCCCGGTCCGGCTGCGGCGGATCAGTGACCAGACCATGGAGACCCCCGGAAGAACGGCAGGTGCGGCGGACGCGGGATCCGAACGGTACCGGACCGCCGACGAGGCCGAACGCCCCGCACCGGCCGGGAGCCGGCGCGGATTCGGCGGGAGTCCGGCGGTCCGGGCCGGTTCGCGGGAGGGGGCGGCCGGCTGCCGTGAAGGTGCGGCCTGTCGTCGGCCGGTGGGGACGCCGCCGCGGAGCGCGGATCCCGGTTCAGCCGGTCTGTTCCTGCGAGCCGGGCCTGGGGCGGGTCCGGGTCCAGGAGGGGTCGGCGGCAGGGGTGGGGGTGGGGGTGGTGTGGTGCATGGCTGTCCTTCGGACGGTGGGGGATGGTCCGGGGCGGTGAGGGTGGGGTGGTGGATGTGGGGGTGGGGGGCGGTCGGCCGGGGCCGGACGGAGGGATGGGCCGGCCGCGTACCGGTACCGGCGTTCATCCCGTGTCGCGGATCGGCGCGACGGAGGCGGGCGGGGGAACGCGGGCGTCCACGGGATGCCGGCGGTCGGCGGAGCCGGGGGGTGCGACCCCGGAGGCGAGCCGGTCGGGGCCGTCAGGCCCAGGGAGTCGACCAGGGCGCTCGCCTCCGGGTGGTCCGGAAAACCCGGCCGGGGCCGGCAGCCGGTGCGGGAACCGCCCGCCGTCCGCATGCTCGGCCCGGAGGCGCCACGACGGGCGCCGCCGGACGCCGCCGCGGCACCCCGGCCGGGTACAACTCCCCGTGCGCATCGGGCAGATGCTCCGGTCCGTGGTCGACGGCCGGTCGGGGGCGTGGTCGGGGGAGAGGGGGCGGAGCCATGACCGTGCGCCTTTCGTCCGGCCTCGCGGTGGGGGTGCGGGCATGGAACCGGCCGCTCGGGCAGCAGACGTCACACGGCCTGGCCGGGAGACCGTGGTGGCGGCCTGTCTCCCCCGAGCCGGCCGCGCCGCCTGCCCCTTGGTCGGCCGGAGCAGTCGGTCCACTCTGGCATCCGGCAACCACGCTCCGCAACCGGCAAGTTGAAATTTTCAAGTGGCCAAGTGCATGCTGCTTCCGCCGAAACGTGATCGAATGGGCCGGGAAAGCGATCACGTGCAAGGGTGATCCCGGGACCTGACGAGGGGGTGGGCGTGACCGCGGAGACCGACTGGGGCGGCGCCCCCTCCGTGCTGCGCATGATCCTCGGCAGACAACTGGAGGAACTGCGCACCAGGGCGGGCCTGAACTACACCGAGGCGGGCGACGCCATCGGCGTCAGCCACTCCACGATCCGTCGTATGGAGGCCGCCAAGGTCGCCCGGCTGCGGCTCGCGGACGCCGAGAAACTGCTCCAGGTCTACGGCGTCACCGACAAGCAGGAGATCGACACCTTCCTGCAGTCGGTGCGCGAGGCCAACAAGCGTGGCTGGTGGCACACCTACCGGGACGTCATGCCCGACTGGTTCGCCGCCTACCTCAGCCTGGAGCAGGCTGCCCTGCAGATCCGCGCCTACGAGAACCAGTTCGTGCACGGCCTGCTGCAGACCGAGGACTACGCCCGCGCCCTGCTCACCACGGCCGGCCCGCACGCGTCCGCCGCGGTCACCGAACGCCGGGTCGCCCTGCGCATGCGCCGTCAGGAGCTGCTGGCCAGACCGGCACCCCCGCGGCTGTGGGTGGTGATGGACGAGACCGTGCTGCGCTGGCCGGTCGGCGGGCCCGAGGTGATGCGCGCGCAGATCGACCACCTCATCGAGGTCAACCGGCTGCCCCAGGTCACCGTGCAGATCATGCCGTTCGCCCACGGGCCGCATCCCGCCCTGCGGGCCGGAGCCTTCCACCTCTTCCGGTTCCGGGCCCGGGAACTGCCCGACATCGCCTACCGCAGCGGCCTCGTCGGGGCCGTCTACCTCGACAAGGCCGACGACGTCGTGGTCTACCGGGAGGCCCTGGACCGGCTGAGTGCCCAGGCCGCGCCCGCCAGGAAGACCGAGGCCTTGCTCGGCACGCTGCGCAAGGAGTGGTGACCCGCACCCGTGACGCAAGCCCCCGCCCCCGACGAACCCCGCGACCGAATGGGAGACACGGCGTTGCCCGACAACGGATGGCCGGCCGACCGGATCGACACCGAGCATGCCCACTCCGCCCGCATCTACGACTACATACTCGGCGGCAAGGACTACTACCCCGCCGACAAGGAGGCCGGTGACGCGATGTCCCGGGAGTGGCCCGCCCTCCCGGTGCACATGCGCGCCAACCGCGACTTCATGAACCGTGCCGTGCGCTGGCTCGCCGAGGAGGCGGGCGTGCGCCAGTTCCTGGACATCGGCACCGGCATCCCGACCTCGCCCAACCTGCACGAGATCGCGCAGTCGGTGGCCCCCGAGTCCCGGGTCGTCTACGCCGACAACGACCCGATCGTGCTCACTCTCTCCCAGGGCCTGCTGGCCAGCGCCCCCGAGGGCCGCACCGCGTACATCGAGGCCGACTTCCGCGATCCGTCGGCCATCCTGGACGCCCCCGAGCTGCGCGAGACCCTGGACCTGGACAGACCGGTCGCCCTCACCGTCATCGCGATCGTCCACTTCATGCTGGACGCGGACGACGCGGTCGGCGTCGTCCGCCGGCTGCTGGAGCCGCTGCCGTCGGGCAGCTACCTGGCGATGTCCATCGGCACCGCCGAGTTCGCCCCCGACGAGGTGGGCCGGGTCGCCCGCGAGTACGCGGCCCGCGACATGCCGATGCGGCTGCGCACCCTCGACGAGGCCCACGAGTTCTTCGAGGGTCTGGAGCTGGTCGAGCCCGGCGTCGTCCAGGTCCACAAGTGGCACCCCGACGGCACCGGGGAGCAAGGCATCCGGGACGAGGACATCGCCATGTACGGCGCGGTCGCCCGCAAGCCGTGACAGACCCGGGGCCGGGGTCCGACCCACCTCCCGGACCCCGGCCCCGCCCCCGCCGTACGACGCGCCGGGCGGGTGCCCGGCCGGCCCGCACGCCCCCGCGTACGAAACCGGAACGACCGGAAGCGAGCCGTGGCTCGGCCGGAATTCGGCACAACCTTTTCCGTGCCTCAAGGGCGGGACATACCCGGGGAAAGAAAGCGGAAAGAAGCGGAACCAGTCCGTGGGCGACGCGGTCTTAAAGTCCGTCGACAGCCGGGATCGGCCCGGTCGCGGAGAATCCGGGGGAATGAAACACATGTCCGTTCGCAGCCGCACGACTCTTCTCACCGCCGTGGCCCTCGCCGCCGGCCTCGGGCTGGCCGCCGTCACGCCCGCCCTCGCGGGAGCCTCCACGAGCCACCCCACCCGCGCGGCCGCCGTGTCGTCCGCCCAGGGCGACGCGCGGGACGTCACCCAGCACGTGGCCGACTTCTACGGCGCGTACATCGACGCCGTCTGGGCCACCGACGACGCCACCGCCGGGCCCGCCGCCAAGGCCCTGCGCGGCTTCTACCTCTCCGCGGCCGCCCGGAAGAAGGTCGCCGCCTTCGAGGAGAAGGAGCACGCCGACGGCATCCTGTTCGCGCAGAACGTGCCGGTGAAGTGGAAGGTGGCCTACACCGGCTCCGGGGCGGGCCACGCCACCAGCCGGGTCACGCTCACCTGGGGCGACGGGCCGCACGCGCAGGTCAGCCGGATCGACGTCCAGTCCGACCTCAGGACCCGCAAGATCACCGACCTGAAGCAGGCCGGCTGACCCGGGGGGCGCCGGACGTGGGCCCCGCCCCGCCCCATTCGGGGCGGGGCTCACGCCCGCCGTGCCTCAGCCGCGCCCGTGCGGGCGGTAGGGCCGCGGCAGCGCCAGACCACGGCCGGCCATGATCTGCCGCACGCGGTCGGGGTAGTCGATGATGATGCCGTCGACGCCCAGATCCATCAGCGCTCCGACCGTCGCCGGGTCGTCACACGTCCACGGCACCACCTTCAGCCCCCGGGCGTGCGCCTCCGCGACCATCGTCGCGTCGGAGTAGAACCGGAACCCGGGGTCGCCGACCTTGCCGGTCTGCGGGAAGCCGTAGTTGGGGGAGAGGGTCGTGACACCGGGCAGGGTCGCCGCCGCCCGGACGAAGTCGCCGCCGTAGTCGTCCGCGTCGATCCCGCCCAGCCACGGGGACGCGCCGGGCCAGCCGACCTGGAGGAAGTCGTAGTTCGTCAGCGCCACCAGCGGCCAGCTGGGCGCCAGCCGGTGCATCGCCTTCAGCGCGCCCCAGTCGAACGACTGGATCGTGACCTGCCGCTCGACGCCCGAGCGGTGGATCTCCTGGTACACCCGGCGCACGAACACCTCACGCGGCGCGGTCTGTTCGGGCGCGCCCGCCTCGACCTTTGTCTCGATGTTCAGCTTCACGCCCCAGGCGTGGTAGCTCCTCACCAGGTTCAGGACGTCCCTCAGCTCCACCATCCGGAACCCCTCGACGACCTCCTGCTCGGGGAAGCCGGGGGGTTGCCGGTAGCCGCAGTCCAGCGTCCTGATCTGTGCCAGAGTCAGGTCCTTGACGTACCTGCCGACGTACGGGTACATCGGGTCGCCGGCCGTGACGGGGCCGGTGTCCCTGCACTTGACGCCGCTGATCTGCCGGTCGTGGTTGACGACCACCTTCAGGTCCTTGGTGACCTGGGTGTCCAGCTCCAGCGTGGACACCCCGAGCCGCATCGCCTTGCCGAAGCCCTCCAGGGACTCCTCGGTGGTCATGCCGAGGCCGCCGCGATGGGCCTGGAGGTCGAAGCGGGTCTTCGCCGGGCCGCCCGGCGCCGCGTGCGCGGCCACCGGGGACAGCAGTGCCGGCAGGAGGGCCAGGCCGGCCAGCAGGCGCCGTACGGAGAGGCGTCGTGGGGGCAGGTGTCGTACGGGCATCGAAGTCCTCACTCGGGTCGAGGCGGGCGCGCCCGCCCGCCGTCAGGCGTTGGGGTCGAAGGAGATGCCCGACGGCATGGAGTGCGCCAGCGCGTACGAGAAGTCACCGTCCTTGATCTTGATCGTGGCGGCCCCGAAGTCGGCGCTCAGCAACTTCTCGCGGTAGCCCGCCGGATAGCCGTTCCAGCCGACCAGACGCGGAGAGAACCACCCGCCGGTCGCGTTCTCCGGCGGCTCGTCGCCCGTGCCGGCGAACCGGAAGCAATGGGTGGAGACGCCGTCCTTGTGGTAGACGATCTTCGGGTGGGTTCCGTCGAAGCGCACCGCGGAGGCGGCGGCCACCTGGTAGCCGCTGTGCTGTGACACCGAGACGTACTGGACCGCGTTGTCCTTGATCCACACCACGACGTGCTCCCAGTCGTGGGTGTGCCCGATCGCCGCGGGACCGAGGGTCGCCTGGTCCTTCTCGAAGTAGCTGGCGTACACCACCGCGCACCAGCCGTTGTTGCACTTCTCGCGCGAGTAGGTGTTGGCGTTGGCGAGCTGGGCGTAGTCGTGGCAGTGGCCGTTGACGTCACCGCCCAGCTTCAGGCCGGGGTTGATCGTGCCGTCGCTGCCGATCGCGGCGGTGGCGTAGCAGCCGTCGCCGTCGTAGTCGTAGGCGGGGGAGAAGGTCTGCTCCAGACCGTCGGCGTTCTGCGGCAGCAGCTGGAGGACGTTCGCGTCGGCGGTGCCGGGCGCGGTGAGGACGAGGGCGAGCGCGCCGAGGGCGGCGGCGAGCGCGGAGGTCAACTGACGCACGGGGGCTCCCTGTTGTCGAGGCGCCGCAGATTCTCGCAACGCCTCGCAGGGGTGGGCCACCCTTCGGACTGAACATTGCCGCACGGACAGTTGAACGCGCATGCGGCTCACCCGCGCATGCGGCTCACCCGGGCCGACCCTCACGCTCGCCGGGCGCTCACCCGCGCCGACCCTCACGCTCGCCGGGCGCTCACCCGCGCCGGTCCACCCGCTCGCCCGGCGCTCACCCGCGCCGGCGGCTCACCTTCGGCGGGCGCTCGCGGGTGCCGGGCGCTCGCGGGTGCCCGGCATTCACGGGTGCCGGTCGCTCAGGCGTGCCGGGGGGTGTCGGCGCGGCCGTGGTGGCGGCGGCGCTCGGTGGGGGTGCGGTGCAGGGCGATGAGCGCGGCGTCGTCGCCGAGCCGGCCGCCGACGTGGGCCAGCAGATCGCGCCGCAGATGGTGCATCAGCGCCTCGGGACTGTCGTCGGTCCACCGCGCCGCCCGGTCGGCGAGCGGGTAGAACCGGCCGCGCTCGTCCCGGGCCTCCACGACCCCGTCCGTGTAGAGCAGCAGCGTGTCACCCGGCTCGAAGGAGAACACGTCCAGCGTGTGCTCGGTGTCCCCGTGCACCCCGAGCGGCGGCGACGGATGCAGGCTCGGGACCGTCACGACGTGGCCCGGGCTCAGCAGCAGCGGCGGCGGGTGGCCGCAGCTGGTCATCCGGGTGATCGGATCGCGGTCCGGGATCTCCACGAGCAGCGCGGTGGCGAACCGCTCGCCCACCTCCTCCGGCGGATCGAGGTCGGCCGCGTAGCGGGTGATGCTCTGATCCAGCGACGCGGCCAGATCGGCCAGCTGGACGTGCCGGGGCGCACTCTCCCGGAACGCTCCGAGCAGCAGCGCCGCCTCGCCGATGGCGGGCAGGCCCTTGCCGCGGACGTCACCGATCAGGACGCGTACGGCGCCGTCGCACGCGGTCGTCGCGTACAGGTCCCCGCCGATCTGCGCCTCGTCCTCCGCGGCCAGGTACAGCGAGGCGATCCGCAGCGTGCCGATCTGCTCGGGCAGCGGCCACATCAGGACGTGCTGCGCGGCCTCGGCGACCGTGCGGACCTGGGCCAGCTGGGCCTGCCGGCGCTCGCGCAGCGCGCTGTAGAGGATCGTGAGCACCACGAGCACCGTGAGGGTGATGATCTGCACGATGTGGTTGGTGGTGCCGATCCCCCCGTGGTGGATGCCGATGAAGATCTGGGCGATCACCGCAAGCGCCCCGACGGCCGCGGTGGTCCGGGGGCCGGCGAAGGAGGGCGTGAGCGCGGGCGCGATCACCAGGGCCGGCCCGAGGTGGATGTCGTTGGGGGTCCGCAGATCGACCACCGTGATCACCACGATGAGCGCGACGGGGAACAGCAGCAGGGCGTGGACCGACTGCCACGGCTGCCGCCGCGGGCCCGCGGGGCCGCGCCGGAGTGTCATGCCTACAGCGTGCTCCAGGGCCCGTCGGGCGGCCACTCGCCGTCGGTCGGCGGAGACCGGGGAGAGGCGCACCGAAGAGGCGCACGTCACAGGGAAGAATTGGAACCGGGCATTCCGGGCGCCTCTTCGATTCCCGAATACCGGACAGTGATCACGTTGCCTTCGATCAATAGATCGACTAGCGTAATCTACCGTTCATATATCGGTCGGTTTGCTCTTTGGGCCTGCGAAATAAAGGCCCTTGAGGGGTGTTCTGAGGGGGCCTCAACCGATATCGCAGCATTTAGCGTGCTGTGTCATGACACAGACGGCGATGAGGCCGGATGCCCAGGACACGGCAACCGGCGACGGAGTGCGGGGCAAGGGCCTCGGCGGCAATTCCATCGGCCTGCTGGGCAGCGCGGTCATCGGTGTCTCCACCGTGGCCCCGGTCTACTGCCTCACCTCGACGCTCGGCTCCACCGCCGGGGAGGTCGGTCTGCACATGCCGGCCGTGTTCCTGGCCGGATTCCTGCCGATGCTGCTGGTCGCCTTCGCCTACCGGGAGCTGAACAAGGCGGTGCCCGACTGCGGCACCTCTTTCACCTGGACCGTCAGGGCGTTCGGCCCGCACGTCGGCTGGATGTGCGGCTGGGGCCTGGTCATCGCCACCGTGATCGTGCTGTCCAACCTCGCCGGGGTCGCCACCTCGTACTTCTGGCTGCTGGCCGGCGAGATCACCGGCAGCGGCACGGTCGCGGACCTCGACGCGAACAAGGCCGTGCACATCGGCACCTGCCTGGCGCTGATCGCCGCCGCCACCGCCGTCAGCTACCGCGGCATGACGACGACGAAGGGCGTGCAGTACGCGCTGGTCGGACTCCAGCTCGTGGTGCTCGCCCTCTTCGTCGCGATGGCTCTGCACCAGGCCCGCACCGGTGCCTTCCCCGGCCACGCCGACTTCTCCTGGTCCTGGCTGAACCCGTTCGCCGTGAAGTCCTTCGCGTCCTTCAGCGCCGGACTCTCCCTCTCGATCTTCATGTACTGGGGCTGGGACACCTGTCTGACCGCCAACGAGGAGACCATCGGCAGCGAGAAGACCCCCGGCCGGGCCGCCCTGATCGCCATGGTCGTCCTGGTCGGCTCCTACCTCACCACCGCCGTCGCCGCGCAGATGGCCGTCGGCTCCGGCACCGAGGGCCTGGGGCTGGCCGACCCGGACACCTCCGACAACGTCTTCGCCGCCCTGGCGGGCCCGGTCATGGGCCACGCCCTGGGCATCCTGCTGTTCGCCGCCGTGCTCGCCTCCGCCGCCGCCAGCCTGCAGACCACGTTCATCCCGGTCGCCCGCACGGTCCTCGCCATGTCGACCTACCAGGCCCTGCCCGCCTCCTACGCCCGTGTCCACGAACGGTTCCGCACCCCCGGCCGGGCCACCGTCACGGCCGGCGTGGCCACCGGCGTCTTCTACGCGGTCATGTCACTGCTCAGCGAGCACGTCCTGGTCGACACCATCTACGCGCTCGGCCTGATGATCTGCTTCTACTACGCCCTCACCGCGTTCGCCTGCGCCTGGTTCTTCCGCCGCGACCTCACCCGCTCCGCCCGTGACGCCCTCTTCAAGGGCCTCTTCCCGGTCCTCGGCGGCTCCCTGCTGACCGCCGTGTTCGGCAAGACGCTCCACGACATGTGGAACCCGGCCTACGGCAGCGGCTCCGCCGTCCTCGGGATGGGCTCCGTCTTCGTCATCGGGGTCGGCCTGCTGCTGCTCGGCGCGGTGATCATGCTGGTGATGCGGCGTCGCAGCCCGGCCTTCTTCCGCGGTCAGGTCCTCACCGCCGGAACCCCGGCGCTCGTCGTGGCGGACTGAACCTTTCCCGGGGCGCCGTGTCGCCGGCGGCGCGCCGGGTACCCGTGCACCCCCGGGGCCGCTCCGGCCGTCCGGGAGCGCAGGGTGCCGAACGGAGAGGTCATGACGCAGAACGGGGAGGAAACCGCGCCGCACCGGCGGCCGGAGGTAGCCGAACTCCGCCTCGCCATGGACGGGCCGGACCGGCTGGCGCCGGATCCGCCGGAACTGCCGCACGACCGCAGCCAGGCGATCCTGGAGGCCGCCAAGCAGATCGGCGCCCTTCTCAAACGGGCTGGCCATCCCTTCGCGCTGGCCGGGAGCGTGGCCGTCTACGCCCACGGGGGCAGCCGCTACCTCCAGCACGACGCCGACTTCGCCATCCTGCCCGACGACGCCGACACCGTGGCCGCCAGCCTGCGCGAGGCCGGTCTCGCCGTACGGACCCCGCCGGAGGACTGGCTGCTCAAGACCACCTGTCACGGGCAGAACGTCGACATCATCTTCGAGCTGGCGCACGAGCCCGTCACCCGGGACATGCTCGACCGGGCGCACGTCCTGCCCGTCGACTCCGTGCTCATGCCCGTCCTCTGCCCGACCGACCTGATCCGCAGCCTGATCAGCGCCTTCTCCGAGCACTACTGCGACTTCGGCTCGGTCCTTCCGGTGGCCCGCGCCGTGCGCGAGAAGGTCGACTGGGACGTGGTGCGGGAGACCTGCGGCGACGAACCCATGCCGGCCGCCTTCCTCTTCCTCCTCGAACGGCTGAACGTGATCGAACCCACGGAAGGGACGTCATGACCGACGCATCGTCGCCGCTCACACCGGCGGCAGAGAACCTGGACTACCGCGTCGCCCACCTCGCCGAGCACCTGGCCTCCGGGAACTGCGGGGAACTCGGCGTGCGGCTCGAACTGCGCGGCGAGACCGTCCTGCTCACCGGCACCGTGCCGTCCACCCAGTGCCGGGACGACATCCTGCGCACGGCCCGCGAGGAACTGGCCGGGCACCCGGTCCACAGCGACCTCCTCGTCGCCGGGACCACCTCGCCCGATCACGGAGAGGACCTCACATGATCCGCGTCGCGGCCGTCGGGGACATCCACATGGGGCCGGAGAGCCAGGGCACACTGCGCCCCTCGTTCGAGAAGCTGCCCGAGTGCGCCGACGTCCTGCTGCTCGCCGGCGACCTCACCCGGCACGGCACACCGGAGGAGGCCACGGTCGTCGCCCGGGAGATCAAGGACCTGGGCGTGCCCGTCGTCGCCGTACTCGGCAACCACGATCATCACGACGAGCGCCCCGAGGAGGTCACGGCGATCCTCCGGGACGCCGGTGCCCACGTCCTCGAAGGACAGGCCGCCGTCGTCACCTCCGACGACGCCCGGATCGGGGTCGCCGGGACCAAGGGCTTCGGCGGCGGCTTCGTCGGCCGCTGCGCCGGGGAGTTCGGCGAACCCCTCATGAAGGAGTTCGTCCGCTACACCCGCCGGTGCGCCGACGGCCTGCACGGCGCCCTGAAGAGCCTGGAGGAGGACGACTGCGACGTACGGATCGCGCTGACCCACTTCTCACCCGTCCCGGACACCCTGGCCGGGGAACCGCCGGAGATCTATCCGTTCCTCGGCAGCTACCTGCTGGCGGAGGCGATCGACACCGGCGGCGCCGACCTCGCCGTGCACGGCCACGCCCACGCCGGCACCGAGCACGGCATGACCAGCGGGGGCGTCCGCGTGCGCAATGTGGCCCAGCCGGTGATCGGGCAGGCCTTCCACGTGTACCACCTGCCCGGCCGGTCCGGCTGACGCCGGGCGGGACCCGTCAGGCCGCCGTGCCCAGGGCCTCGCGGCCGGTCACATCGCCGTCCTTCGCGGTCAGCATGAGCGGCACCGGTCCGCCGCGGCGGCGCACCAGCAGGCCGGCGCCGATCGATCCGGCGATCAGCAGCCCACCCGCGACCAGGGCGCCCCGCGCACCGGCCCACTCCATGAGCAGCCCCAGCAGGGGCGGCCCGCCGAGGCCCCACACCGTGCCGATGCTGGCCCACACCCCGAGCACCCGGCCGCGCAGATGCGGCGGCGGATCGGTCTGCAGCACGGCCGTACCGGCGGTGTCGGAGACGGATTCCACGATCGCCATCGGCAGCACCAGCACCAGCAGCACGGCCAGCGACGGCGACAGGCCCGCCACCACCTGGAGCAGGGCACCGGCCGCCGCGAGCAGACCCACGGTCCGCACCGACGGCTTGCGCAGCCGGGCGCCCAGGACCGCGCCGAGGATGCCGCCGACGGCCAGCACCGTGGAGACCGTGCCGAACGCCCCGGCGCCGCCCGCCAGCGGCCCGGTGACGAGGACGGCGAGGGTCAGGCCGTAGTTGCGGCCGAAGACGGAACTGATCCCGGTGATGCCCGCGAGGGCGACGAGGCGGGGCCTGCGGACGAAGAAGGACAGGCCCTCCCGCACGCTCATCTCCGCGCGCGCCGGAACCGCCCGCGGTGCGACGGCCGGCTCCTCGTCGGCCCCGGGAGCCGGCCGCAGGAACGGCACCACCGAGGCCACGAACAGGAACGACAGCCCGTTGGCGGCATACGCGGCGGAGGTGCCGAGGAAGCCGACGGTCACCCCGGCCAGGGCGGTGCCGGCCAGCCGGCCCGCGCTGTGCACCAGCGCGCCCACCCCGATGGCGGACGGTACGTCCGCGACGGGCACGAGATCGTTGCCGAGCAGGGCGCAGGCCGGCCCGTCGACGGTGGCGATGACGCCGGTCACGGCGGCCAGCACCATGAGCGCCGGCAGGTCGATCCGGTCCAGCGCCACCAGCAGGGCCGTCGTGAAGGCGACCGCGCCGAGCAGGGCCTGGCTGACGGCGACGGTCAGCCGGCGTGGCCAGCGGTCCACGGCCGCGCCCCCGAGCAGGCTCACGAACAGTGCGGGCGCCGCCTGGACGGACATCGACAGGCCGGTCGCCGCCGCCGAGCCCGTGATGTGCAGCACGAGCAGGTTCTGCACCGTGAGCTGCATCCACGTACCGGCATTGGAGACGAAGTTCGCCGCGGACCACCAGCGCATGCTCCGGTACCGCAGCGACCGCCACGGCGAACGCGAGACCGGGGTGGTGCTGGGCACGGACGGGGGCAGGGTGGAGGGAGAGGCAGAGGGCACAGAGGGGTACTCGACAACCGGGAAAGTCGGAGGGACCGGCGGGGCCCGTCGGGCCGGCTGCGCTGCACGGCCGGGGCCGCCTGGTCGGGGCGCCGCCCATGGTGGCAGACGGGACGGGGCAGCCGACGTGGCCGTCTCCGCCGCCCCGCTCCGGCAGCCCCGAAAGCGGCCCCGTCACACGGCAGTTGAGCCCCGCGTGGGGTTCCTCACAGGCCCCCTCTCCCCGCCCCCCCCCCGCGCCTGGTTGCACGGGGGCGACGAACCGGCCGACCGCGCCGAGCGAGACAGGCCGGCAGGGGCATCCCCCCGGACGACCGACGCCCCCCCGCCCCCGGTCACGCTCCGGCACGGCCGGTCACCGCTTCCCCCGCCTCGGCACCGAACCGGCCCTCGGGCGGAGAGCCGCGCCCCGCGGCTGCGGCCGCCGCTCTCCGCCCCTTCGGCGAAGCGGCGACCGCGGCACTCGCCTCTACGGTGTGGGGAGTACGGGCGCGCGGGGGCGCGGGGAAACCGCGGGGCCGGCCACGACGGACCCGGGCGCCCGACGGAGGAACCGCGGGCGCCCGACGCAGAAACGTCGGGCGCCCGGAGGAGTCCTCGGACGCCTGGAGGAGTTCGCGGGCGCCCGGGAGAGTCCTCGGACGCCCGACGGGGGAATCCCCGGGCGCGTCCGCGCTCCGGCTACCGATCGACCGTGCGCATGCCCGCCTCGTCGTACCTCTCGCCCGCCGCCTCCGGCAGCTCGGCGTCGATACGGGCCAGGTCGTCCTTGGTCAGCTCGATGCCGACCGCGGCGGCGTTCTGCTCCAGGTAGGTGCGGCGCTTGGTGCCCGGGATCGGCACCAGGTCGTCGCCCTGCGCCAGCACCCAGGCGATGGCCAGCTGGGCCGGGGTCACGCCCTTCTCCGCAGCGATCTCCTTCACCTTCTCCGCCAGCCGCAGGTTCGCCTTGAGGTTGGCGTCCGTGAAGCGGGGGTTGTTGCGGCGGAAGTCGTTCTCGTCCAGCTCGTCAGGCGAGGTGAAGCGTCCGGCGAGGAAGCCACGGCCCAGCGGCGAGTACGGCACGAAGCCGATGCCCAGCTCCCGGCAGACGGGCAGCACCTCGGCCTCCACGTCCCGCGTCCACAGCGAGTACTCGCTCTGCACCGCCGTGATCGGGTGCACCGCGTGCGCGCGCCGGATGGTCTCCGCGCCGGCCTCGCTCAGCCCGATGTGGCGCACCTTGCCCTCGGCGACCAGCTCGCCCAGCGCGCCCACCGTCTCTTCGATGGGCACGTTCGGGTCGACCCGGTGCTGGTAGTACAGGTCGATGCGGTCCGTGCCCAGCCGCTCCAGCGAGCCGTGGACCGAGCTGCGGACGTGCTCGGCCGAGCCGTCCTGCCGGCCGACCGAGTTCATGTCGCCGGGGACGGCGTCGTCCATGCGGTAGTTGAACTTCGTCGCGATCACGTATTCGTCGCGATGCCCGCGGATCGCCTCGCCGACCAGCGACTCGTTGGTGAGCGGGCCGTAGATCTGCGCGGTGTCGAGGAAGTCGATGCCGAGATCGAGGGCGCGCCGGATGGTCGCGACGCCCTCCTCCTGGTCGGCGGAGCCGTAGAAGGCGGACATCCCCATGCATCCGAGGCCGATGGCCGATACCTGGAGGTCCCGCAGACTGCGCTTCTGCATGGGGGGTCCTTTCGTGCACACTCGTCGGTCGTTCTCCGGGCGCGAGGGCCCTCTTCCATCTAGCGACGGATCGAGGCACCCGGCATCCCGTGGGGGAGCCGGGCGCGGGGGCCGGCGCGGTGTCTGCGACGCTACGAGTTGGAGCGCGCTCGAAGTCAAGGCGCGCCCCGTGCGGGACTACGGATTCAGCCGCACCGGAAGCTCGAACAGGTCGTTCTGCGTGACCACCGGCTTGTTGCGCAGCTCCGTGGCCGGCACCGCCAGATCCAGGCCGGGGAAGCGGGCGTACAGCGCGGGCAGTGCGACGCCCGCCTCCAGCCGGGACAGGGCGGCACCCGGGCACACGTGCGGGCCGTGGCCGAAAGATATGTGACGGTTCCTCGTCTCGCGGAAGACGTCGAACTCCCCGGCGCTCGGCCCGTGCGCGTTCTCGTCCCGGCCGATCGCCCCGTACGACACGATCAGCGCGTCCCCGGCCGGGATCACCTTGTCGCCGACCGGCACGTCCTCGGTCGCGAACCGGATCAGTACATGGGAGGTCGGGGTCGCGTACCGCAGCGTCTCCTCGATCACCGCCGCCCAGTCGGCCTCGCCCGACAGCACCCGGGCCCGCTGGCCGGGGTGGGCGGAGAGGTTCACCACGGCGTTGACGATCAGCGAGATCGTCGTCTCGTGGCCCGCCGCCACCATCAGCTGGAGCGTGGAGACGATCTCCTCGTCCGTGAGGCGGTCACCGTCCTCGGAGGCGAGGATCAGCGCGCTGGTGAGGTCGTCACCCGGTTCGGCCCGCTTGGCCGCCACCGTCTCGGCCATGATCTGCGCCAGCTCGGTGAGGGTCGCGACGACCTCCGCCGGCGGGGTCTGGGTGGAGAAGAACTTCTCGAACAGGACCTTCAGCCGGGGCAGCCGCGCCTCCTCGATGCCCATGAGGTCGGCGATGACGTACATGGGCAGCGGGTAGGCGAAGGCCGCCTTCAGGTCGACGGTCCCGTCGCCCGTGGGCAGTGCGTCGAGCAGGTCCTGGGTGAGCTTCTCGATCCGCTCCCGCATCCGCTCCACCCGGCGCGGGGTGAGCGCCTGCGCGACCAGGGTCCGCAGCCGGCGGTGGTCGGCGCCGTCCACCGTCAGCATGGAGCGCCCCGGGTTGGCCAGGCCGATCAGCGGCCAGTCCGCGGGGATCTCACCGCGCTGCCAGGCCCCCCACACGTTGATGTCCTTCACCAGCCGGGGATCGGTGAGCAGCGCCTTGGCCTCGGCGTGGTGGGTGACGGCCCACACCGGGACACCGCCCGGCAGTTCCACGGCGGCGAGCGGTCCGGCCGCCCGCAGCGCCGCGCTCTCGGCGTCCAGGTCGCTGACGAAGGGGTCCAGGGCGATGCGGGGTGCTTCGGTACCGTTCGTCATCGTGACGTGCCTCCCAGGGCAGGGGTCGGGGGTACTGCGCCGGTGCGTCGGTGGGGGCGACGCGCGTTCAGAGGACGGGTACGGGAGTGAAGCGGACGGGCAGCCGGGTCAGTCCCCTGAGCCAGGGCGAGGGCCGGCGGGTGAGGGAGTCCGCGGGTACGGCCAGGTCGATGTCCGGCAGCCGGTCCAGGACCACCTCGATGCCGGTCCGCGCGATCACCTCGGCGATCTCCTGCGCGGGGAACGGGCAGCGGTGCTCGCCGTGACCGAAGGAGAAGTGCGCGTTGTTGCCGCCGGTCAGCGCGGACCCGTCGGTGCGCACCTGCGGATCGGAGTTGGCCCCTTGGAGGCCGAGCAGCAGCAGGTCGCCGGCCCGGACGTGCCGGCCGCCGAGGTGCGTGTCGCGGGCGGCCCAGCGGCCCGCCACGTTCTGTGTGGGCGTGTCCTCCCACAGCACCTCGTTCATCGCCTCGGCGACACTGTTCCGGCCGCCGAACAGGGAGGCGGCGAACCGGTCGTCGGTCAGCATCAGGCGGAGCGAGTTCCCGATCCAGTCGGCGGTCGGCTGGTGCCCGGCCGCCATCATCACCATCAGGTCCTGCGCGATCTCCTCGTCGCCGAACCCGCTCTCGTCCGCGAGCATCCGGGAGACCACGTCGTCCGCGGGCTCCTTCTTCCGGTCCGCGAGCAACTGGCCCATGGAACCGGCCAGGTGGGCCTGCCCGGCCAGCGCGCGCTCCCGGCCGTCGATCATGTCGTTGAGGGCGGTGACCAGTCCCGGACCGTCCTCGTCCGGGAAGCCGAACAGCCGCGCCAGGACCCGCACCGGCAGCAGCATCGCGTACTGCGCGATCAGATCCGCCTCGCCCGCGGCGCACAGCGCGTCGATCAGCTCGTCCGCGAACCGCTCGGCGTGGCGGCGCAGTTCGAACGGGTCCACCGACTCCAGCGCGTTGCTGATCATCGCGGCGCGCTGCCGGTGCCGCTCGCCGACCGTGTAGAGGATCGAGGGCTGCTTGTGGCCGATCATCGGCAGCAGCGGCCAGTCCGCGGGGATGTTCTCCCACTGGTTCCACAGGTCCGAGTCCCGGCTGAACAGCACGGGATCGCCGGTCACCTGGTGCAGTTCCCGGTAGCCGAGGACCAGCCAGGCCGGGATGCCGCCGTCGAGCAGGACCGGGACCACGGCTCCGTGGTCGCGGCGCATCTCCCGGTACAGACGGGCGGGTTCGGTCTGGAACCGGGGGCCGCCGAGCGGGACGGCGTCGGGGGTGGTCACACGAACTCCTGTCGGGGCAGGCCCGCCCGCGCGAGCGGGTCGGCGTACCGGTTCTTCACATGCTGCACCAGCGTGATCAGGACCTGCTTGGCCGACTCCCGGGAGCGGGCGTCGCAGTCGACCAGCGGCACCTGCGGATCGAGGTCGAGGGCCTCGCGGACGTCCGTGCCGGCCCGGACCGGGCCGCCGAAGTCGTTGCAGGCCACGATGAACGGCGTACCGTGCTGTTCCAGGCGGTCGATGGCGTACCAGGAGTCGTCGATGCGCCGGGTGTCGACCAGGACGACCGCGCCGAGCGTGCCGGAGAACAGCCGGTCCCACAGGAACCAGAACCGCTCCTGGCCCGGTGCGCCGAACAGATACAGCACGTTGCGCAGGTCGAGGCTGATCCGGCCGAAGTCGAAGGCGACGGTGGTGGCGGACTTGCCGCGCACCTGGCCGATGTCGTCGACCGTCGCACCCGCCTGCGTCATCGTCTCCTCGGTGTTGAGGGGACGGATCTCGCTGACCGAGCGGACCAGCGTGGTCTTGCCGACGCCGAAACCGCCCACCACCACGATCTTGAAGCCCTGGTCGGCGGAGGCACCCAACGGGGTGCGCGCGTCAGAGGTTGCGGAGTCCAACGAGCACCTGCTCCAGAATGTCGGGGTCGGTTATGGCCGGCCTGCGCGGATGACGGGCGCTCACCCGGCCCGCCGCCAACAGGTCGGACAGCAGCACCTTGGTGATGCCGACGGGCAGCCGCAGCTCGGCGGCGATCTCCGCCACCGAGGTGGGGAACCGGGTCAGCTTCAGGATCGCCACATGCTCCGACTGCATGCCGGCCACCGGGTCCGACTCGGCCACCACGAGGGTGACCAGGTCGAACGGGTCGTCGGGGCTGGACCGGCTGCGTCCCTGGGTGATGGTGTACAGCCGGTCGGGGGCGTCGTCCCGGCCCGGACGGTTCATGCCCGGTCGGCTCATGACGTGCGGGGCAGAGCGGTCAGGTACGCGCCGAGCTGCTCCACCAGTTCGCTCATGTTGTGCCCGACCACGCCCGCGTCCGCGTCCTCGGTGGTGATCACGGCCAGATGCGCGCCCGCGCCCGCCTCCACGATGAACAGCACACCGCCGTAGAACTCCGTCATCGCCGAGCGCACCCCGCCGCTGCCGTCGCCGAACTCCATGGACGCCCCGTGCGACAGCGACTGGATGCCCGCGGCGATCGCGGCCAGCTGGTCGGCCTGGTCGACGCTCAGCTCCGGTGTGCGGCACAGCTTCAGCCCGTCCCGGGACAGCACCAGCGCGTGTCGGGTGCCGGGGGTCCTCTCCAGCAGGCCCTCCAGGAGCCAGGTGAGCTTGTCGTCGGCGGTGGTCGGGCCGGTCATGAAGTGGTGTCGCCTTCCGGGTGCGCGTGCGGGTGGGAGGGGGCGGGGGAGCTGTGCTCACCGGCCCCGGGCGAAGGGTGGCCGCCGGGCCGGCTGTCCGGCGCGGTGCCCGGCGGAGGGACGGCGGCCCGGTCGTGCGGTGCCGGCGCGTGCGAGGGGTCGGGTGAGAGGGCCCGGTCGTCCGGTGCCGGCGCGTGCGACGGCTCGGGTGCGGGGCCGTCCTGCGCCGGGGCCACGGCCGGTGCGGACGGGCGCACGGCCTGGCGGAAGCTGCTGAACCGGGCGGCGCGGGTCTTGGCCTCGTCGGTGCCCGGCGCGGTGCGGGGCGCGGCACCGTCCGGCGCGGACCGGCCCCGTTCGGCCGCGGCGAGCGTACGGCCCCGGCGCCGCTTGGGCAGCCCGGCCGGGCCTTCCTCCGGCGGCGCGGTGGTCTCGTGGAGCGGAGCGGCGTCCACGGCGTCCGGGGACTGCGCGGGCGCGGCGCTCTCCGGGCGCGGGGCCGCGGCGGCCGGTTCGGCCGGGGCGGGGCTGGTGAGGATGTCCTGCGGGACGAGCATCAGCACACCGGTGCCGCCGCGGGCCGACGGCCGGAACGACACCTTGAGCCCGTGCTTGCGGGCCAGCCGGCCCACCACGGCGAGCCCCAGCCGGGTGCCGGTCAGCCCGCCCAGCTCGGCGACGTCACCGGAGACCGCCCGCTCGGCGCGGCGCAGTTGCACCTCGCCCATCACCAGTCCGCTGTCCTCCACGGACACGATGACCCCGGCCGGCACCTCTTCGACGTAGACATGGACCTCGGCGGTGGGCGGCGAGAAGTTCGCCGCGTTGTCGAGGAGTTCGGCGAGCGCGTGCATCACGCCTTCGGCGGCGTGCCCGGCGACCGCGGTCTCGCTGACCGAGTGCACCCGCACCCGCCGGTAGCCGGCGATCCGGCCCATCGCGCCGCGCAGGATCGACTCCATCGCGATCGGTCGCGCCCACCGGCGGCCCGAACGCGCCCCGGTGAGCACCGCGATGGAGTCCGCGAGCCGGCCGGCCTGGGCGGTCCGGTGGTCGAGATGGAGCAGGTCGGCGAGGACGTCCTCGTCGGTGTGGCGGTCCTCCATCGCGCGCAGGTCGGCGAGGGTGGCCGTGGCGAGGGCCTGCATCCGGGCGGCGGTGTTGGAGGTCGCGGAGATCGCGGCGGCCCGGTCCCGCCGGGCCCGCTCCCACTCGTCCGTGAGCCGGGCGTTCTCCCGCCGGAGCCGGTCCAGCTCCCGCGTGCCCTCCTCCTCCAGGCGGGCCCGCTCGGCGGCGAACGACTCCGTGAACTCCGTGCGCTGCTGGGCGAGTTCGTCGATGAGCCGCTGCTGCTCCCGGCGGGCCTCCTCGGTCGTACGGGCCTGCTGCTGGAGCAGCCGTCCGACGTCCTGGGTCACACCCTCCAGCCGGCGCCGGGCGTCGCGTGCCGTCTGCCTCGTGTGCGCGGCCGTGGCCACCGCCGCGCTGAGCAGGATCGCGGCGGCGGCCCCGCCCGAGGCGAGCGGGGTGCGCACCGACCCCGGCGCCACCGCGACGGCCGCACAGACCAGGAGTGCCGACAGCACACCGGTCACGGCGAAGGCGGAAACGAACGTACGGAGGGAAGGTCGGTCGCCGGGATGCGTGGGCGCGGTCATCGGTCCGGTCTGGTCCTCGCGGCAGAAACGGCTGGGTGGGGGCTGGCAGAAGCGTTCGGATGGTGAGACGTGACACTGGGTGGTGAACTGGCGGTCACTATACGAGAGTTCGTGATCGAAACGGAAAGGTTCCGCTTTACTTCCCGTAACAGGGTGGCCATATCGGCCTGTTGGTCATGAAGGGGATGACTCGGACATGCCGGTTCCGTCCCCCCGGTGCCTGCCGCCGGGAGGCCGGAACGGGAGGACGGAACCACGCGGGCGCGGGTTGCCTCCCGGCCCCGGATTCCCGGGCCGTACGCCTGTGGGTCTTCCCACACGGGCGCGCATCCGCGACGGATCTTGACGCCCGTCGCGCGGCTCGCTGAACTGTTTCCGGCAGGGGGCCGCGATCCGTCCGCCCGCACGACGGCGCCCGAGACGGACGGGCGACGGACGAACGCCTCGCCCGGCCCGACCGCCGGGAGCGGGGCGAAGGGGGGCGATGCGCATGACGGGGGAGCCGCGGGCCACGGACTGCCGTGCCTCATGACCGCTGACGGGCGCACCGAGACGGCCGCCGGCGGGTGCACCGAGACGACCGCCGGCGGGCGCACCGGGTGGCTCGGCGCGCGGCTCGCACGGTGCGCCCGCTTCACCGGGCGCACCCTGCGGGCCGAGTGGCACGCCGTCCTCGTCGACCCGGTGCGGCAGCTCGCGCGACGCGGACTGTCCGGACTGCTGCTGGCGTTCGTCGCCGCGTCCGGCGTCGTCCTCTGCCACGACATCGCCCAGCACCCCGGCGGAGCGCTCTGGGTGCGGCGCCTCGGTGGCGTCCAGGCCGACCTCCCGCTGTGGCTGTCCCTGCTGCGCACCCCCGTCTCGCTGTACGTCCCCGCACTCGACCTGCCCGTCTGGGCCGGCATCACCCAGCTGTTCCTCGCCTTCGCCCTCGCCGAACTGACCCTGGGCCGGGCCCGGACCCTGCTGATCGCCTACGCCACCACCCTGGCCGGCACCCTCACCGCGCGCCTGATGGTCGCCATGGGGCCCGGCTGGTGGGGGTTCGGGCTGCCGCCCGAGGCCGGGCGGGTCCTGGACACCGGGCCCTCCGCGGCCGTCGTGGGCCTGTTCACCTATCTCTCGGTGGTCCGGCGCGCGCCCGTGGTGTTCACGCTGACCGGCGGCTCGATGGTGTGGGAGTCCGTCGCCGTGCCCAACCTGGCCGGGCGCGAGCACCTGATCGCCGTGGCCACGGCGATCGTCCTCGGGCTCCTGCACGGCCGACGTGAGCGACGCGGGGCCTCTGTGCGCTCCCCGCGGCCCGGGAGGCGGCCCCGGGCCGCCTCCGCACCCGTGCCGGCGACACCCGCAGCCGCACCCGCGGACCCGCAGGAAGGCGTCCGCGCGGCCCTCGCCACGCCCCGCCGGTCTTCACCGCCCCGGTCCGCCCCCGATTCCGAACAGATCCGGGCGGTGCCGGACGGCGTGCCCCTGTGGCGCCGCCCACCCTGTCAATGTGATGGTTTTCGCACATCGACCCGTGCGGGCACCCCCTAAGGTGGCCGCGAGTACGGCAGGGCGTGGCTGACACCAGGGTGTTCGTCGCCGGCAGGCAGCTGAAGGGAATCCAGGATGTTCCGCAAGGTGCTGGTCGCCAACCGTGGAGAGATCGCGATCCGCGCGTTCCGGGCGGGCTACGAACTAGGCGCGCGCACCGTCGCCGTGTTCCCGCACGAGGACCGCAACTCGCTGCACCGGCTCAAGGCCGACGAGGCGTACGAGATCGGGGAACCGGGACATCCGGTGCGAGCCTATCTCTCCGTGGAGCAGATCGTGGGGGCCGCCCGCCGGGCGGGCGCCGACGCCGTCTACCCGGGATACGGCTTCCTCTCCGAGAACCCCGAACTGGCCCGCGCCTGCGAGGAGGCGGGCATCACCTTCGTCGGCCCGAGCGCCGCCACCCTGGAGCTGACCGGCAACAAGGCCCGCGCGGTCGCCGCCGCCCGCGCGGCGGGCGTGCCCGTCCTCGGCTCCTCCGCGCCCTCCACCGACGTGGACGAACTGGTGCGCGCCGCCGAGGAGATCGGCTTCCCCGTCTTCGTCAAGGCGGTCGCGGGCGGCGGAGGGCGCGGCATGCGCCGGGTGGAGGACCCGGCCCAGCTGCGCGAGTCCATCGAGGCCGCCTCCCGCGAGGCCGCGTCCGCGTTCGGCGACCCGACCGTCTTCCTGGAGAAGGCCGTCGTCGAGCCTCGCCACATCGAGGTGCAGATCCTCGCCGACGGCGAGGGCAACGTCATCCACCTCTTCGAGCGCGACTGTTCGCTGCAGCGCCGCCACCAGAAGGTCATCGAGCTGGCGCCCGCCCCCAACCTGGACCCGGAGCTGCGCGACCGGATCTGCGGCGACGCCGTCCGCTTCGCCCGTGAGATCGGCTACCGCAACGCCGGCACCGTCGAGTTCCTGCTCGACCGCGACGGCAACCACGTCTTCATCGAGATGAACCCGCGCATCCAGGTCGAGCACACCGTGACCGAGGAGGTCACCGACGTCGACCTGGTCCAGGCCCAGATGCGCATCGCCTCCGGCGAGACCCTCGCCGACCTCGGCCTCTCCCAGGACACCGTCACCCTGCGCGGCGCCGCCCTCCAGTGCCGTATCACCACCGAGGACCCCGCCAACGGCTTCCGTCCGGACACCGGCCGGATCAGCGCCTACCGCTCCCCGGGCGGTTCCGGCATCCGGCTCGACGGCGGCACCACCCACGCGGGTACGGAGATCAGCGCGCACTTCGACTCCATGCTGGTCAAGCTCACCTGCCGGGGCCGCGACTTCCACGCCGCCATCGGCCGGGCCCGGCGCGCGGTCGCCGAGTTCCGCATCCGCGGTGTCGCCACCAACATCCCGTTCCTCCAGGCGGTCCTGGACGACCCCGACTTCCAGGCGGGCCGGGTCACCACCGCCTTCATCGAGCAGCGCCCGCACCTGCTGACCGCCCGTCACTCCGCGGACCGCGGCACCAAGCTGCTCACCTACCTCGCCGACGTCACCGTCAACAGGCCGCACGGCGAACGCCCCGACCTGCTCGACCCGCTGGCCAAGCTGCCGGCGAGCCCCGCCGGTGAACCGCCCGCCGGCTCCCGCCAGCTCCTGGTGGACCTCGGCCCGGAGGGCTTCGCCCGGCACCTGCGCGAGTCGCCGACCATCGGCGTCACCGACACCACCTTCCGCGACGCCCACCAGTCCCTGCTCGCCACCCGGGTGCGCACCAAGGACCTGCTCGCCGTCGCCCCGGTCGTCGCCCGCACGCTCCCGCAGCTGCTCTCCCTGGAGTGCTGGGGCGGCGCCACCTACGACGTCGCGCTGCGCTTCCTCGCCGAGGACCCGTGGGAGCGGCTCGCCGCGCTGCGGGAGGCGGTCCCGAACATCTGCCTCCAGATGCTGCTGCGCGGACGCAACACCGTCGGCTACACCCCGTACCCGACCGAGGTCACCGACGCCTTCGTCCAGGAGGCCGCCGCCACCGGCGTCGACATCTTCCGTATCTTCGACGCCCTCAACGACGTCGGCCAGATGCGCCCCGCCATCGAGGCCGTACGCGAGACCGGCACGGCGATCGCCGAGGTCGCCCTCTGCTACACCGGCGACCTGGGCGACCCGGCGGAGCGGCTCTACACCCTCGACTACTATCTGCGCCTCGCCGAGCAGATCGTCGACGCCGGTGCCCACATCATCGCGATCAAGGACATGGCCGGCCTGCTGCGCGCCCCGGCCGCCGCGAAGCTCGTGACGGCGCTGCGCCGCGAGTTCGACCTGCCGGTCCACCTGCACACGCACGACACCGCGGGCGGCCAGCTCGCCACCTATCTCGCCGCGATCCAGGCCGGTGCCGACGCGGTCGACGGCGCGGTGGCCTCCATGGCCGGTACCACCTCCCAGCCGTCGCTGTCCGCGATCGTCGCGGCCACCGACCACTCCGACCGGCCCACCGGCCTGGACCTCCAGGCGGTCGGCGACCTGGAGCCGTACTGGGAGGGCGTCCGGAAGATCTACGCCCCGTTCGAGGCGGGCCTCGCCTCCCCGACCGGCCGCGTCTACCACCACGAGATCCCCGGCGGCCAGCTGTCCAACCTGCGCACCCAGGCCGTCGCCCTCGGCCTCGGCGACCGCTTCGAGGACATCGAGGCGATGTACGCCGCCGCCGACCGGATCCTCGGCCGCCTGGTCAAGGTGACCCCGTCCTCCAAGGTGGTCGGCGATCTGGCCCTCCATCTCGTCGGCGCCGGCGTCTCCCCGGACGCCTTCGAGGCGACCCCCGACAAGTTCGACATCCCGGACTCGGTGATCGGCTTCCTGCGCGGCGAGCTGGGTACCCCGCCCGGCGGCTGGCCGGAGCCGTTCCGCACCAAGGCGCTCCAGGGCCGGGGCGCGCCCAAGCCCGCCCCCGAGCTGTCCGCCGAGGACCGCGACGGCCTGCAGAAGGACCGCCGGGCCACCCTCAACCGGCTGCTGTTCCCCGGCCCGACCCGGGAGTTCGACACGCACCGGCAGAGCTTCGGCGACACCAGCGTGCTGGACAGCAAGGCGTTCTTCTACGGCCTGCGCCCCGGCAAGGAGTACGCGGTCGACCTGGACCCCGGGGTCCGGCTGCTGATCGAGCTGCAGGCGATCGGCGAGGCCGACGAGCGCGGTATGCGCACCGTGATGTCCACGCTCAACGGCCAGCTGCGGCCCATCCAGGTCCGCGACCGGGGCGCCGCCTCCGACATCCCGGTGACGGAGAAGGCCGACCGCGCGAACCCCGGCCATGTCCCGGCCCCCTTCGCCGGTGTGGTGACCCTGGCCGTCAGCGAGGGCGAGGAGGTGGCGGCCGGCGCCACGATCGCCACCATCGAGGCGATGAAGATGGAAGCCACGATCACCGCCCCGAAGGCGGGGCGTGTCTCCCGGCTGGCCATCAACCGGATCCAGCAGGTGGAGGGCGGGGACCTACTGGTGGAGCTGGTCTGACGGCAGCGCCAGGCGCTTCGCGTAGTCCCGCATCAGGAGCCGGCCGAGCTGCTTGACCGCCGTGGCGCGCAACTCCTCGTGCGCGAAGCGGAACCGCGGCTCGGCCGGCCCCTCGTCCTCGCGCACGGTGAGCAGGCGTCCGATCCCGCCCCGGAGCATCGTCTCCAGCCGGTAGGGCGCCTGGCCCGTGAGCCGGGCGAGGTCCGACCTGGTGAGCCCCTCGGGGCTGGCCGCGAGCAGGCCGACCACCTCCTGATGGTCGGTGCTCCCCGTCAGTACGGCGAACAGCTCGTTGAAGGCCGTCCGGGAGACGTCCCGGACCGAGGCCGACGGGGCGAGCACACGCACCCGGCAGGTGCGCAGCGGGTGGTCGGCCGGAACGTCGTCGGGCAGGGCGACCCGCCGGCCGGCGACGAGCACCCGCAGGCCGGCGTCCGGCTGGTGCGGCAGCAGCGAGGCGATGCTGGGCAGACCGGTCCCCGGTCCCCGGTCCTCGTCCAGGCCGTCCACCAGGAGGAGAAGCAGCCGGCCGTCGGCGCGGGCCCGCGCCGACGCACGGTTCAGCAGGCGACGGCGCAGCTGGTCCCGCGCACCGGAGTGCATGGTGGCGGTCGAGGGCGCGGACTCGCCGAGCGCGTAGGCGAGTTGCTCGACGAGCGTGTCGGTGAAGGCGAGGCTGTCGGCATGGCCCGCGAGGCGCAGCGTGGCGAAGAACGCCACGACGTCGACATCGGCAGGCGGGCGCGACGCGAAGGAGGAGAGCAGCGCGGTCTTGCCCGACCAGGGGGCACCCTGCCACAGCGCGTACGGCTCGTCCCCGTGGCAGAACGCGGCCAGCTCGGCCAGTTCCGCGTCCCGGTCCCGCAGTTCCGGGGGAGCCAGGCCACGGACGTGGTCCAGATACGGGGCCACCCGGTCGGCTTCCCGGGCCGGAACCTCCTGCGGCGCGAACTGCCGCAGCCCGAGCAGCGAGGCCAGTCGCGCCACGTTCTCGGGTGAACCCTCCAGGACGCGCTCGATCCGGGCTGCTGCCAGGCGGCCGGGGCCGTCGGGGACGTGGTGCCTGGTGATGACGCCGACGATGCGGCCCTCGGCCCACACCGGCGCACCCGCGAGGCCGGCCCAGGGGGACGTGCCGTGGTCGGACGATGCGCTCGGCGCGGCGTCCACCGTGACCTCCAGAGTGCCGCTGCGCAGGTTGGACAGACTGGAGGCGGTACCGAAGTGATGCGCCAGATCCCTGAAGCCGAGACCGCCCGGTTCCCCTCGGCGCGTCTTGTAGGCGGGGAAGCCGGCCGATTCCACCGTCACCACGACGGGCCGACGGGTGATGCGGCCGTAGCGCACCGGGGGGACGACGGGAGCGTGGCTGGGTGCGTCGAAGCGCAGGACGGCGATGTCCGCGGTGTCGTCCACCCATGCGACGGTTGCCGGGGCGCTCCACTCGTTCTGGTGGTCGGCTTGCAGCCGGACAGTGATGGGGGACCCGTCTCGCACCACGTGACCCGCGGTCAGCACGCAGTCGTTCGTGACGCGATAGCCCGAACCCCTGCGTCTCCTCCCCTCGGGGGTCCCGACCAGGACTTCGGCGATGCGCTCCGCGTCCAAGTGCTGCGAATGGCTGAGACCGGCGGCCTCCGCTCGCGTCGGCGGAGCCGCCTCCCGGTCCTCCGCCGCCGTCGGGAAGATGGTGACCGTGATCATGCCGTGCCGGATGACGACCACCGGTTCCGGCGAACCCACGGTCTGGCAGTCCACGACCGACCGGGGCAGCCCCGCTCCCACCGATTCGACCAGCTTCACCCAGGTGAGGAGCCGCGCCAGGCGGAAGTTGCGGGGCTGTGACTGGCCTTCCAGGGCACTGAGCCGTACCTGGCCGTCGGGCAGCCCCGAGGGAGCGCTCCAGGTGCCGGGGCTGATCACCTCGATCCGGTCGTCGAAGACGTGGACCTGGACGCAGGCGTCCTGTTCGGCGTAGTCGCGGTGGACGACCGCGTTGGCGATGATCTCCCGCACCGCGATCATGGGATAGCGGTAGGTGCGCTCGCTGTACGCGCTGGAGGCGGTGGGGGACTCGCCGAGCAGGGCAGAACCCGCCACGAAGTCCCGGGCCATGACGATCAGTTCGGGAACCGTCCCGTGGAGGTCGACGCTCTCCACGGGATCGGTCTTGCGGGTGCCGCGGAACCGGACGCAGCGCACCATCGCCGTGGGGAGCAGCGCCGTCGGGTTCTGCCCGAACAGCAGCACTCCGGCGAGCGTGGGCCGGCCGTCCGTCAGCAGCCCGGCCCGCTGCAGGAACTCGCCCGACGTCAACTGGTGCGGCAGGGTGGCCGCCATGTCGTCCCGCAGGTCACGGCGGAACGCTTCGATGCGCTGCTCGCTGAGCGCCGCGCCGGCCGCGACGTCGTCGAGGGAAACGGAGCGAGGTCCGGGGCGAGGGGCGGGGCCGGCGTTCGCGGGTTGGTCCCGGCGCGGCCGGGGGAGGTCCGGCTCCTCGGCCGACGGCTCCCGGCGGGCGATGGGCACCGCGCCCGCGCCGTCGAACTTGCGGTGCGGTGTGTGGCCGTCGAACCTGACCTGCGCGAGATGGGTGAAGAGGTCGTCCAGGTCGACTCTTTGGTCGGCGTTGCGGTCGACGGCCTGGGTGAGCAGACCGTCGACCAGCGCGCGGGTGAAGGGGCTCGGCTCGCCGCGTGCCGCGGCGTCGGCCGCCTGGTCCGTCGCCGAGGCGGCGGCGAGCACGTAGCGGCCCTCGCCGGACAGCTCGTCGAGGACGCCGTCGTCGCCCTTGAAGTTTCCGCTGAAGCAGCAGTCCAGGATGACGATCTTCACCTGGGCGAAGCTGGCGGCGATCACCTCCGACAACAGCGACCCCGGGAGCGTGGAGGCGGGCAGTCGGTCGGTTCTGGTGTTGCCCGCGCACAGATAGAGCCGCCGGTTACGGTTGCGGCCGTGACCGCTGTAGTAGAACAGCAGCGTGTCGTCCGGCTCGGCGGTGCTGAAGAACTCGTCGACCGCCTCGACGATCTCGGCGGAGTCGGCCTCGGGCAGCAGGCGTACCTCGCTGCGGTCGAAGAGACCGGCCGACCGGTCCGTGAGCGCGTCGCGCAGCAGGATGCCGTCCGCCTTCGGGCCCTGCAGTTCGGGCAGGGCGCCCGGGTCTCGGGGATACCGTGAGTTGCATACGATCAAGGCCCGGTACATGCAATTCCTCGGCGCAGGCTACGGGTTGGCGGCTGGCGGCCAGCTTATGCAGTGCCCGCAGGGCTCACCAGCCGTTCGCCGCCGGCCGGACCGGCCGGCGGCGAACGGCCTGCGACGGCTATCCCCGGCCGAGGAGGTGCCGCAGGCGGGCGAGGTGGAGGTTCGGGTCGCGCCGGGTGGCGGAGGCGGAGCTGGGCACGTAGACGGTCCGGCCGCGCACGGCCACGGAGGTCGGGTTGGACAGGCCGTCCTGTGCGGTGAGCAGGGGCGCGACGGTGCCGTCCGAGCGCACCAGGACGACCTTGCTGTCCGAGTTCAGCGCGGCCAGCACGCTCCTGCCGTTTCCGGGGAACGCGAAGTCGTCGATGCCGTCGAGCCCGTCGGCCCGTGTCTCGACGGTGCCGGCGGTGCCGTCCGGGGCGACGGGGATGCGCAGCAGCGTGCCCCGGTCGGTGTTGGAGACCCACACGGCGTCCCGGCGGACCTTGATGCCGTTGGCGCCGCGGCCGGAGGCGGTCGGCGCCTGGAGCGGAGCCAGCTCCGTCGCCGTCGCCCAGGCCGTGGCCGTGCCGCCCGCCTGCGGTACGCGCCAGACGGTGCCGCGCACCGAGTCGGCCGCGTAGAGCACGCCACGGCGCTCGTCCAGGGCCAGTCCGTCGGGCAGCCCGTCGGCGGGCAGCGCGGCGATCCGCTCGGGTGCGCCGCCGTCGGGGGAGAGACGCCAGATGCCGGTCTCGCTGGTGCCGGTGGCGTAGTTGACGTACAGGGTGCCGTCGTGGGCGCGGGCGATGCCGGTGACGACGGCGCTGTGGACGAGCGGGGTGGCCGGGTGCGCCACGTCGGGCAGGGTCGCGCGGACCCGGGTGCCGCCGTCGGGGGTGACATGGGCGACCTGGCGGGCGAAGGCGAAGGTCAGGTCGGCGGAGCCGTCGGGGTCGAGCGCGATGTTCTCGGGCGTCTGCCCGGCGGCGAGGTCGAAGTGGGCGACGACGCGCGCATCGGTGACGAGCGACTCGTCTCCGGTCGCGGGGGCGGCGGTGACCAGGCCGAGCGCGAGCGCGGCCGTGGCGGCGCCGGTCAGGCGGGGGACTCGGGGCATGTGACCTCTTCTCGGACGGCGCGCGAGGCGCCGGCGTGCGGGGTCACACCAACATGACGGGGTCCGGGTCGCCGGTGGCGGGAGCCGGGGCCGCGGGTTCGCCCGCGCGGACCACCGTCCCACGCCGTACGAGGCACGGCCGGGTGCCGCCGGGCCGGGTCGTCAGTCCCAGAGCGGGTAGCTCATGATCTGCTGGTAGCCGTCCGGACGGGCACCGGGGTAGGTGAGGCTCATCTGGCTGAAGCGCTGGAACTCCGGATGCTTCTTCCAGATCTTCGGGCCGCCCAGCCGGACGGTCACCGGGTACGCGTGGAAGGTGCCGGCCGCGCAGTACGGCTTGCAGTCGTTGACCATGTTCACGCCCACGGCGGTCGCCCCTCCCGGACTCCACCTGTCCCAGTGGAGCCCGGTGAGGCGACTGTTGCCGTCGCCGCAGGCCAGGAGGAAGTCGTCGGGGCGGACGGTGCGATGCCACAGGCAGTCGACGAGGACGGGCTGCGACGTGGTGGTGCGGGGAGGCGTCGTCGCCTTGGCCGGCGCACTGGCCGTCGCCGTGGTCATGGCCGCTGTCAGCAGGACTCCTGCCGCAAGCGTGACCGCCGTTCCCCTCACTGATCCGCGCATGGCCGCTCCCACTGTCGTGCCGTGTCCGACCGCGTGTCCTCGACGCTACGACCGTCCCGCCGTTTGCACCAATCGCGCAGGTCGCACCGCGTGTCAGCCGTGGGAGACGGTGAGTCCGTAGAAGGCCACACGGGCGCCGTCGGTGGTGCTGTCCGAGGAGGACTGGTTGTAGGAGCCGGCCTTGAAGTACTGCTTGTAGGGCTTGAAGGAGGACGGGACGGCGTAGTGGGTGGTGGAGCCGTTCACGGTCAGGTCGATGGTGTTCCCGCCGGAGACGGCGATGGTGTAGTTCCAGGTCTTGCCGAGGGACACGTGCCCGACGGGGTGCTGGGTCTGGCCGCCGGACGGCGAGTCCTCGGTGCCGAGGACGATGTCCCCGTTCGCGTGGTAGTACAGCTCCACCAGCGGCTTGGTGGAGGGGCCGCCCGAGCCGAGGTGGATCTGGCCGACGCACACGTTCTTGGTCACGGAGACCACGCGCAGGGTGGCGCTCAGCCGGTGACTGCCGCTCAGCGACCAGTCCGCGGCGGAGCCGTTGCGGTTCATCTCGCGCAGTTCGGAGCGGGCGTACTTCGAGTTCGGCGTGGTGACGCCCTTCTCGGGCGCCCAGAAGGTCATCGCGCCGTCGCGGGTGTCGGTGTAGAAGTACGCGTCCTGGTAGCCGTTCGCGCCCTGGAGGCGGGACGACGGGACGGTGGTGGGCTTGCCGGGGGAGCCGACGGGCTCCTGGAGCTGCCAGACGGCCAGGTCGAAGTTGCCGCCGGGTGCGACGTGCGGGTCGGCCGCCCCCGCGCCACCGGTGCCGAGCGCGGTGAGGGCGAGGGCGAGGCCCGCGGTGGTCGTCGCCGTGAGAAGCCGTGATCGGGTCATGTGGGGGTCCCTTCGTCGGACCGGGATGCGTTCAACATGATGAACGCTGAACGCATCCTTGGTCGTCGATGACCCGAGAAGCTAAAGGTCTGAACCTGACACGTCAAGAGGTTCAGCAGGCGCCCTCGTCCTGCCACGGCCCCCACTCCGAGGCGCCGGGCGCCTCGTTCTGGGTCCACCACTTGGCCTTCCAGTTGTGCTTGTCGTAGGAGACCTCGCTGCCGCCCGTGTACGCCGTCGCCGCACTCCAGGCCGACTTGCAGGCGGTCGGGGTGGGCGTCGGCGTCGGGGTGGGTGTGGTGGTGGGCGGGGTGACCCCGGCGAACTTCACCGAGTACGTGGCGAAGTCCCAGGAGTGCTGCGCCACGCTGGAGCAGGTGCCGGAGGTGCGGCCGCCGTTGTCGGCCGGGGTGCACTGCCGGTCGCGGTTCAGCGACCAGAACGTGAACCGGTCCATGTGGTGGCTCGTGGCGTAGTCGAGCACGGTCTGGAAGTCGGCCTGGGAGAAGTACTCACCGGTGTCGCTGCGGCCGTTCATGCCGGAGAAGCCCTCGTGGGCGTAGGCGGTCGCCTGGTCCCAGCCGAAGGTGGACTGGAGGATGGAGTTGAAGTTGGTCAGGGCGCTGGTCTGGCTCGCCGCGCCGTTGAAGCCGCCGTCGAACGGCATGATGGAGAAGTTGTTGGGGGTGAATCCCTGCGACTTGGCCTCCAGCAGCATCTGCTTGCCGAACCAGCCGGTGCCGTCCGCCGTGCCGGCCGTGGTCACGGACACGTACAGGCCCGGGTTGTTCTGCTGGAGGATCTTCGCGGCGCCGATCTCGTTCTTGATCGCCGCGCTGTTCTCGTACTCCGGCTCCTCCAGGTCGAAGTCGATCGCGTGCAGCCCGTACTTGGTGATGACCTGCTGGTAGGCCGCCGCGGTGGAGGCCGCGTCCGGACAGGCCTGGCCGAGCTTGGTGCCGCCGTAGCCGCCGATGGAGACGGAGACGTCGCCGCCCTTGGCCCGGATGGTGTCGATCACGGACCGTACGGCGGTGTCCGAGGAGACCGGCGCCGTGCCGTCCCAGGTCGGCGTGCAGCCGCCGCCGTTGGGGGCGAGGACGAAGGCCAGCTGGAACGCCTTCAGGCCGGTGGCGTCCATGATGGCGGCCGGGTCCGGCGGGTCGTTGTCCAGCGGCATCAGATAGGGGGCGGCGGCGTACCAGCGGTTGCCGAGCGCGGTGGTCGCGCCCGAGGCGTTGCCGGCGACCAGCGCGGTGGTGCCGGCGGCGGCGAGGGTGACGGCCGCCGCCGCGCCCAGACATGCCCGAAGACGTCTCATGCGTGCCTCCAGAGGGTGGGGGTCCCGGAACGGGGAGCCCCACCCTCTGGGAGCTGTTGCGCTCACGTCAATAAGTTGGACTAGACCAAAGCGCTCTTTGGACTAGACCATACGACTTCTTTACCTTTCGCCGACCAGTCGCACCGTGAACCCGTGGTCCAGCGGCAGGCTCGGTGTGGTGACCGTCGTGACATGGGTTCCGGTGTCGTACGACCAGGCGCCCCTGGGCAGTCGGCGCCCGTCGAGCAGGATCCGCGACGGTGCCGCGTCGCCGTGCACGGTGAACCGGTACGCCCGCGCGTCCACCTTGCCCGAGTAGTCGCCCCTGCTCGCGCCGACCGTGACGGTCGTGCCCCGGGCGTCGCCGCGCAGCGAGACCCGCTGGGCCGCCGCCGCGCCCTTGGTGAAGTCCCGGGTCGTGCCGTCGTCCTCGTACAGCGTGTAGTGGCTGGTGCCGTGGGCGGCGGGGTACAGGTCCCAGTCCAGCTCGTGCCGGTCACGGGTCTGCCAACTCGTCGTCCCCTCGGGCCACATGGGGACGATCGCGCCCTCGCGCACGAACAGCGGAAGCGTGTCCAGCGGGGCGTGGTAGCCGTTGACCGTGGTCGGCCCCTGATAGGTGCGGCCGGTCCAGTAGTCGGTCCAGGTGCCCTTCGGCAGGTAGATGCCGTCCCGGGTGTCGGAGTCCTGGTAGACCGGGGCGACGAGGAAGTCCGGGCCCGAGAGGAACTCGTACTTCGCCTGCGCGCCCAGGGTGTTCGGGTCGTCCGGGTACTCCAGCCACAGCGGCCGTACCGCGCCCACGCCGGTCTTCGCCGCCTGGGCCGACAGCGTGTACATGTAGGGCAGCAGCCGCTCTTTCAGCTGGAGGTACTTGCGGTTGACCGAGGTGTACGGTTCCCCGTCCAGCCAGGGCTGCTGGTCGGCGGGCTT
Source organism: Streptomyces sp. NPDC038200 (assembly GCF_055600785.1). Classification (NCBI taxonomy): domain Bacteria; kingdom Bacillati; phylum Actinomycetota; class Actinomycetes; order Kitasatosporales; family Streptomycetaceae; genus Streptomyces; species Streptomyces sp. NPDC038200. Next base: position 442,849 of record NZ_JBVJYH010000002.1, read on the forward strand.
GCCCGTGGTGAGGTCACTGGCCCAGCCGTCCATCGTCATGATGGCCGGCAGAAACGCCTTCCACTGCAGATCGCGGGCGTACATCTCGGCGTCGTGGCGGTAGATGCTGCCGACGTCTCCGGTGTTGTACGCGATACCGGACATCGTCGCCCCGGCGTACGTCGGGATCTGCCAGCGGATGTAGTCCCAGGACAGCTTCTGGTCGCCGCTCCACAGCACCCCGCACCGCTGGGCGCCCGCCCAGGACACCGGCAGCCACACGAAGCCGCGGGCGTCGCTGTTGTCCTCGATCCCCTTCTTGGCCGCGTCGCAGGCGTCCAGCGCGAACTTGTAGCCGTTGCCGACCCAGGCCACGTCCAGCTTCGCCACCCGCTGGCCCGCCTTCACCTGGTCGGCGAGCTTGTCGATGCCGTCCTGGGTCCACAGGCCCAGCTGTGCCCGGTGGTCCTGCAGGCCCTTCGCGGTCTGCGCCAGGTTCTCGTATCCGCAGCCGTACCCGTCGTTGACCAGCATCCAGCCCAGCGGCATCCGGTGCTCGGTGTAGCCGTCGGCGATCTTCAGCGCGTCCAGGGTGTGCCGCTCGCCCCGGTTGGCGTTGTGCAGGTAGCAGTCGGAGTCGCCGGGTTCGAGGCCGTAGACCGGCGGCATGAAGGGCTTGCCCGTCAGCGCCGTGTACTTGCCGATCACGTGCTTGGCGTCACCCAGGAAGTAGTAGGCGTCCAGCCGCCGTTCCTGCTGCCCCGTCGTCACCGGTGAGCCGAAGGTGTACACGCCCGGCGCGAAGGTGTTGCGGAAGACGCCGTAGCCCGCGCTGGAGAGGTAGAACGGCTGGGAGTTGTTGTAGCCGCCCTCGTTCCAGTCGAAGCTGTTGGCGACGTACATGGTCCGTCCGCGGTGCGAGAAGCTGCCGTTCTGCTCGCCGCCGCCGAAGAACTGCTCGTCCGCGCCGCGCGCCAGGCTCTGCCGCATCCCGCCGGTCGACCAGCGCAGCGGCTTGTCCTCCTGCCAGATCCGGGTGCGGTTGTCGGGCTTGTACAGCCCGAACCGCAACGGCTTCTTGTACACGCGCAGCACGGCCTCCGGGGAGCGGATGCCGTAGTACTCGCCCGCGTCGAAGGACGAGGTGTGCCGCTGGAGCGCGGGCTGCCGGCGCACGATCGCGGTGCCGGCCGGATCGTTCAGCGAGCCCGAGGGGTCGGCCTGCAAGCGCAGTTGACCGTCCTTCAGGAAGTCGGCGCGGGCGGTGAGCCCGCCCGCGCCGACGGTGTAGCTGCCGTCGCCGCCCGAGAAGGACGTCAGATCACCGGCGTCCGTGGTCGCGGGCAGATAGGCGGTACCGGTGAAGGAGTTGTCGTGCACGTCGTACGGCACCACGAGCACCTGGTACGTCCCCGAGGCCCGCGGGATCACCGTGGCCTCGGGGTCGGCGGTGCCCGCGCTGGACGCCACCTGTCGGCCGTGGTCGTCGTAGACGTACAGGTCGAAGTCGTCCGAGGGGTGGTCCCAGGTGATCGACAGCGGGATGCCGCCCTCGGGATTGTCGTCCCAGTAGCCGTCCGGCACCGAGACGGTCAGGTCGAAGCGGTCGCAGACCTCGCCGCCGGGGTCGTCGGCCGCGGCGGGGCACTTCTCGGGGCCGCCGCCGGTCCCCTTGGCGTAGACCGGGCTCCGCCAGCTGATGCTGCTGTGAGCGGGGTCCAGTACCGCGCCGGACGTGGTGGCGGCGGCCTGGGCCGGAGCGACGAGTGCGCTTCCGGCCAGCACACTCGCCAGCCCCAGTGGTATCCAGGCCGGCCACGGCGGACGGTGTCGGAGTCTTCGCACGGCGGAACAGCTCCCCTCGCACCCTTGCGGACTGACTGTTCTTGCGCAGTGTTGCCCAGAGATGCTCGGAGTCGCTTGAAACGAGCGTCAATCGAGCAACTTCACGCACGAAGCCTCGGGGGTGACGCAGGTTCATGTCAATACCGCCGCCGGTGACCCGGTCAGTCCGCGCCGGGCGTCCGGAGCATGGCGAGGGTCAGTACGCCGCCGCCGATGCCCCAGCCGCCGTCGGTCACCTCCTCGACCAGGACCATCGTGTTCGCACGGGCACGCTCGCCGTAGATCTCGACGTACAGCTCCGTGGCGCGGGTGACGATCAGCTCCTTCTGCCGCTCGTCGAGGCTTCCCGCGGGGATCTTGAAGTTCGCGAAGGGCATGGGGCGTCTCCTGGGTGCGTGAGGGGGGCGGTGGGTGAGCGGGTGTCAGAGCGAACTGCCCGCGGTGAGCGGGTCGTCGAGACCGGCCCGCCGGAAGAACTCGGCGCGGACGCCGGTCGGCGACCGCCGAGGCCACCTCGCTGCCGTCGCGGGCGGGGTCGACGTGGGTGCGCAACGGCCGGCCGCTGTGTGCCGGAGGTGAACGCGCCGGATACCACGATCGCGGTGTCGATGCCGAACCGGATCAGCTCGGCGGCGTAGCTCACCGCCAGCGCGTCCATCGCCGCCTCGGCGGCGAAGTACGGTGCCAGGAACGGCGGGCAGCCGCCGCGGGTGCTGGAGTTGCCGATCCGGACCAGCAGACCCTCGCCCCGCTCCCGCAGATGGGGTAGCGCGGCCCGGTCGACGCGCTGGGCGCCGAGCACGTTGACGTCGTAGAGGTCCGCCAGCTGGTCGGTGGTGAAGGCCTCGGCGGGTCCGGTGACCATGTGGCCCGCGTGGTGGACCACGACGTCGAGCCTGCCCTGGTCGGCCAGGATCCGGGCCACGGCCGCGTCCGCGGAGCCCTGGCGCGGAGCGGGTGACCGCGTGCGGGGCGTCAGACGATGCCGCCGTTGGCGCGGACCACCTGGCCGTTGATCCAGTGGCCGGCCGGGGAGGCGAGGAACGCCACCACCTCGGCGATGTCGGCGGGTGTGCCGAGGCGCTCCAGCGGGGGCTGGGCGGCCAGCCGGGCGATGGCCTCCTCGTCCTTGCCCTCCAGGAACAGCTCGGTGGCCGTGGGACCGGGGGCGACCGCGTTCACGGTGACGTCCCGGCCGCGCAGCTCACGGGCCAGCACCAGGGTCAGCGCCTCGACCGCGCCCTTGCTCGCGCTGTAGGCGCCGTAACCGGGGAACGCCAGCCCCACGACGGACGTCGAGAAGGCGATGAACGCCCCGCCCCTGCGCAGTGTCCGGGCCGCCTCCCGGGCGACCACGAAGGTGCCGCGCACATTGGTGCGGTGCAGTGCGTCCAGTTCCGCGAGGTCCAGCTCGGCGACCGGGGCGAGATACATCCGGCCCGCCGTGTGGACGACGACGTCGACCCCGCCGTACTCGGCCGCGGCGGCCTCGAACAACCCGGCGACCTGCTGCTCGTCGGCCACGTCGGCACGGACCGCGATCGCGCTGCCGCCCCCCGCGGTGACCTCCTCGACGGCGGCCTCGGCCAGGTCCCGGTTGCCCGCGTAGCCGACCACCACGGCGAAGCCGTCCGCGGCGAGCCGGGACACCGTCTCCCGGCCGATGCCGCGCGAGCCGCCGGTGACGATGGCGACACGCGGCCGGGCGGGGGCTCTCCCGGCGGGCGCCCCTTGCGCGGACGGCTGCGGACCCGACTCCCGCGTACCGGACGGCTGCGTCCCCGATTCCTGCCTACCGGGCTCTCGCGGGTACGGCTGCGTACCGGTCGGCCGCGTGGTCGGCTGTGTACCGGTCGGCCGCGGGGACGTCTGCGCGGACGGCTGGACGGGCGTCTGCCGAGCGGCGAGCTGGGGGCCGGTCTCCTGAGCGGTCATGGTGGACTCCTGGCGGAAGAAGCGGACGAGCAGTGCCCTTCCAGCCTGCGCCGGAAGTCCGGCCGGAACCACGGCTGTCCTCACCCTGGGGTCGGCGACCCCTGGTTCCGGGGGCGCGCCGGCACGACCATGGAGGGCGTGAACCATTCCGAGCTGGCCGCATTCCTGAAGTCCCGGCGCGACCGGGTCCGCCCCGCCGACGTCGGCCTGCCCGTCGGCCCCCGCCGCCGGGTGCCGGGCCTGCGGCGCGAGGAGGTGGCCCAGCTGGCCGGGCTGTCCGCCGACTACTACACGGAGCTGGAGCGCGGCCGCGGCGCCCAGCCGTCCGCGCAGGTGCTGGCCGCGCTCGCCCGCGCGCTCCGGCTGAGCGGCGACGAACGCGACCACCTCTTCCACCTCGCCGAGCGCCCGCTGCCGGCCGCCGCCGCGCACGGCCCCGGCGCGCACGCCCAGCCCGCCCTGCTCGGCCTGCTGGACCGGCTCACCACCACCCCCGCCCAGGTCATCACCGACCTGCACGAACCCCTCGTGCAGAACCCTCTCGCCGTCGCCCTCCTCGGTCCGGCACCGGTGGGACGCGGGCTGGAGGCGAGCTTCGCCTACCGCTGGTTCACCGACCCCGACGCCCGGGCCCTGTACCCGGCCGAGGACCATCCGCACCACTCCCGGGTCTTCACCGCCGACCTCCGGGCCGTCGCCGCCCGGCGCGCCAAGGACCCCGACGTCACCCGGCTGGTGGCAGTCCTGCTCCGGCGCAGCGAGGAGTTCGTCGCGCTCTGGGAGCAGCGGGACGTGGCGCTGCGCCGCACCGACCACAAGCGGATCGTCCACCCCTCGCTCGGCGTCATCGAACTGGACTGCCACAACCTGTTCAGCGAGGACGGCCGGCAGCGTCTGCTGTGGTTCAGCGCCCCGCCCGGCACCGAGGGAGCCGCCCAGCTGGAGCTGCTGTCGGTGATCGGCACACAGGACCTGGCACCGGGGCAGGACCGACTGGGACGGCGACCCGGCTGAGGGCGGACGGACACCGCGGTGTCCCTCCGGCGGGCCGTCGATGTCCCCGTACCCATGGCGAAGTCCGGTCGCCTGAGGCACCCTTGACGGGGTGCGGGCTGTTTCGCGAGGTTTGGGCCTTGTCCTACGGTTCGGGACGCGCACGGCGCGTCATGGGGGGAGGCTGATGTGGAGATCACCGTCCACAGAGTGGGTGAGCTGACGTCCGAGCTGGTCGGGGCCTGGCACCGCGCGATGGACGAGTCGCCCGAGTACGCCAACCCGTTCCTGGCACCGGAGTTCGCCGTCGGGGTCGGCCGGTTCCGGCCCGGGGTGCGGGTGGCGGTCCTCCGGGAAGGCGGGGAACCGGTGGGCTTCCTGCCGTTCGAGCGGGGGCCGTTCGGTACCGGCCGGGCCGTCGGTCTCGGCCTGTCCGACTGCCAGGCCCTGGTGCACCGGCCCGGTGTCAGCTGGCACACACCGGAGCTGCTGCGGGCCTGCGGCCTCAGCATCTTCGAGTTCGATCATCTCGTCCGGGAGCAGCGGCCGTTCGAACCCCATGTCACCGGTACCTTCGCGTCACCGGTGATCGACGTCAAACCGGGCGACGGCGGTTACCCGCAGTGGCTGCGCGGCGCCTACCCGGGGCTCGCCAAGACGACGCTGAAGAAGGAGCGCCGGCTCGGCCGGGCCGTCGGCGAGGTGCGGTTCGAGTTCGACGAGCGCGACCCGCAGATGCTGCACACCCTCATGCGGTGGAAGTCCGCGCAGTACCGCAGGACCGGCCGCATGGACCGTTTCTCCCGGCCCTGGATCGTCGCCCTGGTCGACCACCTGTTCGGCGTCCGCGAGGAGCACTTCACGGGGGTGCTGTCCGTGCTGTACGCGGGCGACCGGCCCGTCGCGGCCCACTTCGGCCCCCGGTCGAACACGGTGCTGGCGGCCTGGTTCACCGCCTACGACCCCGAACTGCCCGCCTACTCGCCCGGGCTGATGATGCACCTGCGCACCGCGGAGGCGGCCGCCCGGCACGGGGTGACGCTGGTGGACCTCGGCCGGGGCGACAAGGAGTACAAGGACTGGCTGAAGACCCGGGAACTGCGTGTCGGCGAGGGGTTCGCCGCGCGGCCCCACCCGGTCGCGCTCGCCCGCCGCCTGTGGCGCCGCCCGGTACGCGGCCTGCGGAACACGGTCCTGGCCCACCCGCGGCTGCGCGAACCGGCCGACCGGCTGCTGAGGACGGCGGGCACCCTGCGGACGCGCGGCCGCGACTCCGCGGCCACGCTCCGCGGCCGGCCCCCGCACCCGGGCTGAGCCCACCACCCCCGTCCTCGGGCGGGGGCCCGCGCGCCGGTGCCCCCGAACGGTCCCTTCCTGCTCGCGCCCACGCCCTTTTGCGGGTCGGCTGGCAGGCAGAGGACCGGCTCGACCAGGAGGCACGGTGGCGGACGGCAGGGAGCAGGGGGACGACCGTGCGGAACGGTCCGAGATCCAGGAACTGAGGGCGCGGGTGGCGGCCCTCGAAGGCGGCCGGGAGCGGCCCGCCCGGCACCACGTCAGGTCCCTCCTCGCCGTGGTGCTCATCGTCGTCGGATGCGTCCTCGCCCCGCTCTCCGTCGTCGCGGCGTGGGCGGCCGACCAACTGGACGACACCGATCGCTACGTGGCCACGGTCGCCCCCCTCGCCTCCAACCGGGACGTGCAGAACGCCGTCGCCGACCGGGCCACCGACGCCCTCATGGCCCACGTCGACCTGCCCGCGCTGCTCGCCGACGCGGCCCCCCAGGACCGGCCCCGCCTGCAGAAGGCGCTGGGCGGCAGGCTGGGTGACTCGCTCGAATCCGCCGTGCGCAGCTTCGTCCACGACAAGGCCGGGGAGATCGCTGCGTCGGACGTGTTCAAGACCGTCTGGACCGATGCCAACCGCCAGATCCACAGCTCCCTCGACAAGGCCCTCACCGGCGCCGGCGGCGGCGCGGTGCAGTTGACGAACGACGCGGTCACCCTCGACCTCGCCCCTCTCGTGGACCGGGTGAAACAGCGTCTCGTCGACGCCGGGCTGACCGTGGCCACGCACATCCCCACGGTGCACACCGACTTCACGATCGTCAGATCCGATCAGATCGGCAGGATCAAGACCTCTGTGCGGCTGCTCCAGCTCGCCGGGAACTGGCTGCCGGTGCTGGCCGTCGTGCTGGTCGCCGCCGGCGTGCTCCTCGCGGTCCGGCGCCGCCGGGCCCTGGTCGCGGGCGCTCTCGGCGTCGCCGTCGCCACGGGGCTCTTGGGCATCGCACTGCACGTGTTCCGCGCGATCTATCTGGACCGGCTGCCCGCAGACGTCTCCCCGGGCGCGGCCGGCGCCGTCTACGACGCGCTGACGCACTTCCTGCGGACCACCGTGCGGATGGTCGTGGCCCTCGGCGTGGTCGTCGCCCTGGCCGCCTGGCTCTCCGGTCCGGGCCGGTACGCCGGGCTCGTCAGGGGGTTGTGGACTTCCGGCATCGACGCGGTCCGCGCCACCGCCGACCACGCCGGTCTGCGCACCGGGCCGGTGGGTCCCTTCGTACGCCGCCGCCGCGCCTGGATCACCTGGATCCTGGTCGCGGCGTCCTTGGTGGCCTACCTGCTGTGGCCGTACCCCACCGGCTGGGTGGTGGTCGGCATCGCCCTGTGCCTGCTGTTCCTGCTGGCCGTGGTCGAGTTCCTGGCGGTGGCGCCGTCGGCCGGCCGGGGGACACCGGCCGGGACGCCCGCCTGACGCCCGAGAACCCCGCCAGGGCCGCCCGCCCGACGCCCGGAGATGTCCGGCAGGGCCGCCCGCCGTCACCCGCTCGGCCCAACGCCTGTGGCCGAACCGCCTCGCCCGCCGGAGTGTCGGAGGAGGACGCCGTCGGCCACCCGAGAACGGAGCGTCACCATGACCGCACATCCTCACCCCGGAACGCCCTCCGGCGGTTCCCGCCAGGGCTCCGCCCCGAACAGTCCCTGGGCCGCCGGCGGCGTCACCTTCGCCGGCGTCCTGATGCTGCTGAACGGTGTCCTGGCCGTCCTCCAGGGCATCTCCGCGATCGCCAAGGACGACGTCTACGCCCGCATCAACGACTACGTCTACAAGATCAACCTCACCGGCTGGGGCTGGGTCCTGCTGGTCATCGGCGTGATATCCGTCATCGTCGGCGGGGGCATCCTCTCCGGCGCCGCCTGGGCACGCGGGGTCGGCATCGCGCTGGCCTCCCTGAGCCTCCTGGCCCAGTTCCTCTTCCTCCCGTACGCGCCGATCTGGTCGTTGATCATGATGGCCATCGACGTGTTCGTCATCTGGGCGCTGGCGGTGTACCAGCCGGACCCGGCGAACCGCTGAGGCACCGCCGCCCGCGCGACGAGGCCCGCGCTCCACGCGCCCGCGCACGAGCCCCGCGCACGAGGCCCGCGCTCGACGTGTCAGGTCAGGACGCCGCCCCGACGGGCTGCTCGGCCCAGATCGTCTTGCCGCGGTCCTCGTAGCGGGTGCCCCACCGCTGCGCCAGCTCGGAGACCAGCAGCAGGCCGCGACCGCCCTCGTCGGTCGTGCGGGCGTGCCGCACATGCGGCGCGGCGCTGCTGCCGTCGGAGACCTCGATGCTCAGCGTCCGGTCGCGGATCAGCCGCAGCCGCACGGGCGGATCGGCGTACCGGATGGCGTTGGTGACGAGTTCGCTGACGATGAGTTCCGTGGCGAACACCTCGTCCTCCATGGCCCACGTGCCCAGCTGGCGGGCGGTGAGCGAGCGGGCGGTGGCGACGGCCGCCGGGTCGGCGGGCAGCACCCAGGTGGCCACGCACGCGGGATCGAGCGACCGGGCGCGGGCCACCAGGACCGCCGCGTCGTCCGGGGGATCGGTCGGAACCAGCGCCTCCGTCAGTCGCAGGCAGAGGTCCTGCGGGGACCGGCAGGGCCGGGAGAGCAGGAGCGTGAGCGCGCGGTGCCCGGCGTCGCCGGTGAAGGCCTGCAGCAGCCCCGGGGTGAACAGGACCAGCCGGCTTCCCTCGGGCATGTCCATCGTGGTCTTCGCGAAGGGCGGCCCGGGCCGGCCGAGAGGCGGGCCGGCCGGTACGTCCGGGAAGGCCACGGCGCCGTCCGCGTGCACCACGGACAGTCCCGCCGGGCCGGCCGAAGCCGCCGCGCACCGGCCGTCGACGGCGTCGTAGACCAGGTAGAGGCAGGTGGCGCCGACGGGGCTGTGGGTCGTCCCGTCGGCGGTCTCGGCGTCCATGTGGCGGACCAGGTCCTCCAGGCGGGCCATGACCTCGTCGGGGGCCAGATCGAGGGCGGCCAGGGTGTGCACGGCCGTGCGCAGCCGCCCCATCGTGGCGGCGGTGCGCACACCGCGACCGGGGGTGCTGCCCGCCACGAGCGCCACGCGGGCCCCGGGCAGGGCGATGACGTCGGTCCAGTCGCCGCCCGCGCCGGAGTGCACCCAGTGGTGTGCCGCCTGCACCGCGTCGGCGGCGGGCAGGACCTGCGGCAGCAGGCCCCGCTGGAGGGAGAGCACGGCGTTGCGCTCCCGTGCGTAGCGGCGCGCGTTGTCCAGGGCCACCGCGGCCCGGGCCGCGATGTCCTGGGCCAGGGCGAGGTCGTCGTCGTCGAACGCGCCGCGGTCCGTCCACCGGTAGAGGGAGACGAGCCCCAGCGCACCGTCACGGACGAGGAGCGGGACCACCATCAGCGAGTGGACCCGTTCCGCCAGCATGCGCCGGCCACGGACGGCGTCGCCGTGCACCCAGGCGCTGTTCTCGTCGACCACGGGCACCAGCCGGGGCCGGTGGTCGGTGAGGACCTGGGACGCGGGCGCGGCGGCGGGGTAGCTGCTGACCTCGCCGATCCGGTAGGCGACGCCGTGGGCGGCGTCCCCGTGCAGGGACCGGGACGCGGCCCGCCGCAGGTCCCAGCCCGCCGGACCCGGCGCGTCCGGCACCTCCTCGCCGGCCAGCACCGGCTCCAGGAGATCCACCGACACACGGTCGGCCAGAGCGGGTACCGCCACGTCGGCGAGTTCCCCCGCGGTGTGCAGCACGTCCAGGGTGGTCCCGATCCGGGACCCCGCCTCGGCGGTCAGGGCGAGCCGCTCCTGGGCCCGGTGCCGCTCGGTGACGTCGACCAGCACGTCGGCCACTCCGAGGACGCGGCCCTCGTCGTCCTCCAGCCGGAACGCGGACGCCGAGTAGACGTGCTCACGGTCGGGGTCGCCGGGCGGACGGCACCGCTTCTCGAAGGACAGGGCCGGCTGCCCGGTCCGCAGCACTTCCGCCATCACCCGCTCGGCCGTCTCGGCGCTGAAGTCGGGCCAGACCTCGGTGGGCCGCAGCCCGAGCCCTTCGGTCACCCGAGTGCCCTGGATGCCTTCCGCCGCGGCGTTGTACCGGATCAGGCGCAGCTGGGGGTCGAGGACGAACAGGCCGACCGGGGAGCGGGTGAACAGCGCCTGCACCAGCGCCCGGTCGACGGCGGCGCGCGTGGCCTCCTCGCCGGGCACCAGCTCGATCCGCCAGTGCGGCACCGGCTCCGCGTCGTGCTCGGCGCTGACCCGCACCCGGCAGCCGACGTGGTGCCCGTCCAGGTGCCGGAACACGACGTCGGACGTCGCCCGGTCCGCCGCGGTGTCCGCCACCACCAGGTCCTTCGCCGGCCGGCCGAGGATCTGGTGCGCGGGGTAGCCGAGCAGGTGCTCGGCGGCCCGGTTCCACCCCACCACGACGCCCTCGTCGTCGAGGACGAGGGAGGCCGTCCCCGCCTGCCCGCGCGCCGGTCCCGCCGGCCCGTGCCTGCTGTCCGTGGACCCAGTCATGATCACCGACCGTTCTCCCGCTGGCCCAGTGCGGTCGTACTCCCCAGTCTGACCAAGGCGGCGCCGGTCGGCACTCCGCTCGGCCGCGGGCGGCCGGACCGGAGGCGCGCCCCTGCTCCGGCCGCGCCTCAGCCGTCGCCGCGCACCGCCCGCCCCACCTCCGTGCGCAGCGCCACGAAGCCGGGCAGGCCGCGGGTGGCGATCTGGTCGCGCTCCGCGGGCAGCCCGACCGGCAGGTCGCGGACGATCCGCGAGCCGGGGCCGGGGGAGAGGACGACGACCCGGTCGCCCACGTAGACGCTCTCGTCGATGTCATGGGTGACGAACACGATGGTCGTGCCGTCGCCGCGGTGCACCTCCAGGAGCAGATCCTCCAGATCCTCGCGGGTGCGGGCGTCCAGGGAGCCGAACGGTTCGTCCATGAGCAGCAGCGACGGGCGGCACACCAGGGCGCGCGCGATGGCCACGCGCTGCTGCATGCCGCCCGAGAGTTCCCGGGGCCGGCGGCGGGCGGCCCCGTGCAGGCCCACCCGGTCCAGGATGGCCTCGGCCGCCTCCCGGCGGGCGGCCCGCCCGAGGCCCTGGCGGCGCAGCGGAAGGGCCACGTTGTCACGGACGGTGAGCCAGGGCAGCAGCGAACGGCCGTACTCCTGGAAGACCACCGCCAGCCGGTCGGGCACCCCCGTCACCGGCGTCCCGTCCACCGTGATCGTGCCCTGCTGCGCGGGCAGCAGCCCGGCGATGGCCCGCAGCAGCGTGGACTTGCCGCAGCCGGACGGCCCGACGACGCACAGCAGCTGTCCGTCCGGCACGGTGAGGCTGATCCGGTCCAGGACGTGCTGGTCTCCGAAGTACCGGCTGACGGAGTCGAGGCGCAGCATCCCTCACCCGGCCCAGGGCTCGTACAAGGTGCCGGCGCTCCCGGCGACCCGCAGGTGCAGCAGGAAGGGGCCCGTGTCGTCGCCCCGGCCGAGGGCGTGGTCCAGGGCGGCCGGCAGTTCCTCGGGGGTCTCGGCGCGGGCCGCGGGGCAGCCGAACGACTCGGCGAGGGCCGCGAAGTCGATCCCGGCGATGTCGGTGCCGGGGACCGGTGCGATCCCGATCCGGCGGCCCAGCGCGCGCACGGCCGCGTAGCCGCCGTTGTCGAGGAGCACGAAGGTGACGGGTGCCGCGTGCCGGGCGGCGCTCCACAGCGCCTGCACCGAGTACAGCGCCGAGCCGTCCCCGGCCACGCACACCAGCCGGCGCCGGTCGGCGAGCGCCCGGCCCACGGCGAGGGGCAGGCCCCAGCCGAGGGCCCCGCTGCCGGTGGTGAGGAAACCGCCGGCGCGGTCGACGGGCACGCGGGCGTGCAGCGCGTCGCGATGGCTGGGCGCCTCCTCGACGAGGACACGGTCGCGCGGCAGCCGGTCGCGCAGCAGGTCGAAGAACAGCTCCGGGGTGATGTGGGCGGTGGCGGGGGCCGCGGGGGGTGCCGGCCGGGGCGGCGGCGGGGCGCGGTCGGGTTCCGGCAGCAGTTCCGTCAGCCGGCGCAGCGCGGGGCGCAGGGTGGTCACGATGCTGGTGCCGACGGGCAGCCAGGCCGCCTGGCCCGGATCGCAGTCCAGGTGGAACAGTTCGGTGCCCGGCGCCAGCGGCGGGCTCTCGTCCGCCACGTGGTAGACGAACACCGGGGTGCCGAGGGCGACCACCACGTCGTACGGGGCCAGCCGCGCGGCGAGCTGCCCGGCGACCGGGGGGAGGAAGCCCTGGAACAGCGGGTGCGACTCCGGGAATCCGGAACGTCCGGAGAGCGGGCTGATCCACACCCCGGCCCGGACCCGCTCGGCCAGCGTCCGCGCCTGCGCCAGCGCCTCCTCGTCGTCCACGCCCGGACCGATCACCAGCGCCGGGCGGGCGCAGGCGGTCAGCCGGGCGGCGAGGGCCGCGAGGGCCTCCGGGTCCGCCGCGAAGGCGGTGTGCACGGTGCGAGCGGCGACCGGTTCGGCGGGCCGGTCCCAGTCGTCCTCGGGCACCGACACGAAGACCGGGCCGCGCGGGTGCGTCATCGCCGTCCGGTACGCCTCCGCGAGCACGGCCGGCACGTCCGCGGCCCGCTCCGGCTGCCGGGCCGACTTCACGTACGGGCGTGGGAACAGCGCCGGCTCGTCGGCACCGAGGAAGGGCCGCAACTGGACGAGCGAGCGCGCCTGCTGGCCCGCCACGATCACCAGCGGCACCCGGTCCCGGAAGGCGTTGAAGACCGCGCCGAGCGCATGTCCGACGCCGCCGGCCGAGTGCAGGCTGACGAAGGCCGCGCGCCGGGTGCCGAGCGCGTGACCGGCCGCCATGCCGACCGCGACGGACTCCTGCAGTCCCAGCACGTAGGTGAAGTCCTCCGGCCAGTCGCGGAACATCCGCAGTTCGGTGGAGCCGGGATTGCCGAAGACCGTGGTCATGCCGGTGTCCCGCAGGAACCGCACGACCGCCTCCCGCACCGTGGCCGTCGTCATGCTGCCCTCCCTCGGCCGACGAGCCGTCTCTCGGCCGCCAGCAGACCGGTGTTGAGGAGATACCCGAGCGCACCGAGCAGCAGCAGCGCGGCCCACACGGTGAGCAGGTCCGAGCGGGTCTGGGCGTCGGTGAGCGTGAAGCCGATGCCGTTGTCGCTGCCCGGCAGCAGCTCCGAGAAGACCATGAGGATCAGGGACAGCGACAGGCTGAGCCGGAGCCCCGCGAAGATCCGGGGCAGCGCCGAGGGCAGGATCAGGAACCACAGCCGCTCGGGCGCGGTCAGCCGCAGCACCGCGGCCATGTCCAGCCGCAGCGGGTCCGTGGCACGGGCGCCCTCCGCCGTGTTGACCAGCACCGGCCACACCGCGCTGAACACGATCGACGCCACCTGCATCGGTGTGCCGAAGTCGAGGACGACGACGAACACCGGTACCAGCGCGGGCGGCGGCACGGCCCGCGCGAACTGCAGCACCGGGTTGCACAGCGCGTACGCCCGCCGCGAGCGGCCCACGGCGATCCCGAGCGCGGTGCCGGCGACGGCGGCGAGCGAGAACCCGGCCGCCATCCGGCCGAGGCTCGGCAGAACGGTGTCGACGGCCGCCCCGGTGAGGAACAGGCGGCCGGGGGGCCCGGAGAACCACAGGCCGTACGCGTGGCGGGCGATGCGCAGCGGGGGCGGGAAGTACACACTGCCCCGCGCCCGCGCGGCCGCCTCCCAGACACCGACGGCGAGCAGCAGCACCGACCAGCGCAGCAGGAAGGGTACGGCGCTCCGGCCGCGGCCCGCCTCCGCGCTCATGCCGGCTCCCCCTCCCGGCTCCGCGCCGACGGCCCGCTGCCGTCGGACCGTTCGTGGGACCAGGCGAACAACCGCCGTTCCGCACCCGTCAGCGCGCTGTTGATCACCAGTCCCAGAGCTCCCGCCCACACCACCCCCGCCAGCACGTCCCGGGTGCCGTCCGGGGCCGTCTGCGCCTGGGCGATGAAGATGCCGAGGCCGTCGCCGAAGCCGGAGAGCAGCTCGGTGGCGACGGCCAGGATCAGGGCGACCGCGGCGGAGATCCGCACCCCGGCGGCGATGAACGGGGCGGTGCCCGGCAGCTCCACCCGCAGCAGCACCGCGAGCCGGCCGAAGCCGAACGCGCGCAGGGTGTCCTTGGCCAGCGGATCGGTCTCGCCGAGCCCGTGCACGGTGTTGAACAGCACCGGCCACAGGGACGCGTACGCGATCAGCGTCACCTCGGTCCCGGTGCCGGACCCCAGCAGCAGCGACACCAGCGGGACCAGCGCCACGGAGGGCAGGGGCCGCAGGAACTCGACGATCGCGCGGACGGCGGCCTCCACGACCGGCACCGCGCCCAGCAGCAGCCCGAGCGGCACGGCGATCAGACAGGCCAGGCCCAGGCCCAGCGCCCAGGCCCGCAGTGTGACGCCGACCCCGTCGAGGAAGGTCCGGTCACCCGCCAGCCGCACGGCCCGGACGAGCACTTCGGAGGCGGGCGGCAGATAGCTGTGCCGGACGATCCCGGCCCGGGCGACCGCCTCACAGGCACCGAACGCCAGCAGGGCGCCCAGGAGGCCCAGCAGGACTTCCCGACGCCGGGTCATCTCACCAGCAGCGGGGCCGGATCGACGGCCTTCTTCAGCATCCCCTGGTCACGCATCAGCCGGATGAGCCGGCGCAGCCGCTCCGGGTCGGCGGCCACCGGGTAGGCGGGCAGGTGGAGTTTCCGGGCCTGCTCCGCGGTCACCCTGGAGTACTTCGGCAGCTCGGCGCGCACGGCTTCCGGGTGCTCGGCGGCGAGCCGGGAGGCCGCCTCGATGGCGCGCCGGAAGCCCTGCGCGGCCTTCGGGTGCTTCTCGACGAAGGCGCGCGTGGTGACGTACCCGCTGGCGGGCAGCCCGCGTGCCGGCCCCGAGCCGCCGTCCAGCAGTACGCGCGCGCCCAGTTCGCCCTGGATCGCGGTGCTGAAGGGTTCGACGGCGTGCACGGCGTCGACCTGTCCCTTCTCCAGCGCGGGGCCCATCTGGGGAAAGAGGATCTGCCGGTAGGCGGGCCGTCCGGCGCCCTCGGCGTCGAGGATCGCGTTCAGCGTCAGGGACTGGATGTTGTTGAGGACGGCGACCGCGGTCTTCTTGCCCGCGAGGTCGGCGGGTGTCCTGAGCGGGGAGTCCCGGGGGACGAGGACGTCCATCATGTGCGGGGCGATCCGGACGCCTTCGGCGAGGATGCGGAGGTCCAGCGTGCCCTTCTCGTACGCCTGGAAGTAGGTGACGTAGTTCGCGCTCGCGATCACACCGACCTGGCCCTTGAGCAGCGCGGGCAGCGCCTGGATGCTCTGCTGCACCTGCTGGATGCGGACCTCCAGGCCCTCCTTGGCGAACAGTCCACGGTCCCGGGCGAGGTAGAGGGCGGCCGAGTCGGTGAGCGGGAGCGCCGCCACGGTCAGCCGCAGCCGCCCGTCTTCGGAGGACGAAGAGCCCCCGCCGTCGCAGCCCGCGAGCACCAGGACCGCCGCGGCCAGGAGGGCGGCGAGCCGTTTCGTTCCCGATCGTGATCGACGTAAGGCCATACGGGCATGCCTACCCTCGAATTGTCATGATCGCTACATATCGGGGGCTGGTTTCGGTGGTTCGGGGGACGAAGTCTCGGTGGTTCGGGGGAGGAAGGGAAGGAGCGGCGGGGGAGGACGGGGTGGAGGGGAGAGCGGCGAGGATCGGCGCAGGCGCGGTGCCGGTGCTGGCGGGAGCGTGGGCGGACGACGGCGCGCCCCCCCGGCTCCGTCGGCCCCCTGCCCTCGCAGGGAGCGCCGTCACGGGACAGGGCCCGGACGGCCCGCCCGCCCGGCCGGTCAGGCGGACGGGCCGGCGATGCGCAGGGTCGCCGTGGGGACCGGTGCGGTGCCGGCGGTCTCGCCGCTGGCCTCCGTCCACCAGTCGGCGCCGTCCTCGACGTAGCGCAGCAGCACGCCCTCGCGGATCGCCCAGGGGCAGACGACGGCCCGGGGCAGTCCCATGAGCTTCAGCGCCGTGTGCCCCACGACCGCGCCGGCCAGGCTCTGGGCGGCGCGCGGGGCGGTGATCCCGGGCAGCTGGGCGCGCTCGGCGGCGGGCAGCGCGGCGAGGGCGTGCACCGCCTTGCGCAGGTCCCGGCAGACCAGCTCCCGCTCCGCGAACGGTCCGTACCGTCCCGGCGCGGCCCCGCACAACCGGGCCAGCTGCTGGAACGTCCGGGAGGTGACGGCCGCGGTGCGCGGACGCTCCCAGCGGATCCGGAAGGCGACGTCCCGCAGCTCATGGCGGATGCGGCGGCGCAGCTCCTTCAGCTCGGCCGCCCCGGGCGGATCCTGGACACCCAGGTGCTCCCGGGTCAGCCGGCGCGCACCGAGCGGCAGCGACGCGGCGAAGTCGGGCAGCCGGCCCCGGCCGAAGGCCACCTCCAGCGAGCCGCCGCCGATGTCCAGCAGCGCCAGCGGCCCCGCCTTCCAGCCCAGCCAGCGGCGGGCCGCCAGGAAGGTCAGCTCGGCCTCCGTCTCCCCGGGCAGCGTGCACATGCGGATCCCGGTCCCGGACGCCACCCGCTGCAGCACCTCGTGGCGGTTCGGAGCGCCGCGGATCACCGCCGTGGCGAAGGCCAGCGGACCCGGCGCATGCCATCTTCGGGCCGTGGCACCCGCCGCGGCCACCGCCTTGACCAGTTGTTCCACCGCCTCGTCGGCGATGGTGCCGTCGACGCCGACCTGTTCGGACAGGCGCAGCTTCCACTTGACGGTGTGCACCGGCAGCGGAACACCGCCCTCCACGTCTGCGATCACCAACCGGACCGTGTTCGACCCCGCATCCACCACACTCACCCGCATGGCCGGGACGTACCCACTTCACCGGCGACGACGCTTCGACGGCGGGGGCGTGCCGGTGCACACCGAGCCCGGTACGCGCCTGAGGACCGGCTCGCGCGGCCGCTCGACGCGGACCGGTGGCGGGAGGCGCACGGCCCGCCGGCGGCGTGCGCCCACCCGGCGGTGGTGTGCGCGCACCGTCCGCCGGCCCCCGGGGGCAACTGCCGGCGCGTCTCGGCCGGTTCGGGGCGCCGAGCCGGCCGCGAGGTGCCGGGCGAGGCGCCGCCGCCGAGTTCAGACGGCCGTAGCGACGACTTCGGTCCGACAGGGGGTGGTTGTCACCCGGGGCCGGTTCAGTGGACCGTCGTTGCCGAGGTGGGTCCCCTCCGAACCGTAGGTGAGGTGCATGCGCATGCGTCATCCCCGAGTCCGTTGCGCCGCACGGAGCTCCGCCCGCGTCCGTGCGCGGGTCGCGACGACCGCCGTACTCGCTCTGGCGGCCCCGGCCCTGCTGTCCGGTGCGGCGCAGGCGCGCTCCGTCCCTCCCGCGGCGATCGAGCGGGGGACGGCGCCTCCCGCAGCGGCCGAACGGAGGACGGCGCCTCCCGCGGTGACCGAGCGGTGGACGACCGAGACGCTCGCTCCCGGCGTCACGGTCCGCACCGGTGTCGTCAAGCACCCCGGCATCCGGCACTCGTGGACGGTCACCGTTCAGGCCCCGAGCCGGACCCGGTGGACCTCCAACGACCCGGACGCCCCCCTGAGCTGGGCCGAGGTCTCCACCCGCGCCTGGGCCGAGGACACGGCGGGCGAACTGACCCGGGCGGGCCTGCGGCCCCGGGTGGAGAGCGTGCGGTGGCCCGACTACGCCGACACGCCCCGCGGCGTGATGGGGCTCCGGGTCCGCGTCGGCCGTTTCGCCACTCAGGAGGAGGCGAGGACCGCCGCGTCGGCGGTCACCGCGGCCGGGTTCCACCCGGCTCTCTCCTGGACGGGCTACGACGTCCAGGAGCCGGCCGACCAGGAGAACATCCATGTGGCGGTGATCGACCCGAAGATCTTCAAGGGAAGGATCGAAGCCACGCACGACGGCGACGTGACACGGCGTGAGACCACCTCGGCGGTGGCCCGCAAGCTGAACTCGCTGGTCGGGGTCAACGGCGGCTTCTTCGTGCTGTCCCCGGGCGACGGTGTGCCGGGCACCATGTCCGGGATCGGCGCCTACCGGGGCGAGCTGGAGTCGATGGCGGCCGGCTCCCGCTCCGCGCTGCTCGTCCAGGACGGCGGCCACCGCCTGCGGATCGCGGACCTGACGAGCACCGTCACCGCCCGGGCCGGCCGCGCCGCCTACCGGGTCCAGGGCATCAACCGGCTGCCCGGCACGGTCCGGGACTGCGGTCGTCCCGGCAGCACGCCCAGCGAGCTGCCCTGGCAGGACGTGACGTGTCAACTCGCCGACGACATGGTCCTGTTCACCCCCTCCTTCCAGGCCGACCTGCCCACCGGATCCGGCGCGCAGGCCGTGCTGAACGCATCCGGCCGGGTCGTCTCCGTCGGCGCGCGCGGCGGCCGGGTACCCGAGGGCGGGCACGTGCTGCAGGGCATCGGCCGGGCGGCCGACTGGCTGACCGCACACGCCCGGCCGCACAGCCGCGTCCGGGTCGGCGAAGCCGTCCGGACGGCCGAGGGCGGGCGCGTCACGCTCGACGCCGACGACTCCCTCGTCAGCGCGGCCCCGACGCTGGTCCAGGACGGCCGCGTCGACATCGACGCCGCCGCCGAAGGCGTGGTCGACCCCGCGTACACCTCCTTCGGATACGCCTGGGCCGACGTCCGTCAGCCGCGCACCCTGGCGGGCATCGACCGGCGGGGACGGCTGATCCTGGCGACGGTGGACGGGCGGCTGAAGAACGGCAGCGAAGGGTTCACCCTCTACGAGGCCGCCGCATTCATGAAGTCGCTCGGCGCCGTGCAGGCGATGAACCTCGACGGCGGCGGCTCCACCGCGATGGCCGTCGACGGCACGCTGGTCAACCAGCCGTCCGACGCCGCCGGAGAACGCGCGGTCGGCGACACCGTCCAGGTCCTGCCCGCCGGCCACTGACGACGGCCCGGGACCAGACCGTCGCCCGCGCCCGCGGTTGGCCGGTCGTGTCCCGACGCGGCTCCTCGCCCGCGGTGCCTGGCCGGCCGTGTCCGGCTCCTCGCCCGCTGCGCCCGGCCGGCCGTGTCCGGATGCCGGCTCCTCGCCCGCTGCGCTCGGCCGGCGATGTCCGGATCTCGGTCCCGAGCGCCCTGGCGTGGCCACCGCTGCTCTTAGATGGTCGGGACCACTGCCGGCGGGGAGAGGCGGCAGGCGACCGGAGCGGATGCGATGAGGGTACTGGTGATCGGCGGCGGCATCGCGGGGACCGCGACCGCCCTGGGGCTGCACAAGGCCGGTTTCGACGTCACCGTGTGGGAGGCGCACCCGGACACGGCAGAGGACATCGGTGCCTTCCTGACCCTGGCGAGCAACGGCATGCGCGCACTGGCCCAGCTGGACACCACGGACGCGGTCACCGCCGTCGGTTTTCCGCTGACTTCGCTGCGGCTGCTCGACAGCGAGGGCGCCGAGGTGACGCACGGACCGCTCGGCGAGGCGGCCGACCCCGCCCTGCGCTACCGCTGCCTGCGCCGCGGCGAACTGAACGCGGCCCTGCAGGCCGAGGCCGTCCGGCGTGGCATCCGGCTGCGCCACGGCGCCCGGCTGGTGTCCCTGACGAACGGCCCGGACGACGTCACCGCCCGCTTCGCCGACGGCGGCACGGCCACCGGAGAGCTGCTCGTCGGCGCCGACGGACTGAACTCGACCGTACGCCGGCTGCTCCTGCCCGAGGTGCGGCCCGGGTACGCCGGCCAGCGGGTCTACTACGGCTACACCGGCACCGCGCCCGTGTCCGGCCCCGACGGCGCCCTCACCATGGTGCGGGGCGGCGCCACCGCCTTCGGGTACGCGGTGTCACCGACGGGGGAGACGTACTGGTTCGCCCGCACCGGTGGCGACCCGCTGCCCGTCGGGGCACCCGCCGAACCCTCCGCGGTGCTGCGCGCGCGACTGCGGCCGCTGCTGCGCGAGGACGCCACCCCCGCCGCCGGCCTGGTCGAGGCTTCCGACACCATCCTGGTCACCAACGCCACGGAGCTGCCGCTCGGCATCCCCTGGCACACCGGACGGGTGCTGCTGATCGGGGACGCGGCCCACGCCGCCTCCCCGGCGACCGGCCAGGGCGCCTCGATGGCCCTGGAGGACGCCGTCGTCCTGGCCAAGGCGCTGCGCGACCTGCCCGGCCCGCAGGCCGCGTTCGCCGCGTATGAGTGGCACCGCCGGCCACGGGTGGAGCACAACATCACCGTCAGCGGCGGCCTCTCCCGTGGCACCCGCACATCCTCCGGCCCGGCATCCGGACCCGTCGCGGCCCGCCCCGCCGAGCCGGACGCGCGGCTCCTGCGCCAACTCGCCTGGGACAGCCCGCTGCCCGCCGCGCCGCACTGACCCGGGACCCGGGCGCGGTACCGGCCCCGGTGCGCGAAGGTGATCGCGCGGGGCCTCGTTCGCGCGCGAAAGTGCAAGAGGCGGGGCACGGGAGTCCATTGCCGCGGGCGACACCGGAGCCGGATGGTTCCGTGGAACCCGCCCTTCGGCAACAAGGAGCACCCGTGCGACCGTTGAGCAGAGCAGGCGGCGCCGTGGCCGCGGCCGTCGCCCTGGTCCTGGGCGGCGGCACCGCGTCCCCCGCGCAGGCCGCGCCCCCCGGCGATGCCGGCTACACCGTGTCCGTGGGGACCCCGGTCCCGTTCCCCCACCCCACGGACACCCCCGCCACCCCGTACATCGACCGGGACGGCACCTTCCACTACCAGCAGTCCGCCGCGCTCTACGGCGCCGACGACCCACGGGTCTGGGACTTCTACACCGGCAAGGACTTCGACACCGCCACCTTCGACCGCACGCTCAGCGAGGCGGTGAACCCGGCGCATCCCGCCGACCGCAACGACGACACCACCTGGCGGTGCAACAACAGCCCCACCGGACGGGAGGCGACGTACGCGCCGAGCGGCTCGGGCTACGCGCAGAAGAACTACTGCGACCTCTCCGGGGTGTGGATCGACCCCGACACCGGTGACTGGTACGGGCTGGTGCACAACGAGTTCACCCCGCAGCCCTTCGGCGACGGGCTCCACTACGACGCCGTCGACTACGCCGTCTCCACCGACCAGGGCCGCACCTGGACCGTCCGGGACCATGTGCTCACCTCGCCGTACAGCACGAAGCGCGGGGACACCACGGCCTTCCCGCAGCAGACGTACTCCTACGGCGACGGCGACCAGCGCCTGTTCGTCGACATCGCCTCCGGCTACTTCTACGTCTATTACGGCTCGCGCATCGTCGACAAGAACGGCGGCTGGAAGGCGTTCCACGAGCACGTGGCCCGCGCCCCGATCGCCGCGAAGATGGCCCCCGGCTCCTGGCGCAAGTGGTACGACGGCGCCTGGTCCCAGCCGGGCACCGGCGGCCGGGAGAGCAACATCGTCCCGGTCGACGCCGGCCACCCCACCGGCTACACCCCCGCCTCCGCCGAGTACGACCCGGCCAACCCCGGGACGTCCGCCGAGCAGATCGCGGCCGGCACGATGCCCCCGACCTCTCCGCTGTTCGTCATGAACATCGCCTACGACGCCCACCTGGGCCGTTACCTCGGCACACCGCAGGCCGTCGACCAGAGCGGCGGCTCACCCCAGTACCTGTACGCCACGGACGACCTGGCCACCCAGAAGTGGGAACGCATCGGCGACACCGGCGACTACACCACCGCCTCCTGGTACCGCTGGTTCCTGGACGGCGCCGGCCGAACCGGTTCCGCCGTCGTCGGCAGGACCTTCCGCGCCTACTGCTCCTTCGGCTGCTCCCACGACGCCTCCGGCGAGTACGTCGACCTCACCGTCGACTCCGCCACGCCCGCCGCCCCGCCTGTGGACACCGGCCGCCGCTACCGCATCGCCGCCGGCACGGGCCGGATCCTCGCCCAGGCGTCCGGCGGCTCCGCCGTCACCTCGGTGGCGCGGTCCACCGGCTCCGCCCGCGCGTCGTGGCTCTTCACACCGACGGGCGACGGCGCCTTCACCCTCACCAACGCGGCGACCGGCCGGCTGCTGGGCGTCGACTCCGCGCGGACGGCCGGCCGTGCCTGGGGCGCCAGGCCCTCGGCCACCGTGGCCCGGGGCGGCGGACCGGCCGTCGGACAGCAGTGGTTCGTGATCCCGGGCGCCTCCGGCGGAACCAGTCGGCTGGTCAACCGCTACAGCGGCCTCGCGCTCGCCCTCTCCGCGACCTCCGGCCGGCTCGCCGAGACCACACCGCCCCGCACCTGGACGGACACCGGCGGGGATGCCGTCGGCGGCGGGCGTACCGCGGCCGAACAGACCCTGACCTTCACCCCGGCCGGGCCCTGACCGTACCGACCGGGCCCGCACCGGCACCCGCCGCCGGAGCGGGCCCGGTCCGGCTCCGATGTCATGACCGGCCTATCCTGCACACCATGTCGATCATCAACGGGGAGTCCGACGCCCGACTGGCCGTAGCGGCGGCCCAGGCGGGCGCGGTGGTGGTGCGTGACCTGTACGGCCGACGGCTGGACCGCTACGAGAAGTCAGCCGGCGACTTCGCCACGGAAGCGGACCTCGCCGCCGAGCGGGCCATTCTCGACGTCCTGCGCGAAGCCCGCCCCGAGGACGCGGTCACGGCGGAGGAGAGCGGACGCAGCGGCGCCGCCGGCGCCCGCCGCCGCTGGCTGGTCGACCCGCTGTGCGGCACCCTCAACTACGCCGTGCGGACCCTGCTCGTCGGCGTGAACGTGGCGCTGCGGACGGACGCGGAGGTGACCGCGGCGGCGACGGCCGATCCGTTCGCCGGTGAGGTGTTCTGGACCGACGGCGAGCGGGCCTGGGTCCGCCGGGACGGCCACGACGTGGAGCTGACGCCCACCGCCGGGTCCGCGCTGGTGGACGTCAACCTCGACGCCCCGTTCCCCAACGCGCCCGGTTTCCAGGCGGCCCGCCTGCTCGCCGAGCCGGGCTTCGCCGCGCGGTTCCGGCCCCGGGTGATCTCCAGCTCCCTCGCGGTGGCCTGGGTCGCCGCCGGGCGCCGGGCCGCCTACGTCACCGACGGCCACCTCGCCGACAGCGTGCACTTCGCCGCCGGCATCGCCCTGTGCCGGGCCGCCGGCTGCACGGTGACCGGCCTGTACGGCGAGCCGCTGCACACCGGCGCGGGCGGACTGATCGCGGCGGCCGACCCCGAGACGCACGCCGCCCTGGTGGAGCTGGTCAAGAGCCAGGATCCCCCGATGCGTTGACCAGGACCGGGGCCGTCGCCGCGCATGCCGGAGACCGCCCGCCCGACGTGCACGATCTGCATCTCGTCCCGGGGCGCGGGCCCGGTCCGCGCCTCCGGGCGAAGTCGCCGGTTCGTCACCGCGGTGGGAAGGATCTGCTGTCCGAACACTTGTGGCGCGCTTGGTTCATCACTTAAATCAAAACATGAACTAAGCCGTGGGGTCGGTGATTCGACCTCCGCAGTCCTTTTGGAGCCGCCGCATGAGACTGAGATCCCTGGGCGTCGCGCTGGCCGCCACCGCCGCGCTGGTCGCCCTGCCCACCGCACATCCCTCGGCCACCGCGGCCGAAACCCCCCTGTCCCAGGGGAAGACGGCCACCGCGTCGTCCGAGGAGAACGGCGGTACCGGCGCCGCCAAGGCCGTCGACGGCGACACCGGCACCCGCTGGGCCTCGGCCGCCGGCGACGACCAGTGGATCCAGGTCGACCTGGGGGCCACCGCCACCGTCGACCAGGTGGTCCTCGACTGGGAGGCCGCCTACGGCAAGGACTACAAGGTCCAGATATCCGCGGACGGCACCACCTGGACCGACCTGAAGTCCGTCACCGGCTCGGACGGCGGCGTCGACACGCTCGACGTGTCCGGCAAGGGCCGCTACGTCCGTGTGCTCGGCGTGCACCGGGCCACCCAGTGGGGCTACTCCCTCTGGGAGTTCCAGGTGTTCGGCAGCACGGACGGCGGCCAGGCGGGCTGCGGCACCGGCAACGCCGCCCAGGGCAGGCCCGCCACGGCCTCCTCCACCGAGAACGCCGGTACACCCGCCTCCGCCGCCTTCGACGGCAGCACCACGACCCGCTGGTCCAGCCAGGCCACCGACCCGCAGTGGCTGCAGGTGGACCTCGGCGCCGTCAAGGACCTGTGCAAGGTCGACCTGAACTGGGAGGCCGCCTACGCCAAGGACTTCCGGATCCAGGCCTCCTCCGACGGCCAGAACTGGACCACTCTCAAGAGCGTCACCGGGGCGAGCGGCGGCACGGCGTCGTACGACGTCAGCGGCTCCGGCCGGTACGTCCGCATCAACGGCACCGCCCGCGGCACCGGCTACGGCTACTCCCTGTGGGAGGTCGCCGTCCACACCGGCGGCACCGGCGTCCCGCCGATCGAGGGCGGCGGCGACCTCGGCCCCAACGTCATCGTCGTCGACCCCTCCACGCCCGGCCTCCAGCAGAAGTTCGACGATGTCTTCGCCCGGCAGGAATCCGCCCAGTTCGGCTCCGGCCGCTACCAGTTCCTGCTCAAGCCCGGCACCTACAACGGCATCAACGCCCAGCTCGGCTTCTACACCTCGATCTCCGGCCTCGGCCTGAACCCCGACGACACCCGGATCAACGGGGACGTCACCGTGGACGCGGGCTGGTTCGACGGCAACGCCACCCAGAACTTCTGGCGTTCGGCGGAGAACCTCGCCCTCAACCCGGTCAACGGCACCGACCGCTGGGCCGTCGCCCAGGCCGCGCCCTTCCGCCGCATCCACGTCCAGGGCGGCCTCAACCTCGCCCCCAACGGCTACGGCTGGGCCTCCGGCGGCTACATCGCGGACTCGAAGATCGACGGCACGGTCGGCCCGTACTCCCAGCAGCAGTGGTACACCCGGGACAGCTCGGTCGGCGGCTGGACCAACGGCGTGTGGAACATGACCTTCTCCGGCGTGCAGGGCGCGCCCGCGACCGACTTCGACAGCGGCCCCTACACCACCCTGGACACCACCCCCGTCTCCCGGGAGAAGCCGTTCCTCTACCTGGACGGCTCCGCCTACAAGGTGTTCGTCCCCGCCAAGCGCACCAACGCCCGGGGCGTCAGCTGGCCCGCGAACGCGGGCACGTCGATCCCGCTCGACCGGTTCTACGTCGTCAAGCCGGGCGCCACGGCCGCCACCATCAACGCGGCCCTCGCCCAGGGGCTCAACCTGCTCTTCACACCCGGCGTCTACCACCTCGACCGGACGATCGACGTCACCCGGCCCGACACCGTCGTCCTGGGCCTCGGCCTCGCCACCCTCGTCCCCGACAACGGGATCGACGCCATGCACGTCGCCGACGTCGACGGAGTACGGCTCGCCGGGTTCCTGATCGACGCGGGCCCGGTCAACTCGGACACGCTGCTGCGCATCGGCACCCCCGGCTCCTCCGCCGACCACTCCGCCGACCCCACGACCATGCAGGACGTGTTCATCCGCGTCGGCGGTGCCGGGCCCGGCCTCGCCACCAACTCCGTGGTGGTCGACAGCGACGACGTCGTCATCGACCACACCTGGATCTGGCGCGCCGACCACGGCAGCGGCGTCGGCTGGGACACCAACCGCGCCGACTACGGACTGCGGGTGAACGGCGACGACGTCCTGGCCACCGGGCTGTTCGTCGAGCACTTCAACAAGTACGACGTCTACTGGAGCGGAGAACGCGGCCGGACCGTCTTCTTCCAGAACGAGAAGGCGTACGACGCCCCCAACGCCGCCGCCGTCACCCACGACGGCACCGTCGGCTACGCGGCCTACAAGGTCGCCGACACCGTCACCACCCATGAGGCGTGGGGCCTGGGCAGCTACTGCAACTACACCGCCGATCCGTCGATCGTGCAGGCACACGGCTTCCAGGTGCCCACGACACCGGGGATCAAGATGCACGACCTGCTCGTGATCTCCCTCGGCGGCAAGGGCCAGTACGCACACGTCGTCAACGGCACCGGCGCACCCACCTCGGGCACCAGCACGGTCCCGTCCAAGGTGACCTCCTTCCCGTGAGCCGCCCCGGCGTCCCGTACGGAGCATGCCTCCGTACGGGACGCCGGTCAGCCGTCGGACAGGGTCTCGTGCGGGGCCCGGCGGTAGGTGCCCCGGTACAGGGAGGCGAAGCGGCCCGGATGGTGGAAGCCCCAGCGGGCCGCGACCTCCGTGACCGTGACCCCGGTGCCGGGATCGGCGGCCGCCAGGTCGTGGTGGGCGTGCGCGAGGCGTACCCGGCGCAACTGGGCGAGCGGGGTGGTGTCCAGATGACGGCGGAAGGCGTACTGCAGCGCGCGCACCGTCACATGGGCCGCGGCGGCTATGTCGGCGACCGTGACGGGTTGGTCCGCGTGGTCGTCGATGTAGGCGAGCGCGCGGCGCAGCACCGCCGGCCGGGGGTCGTTCCCGTCGGCGCCGACGGGTTCGTCCATGGCCGTGTTGGGGAAGGCGGCCAGGACGCTCGCCGCCAGGTGCTGGGCGGCCGTGGCGGCGACCAGCGGCTGCTCCGCGATCTCGGGATCGGCGAGCACCGAGTCCCGCAGATGGGTGATCGTCCGGCTCAGATGGCGGGCCGCCGCGGCGGAGCGCGGCCGGTGGCCGGTCAGCCGCACCGGCTGCGAGCCGTCCCGACCCGAGGCCACCTGGGCGAGCAGGGCCGGGTCCAGCATGGTGATGTTGTACCGGGCACTGCAGATCCGCCCCGCGTACGGCAGGTCCGGCGGGGCGAACAGCACGACGTCACCCGGTCCGAAGGAGTCCTCGACGCCCTGGAAGCCGTGGTCCCGCACGGTGCCCTCGTGCACGACGCACAGACAGACCCGGCCCAGCGGTGTCACCGAGTAGGCCATCTCGAAGTCCAGCGCGATGTCGTCGACACTCACCGAGCCGATGCCGGCGCGGCGTATCCGGGCGCGGGTCGAGCCGGGAGTACCGCTGGCTATGCGCATCCTGGCGTAGGCACGGCTGAGGAAATCCTCCGTGACCTCCAGGTCGTCGCTGTCGAAGGTGAGGGTGTCCATGGGTGCCCGTTTGCCCTGGAACGACGTTTCCATGTATCCCCTGACCAGCGGTTTTTCGCTTTATGGACGACGGCCTGCCAAGTTGTTCGCCTGGTGGCTGTCGCCGGGCGGCCGGGCTGCGCAGGGTGAGCGCATGATCGGACGTGACGACCAGGCGGACCAGATGCGGGCATTGCAGGAGGAGGTCGGCCAGCTGCGTCAGGCGCTGATCTCCCATGCCCTGATCGACCAGGCGATCGGCGTGGTCGTCACCGTGGGCGGCCTGACCACCGAACAGGGCTGGGAGGCTCTGAAACACATCTCGCAGCACACCAACATCAAGATGCGGGAGGTGGCGCGCTGCCTGGTGGAGTGGCCGGCCTGCCGTCGGCTGCCCGAGGTGATCCGCCGGGCGCTGCCCCCCGCCGTGCAACACGCCCGCTCCCGCCCCGGCGCCGTCGGCCGGCAGGACGAGCGGCGGGTCGGCTGCGGCCGGCCGGGGTGAACGGTGCCGCCCCTGACCGGCCCCGCCCGAACTGCGCCGGTCCCGCTCAGCGCCTAGGGTGGCCTGTGCGGGCGGCCGGGTGCCCGTCTGATCCGGGTCAAGAAGCCGGCCCTGCTGATGAAGCCGTCCTCGGCAGGAGGCACTTGGCCCTGCCGGCGGTCCCCGGGCCCGGACCAGCGCGTCCGGCGGGCCTGCCCTCCCGGCAACTCGATTCGAGACGGCCCGACTTCACCCCGACCGGGAATTCACCACGATCCCCGGTTTCGGACGCCCCGGCCCGGGGACCTCGGTACGAGGGCCGCCGTCGACCCCTTTCCTTTGGGTTTCACCCGAAGTGACCGATGTCGTCGGCCGCATGCCCCGGCGTGGCCACCGGGCTGCGCGACGCCCCGCTCGACCGCGCCGGACCCGCCCCCGTGACCAGCGAAGGAATTGGTACTGATGAGCGAGACGAACCCCTTGAAGCGTGCGGCGGACAAGGTGGCGGACGCCCTCCAGGGTGCGCCCGCGGGCCCGGAGGACGGCATCCCCGGCAAGCCGGGGCCCAAGTCGCCGCCGGTCGCCGAGCCGACCGATCCCCATGAGCCGTATCCGGCGAAGCCCGACCAGACCGGCCCGGCCACCGTCTCGCCGACCGGGCAGCCGACCGGCGCCGACCAGGCACGGATGGCGCAGAGCGGCAGCTATCTGACCAACGCGCAGGGCACCCGGCTGTACGACACCGATCACTCCCTCAAGGCGGGACCCCGCGGGCCGGTGCTGCTCCAGGACCACCACCTGCGGGAGAAGGTGATGCACTTCGACCACGAGCGCATCCCCGAGCGCGTGGTCCACGCCCGCGGCGCCGGCGCACACGGTGTCTTCCGCAGTTACGGCACCGCGGCGAACGTGACGAAGGCGGCGTTCCTCGCCGAGGACGCCGAGACACCGGTGTTCGTCCGCTTCTCCACCGTGCTCGGCTCCCGGGGCTCCGCCGACACGGTCCGCGACACCCGGGGCTTCGCGACGAAGTTCTACACCAGCGAGGGCGTCTTCGACCTGGTCGGCAACAACATCCCGGTGTTCTTCATCCAGGACGCGATCAAGTTCCCTGACGTCATCCACGCCGGCAAGCCGCACCCGGACCGGGAGATCCCCCAGGCCCAGAGCGCCCACGACACCTTCTGGGACTTCGTCACCCTGCACACCGAGGCCACCCATCACACTCTGTGGAACATGTCGGACCGGGCCATCCCGCGCTCGTTCCGCACGATGGAGGGATTCGGCGTCCACACCTTCCGGCTGGTCGACGCCGCCGGGAAGACGACGCTGGTGAAGTTCCACTGGAAGCCGAAGCTGGGCGTGCACTCCCTCGTGTGGGAAGAGGCGCAGATCGTCAACGGCGTCGACCCCGACTTCCACCGCCGGGACCTCGCCGACGCCATCGAGGCGGGCGCCTACCCGGAGTGGGAGTTCGGCATCCAGACCTTCCCCGACACCCCGGAGCAGATGTTCGAGGGCATCGACCTGCTGGACCCGACGAACATCGTCCCCGAGGAACTGGCCCCCGTGCAGCCGATCGGGCTGCTCACCCTCAACCGCAACCCCTCGAACTTCTTCGCCGAGACCGAGCAGGTCGCCTTCCACCCCGGCCACCTCGTCCCCGGTATCGACATCACCGACGACCCCCTGCTCGCCGGGCGCCTGTTCTCCTACCTGGACACCCAGATCACCCGTCTGGCCGGGCCCAACTTCGCCCAGATCCCGATCAACCGGCCGCAGGCGCCGGTCAACGACATGCTGCGCGACGGGTTCCACCAGACGGCCGTGCACCGGGGCGTGGCCCCCTACCGGCCCAACTCGCTGGACGGCGGCTGCCCCTTCACCGCGGGCGCGGACCTCGGGGCGTACATCGAGACGCCCGTACGCGTCCCCGAGGCCACCAAGGTCCGCGAGGCACCCGAGACGTTCGACGACCACTTCAGCCAGCCCCGCCGGTTCTGGCTCAGCATGAGCCCGGTGGAGCGGGAGCACATCATCGGCGCCTACACCTTCGAACTCGCCAAGTGCTACGAACAGGCCATCCGGGAAAGGGCGCTGCAGGTCCTGGCGAACATCGACCCGGAGCTGTGCGCGGGCGTCGCCGACGGCCTCGGCCTGCCCGCCCCCGAACCCACCACGCCCCTCGCCGACGTCGAGCCCAGCCCCGCCCTCTCCCAGGTCGGCCGGACCTGGCCCACCGACGGCCGGATCATCGGCATCATCACCGGCCCCGACGGCGACCTCGACGGCGTCCGCGCCGTACGCCAGGAGGTGCTCGACGGCGGCATGGTCCCGCTGGTCGTCGCACCGGCCGGCGGCACCCTCGGCGACGGCCCCGACGCCCTGACCGTCCAGCGGACCTACGCCACCGCACGCTCCGTGGAGTTCGACGCCCTGCTGGTGGCCGGCACCCCCGGGGTGGGCACCGACGCCTACGGCGCCCGCGACGCCAAGGCGGCCCTGCCCAGCGTCCAGCAGGCCACCCCCGACCCGCGCGTGGGGCTGCTGCTCGCGGAGGCGTTCCGGCACGGGAAGGCCATCGGCGCCGCCAAGGGCGGAGAGGCCGCGCTGGAGGCGGCCGGGATCCCGCAGGACGCACCCGGGGTGATCGCCGACGACACCGCCACCGCCGTCCTGCAGCAGCTCACCCGGTTGCTCGGCGCCCACCGGGTCTGGGAACGCTTCCCGTCGGCCGCCTGACCGGCCGGTCGAGGGAACATCGGGGCGGGGCGGCCCCATCGGCGTACCCGGAGAGGCGAGGGGCGCCCGCCCCGGTTGTGATGAAGGCGTCCCGATGCCGACCAGTGAGGCAGATCATGCGTCTTCGCAGCTTCGCCACCACGACCGTACTCGCGAGTGTCCTCGCCCTGGCCGGGGCGGCGAACGCCGCGGCGGCCGACCCGGCCCCGACGGCCGGAGCCGCCGCGAACAGCCCGGGTGTCCTCTCCGGAAACGTGATCCAGGTGCCGATCGATCTCGGCCTCAACGTGTGCGGCAACAGCATCAACGTTCTCGGGCTGCTGAATTTCACCGTGGGGAACGTCTGCGTGGCGAACTGACGCCCACCGTGCGCCGGCCCCCGCGGAAGGGGGCCGGCGCACGGCAGTTCACCGCCGCGTGGTGCGGCACAGCAGCAGACAGATGTCGTCGTCGTGCTCGGAGTCGTGCAGCATCGGCTTGAGCAGCGAGTCGGCCGCCGCGTCCAGATCCGTCAGGTCCGCCGGACCGAGCGCCTCCATGGCCTGCGCGAGCCGGTCGATCCCCGCGTCGATCCCCGCGGACCGCCGCTCCACCAGCCCGTCCGTGTACAGCGCGAGAGTGGAGCCCGCCGGCAACTCGATCGTGTGCTCCTCGTACTCGTACGGCACCGGGACCCCCAGCATGATCCCCGGCCGGGTCTCCAGCACCCGCACCTCCCCCTTGGGGCCGCGCGCGACGGCCGGCGGATGCCCGGCGGCGGCCCACACCACTCCGGGCTCCCCGGGCGTGAACCGGGCGATCGCACAGGTCGCGTACAGCTCCGGCTGCTGATGGCGCAGCATCCGGTGCAGCAGGGTGAGGATCCGCGCCGGGCCGTTGCCCTCGACGGCGTAGGCGCGCAGCGCGGTGCGCAGCTGGCCCATGATGACCGCCGCGCGCAGCCCGTGCCCCGTGACGTCCCCTATCACCGCCAGCACGCTGCCGTCCGGCTGCGGGAAGGCGTCGTACCAGTCGCCGCCGATGTTCAGGCCGTGCGTCGCGGGCAGATAGCGCGCGGCCAGCGCGAGCCGCGGGGTGGCGGGCAGCTCGGTCAGCTGGGCCCGCTGGAGGGCCTGGGCGACGTCCCGGTGCTGCGCGTACTGGCGGGCGTTGTCCAGGGCGATGCCCGCACGCCGGGCCAGCTCCAGCAGCATCACGGTGGTGTCCGGGTCGAAGCGGTCGCCGGGCGCGGACAGCGTCAGCACCCCCTGCATGCTGCGCGCGCCGAGCGGCAGGCAGAGCAGCGGCCGGTCCGGGGAGAGCGCCGAGGGCGGCATGTCGTCCACGCCCGGCAGCTCACCGGGATGGGGGCCGGCGTGCTGGGCGCGGCCGGTGCGGGCCGCCGTCACCGTGGCCGCCGCCCGCTCGCCCGGCGGGTTCCGCTCGTCGTCCACGAGCCAGACGTCGACGTGCCGGGCGTACTCCGGGACCAGCAGCTCGGGCAGCCGGCGCAGGATGTCCTCGTGATCGAGCGAGGCGTTGATGACCGCGCTCGCGTTCGCCAGGAAGGTCAGCTGGCGGCGGGCGTTCTCGGCCTCCGCGCGTGCCGTCCGCTCGGCGTCGAGGAGTTCGCGCTGCGCCCGTGCCGCCGCCTCCAGCTCGGTGTGGAGCGCCAGCACCCCCTGGTTGGTCTGGTGCAGTTCCTCCCGGTGGAACCGCAGCAGCTCCTCCGTCTCCGCCAGGCTCGCCAGCAGGACGGACGCGTCCTCGTCGGCGGCCAGCAGCGCCTCGTCGAGCGGGGCGTCGTCCAGGCCGGGCAGCGGGCCGCGCACGGGCGAAGGACAGTCGAGCGAGTGCCGCCAGGGCTCCGGCCCGTCGAGGGCGACCCGCAGCTCCCGGCCGGGGCCCGCGGTCACGGTCAGTTTCGCGCCGTCCGTGTCGAGCCCACGGCGCAGCCGGGCACCGCACGCGGCCAGGAAGCGGGCGCGGCCCAGCGCCGGCACCCCGGCGTCCGCGGTGAGCCGCGCCAGCAGGGCACGGGCGCGGACCGCGTCGGCGGCGGAGGCGATGGTCCAGGTCTCAGAGGCGGCTGTCATGGGCGCTGGTCCGGCGGTCGGGGGCCAGTACGGCCACGCTGGTGTCGTCGCGTACGGGGCGGGCCGGGCTGCCCGCGTCGCGCAGGATCGCCGCGGCCACCACCGACGGGTCGTGGGCGAGCAGCTCAGGATCCTCCGGCGGCGTCCAGCGGCTGGGCAGGCCGTCACTGTGCACGACGAGCAGACTGTCCCGCCCCCACGGCACCCGCCGCACGGGGACCTGCGCCGGGAAGTACGCCCCGACGATCCCCGGATGGGAGACCAGGGACGTCCAGGAGCCCTTGGTGCGCACCCGGGCGCCGGCGTTGCCGACCCCGGCGAAGCAGAGTTCGTCCCGGTCCGTGTCCACCTGGGCCACCGTGACCGCGGCGCCCCGGGTGGGCCGCAGCGCCGCATGCAGCCGGCGCAGGATCTCCACGGGCGGCAGATGCGCACAGCCCCGCAGCTCCGCCACCGCCGCGCCGGAGGCGTGCGCGGCCTTCGCTCCGTGCCCGAGGCCGTCCGCGAGCAGCAGCGTCAGCAGACCTCCGGACCGTGCCCAGGCCCAGGCGTCACCGCACTCCTCGGCCTGCCCGAAGGCGACCGTGATGCCGCCCGCGGGCGGCGGCGTCCTGGGTGCCCCGCGCCCGCCCGGCTCCGGGTCGATCCGGGCCGTCGCCACCGTGCCACGGCCCGGCACGCTGTGCAGGTGGAAGGCGTCGGCGCTGCGCAGACAGCTGCCCAGGCCCGCGCCGAGCGAGTCGGTGGCGGTGGAGTAGCCGTCCCGCAGCGCGACGTCCACGTCGGCGATGCCCGGCCCGTGGTCGAGCGAGAACAACTGGACCGCCGTGGCCGCCCCACCGGACGGCGGCGCCACGAGGTTCACCACCATGAGGCCCCCGCCCGCGTGCTTGAGCAGATTCGTCGCCAGCTCGGTGGCGACCAGCTCCGCGGTCGCCGTCCGCGCCGGGGCCAGCCCCGCCCGGCCGCACGCCTCCCGGGCCGCGATCCGGGCGTCCCGGACCCGCGTGGAGTCGTGCACCGGGACCTCCCACACCCGGCTCATCCCACCCCCGGACGCGACGCGGGCACCTGCGCCACCCAGGCGACGGCCGTGACGGTCGTGCCCCGGCCGGGCTCGGTGTCGACGCTGAACTCGTGCACCAGCCGTCTGGCGCCGCTCAGCCCGAGCCCCAGCCCGCCGCCGGTGGTGTACCCGTCGGTCATGGCCAGCTCCAGGTCGCGGATGCCCGGACCGGTGTCGATGAAGGACATGCTCAGGCCCCGGCTGCGGCCGTTGTCCAGCGGTGTGACCTCCACGTGTCCGCCGCCGCCGTACACCAGCGTGTTGCGGGCCAGCTCGCTCGCCGCCGTGACCAGCTTGGTCTGCTGCACCAGCCCGAAACCGAGCTGTGCCGCGCACTGCCGCACGTGTTGCCGCACCCAGGCCAGATCCGCGTCCGAGCCGATGGGCAGGCTCGTCGCGGACGCCTGACCGGATGGCTGCATCAGCTCCCCCTCCGGGACAGCAGTTCCATGGCCCGGTCGACGTCCAGCGCGGTGACCAGACCGGGCAGCGTGAGCCCCAGTTCGACCAGGGTGATCGCCACGGCGGGCCGCATACCGGCCACGATCGTTCGGGCCGCCAGCAGCCGGGCCGTGGAGGCGATCTCCGCCAGCACCCGGCCCAGGAAGGAGTCGACCATGTCCACACCGGAGATGTCGATCACGACACCGGTCACCCGGCTGATGGAGATGCGGTTGGTTATGTCGTGCTGCAGCTGCTCGGCCATGCCGTCGTGCAGCTCGCCCTGGAGGGAGACGAGCAGGACGTCGCCCAGGGCGAGCACCGGGATCTGGACCGGCAGACCGGGAGTGGGCTGGTTCACCGGGCGCTCGCACCCGCTTCCGCACGCGACACCTCGATGCCCTGACGGCTCAGCGCGTAGGCCAGGGCGTCGGCCAGCGAGGCCCGGGTGAGCACCGTGCCCAGGTCGATGCCGAGCTGCACGATGGTCTGCGCGATGGCCGGGCGGATGCCGGACACGATGCACTCCGCACCCATCAGACGGGCCGCGGCCACCGTCTTCATCAGGTGCTGCGCGACCAGCGAGTCGACCGTCGGCACGCCGGTGATGTCCAGGATGGCGTACCGGGCCCGCTGGTCGACGATGGCCTCCAGCAGCGACTCCATCACCACCTGGCTGCGCGCGCTGTCCAGCGTCCCGATCAGGGGTACGGCGACCGTGCCCTCCCACAGCTTGATGACGGGAGTGGCCACTTCGAGCAGCTGCTGCCGCTGCCGCTCGATCAGCTCCGCGTTCGCGTCCAGCGCCGTCTCCATCACCACCAGACGCAACGTGCCCAGCAGCAGGGTCAGCGCCAGCGCGCTCTCCTGGGCCTGCGGGCCCGCGGGGTCGGCGAACTCCTCGCGGAGCAGGCCGACCACGGGCTCCCGCAGCCTGGCCACCTCGTCGGCGATCTGCGCCGGGGTGGACCCGGCGCGGGTACGGGTCGCGGCCATGCGCCCCAGCTGGTCGCGCACGCCGGTGAAGCCGGGCGCCGAGACGTTCTCCAGCTGTCCGCTGACGGCTACTTCGGACAGCGCGTCCACCACGGCCTTGCACGCCTCGACCGCCTCGTCGCGGGAGATGGTGAAGACCGAGCGGAACAAGGCGGCATCGGCCCAGCGCTGCGCGATCTGCTCCTTGCGCTGTTCCAGGAAGGAACTCACCACCTGCGGTGCCGATGCGGCCGCGTCCTGCTCGGACACTCTCATCCTCTCCTCTCGCACGACCGGGCGTGCCGATCGACCGGTTCGTTCGGTGCGTTCACGTGGCGCCGGCCCGCCGATGTGCGCCGCCGGGCCGGTGTCGGTCAGCCGCCTACCCCGAAACCGGCAGGACTCTCCTCACTGTTGCCGACGTCACCCGCGCGTGCGACGGACGCCCGGGTGGATTCCGTGATCAGTCGCGCGCCGGGACCGTACGGCGGGGCGCGACCGGCTCGGCCCGGGGGGCGGGCCGGCGCCGGCGCAGCAGCAGCCGGCGCGCCGGGCGCTCCACGCCCTCGTACAGCACCCAGGACAGGGCCAGCGACACCGTGAACGCGGTCGCGGTGACGGCCAGGCCCACCGGCAGACCGAAGTGCGGTTTCCTGCCCAGCAGCCCCGTGGCGGCGCGCAGCACCAGCAGATGGATCATGTAGAAGGCGAACGACAGCTCCCCGAGCCGCACCATCCGCCGGTGCCGCCACAGGGACGGCAGCGCGTGCAGGTCCGCGACCGCCGCCGCGGGGATGAGCAGGGCGAATCCCATGATCGTGCACACGGTGGCGGAGTAGTCGGCCGTGACCTGCGGGACCAGGAAGTAGCCGATGATCGCCAACGCGAGCGACGCCTCCAGTCCCGGCCCGCGCCAGCGGCCGAGCAGCACCAGCCGCGCGGTGACGGCGCCGAGCACGAACTCGGGCAGCCGTGCGGCGGGGAAGGAGTAGACGGACTGGCTCCACCAGTGATGGGCCTCCGCCCAGGCCAGCACCGGTACCGCGGCCAGTGACAGCCCGCCCAGCGCGGTCGCGCCGCGCGCCCCGAGCCGGCGCAGCACCAGGATGAGCAGCGGGAAGGCAGCGTAGAAGAACGCCTCGCAGGCCAGGGACCAGCTCACCGGGTTCAGCGTCTGCCACCACGGCCGCCACCAGGAATGCAGGAGCAGCGCGTTCGCCACGGCCTGCTTCGGTGTCGGCCGCGGCTGGTGCGCCGTCGTGTACGCCAGGACGAACGCGACGGCGAGCGTGACCAGGTGCACCGGGTAGATCCGGGCGACGCGCCGCCACCAGAAGGAGAGCGCGCGGTCGCGGGGCCGCGCCGACCAGGTCAGCACGAATCCGGACAGCACGAAGAAGAAGGACACTCCGGTGGCGCCGGCGCCGAAACCCCAGGAGACGAGGCGGCCGCCCGTGCCGCCGAAGTAGCCGAAGTTGTGGACGTGCAACCCGAACACCAGCAGCGCCGCCATCCACCGCAGGCCGGTCAGGGAAGGAAGGGAGGGCAGGGCGGCCCGTGGGGAGACCCCGGCGGCGGGCGCGCCGCTTCGGGTGGGCGGCGTCCGGAGCGCCCGGGTCGTCGCCGTGGTCATCACATCACCTGCCGCAGTGGGGTCGCTTGGGGCATGACGGGGAACGTTGCCCGTTCGCCCCGGGTCCATCACGTCGCAGGGCAAACATCACACGGCTGCCGAACGACGGACCGCCGCCTGTGCCACGGACGGCGGGACCGGATGCACCCGCACGGGTGACGACGCTCGTCAGGGTGACGGGTGCACCTCACACACCCGGACGGGCGCACCCCGGGTGCGCCCGTCCGGGTGTGTGAGGTGCCGACCCGCTCCCGCCCCCCGCAGGGTGCCGAGGAAGCGTTCCCGTCGTCCTCGCCCCGCCCCCGGGCCAGGTCCCGATGGACGCGGGCCGGGGCGCCGGACGGGTCGAGGACGCGGCGCAGCCCGCAGGAACCGTTGGGGGGCGGGCCGACAGGGCAGCAGCCGCGCGGACGAAGGCATGGAAGATCCTTCGCGACTGCCGTCTGAAAGGCGACGGCGTGCACGCCGTCGCCTTGCTCGGCATCGCCCGGCTGCACAACCTCGCCCTCACGGGGTGACGGCCGCCCCGTACGCGACCAGAGAGGCCCAAGGGAGGCGGCTCCCCGCCTCCCCGGCTCGGAGAGTGCTCAGTCGAGACAGAATTCGTTGCCCTCGATGTCCAGCATCGGGATGCACGACTCGTTTTCCTCATCGGCATACAGCGTTTGCACGTGGGTGGCGCCGAGCGCGACCAGTCGTGCGCACTCGGCTTCGAGCGTGGCGAGGCGCTCGTCCCCCACGAGCCCGGTGCCGACCCGGACGTCGAGATGCACGCGATTCTTGACGATCTTGCCTTCGGGGACGCGCTGGAAGTACAGGCGCGGGCCCACGCCTGAGGGATCACTGCAGGCGAACCATGATCCCTGCTTCTCAGGAGGCAGGGTGCGGTTGAATTCGTCCCAGGTGGCGAACCCCTCCGGTGGCGGCGGTATGACGTACCCCAACACTTCGCACCAGAAGCGAGCGAGGCGCTCAGGGTCTGCGCAGTCAAAGGTGACTTGGAACTTCTTGATCGCTGACATCGGCGCACCGTACCGCGTACCAGGGGGAGCCTGCCGCTCATTCCCACAGGCGGATCCGCACGCCACCCGTCGCATCCCGGGCCGCCGCGACAAACCTGACCGTCCACGAGAACGACGCGACCGTGGCGGCGGAGCGCCCCAGTGGTTCCCAGGATCCAGTCCTGCCCAACCATCTTCCTGCCAAGATCAGTTGCGGGACACCCCTTAGTCGGCAACACCCCCCGATCCCGGCAGCCACCCGACTGACCGGCACCACCGTCAGCAGCCGCAACGCGTCCTCACTGCTCGCCGAACTCACCGGCCGCCCCGACTGCGCACGCGTCCTGCACGCCTTGACGCGCTGTCGCCCGAACCCAGCACCTGCACACCCACAAGGGCAGCACCGAAGGACAGGGCTGGAACCTCATCCAGACCGGCTTCTTCGTCGACCGGCTGGAGCGGCGTCCGGAGGGATGGCGCATCAGACACCGCACCTTGGAGATCATCTGGATGGACACCTTCCCCACCGTGTGACGGTGCTCCTCAGCCCACCTCGCCGGGCGCCACGGCCTCGTCCGCCCGGGCAGGGGCCGCTGCAAGGTGCGACCGCGCCGCCCAGTCGTGCAGGGCGTACAGGGCGGTCGCCAACTCGGCTCCGGCCAAGGTCAGTTCGTACTCCACATGAGGTGGCACCTCGTCGTAGACGATGCGCCGCACGACGCCGTCGCTCTCCGGCGCGCGTAGCTGCTGGATGAGCATCTTCTGCGTCACGTCCGGGATGGCCCGTTCGAGGTCGGAGAAGCGGCGCGGCCGGCGGACGAGGAGGTGGCGATCAGCAGTTTCCATCGTCCCCGCAGGATCCGGAGGGCGTGCTCGACACGGCTGATGGAGCACACCGGCGCCGAAGGGCCGGCGGGGTGCGGGTCAGGGGGCATGGTGCGGGGAGCCGTTCTCGGTGGGATGGTCCTGCGAGGAGGGGTGGGGTGTGAGGGCCGCGACCAGGCGTCGATTGGCCTCGTGGGGTGTCATACCCCAGTCCCACTCGGTCTTGTGCAGGCGCAGCGAGACCACGCCGTGCCAGGCCGACCACAGAAGGAGCGCCGCGGCGAAGGGGGCCTTCGGATCGACGCGGCGGGCGAGCTCCACGATGCGCCGCTGCAGCCGGGGCCCGTGTGCGGCGCGGGTGGCCGGGACCTCGTCGTCGCTCTCGAACAGCAGTTGGTAGGCGCCGGGGTGTTCCAGGGCCCAGGCGATGTACGCGTCACCCGCGAGGACCAGCCGGTCGGCGTCCTCGGGTGCACTGTCCAGCGCCGCTTCGACAGCACTGATCAGGGAGCCGTACTCGGCGTCGAGCACGGCGGACCGCAAATCGGCCTCGGAGGGGAAGTGCCAGTAGACAGCCGACGGAGCGACCCGGCAGGCCCGCGCGATCGAGCGCAGGGACGGCACGGCGACGGGCTGCGGCTGCGCCAGCATCGCCACCGCGGCCGCGACGAGCTCAGCCCGCAGGTCGCGGCTGTCTCTGGTGGCGTCGGTTCCTCTGGATCTGCTCACCCCACCATTGAACACCTGTTCATTGTAAGCTGCAATGAACAGGTGTTCAGGAAGGTGGATACGACGATGCTCACGCTCATGACCGTGATCCGAAAGCGGCCCGAGGTCTCCACGGAAGACTTCCGCCATTTCATGGAACACGAATACGGACCGACCTACGCGGCGCTGCCCCAGGTGAAGGAATACGTGCAGTACTACCTGACCGACGCGGCGAACGACGGCGTGGAGCAGCCCATCGACGCCATCGTGCGGATCAGCTTCGACTCGCGGTCCGCCATGCGCGAGGCGCTCGCGACCCCGCAGTACCAGCGGGCGCACGGTCTGCGCGGCGCCTATATGCGGGAGGCGTCGACCGGCATCCATTCGGCGGTCCTCGACCGGCAGGTGCAGCTCGTCTAGCCGGGACACACCGTGATCACGCGGCGCCGGTCAGGAGATCCTGCGACAGGTCCCAGAGGCGCCGCGCGCCGTGCGGGTCGAGCGCGTAGCGGGCGACACCGTGCAGCGTGCCGGAGCGCCGGTCGACGATCTCAGCCTCGCTGCAGTCGACGAAGTAGCGGCCGCCGACGCCTTCGAGCAGCGGCGAGACGGCGAGGAGCGCCGACGTGGCGGCACCCTGCTCGACGGTCTTGATCAGCTCGGCGGGAACGCGGCCGCTGCCCCGGCCGCCGGTGTGCCGCTGCAGGTTGGTGTAAATGGCGCCCGGCATCAGGGCGTTGGCGGTGATGTTGTCGTCGGCCCAGCGGCGGGTCGCCTCCACCGCGAACAGGACGTTCGCGGTCTTGGACTGACCGTAGGCCAACCACGGGTCATAGGGGCGGAAGGCGAAGTTGATGTCGTCCCACACGATCGGCGACTGCTGGTGACCGGTGGAACTCACCACCACGACACGGGCGTTGCCATCGGCAGCCAGCGCGTCGTGCAGGCCGGTGGCGAGGGCGAAGTGGCCCAGGTGGTTGGTGGCGAACTGCCACTCCCAGCCTTCTTTCGTGTACTGCTCGGGGCAGGCCATGACGCCCGCGTTGTTCACCAGGATGTGCAGCGGGCCCTGCCAGGCAGTGACGAAGGCCGCGATGGACGCGGGATCGGTCAGGTCAAGGTGCGCGGCCCGAAGGCCCTGGTTGCCGGTCGATCGGGTGATGTCCTTGGCGACGCGTTCGCCGGCCTCCACGTCCCGCACGGCGAGGGTGACGGCCGCGCCGGTGGCCGCCAGGGCGCGCGCCGTCTCCGCCCCGATGCCCGAGGAGGCACCGGTGACCACCGCACGACGGCCGGTGAGATCGATCCCTGCCACGACTTCGTCGGCGGTGCTGGCGAAATCGAACGGGGTGGTGAGGGCACTCATCAGAGGCTCCTTGCTGAAAGGCTGCTTGCCGGAAAACTGGATCGTGACGCGCCCGCGGGCGCGGAGGACGGACGTCGGTCGGTGTGGTCAGGGGACGAGCAGTCCGTCCTGTTCGACGGGAGGCGTGCCGTCGCGCCAGGGCAGGACCTTGCCGAAGCGCACCAAC
Source organism: Streptomyces sp. NPDC038200 (assembly GCF_055600785.1). NCBI lineage: Bacteria > Bacillati > Actinomycetota > Actinomycetes > Kitasatosporales > Streptomycetaceae > Streptomyces > Streptomyces sp. NPDC038200. The sequence goes on from NZ_JBVJYH010000002.1 coordinate 483,397, forward strand.
TCGCCGTAGAGCACGGGATCGACGTGCTCGGCGAAGACCAGGTCGAGGACGGCCTCGGCGGCCCGGGCCGGAGGCTGGGCCTGGCTGTAGTCGCTGAACCACGGGCGCGAGGTCGCGGTGTCGACCATGCCGGGGCACACGGCGGCGACGAGCGTGCCGTCGGCGAGGTCACGGGCACGGCGTTCGGCCGCGACGGCACGGACGGCGGCGACCTGGGCCACCTTCGAGGGCACGTTCAGCCACAGCGGCCAGCCCGCCTCGTGCGCGGTGTTGTGATGGATGGCACTGCGCCACGACTCCACCGCGTACTCGACCTGGTCCAGGCTCGCCCCGTCGAAGAAGTGGTGAAGTCGGCCGTCGAGGTGACCGAGCGTGCCCAGGCTGCTGGCCACGACGAGGAGTCGGCCGCCCGGGCGCAGCACGGGACCGAAGGAGCGCAGGATCGCGTGCGTGGCGGTGTTGGAGACGTCGATGAACTCGTCGGCCCGCTCGGCCTGTGACTCCTCGGGCAGCAGCCGGGCGACCGCGTTGGAGATGACGACGTCCACCCCGCCGTACCGGGCGCGCAGGTCCTCGGCGAGACGGGCGATGGCGTCGGTGTCCGTGACATCCAGGACCCGGCCCTCGACACGGGCACGGGTGGCGGACAACTCGGTGACTTCCCGGGCGGCGTCCGCCACACGCCGGCGGCTGCGGCCGGTGAGCAGGACCAGGTCCCGCGGATCCATGCGGGCCGCCAGTCCTTCGGCGAGGGCCCGGCCGAGCCCCTGGTTGGCCCCCGTGACGAGAGCAATGCGTGAAGTGGTCATGCCTCCACGCTAGAAACCCTCACTCCATGAGTCCAACGAAAGTTCGGCACAGCCAGTATGCGCAAACCTCATGGACTTCACCGATGTGTCACCGGCCGCGCTGCGCGAGTCGCCCCCGCTGACACTGCAGACCCTCACCGAACGTCCCTTGCGTCTCGCGGTGCCTGCCTCCTGGCGCCTCCCGGCCCCGCCCTCCCCGGCCATGACACGTGTGGCCACCGTGCTCCGCGCGGCGGCACTCGACGCCCACACTCCTCGCCCCTCCGCATGAGCTCCGCGGTGCGGCGCCCGCCCCCGCCCTGCTCATGCCGCCTCGATCAGCTCCAGCAGATTGCCCTCCGGGTCGGCGACGTACGCATACCGCATGCCTTCACTGGCGCCAGGCGCCGGCGGCGACACCGCAGCAGCACCGCAGTCCTGCGTCAGACGGGCGAACGCGCCGTCGAGGTCCGGAACTTGAAGGGCCAGGTGGGTGAACGTCTGCACGGCAGTGGCGGCGAAAGCGTCGGTGTGTGAGACGGGGCGCGAGCCGGACCGCTCGACGAACTCCACCCGCAGGCCCGCCGCATCGCTCAGAACGACGGTACGCACTCCGGCTTCGGGCATCTCCAGGCGCTCCTCCACCTGCGTGAGCCCGAACGCGTCGGCGTACCAGGCTTCCTGTGCGGCGAGGTCCGCGACCGAGAGGCTGACGTGGTGAAACCGGGCAACGGACATGACGACTCCCCTGGTTAATGCCATTTACCTGGTAAGCGATGTTAACCTACGGGCATGTCTCCTCCTGCGACTCGTCGTCCGGTCGGCCACCATCACGGCGACCTGCGCAACGCCCTCCTTCAGGCTTCCTTGGAACTGGTCGGCGAGCGAGGCCCTCACGGATTCACCCTGGCCGAGGCGAGCCGCCGGGCCGGAGTGAGCGTCGCGGCACCGTACAAGCACTTCGCCGACCGGGACGCGCTGCTGGCGGAACTCGCCACACGGGGCTACCGCGAGCAGCGGAATCGTTTCGCGGCGGCCATGAAGGCCAGCGACGACCCCGTCGAACAACTGGCATCCTTTGCGGCGGCATACGTCAGATTCGCTGCGGAGGAACCCGCTCTGTTCGATGTCACCTTCAACGCGGGACTCGACAAGTCCAGGTTCGCCGAACTGGCCTCGACGGGCGACGAGGTAGCCGGCCTCCTGCTGCCGGTGGCCCGACGGCTCGCCCCGGCCCCGGACGCCGCATTCGACCTGCTGCTTCGGGTCGCCGCCGCCGCACACGGCCTAGCCGTGTTCCTGAGGCAGGGACTGTTCGGCATGGGAAGCGCGGCCCTCACGGACGCCGAGAAGAAGGCAGCCCGCACGGCGCGGGAGATCACGGGCCAGAACGCCGGATCGTGATCGCACGAGAGGCGGGCCCGGGCTCACAGGTGTCGGCGCAGAAGAGGCCACGTTCGTGAGACTGCTCCGCTCGGACTCGGAGTGAGACACAGGCTGACGTCGCGCGTCACGGCGTCGCCGTAGGACACGGCCGGTGAGATCCCGCACCGGCGACCGTCCGCTCCAGCCGTGCGGCGGCCGCCCCGGCCCGCCGCCGGGCCTCCCGGACGTCCCGGTCGGCCCGCCGTGCCGGGCTCGGCCGCCGCAGCGCGCCGATCTGCTCGGCCAGGGCCCGATCACCGGCCCTGCGTGCTTCCAGGGCGCGGCGGTCGCGGGCGGCGACGAATTCCTCCGGCCGCAGCCCGTACAGCTCGTCGGCGACGGCGTCCCAGTCCACCAGCGTCCCTCTCGACGGCCCCCTCGACGGCGGAGCCCGAGTTTCTCACCTCGAAGGCTTCGTATGTCCTTTGTGGTGATGTGCGAGAGACGGTGGACGGTGACCTTCGGCGCGGGCGCTTCGCCTTTCGGCGCCGGATTTCCCGCCTTTCGGCCGCGCTCCGCCTACCGTCGGCGGACAGCGCCGGTGCGGCCGGGCCCGGCAGGGTGACCGTATGCAGAGGACCAAGGGAATCGATCGCGCACAGTTCCTGGCCGGTGCGGCGTCCGCCGGGCTGGCCGCCGCCGTACTGCCGGCCGGCCCGGCCCGGGCGGCGCGACGGGGACTGCGCCACCACGGGATCGTGTACACCGTGGGTGAGGGTGAGCGGCCGGGGACGGCCTTCGACGCGGCCCGGATGCGGGAGGACGTCCGGGTCATCCGTGACGAGCTGTACGCCGACACCGTCGATGTGACGGGGGACGGGGTGGAACGCCTGACGGCGACCGCCGCCGAGGTGGCCGAACGGGGGCTGCGCGTCTGGCTCCAGCCGACCCTCGGCGACGCCCCGGAGCGGGACATCCTGGAACACCTGGCCGAGACCGGCCGGTTCGCGGAGCGGCTGCGCCGGCAGGGTGCCGCCGTGGATCTCAGCGTGGGCTGCGAGTTCTGGCTGTTCGTGCCCGGCATCGTCCCGGGCGCCGATGTCTTCGAACGCATCCGGAACCTGCTCGACGGCAAGGTGGACCCCGTCGCGATGCAGCACCGCCTGGACCGCTTCACGGCGAAGGCCGCCGCCGTCGGCCGGTCCGTCTTCCGCGGCCGGCTGAGCTATGCCGCCGCCCAGGACGACAAGGTCGACTGGAGCCTCTTCGACATCGTGGGCATCGACTACTACGCGTACTTCCCGCAGAAGGCGGACTACGTACGGGAGTTGAACCGCTTTCTGCGGTGGGGCAAGCCGGTGGCCATCACCGAGTTCGGTACCTGCGCCTACGTCGGGGCACCCCGGACGGCGGGGATGGGCTGGGATGTCGTCGACCGCGACAAGAACGAGATCAAGGGTGACCTGGTCCGCAGCGAACGCACCCAGGCGACCTATCTCACCCAACTCCTCGACGCGTTCTCCTCCATGGATCTGTACGCGGCGATGGCCTTCGAGTTCGTCACCCCGGACGCCCCGCACCGGCCGGGCGACCCGCGCCACGACCTGGACATGGCGAGCTACGCCGTCACCAAGCCCCTGGAGGACCGCCCGGGTGACCCCGCGTCCGGCTGGCACTGGGAGCCGAAGGAGGCCTTCCACGCCCTGGCCCGCCGCTACCGGTCCGCCCGCACCGGCCGCCCGCACGCCCACTGATCCGGCCACGGCCCGGCGGGACACGGGGAAGCGATCTCCCGGCCCGCCGGCATGACGGGCTACCCCACCGGTCGCCCGAACCGGCGTGCACCGGCACGCCGGTTCACCCGTTCGGAGGACGGTCCGGCCAGGCGCGCGCCTGTCGCCGACCCGGGGCCACATGATGCGGGGGCAGGCCACCGAGCCCCCCGGCCCGTCCTCGAGCCCCCCGCCCCATCCTCGAGCCCCCCCCCGGCCCATCCTCCGAGCGTCTCGGCCCCTCCTCCGGCCCGTCCCGCCGAGTCCGCACTGCGCGGACGAAACCGCCGAAGCGCACGCACGGCCGGGTGCGCGGGCGGAGACGGGAGTGCGGCGGAGGCGGCCCGCGGGCGATGGATACGGCCAAAATTGCATCACTCGTTTTCTTGAACCGCTCGTGTTTATGAGGGTAGGTTCGCCCCCATGACCGCCTCCCCGACCCCGACCACCGCCGAGGAACTGCGCGGTGCCGGCCTGCGCGTGACGGCAGCCCGCGTCGCGCTGCTGGAGACCGTCCGGGACGGCGACCACCTCGGCGTCGAGGCGATCGCCTCCGGAGTCCGCGATCGCGTAGGCCACATCTCCCTGCAAGCCGTCTACGAGGCTCTTCACGCACTCACCGCCGCGGGCCTCGTGCGGCGTATCGAGCCGGCCGGCCACCCGGCCCGGTTCGAGGGACGCGTGGGCGACAACCACCACCACATCGTGTGCCGGTCGTGCGGTGCCGTGGCCGACGTCGACTGCGCCGTCGGCGACGCACCCTGCCTGACCGCCTCCGACGACCGAGGCTTCGCCATCGACGAGGCCGAGGTCGTCTTCTGGGGCCTGTGCCCCGACTGTTCCACACGCCGCAGTTCCTGAGCACCGAGTTCCGCACAGTTCGGAAGGATTGCCATGACTGAGAACCACGACGCGATCGTCACTGACGCGAAGTCGGAGGAGGGAAGCGGCGGTTGCCCCGTCGCGCACGGCCGGGCCCTGCACCCGACCCAGGGTGGCGGCAACCGCCAGTGGTGGCCGGAGCGGCTCAATCTGAAGATCCTTGCCAAGAACCCGGCCGAGGCGAACCCGCTCGGTGCGGACTTCGACTACGCGGAGGCTTTCAAGGCCCTCGACCTCGCGGCCGTGAAGCGGGACATCGCCGAGGTGCTGACCACGTCGCAGGACTGGTGGCCGGCCGACTTCGGCAACTACGGCCCCCTGATGATCCGTATGGCATGGCACAGCGCGGGCACTTACCGCATCAGCGACGGCCGCGGCGGTGCCGGCGCCGGGCAGCAGCGCTTCGCCCCCCTGAACAGCTGGCCGGACAACGGCAACCTCGACAAGGCCCGCCGTCTGCTCTGGCCGGTCAAGAAGAAGTACGGCCAGAGCATCTCCTGGGCCGACCTCATGATCCTCACCGGCAACGTCGCCCTGGAGACGATGGGCTTCAAGACGTTCGGCTTCGGCGGCGGCCGTGAGGACGTCTGGGAGTCGGAGGAGGACGTCTACTGGGGTCCCGAGACCACCTGGCTGGACGACAAGCGCTACACCGGCGACCGCGAGCTGGAGAACCCGCTCGGCGCCGTCCAGATGGGCCTGATCTACGTCAACCCGGAGGGCCCGAACGGCAACCCGGACCCGGTCGCGGCGGCCCGTGACATCCGCGAGACGTTCCGCCGCATGGCGATGAACGACGAGGAGACCGTCGCCCTGATCGCCGGCGGCCACACCTTCGGCAAGACCCACGGCGCCGGCCCCGCCGACCACGTCGGCCCCGACCCGGAGGCCGCCGGCCTGGAGGAACAGGGCCTCGGCTGGAAGAGCACCTACGGCACCGGCAAGGGCGGGGACGCCATCACGTCCGGCCTGGAGGTCACCTGGACCACCACGCCGACCCAGTGGAGCAACGGGTTCTTCAAGAACCTCTTCGAGTACGAGTACGAGCTGACCCAGAGCCCGGCCGGCGCCCACCAGTGGGTGGCGAAGGACGCTCCGGAGATCGTCCCCGACGCGCACGACCCGTCGAAGAAGCACCGCCCGACGATGCTCACCACCGACCTGTCGCTGCGCTTCGACCCGATCTACGAGCCGATCTCCCGCCGGTTCTACGAGAACCCGGACGCCTTCGCGGACGCCTTCGCCCGCGCCTGGTACAAGCTCACCCACCGTGACATGGGCCCGAAGTCGCTCTACCTCGGCCCGGAGGTCCCGGAGGAGACCCTGCTGTGGCAGGACCCGCTGCCGGAGCGTGAGGGCGAGCTGATCGACGACGCCGACATCGCCACGCTGAAGACCAAGCTGCTCGACTCGGGCCTGTCCGTGTCCCAGCTGGTCACCACCGCGTGGGCCTCCGCCTCCACGTTCCGCGCCAGCGACCGGCGCGGCGGCGCCAACGGCGCCCGCATCCGCCTCGCCCCGCAGCGCGGCTGGGAGGTCAACGAGCCCGACGAGCTGGCCCAGGTGCTGCGCACCCTGGAAGGCATCCAGCAGGAGTTCAACGCCTCCTCCGGCGCCAAGAAGCTCTCCCTGGCCGACCTCATCGTCCTCGGCGGTGCCGCCGCGGTGGAGAAGGCCGCCAAGGAAGGTGGCTACGAGGTCGAGGTGCCCTTCACCCCGGGCCGCGTGGACGCCGGCGAGGAGCACACCGACGCCGAGTCCTTCGAGGCGCTGGAGCCGACCGCGGACGGCTTCCGCAACTACCTCGGCAAGGGCAACCGCCTGCCGGCCGAGTACCTGCTGCTCGACCGGGCGAACCTGCTGAACCTGAGCGCCCCCGAGACGACCGTGCTGGTCGGCGGCCTGCGCGTCCTCGGCGCCAACCACCAGCGGTCGCAGCTCGGCGTCCTCACCAAGACGCCCGGCGTCCTCACCAACGACTTCTTCGTCAACCTGCTCGACCTCGGGACGACGTGGAAGGCGACATCCGAGGACCAGACCACGTTCGAGGGCCGCGACGCCGCCACCGGCGAGGTGAAGTGGGCCGGCAGCCGTGCCGACCTGGTCTTCGGCTCCAACTCCGAGCTGCGCGCCCTCGCCGAGGTCTACGCCGGCGACGACGCGAAGGAGAAGTTCGTGAAGGACTTCGTCGCCGCGTGGCACAAGGTCATGGACGCGGACCGGTTCGACCTCGTCTGATCCGGCTCGCCCGAACCACCGGACAGGACGTCCGGGTCCGCCCAGCGGGGCGGACCCGGACGTCCTCGTTCACGGGCGGACCGGCCTCCGCCGCGGGACCGTGCGAGCCGACGGTCAGCGGCCGAGCACCGCCGCGCCCGCCTTCGCGTAACTCTCGTCCAGGTCGCCCGACGGAGCGCCCGCGACACCGATGCCCGCGACCGGAGCACCCTTGGCCGTCACCGGCGTACCGCCCGCGAGGAACAGCGTCCCCGGGATGTCCTTCAGGTTCGGCGCCTGCGCCAGCCGCTTGGCCAGCTCCGAGGTCGGCGCGTTCCAGGACACCGCGGTGAACGCCTTGCGCTCGGCGGACTCGTACGACTGCGGACCCGCGCCGTCACCCCGCAGGGTGACCAGGGTGTTGCCGTTGCGGTCGACGACGGCCACGGACACCTGCCGGCCGTCCTTCTCGGCGGCCTCCACCGCGGCCTGCGCCGCCTCGGTGGCGGCGTCCAGGGTCAGGTGGGTGCTCTGCGTCAGTTCGCCGTGCCGGGCGGCCACGGGTGCGGCGGCGGGCGTGGCGTCCGTGGAGTCGGCGGCGTTGGCGGCGACCGTGCCGACGACACCGGCGCCGACGACGGCCAGGGCGGCGCCGCCCACGAGGACACGGGTACGGCCGGACGGCTTCTTGCGGCTGGGCATGCTGGGGGACCTTCCAGTAGAGCCGGGGCGGGGAGCGGACTCGCTCCCGGAACCGATCCTCGGCCCGGACGAGGCCGCCTCCCGTCGCCGGACCGGACGTCACGGGGGTCATCCGATCGGATGACCCCGCCGGTCCCGGTCCTGGGCACAATGGAGGGTGTTTGCCCAGTTCAGCGCGGAGTCGAAGGAGGTGCCCGGGGTGGCCGCACCCGAGCGCGACGACGCTCGCGCCCTCACCGTCGTCATGCACACGGCGTTCTTCGTGCTGCTGTCCGCGTCCGTCGCCCGCTATCTGGCCCGGCACGCCGACGGACCGCACACCCCCTGGGTGATCGCCCTGTCGGCACTGCTCGCCGTGCTCTACGTCCTCGGCCCCGCCCTGGGCACCCGGCCCACCCCGCGCCGCCTGACCTGGCTCGGCCTGGTCGTGGCCGCCTGGGCGATCCTCGTCGTGCTGGCCCCGAGCTTCGCCTGGTGCGCGGTCCCGCTCTTCTACACCGGCCTGCGCACGCTGCCGCCGCGCACCGCGATCCCGCTGGTCGCACTGCTGACGGCGCTCGCGGTCGCCGCCCAGCTCAGCCTCGCCGGCTGGCCGGACCCCAATGTGCTGCTCGCGCCGCCCGCGGTGGCCGCCGTGGCCACCACCGTCTTCGTCGTCATGCAACGCCAGGCGGCCCGCCGGGACGCGCTGATCGACGACCTGGTCCGCACCCGGCGCGACCTCGCCGCCACCGAGCGCCGCGAGGGCACCCTCGCCGAACGCGAACGGCTCGCCCGGGAGATCCACGACACCCTCGCCCAGGGGCTGTCCAGCCAGCGGATGCTGCTCCAGGCGGCCGACCGCCTGTGGGACACCGCGCCCGGCACGGCCCGGGACCACGTACGCACGGCGGCGGCGATCGCCGAACGCAGCCTCGCCGAGGCCCGCCTCTTCGTCCACGACCTGACCCCGGCCGACCTGGCCGAGGGCGGCGGCCTGCTCCAGGCCCTGCGCGCCGTCGCCGAGCGCGAGACGACACCCGCGCTCACCGTCCGCGTCCACGCCGAGGGCAGCCCGCCCGACCCGCTGCCCGCCCCCGTGGAATCGGCCCTGCTGCGCATCGCCCAGGGTGCCCTCGCCAACGTCCGCGAATACGCGGCGGCCGGCACCGCCACCCTCACCCTGACCTGCCTGGACGACCAGATCGTGCTGGACGTCACGGACGACGGCCGCGGCTTCGACCCGCTCACTCCGGCCACCCCCGGGGCCGCCGCGGCCGGGGAGGCTTCGGCGGACGAGCGGCGCGGTCACGGACTGCCCGCCATCCGCGCCCGTCTGCGCCAGCTGGGCGGCACCCTCACCATCGAGTCGGCGCCGGGCGAGGGCACGGCGCTGTCCGCGTCGATCCCGCTGGAGCCGAGATGACCCACACCCCCGACACCGCACACCCACCGGTGCGCATCCTCGTCTGCGACGACCACGCCGTCGTACGCGCCGGACTGCTGGCGCTCCTGCACAGTGCCCCGGACATCGAGGTCGTCGGCGAGGCCGGCGGCGGCGAGGAGGCGCTCGCCCTCGCCCGCAAGACCGCCCCGGACGTCGTCCTGATGGATCTGCAACTGGGCGAGGGCATCGACGGCGTCGAGACCACCCGCCGACTGCGCGCCGCGCCGCACGCCCCGCACGTCCTGGTGCTGACCACGTACGACACCGACGCCGACGTCACCCGCGCCATCGAGGCGGGCGCCACCGGCTATCTGCTCAAGGCCGAGCGTGCCGAGGATCTCTTCACCGCGATCCACGCCGCCGCCCAGGGCCGCCCGGCGCTCTCGCCCCCGGTCGCCGACCGTGTCATGTCCCGGCTCCGCAACCCACGGCCCGCCCTCACCCCCCGGGAACGGGACATCCTCACACACCTCTCCCAGGGCCTGCCCAACCACGCCATCGCCCGCGCCCTGTACATCAGCGAGGCCACCGTCAAAACCCATCTCCGCCGCATCTACGACAAACTGGGCGTCGACACCCGCGCGGGCGCGGTAGCGGTGGCAAAGGAACAACGCCTGCTCCCGTAGCAAACCCACCGCCCCCCGCCCCACGACAGCGCCCCGAAGAGGCGCGGGGAACTGCGCGAGCAACCACATCGCACCCGCACCCGCGCGGCGACCCCGTTGTCAAGGTGCCGGCCGGATGAGGCAGTCGAGCCGCCCGACGACAGCGCCCCGAAGGGGCGCGGGGAACTGCGCGAGCAACCGCATCACACCCGCACCCGCGCGACGACCCCTTTGTCAAGGCGTCGGCCGGATGAGGCAATCGAACCGCCCGACGACAGCGCCCCGAAGGGGCGCGGGGAACTGCGCGAGGAACCACATCGCACCCGCACCCGCCTGGCGACCCCCTCCCCAAGGCGCTGACGCGACCGGCGCCCTCACCTCCGCAGCACCTCGAACGCCTCCCGCCCCGCAACCCCGATCGCCAGATCGATATCCGCGGCCAGCCCCGCGCAGCGGTCCGCCCGGGTCAGTGCCGCCATCGCCACCCGGTCCCCGGAATCCGCCTCGACCACCCCGATCTCGTGCCGGAGGTGCAGAAAGGTGCCGGTCTTGCCGCTCCACCGCAGCGTGTCCGTCCGCAGCTCGCTCGCCAGCCGGTGGGTGAAGACCTGAAGCCCCATGAGCCGGCGCAGTTCGGCCGTCGCCGGGGGACTCGCGATCTCGTCGCACCACACACGCTGCAACAGGCCCACGAGCGCCGCCGCCGACCCGGCGTTGGCATGCGCCGGGTCCAGGGTCTCGATGGTGTGCCGCCCCGCCCGCTCGTCCCGCACGGCCAGCTCCAGCGCGAGGGAGAAGTCGTTGCCGGCGGCACCGGCGGCGCATTCGTACAGATGGTTCATCCGGTGCCGCATCCGGATCCCGTCGCAACCCCACGCCCGCAGGCGCGCGTCGACGTCCGCCGCCGGCACCAGGTCCAGCAGCGCGTCCGCGGCGGCGTTGTCGCTCACCGACAGCATCAGCAGGAGCAGGTCGCCGACGGCCACGGTGGCCGGGTGCCGGAAGGCGGCGAGCCCGGTGGGGCCGACGCTGCTGGCACCCGGGCCCACCCGCACCGGACGCGCCGGGTCGAGTTCCCCGGCCGCGACGCGGTCCAGCACGACCAGGGCGAGCGGGACCTTGACCACCGAGGCCAGAGGCGTCGACTCGTCGATGCCGAAGCCGAGTTGCTCGCCGGTGTCGATGTTGCGGGCGAGGAAGGAGCCGTGCACGCCGAGCGCCGCCCAGTCCGCGGCGATCGCCTCGGCGACATCGAGGAGGGCGCTGTCGTCGCCGGTGCACACCGGATGGTGCGGGACGGGCGCGCTCATCCGCGTGCCGCCAGCCGCGCGGAGACGTCCTCGTTCCCGGCCCCGGGCTCCGGCCCGCCGCGCCGGGCGGGTACGGCGCCCACGACCGCCGCCAGCAGCGCGGCCAGCCGGCCCGGCAGGACTGCGGCGCCGTTCCGGTCCGGGGCGGCGCTCACGTCGTACCCCCGGTGCAGGGCGCGATCGGCCAGCGGTGCCCAGTGTGCCCCGTGCTGCCGGGCGAACGGTTCGGTGCACAGCAGCAGTGCCCGGCCGGCCAGGGTCTCGGCGAGCGCGGTGGCCGCCGGCCCGGCCGGCCGTATCCGCGCCTCGGGCAGCCCGGCGCGAGCGGCAGCCCGAGCCAATCGGTCCTCGAAGTAGGGCACGTGATCCTCCGTCAGGAGCAGCAGGGGAGAGGGGGCGGCGGATTCGGCGGCGCGGGGGCGGCGCGGCCGCAGCTCTTCGAGGTGGACCGTACGCCGCCGGGTGCCGCTCCCGGTGCCGTCCGGTTCCGGCGCGGACGCCAGGCCCAACGGCACCCGGAACGCGGCCTGTTCCGGCGCGGCTCGCACCAGCGCGTACCCGAGCGTGCCGTCGGCCAGCCCGGAGACCCGCTCCACCGGCGGCAGTTCGCGCATGCCGAAGGTGATCCCGTGCTCGGTGCCGGCGCGGATGGCCCGGGCCAGCGCGGCCGGCGCGCAGTCCGCGGGCACTCCGACGGCGCACACCCGCGACCGCCGGGCCGAGCGGGCGGCCTGCCGCAGCCGCTGGGCCCGGTCCAGTACGTCCCGCGCGTACGGGAGCAGCAGCACTCCCAGCTCGGTGGTCGCGATCTGCCGTCGGGACCGGTCGAACAGCGGGCCGCCGAAGTGCTCCTCCAGTGTCTTGATACGGCGGCTGAGCAGCGGCTGGGCGATACCGAGCCGGTCGGCCGCCCTGGAGAAACTCGTCTCGTCCGCCGTCGCCACGTACGCCTCTAGGTGTGCCAGGAGATCCACCCCGCACTCATATCAATAAGGCATGCGACCTTCAAAGTTCCCTCTTGGACATGAACGGGCTCCTGCTGTTTCGCTGTCCCCGTCGAAGATCGACGCCGCTGACGGACGACCTCGGAGGGCTTCGCCATGACCGGTTCCGACCACCCCGCCCCGCTGCCGCGCCGCCGCCTGCTCAGGGCCGGCCTCGCGCTCACGGGTGCCGCCATGACCACCACGGCCCTCTCCGCGCCGCCCGCGTCCGCCGCCCCGGACGCGGGAGCACGCGCCGGACAGGCCGAGCTGGCCGAGCTGGAGCAGCGCTACGGCGCCCGGCTCGGCGTGTACGCCCGCAACGTGCGCACCGGGCGGACCGTGTCCCACCGGGCGGGGGAGCGGTTCGCGATGTGCTCGACGTTCAAGGCGTTCGCCGCCGCGGCGGTCCTGCGTGACCACGCCGGCTGTGCGCCGCTGGACCGGGTGGTGCACTATCCGCCGCACGACAGCCTGCCCAACTCGCCGAGGACCGACGAGAACCAGGCGACCGGGATGACCGTCGCCGACCTGTGCGCGGCGGCGATCCAGTACAGCGACAACGCGGCCGGCAACCTGCTGCTGCGCGAGATCGGCGGCCCGGCCGGCCTGACCCGCTTCTACCGGTCGCTCGGCGACGAGGTGAGCCGGCTCGACCGGTGGGAGCCGGAGCTGAACACGGCCGTCCCGGGGGATCCGCGCGACACCACGACCCCGGAGGCGATCGCCACGAGCCTGGAACGCCTCACCCTGGGCAGGGCCCTGGCCGGTGCCGACCGCGAGCGGTTCGTGGGCTGGCTGAAGGGCAACACCACCAGCGGTGAGCGGTTCCGCAAGGGGTTGCCGCAGGACTGGACGGTGGCGGACAAGACGGGCACCGGCTCCTACGCGACCGCCAACGACATCGGCGTCGCCTGGACGACCCGGCGGACCCCCGTCGTGCTGGCCGTCCTGTCGACCCGGAGCACAGCGGACGCCCCGGTGGACGAGGGGCTCATCGCGGACGCGGCGCGCATCGTGGCCCGCACCCTCGCCCCCGGCGAATAACTCCCGTTCCCATCGGGATTCATGAATATGAATATGAATCATGTACGCGACTATTGACGTGTGCATGGCATCTCCTTACCGTCGGGAAGGTCCAGGGGGAAAGCGCTTTCCGTCACCGGTCACCATGCCACGGCCGGCCATCCGGTTCACCCCCCTGGACCACTCGCATCCGCACAGCCGAGCCAACCCGCAGGGAGACAAGCCGATGCAACTGAGACCAGCCATCGCGTGCGCCGGTCTGCTCGCCGGCGCGCTCGTCGCGCTCTCCGGCACCACGGCCCAGGCAGCCGGCACACGCTACGAGGCCGAGAGTTCCCCGACGGTCTGCACCGGGACGATCGACTCCGACTGGACCGGATACTCCGGCAGCGGATACTGCAACGGCACCAACGCCGCGGGCGCGTATGCCCAGTTCACCGTGAACGCCGCCACCGCGGGCACCGCGACCCTCGGCATCCGCTTCGCCAACGGCACGACGGCCGCCCGGGCCGCCACCGTGGCGGTGAACGGCACCACGGCCACCACCGCGTCCTTCGAGGCGACCGGCGCCTGGGACACCTGGGCGACCAAGACGCTGACCGTCCCGGTGAAGGCGGGCAGCAACACCGTCCGCCTCACCCCCACCGCCGCCGACGGCCTGCCCAACCTCGACCGTCTCGACGCGGACGTGTCCGCGGCGGCGACCGGCACCGTGCTCTACGTGTCCCCCGCCGGCACCGACGGCGCGGCCGGTACGGAGTCGGCCCCCACCACGCTCACCTCGGCCATCAGCCGGATCACCCCCGGCGGCACGATCTATCTGCGCGGCGGGACGTACGCCTACTCGTCCACGGTCACCATTCCGGCCGGCAACAACGGTACGTCCGGCGCCCGTACCACCCTCTCCGCCTACCCGGGCGAGAAGCCCGTGCTGAACTTCTCGGCGCAGAGCGAGAGCGCGTCCAACCGGGGCATCCAGCTGAACGCCGACCGCTGGCGGCTGTACGGCCTCACCGTCGAACACGCCGGGGACAACGGGATCTACGTCGGCGGCAGCGACAACGTCGTCGAGCGCGTGGTGACCGCCTACAACCGGGACACCGGACTCCAGCTAGGCCGGATCTCCTCCGGCACCCCCAGCTCCCAGTGGCCGTCGAACAACCTGATCGTCGGTTCCGAGTCGCACGACAACGCCGACTCCGACGGCGAGGACGCCGACGGCTTCGCCGCCAAGCTCACCACCGGCACCGGGAACGTCTTCCGCCACGACGTCTCCCACCACAACATCGACGACGGCTGGGACCTGTACACCAAGACGGACACCGGTGCCATCGGACCGGTGACCATCGAGTACTCCCTGTCCTACGCCAACGGCACCCTGAGCGACGGCACCGTCAACTCCAACGGCGACCGCAACGGCTACAAGCTCGGCGGTGACGACATCGCGGTGAACCACGTGGTCCGGCACAGCATCGCCTACAGGAACGGCCACCACGGGTTCACCTACAACAGCAACCCCGGCACCATGACGATCTCCGACAACGTGGGCGTCGACAACGCGGAGCGCAACTTCTCGTTCGACAAGGGCACGTCGGTGTTCCGCACCGACACCTCGTGCCGGTTCGCCGTCAGCGGCTCGAACGACAAGACCGTCGGCGACGCCGACAGCTCCGACCAGTTCTGGACCGGCACCAACGGCTCGCGCTGCTCCTCCTACTCGGGCGCCCTCGGCTGGTCCTTCGCCTCCGACGGCCGCCTCGTGGTGACCTTCGGAGGCAGCGTGGTGACGCCGTAGTCCGTGCGCGACGGCGGGCGAAGGCGGGGCGCCGCGCCGGGCGGCGCCCCGCTCGCGCCGGTCGGCGGCCGCGGTCGGCCCGGGTGCGCGGGCCGAGCCGCCACAGCCGGCCCGCCGTAGCCGCCGGAACGCTGCGCGGCGGGCTCAGCCGACGGGGGCGTTCGGGGTCACGGGGTGCGTCTCCAGGTCCGCCGAGGCCAGCAGGTCGGCGATCAGCTCCGGCGAACCACCGACATAGGTGCTGGTCAGGTCCACGTCACCGCCCAGGATCCAGGCACGGTCCTGCGGCCACCACAGGTCGGGCAGCTCGGCGAAGTCGTCCAGGGTCACCGGCGAGACGACGTCGGCCAGCCGGCCGGCCAGCAGGGACTCCTCCCGTCCCGGCGTCTCGAAGGCCGGGAACCGGCCGAAGTCCCAGCGGCCGTATCCCTGCCACAGCCCGAACCAGCACTGCTCCGGGGTCCGGGTGTGCCGGGTCAGCACGGGCAGCAGCGCCCGGGCGACGTCCGGCGGGGTCGGACCCTCGTCGGGGTGTTCGTCCCACACACCGGGCAGGCCGTAGTCGGAGGCGTTGACGTACTCCTGGCCCATTCCGATGATCTCGTGCCAGCGTGTGTGCGGAGTGACCCGCCTGGCGTGGGCGGCGGCGACCGTGGACCAGCGCACCGGGTGTACGTCGAGCCGGGCCGGGTGCAGGATCCGTGCGTAGGCGGGGAATCCCGGTGCCGCGACGCCCGCCACCGTGCCCAAGGGGGCCTGTCCCACCCCGTCCACGCCGAGCCAGTCGGCGGGGGAGACGTCGTCGGCCTGCACCCGCAGCCGCCCGTACCACTCCGGGGCGGGGTCCTGGTCGACCCGGCGGAAGTCGTTCATGCCCACAGTGTGCCGTGGCCCCGCTGCCGGGCGCCGACCGGGGCAGGCCGGGACCAGGGCGCCGGCCTGCCCTTTCCCGGGCCTACGCCGGCTGCTCGCCGTAGGGGCGGGTCATGATCTCCATCGCGTGTCCGGCCGGATCCGTGAAGTACAGGCCCCGGCCGCCGTAGTAATGGTTGATCTCGCCCGGCTGCTTTCCGTGTGGATCGGCGTAGTAGGTGATTCCGGCCTCCCGTATACGGGCGAAGGCGGCGTCGAACTCCTCCTCGGTGATGAGGAAGGCGTAGTGCTGCATGACGATCGACTCCGCCGGGACGGTGGCGAAGTCCAGGGTCACCCCGTTGCTCGTGCCGACGGGGACGAACGGGCCCCAGTCCGGTCCGGCCTCCAGGCCCAGGATGCCGGCCAGGAACTCCGCGGACTCCCGCTTGTCCCGGGCGTGGACGATGGTGTGGTTCAACTCGACTGACATGGGTGGAATGCCTCCGCAAGCCAATCTCACGGGCACCTCCATGCCTCACCCGGCCGGTGACCGGCACGCGATGCCGTGGAACCATTCTACTTCCCGCCCCCGCCGGCCGGTGCCGTCAAAAGGCGCCACGGTGCACGACATGTCCGCCGGTGACCGTCAACGCCACGGCGGCGTCGGCGAGTTCGTCTTCGGGGGCGTGCACCGGGTCCACGGACAGCGCGGTGAGGTCGGCCCGGCGGCCCGGTGCGATCCGGCCGGCGACGGCGGCTTCACCGGCGGCGGCCGCCGCATGGCTGGTGCACCCTTCCAGCGCCTGCAACGGTGTGAGCCCCGGCCGGTGCGCCGCGGCGCCCCTGGGGCTGCGGGCCGTCGCCAGCACGGCCCGTACGTCGTAGTGCGCGATGGGCCAGTCCGAACCGAGGGCGACCGTGGCGCCGGCCTCCCGCAGGTCCCGCAGCCGCCAGGCGCGGGCGGCCCGGTCGCCGCCCAGCCGCCGGGACCACTCGTCGGTGCCGTCGTCGCGGGTGTAGCCGGTGTGCGGGGGCTGCAGGGAGGCCGCTACCCCCAACTCGGCGAAGCGCGGCAGGAGTTCGTCGGGGGATGTCTCGATGTGCTCGATCCGGTGTGCCCCGTGCCCGCCGGGTCCCAGTGAGGCCACGGTGTCCAGGACGTGCCGGACGGCGGCGTCCCCGATGGCGTGCGTGGCGGTGCGGACACCGGCCGTGTGCAGGGTGCGGACGGCCCCGGCGTACGCGTGCGGGTCCGGCCAGAACGCTTCGGTGCCCTGACCGTGGCAGTCGGGATGCTCCAGCCAGGCGGTACCGCCCTCCACCGTGCCGTCCATGAAGAACTTCACCCCGCCGACCACCCAGTGCCGGCCGCCCCTGCCCTGCGCCTCGATCAGCTCCCGCAGGGTGTCGGCGTCCGCGCCCGGCATGCACCACGGGGCGAACCGCAGGCGTACCGGCAGTACCGTCTCCCGCGCCACCGCCGCCACCAGTTCGAGGTCCCCGCCGTCCATCACATGGGCGCCGGTCAGCCCGGTCGCGGCCATGGCGGACAGCAACTCCACCAGCCGCGTCCGCCGTTGCGCGTACGAGGGCCGGGGCACGACGGGGGTCACCAGGTCCATCGCCGCGTGCTCGACCAGGTGTCCGGTGGGCCGGCCCGTGGTATCGCACACCACCTCGGCACGCTGGTCGAAGGCGCGTGGCCCGGTCACCCCGGCGGCGGCCAGCGCCGCCGCGTTGGCGAGCGCGGAGTGGCCGTCGTACAGGCGGAGGAAGGCCGGGGTGTCCCCGAGGACGTCCGCCACCGGTTCGTGGTGCACGGGGCGGCCCTCGAACGCGTTGTGGTCGAGGCCGAAGCCCACCACCCAGCCGTCCGTCCGCTCGGCTCCGGCGAGCGCGGCGCGCAGCCCGGCGAGGTCCGTCACGGCCGACAGATCGGTGCCGGTCGCCATGTCGAGCCCCCACACCGGGTGGCTGTGGGCGTCGACCAGGCCCGGCACGAGGTGTGCGCCGTGCAGATCGACGACCTCGGTGCCGGGTCCGCGCCAGTCCGCTGCGTCGGCCGCCGTCCCGACCCCGGTGATCACCCCGCCGCGCACGGCGACCGCCGTGGCGGCGGGACGGCCCGGGTCGAGGGTGCGGACGTGAGCGCCGGCGAGAATCAGATCGGCAGCGGGCATGCCATGAACTCCTTCGCGTCAGAGGGTCATTCGGTGGGTTCGGAGCCGAACGTGGTGTAGACGGCGGGGCGGCTGCGGCGCAGCCACCACGCCAGCGGCAGGCCGAGGGCGAACACGGCGGGCGCCACGAGGACGAGCAGGACGTTCACCGCGGGGGAGGCGGCGGTGAACAGGTCGATGTGGGTCACCACCAGCCCGATCGCGGTCGCCAGCAGGACGGCGGCGAGGACCGGCGCGACCAGCGTCCGCACGGGACCCTCCGTGTGCCGCACCCGCCGGAAGTAGCAGGCGACCGCGATCGCGGCGAGCAGCTGGAGCAGCAGCAGACCGATCATCCCCGGGGTGTTCACCCACAGCAGCAGCTGCTGGTAGGGGTCGGCACCGGCGGCCCGAAACGCGAGGACGACCAGGGCGCCGAGGACGGTCTGGGCGAGACCGGCGACGTACGGCGAGCGGTGCCGGGGATGGATGCGGCCGAGCCGGCGCGGCAGCACGCCCTCCTCGGCCAGGGCGAGCGCATAGCGGTTGATGGCGTTGTGGAAGGCGAGCAGGGAGGCGATGACGCTGGTGACGATGAAGACGTGCATCAGGTCCGCGGCCCAGCCGCCGACGTAGGTGGTGATCGCGGTGAAGAACAGTCCGGCCGGATCCTGGCCCGCCGCCTGGACGACCCGGTCGTCGCCGAACGCCTGGACGGCGATCCAGACGACGAACGCGTAGAACAGGCCCAGGAATCCGACGGCCGCGTACGTGGCGCGCGGGACCGTGCGCTCGGGGTCGCGGGCCTCGCGGCGGTAGATGACGGTCGACTCGAAACCGGTGAACGCGGCGAACGCGAAGGCGAGGACGGCCGCCGTGCCGGGCACGAAGACATGGGCCGGGGCGAGCGAGGCCAGGGAGAGGCCGTGCGCGCCGCCCCGCACCAGCACCCCGCCGGCGAGCAGGACGAGTATGCCGGTCTCGGCCACCAGGAGCACGCCGAGGACCTTGGCACCGAAGTCGATCGAGCGATAGCCGCCGTAGCCGATCAGCACCAGGCCGGCCAGGGACACCGGCAGCCACGGAACCTCCGAGCCGAAGAGGGCGTGCACGGTGTCGCGGGTGGTGGTGGCGAGGAGGCCGTAGACGCCGATCTCCATGCCGTTGTAACCCACCAGGGCGAGCAGGGCGGCGCCGATGCCGACCGGCCGGCCGAGGCCGCGGGTGATGTAGGCGTAGAAGGCGCCGCCGCTGGTGACATGGCGGCTCATGGTGGTGAAGCCGACGGCGAAGACGGCGAGGGTCACCCCGGCCAGGAGATAGCCGACGGGCGCGCCGACGCCGCCCAGCAGGATGGCGAGCGGGGCGACCCCGGCCATGACGGTCAGGGGCGCGGCGGCGGAGACGACGAAGAAGGCGATGTCGGCGGTGCCGAGGGAGCCGGACCGGAGACCGGCCGCGTCGGACGACGCTTCCTCCTCCGGGAGTTCGGCGGTGGTCACGGACATACGGGGGGAGCCCTTCTGGCGCGGAGGGGAGGGGGTCCCGGTGGTGGGGCAGCCGGGTTCGCGGGCACGGGCGGAGGGGCCGGGGTGGGCCGTCCGTACCGGCGTGGCCGGGAGCACGAGGGGATGGCGGCCGCCCGGAGCCGTAAACCTAAAGGCTTTCGGTTTCGGCAATGTAGCCTGCCGTTGGGCATCCGGGAAGACCTGAGGGAGACCACTGACCATGGGACGGCCGCGCACACCGCTCCTCGACCGCGAGCGCATCACCACCACCGCGCTCCGACTGGTCGACGAGACCGGTGACTTCAGCGTCCCGCAGATAGCCCGGCGGCTGGGTGCGCAGACCGGTTCGGTGTACCACCACGTGGAGGGCCGCGACGGCATCCTGGAACTGCTGCGCGAGCGCGTCTGCGCCGCGATGGACCCGGCCACCCTGGACGTCACCCCGTGGGACGCGGCCGTCGAGGCGTGGGCGCGGTCCTACCGGGCCGCGTTCGCCGCCCACCCCCGGGTGATCCCCCTGCTCATGACCTCCCCCGTCCGTGCGCCCCGGGTCCTGGAGCAGTACGAGCGCGCGGTGAGCGTGCTGCTGGCGGCCGGCTTCGCCCCGGCCGAGATCATGCCGATGGTCATCGCCCTGGAGAACCTGGTGCTGGGCTCGGCCCTGGACCTCGCCGCCCCCGAGACCATGTGGGAGCTGACGGACAGCACCCCGACCCCCCGCCTCGCGGAGGCGCTCGCCGCGGTGGGTGACGGCCGCGCCGACCGCGCCTTCGAGGTCGGGCTGACCGCCTTCCTCAACCACGCACGGGCGCTCCGCGAGGAACGCGACCGGTAGACGGGGCCCGGCCTGCCATGCTCGCCTGGTCTGCCCGGCCTCCCGCGCTCGCCCGGTCTGCCCGGCCCGCCGGTGCGGGATTCGCCGCCGGGCGCCTCGTACCGCCGAGCGCGGCCGTCCCGCCGCGCCGCCGTTCCTCGCCCGACCGGGACACCGCGTGCCGGCCGGCCGTCATCAGGCGTGCCGGCCGTCGTCCGTGGTGCCCTCGCCGGAGTGGACCGCCCGGGGCGGACCGGGTGGGAGGAGGGACGCGTCGGCGGCGGTTTCGGGTGCTTCACCGTCCTCGGGGGCGTCCTCGGTTGTGGCTCCGGCTGCGGGCGTGGCCGCGTCCCCAGCCGCGTCCTCGGCTGTGGCTGTGGCTGTGGCCGTCGACGGCGCCGTCGGCCCGTCGGTCTCCGGTCCGGCCCGGACGGGCCGGGCGTCGGCGTTCGGGAGGTCGCGGGCGGCGGGCAGGCGTCGCAGGCCCACGGGGAGGCGCCGTTCGACGGCGGACAGGCGGTGCCGGGCGGCGGAGACCCAGGCGGAGGCGTGGGCGCGCAGTTGGCGGTGGGCATGGGCTCGGGCCGTCAGCAGCAGGGTCTGCGCGGGGGTCGGGGGCGGTTCGGGCGGGGCGTCGGTCACGGCCACTTCGACACCGCCGCTGAATCGCGCCGACAGGTTGTAGAGGAAGCTCCCCAGTGTCGCCAGGCAGGTGCCCAGGACGACTTCCAGGACGACGATGCCGACCGCGATGAGCAGGACGGTGGCCGGTGTCGGCAAAGAGTCCGGGGTCATGGCCTCCAGCATGATCCAGAGCATGCCCGCGGCGCCGAGCACGGTCACGCCGAGCCCGGTCAGGAACAGGAAGCTCGTCACCATCACCGACCAGGGATCCGCCTCGGATATGCGCAGCCGTATCAGCCGCGGCGCCGACGCCCGGGCAGCCTGGGGCGGTTCCGGAAGCCCGTAGGCGTCGCGCGCCGGACCGGACCGGCCGGGCAGGGTCCACCTCGGCCGGCGCACGGGGCGCGCGGTCGGCGCCATGGCCGGGGCAGCAGGCACCGGTGAGACGGCCGGGGCAGGAGACGTGAGGGTGACCGCCGGGGCAGGAGACGTGGCCGCGACGGCCGGGACGGGGGCCGCGCCCGCGATGGCCGGAGGAGCGGACCTCGGCCCGAGGGACGGGGGAGGGGGCGTCGGCCCGACGGGCGGGGGAGCGGCCATCGGTGCGGCGGTCGGGGGAGGGGGCGTCGGTGGGGACTCGGCGTGGTCGCGCGCACCGGACCGCGCCTCCGGCGATCCGGGCTCCTCCGCGCGGCGGTCCCCGGATGCCGTTCCTGCCCTGGCCCCGCCGGCGGACACCGTGCGTCGGCCTTCGGTGGGTCCGTCGTTCCGCGTGCGGCCGGAGCCGTCCTCCTGCTCGGCTGCCGCCTGACTGCGGGCGGTCTCGCGGGGCCTGCGCTTGGCTCGGCTCATGCCTGTCTCCCTGACTGGCCGGGCAGCCGTGCCCCCTCCGTGAACGAACGGGCCTTCGTCGACCGCCGGGCGGCCTCTGGGGCCTGCTGGTCCGTGCGTCCGACGGTATAGATCGACGGGCGCTCATGCACCTCCGAGCGGTGTCGCGCAAGGCGCCGGGCCGCCCCTGAACAGGGGGGCTGCTCACCGTTCCCCCCGGGCGGACGCGGCGGGGACGCGGCGGAGCCGACGGCCCCGGGGAGCGACCGCCGAACGGGTGACGAAGGCCCGCCCTCGGACGGGTGGCCGAGGCCGTCGGACGCACGGCCCGACCGTCACCGGCCGGCCCGCCCGGTACCGGAGGTGCAGGCATCGACAGTACGAGTTTCCCAGTACCGCCAGTAACATGATCACCTTGCTCTGGGTGTACCAGTCAGTCAACTCTGCGTCGCTCCCCCGACGCGCCCTGCCCGGAGAAGTCCATGTCTTCTGTCAACGACGCGTTGGAAAACGCGCGCTTCACCTACGAGCAGCACATGCGGACCTGCCGCCAGTGCCATGTCGACGCCGCGCCCTGTGCCGTGGCGAAGCACCTCCTGCGGATCTACAACCTCGCCCGCAGGGACCACATGCGCGCCACAGGGCCGAACACGTCCACGACCTGACCGGCCGGCGACTCCTCGCGCCCGCCGAGCAGAACGCTCTTTTGGCCTGCCCCGTGACGGGAACCCGGTCGTCCGTTCGTCCCCCCGAGACGCAGGAGGCCACCGTGACGGACCGGCACGGCGACCGGCCCAACCCGGTCACACAGCACGCCCGCCCCACATTCCCCTCCCAGGACCAGCCGCACCCGGGCTGGACCGGCCCGATGGACCCGCCACCCGATCACGGTGAGGAGTCCTACCGCGGCACCGGCCGTCTCGACGGCCTCAAGACCGTGATCACGGGAGGGGACTCCGGTATCGGACGGGCGGTGGCGCTCGCCTTCGCCCGTGAAGGAGCCGACGTCGTCTTCACCCACCTCGCCGAGGAGGAGGCCGACGCCCGGGAGACGGCGCGGCTGGTGGAGGATGCCGGGCGCAAGGCGGTCGCCGTGCCCTGCGACATCCGTGACGAGGACGAGTGCCGGTCTCTGGTCGAGCGGGCGGTCGCGGAGTTCGGCCGGATCGACGTCCTCGTGAACAACGCCGCCTACCAGATGTCCCAGCCGGACGGCATCGAGGCGATCAGCACCGAGCAGTTCGACCGGGTGATGCGGACGAACCTGTACGGGATGTTCTGGCTGACCAAGTTCGCCCTGCCGCACATCCCGGCCGGAGGCTGTGTCGTCAACTCCACGTCCGTGCAGGCGTACAAGCCCAGCCCGCACCTGCTGGACTACGCGATGACGAAGGGCGCGATCGTCACGTTCACCCAGGGGCTGGCCCAGATGCTGGCGGAGCGCGGCATCCGGGTCAACGCGGTCGCGCCCGGCCCGGTGTGGACCCCGCTCATCCCGTCGACCCTGCCCGACACGGCGGAGTTCGGCAAGCAGAGCCCGCTCGGCCGCCCGGCCCAGCCCGCCGAACTGGCTCCCGCCTACGTCTATCTCGCCTCGCCCGAGGCGAGCTTCGTCACCGCGGAGATCCTCAACGCCACCGGCGGCACCCCGCTGCCCTGACCGGCGCGCTCGCGCACGCGGCGTCCGGCCGGTCCGGCGAGTGCTCAGCCGCTCCCGAACGGCGGTTCGGCGAGGAGTTCCAGCAGCCACTCGGCGCTCTCCTCGGCCCCCGGCCGGGTGCCGGACGTGTCGGGGAACATCCGGCCCCAGGAGGCGGCGCGGCCGAGGGCGCTCAGCCGCCAGGCGAGGGCCGCCGCGCGTCGTAGCTCCGCCGTCGTGCGGCCGTTGCCCGTCCAGGGTTCCAGGTAGGCGTCGAGCAGCCGGGGCAGGACCCGCGGCCCGTGGCGGTCGCGGGCCCGTTCGGCGGGGACGCGCAGACTGCAGAACGGGTGGGAGACGGCGGCGTCGCCCCAGTCGAAGAAGGTGAACCGGCCCGGCGCCGGCCGGAACAGCTGGCCGTCGTGCAGATCGGCGTGGTCGAGCGTGTCCGGGACGCCGGCGGAGGCGAGTTCGGCACACCACTCGGCGAGCCTCGGCCGCAGGCCCTCCAGCCGGGCGCGCCGGTCCGCGTCCAGCGCGCGGTTCCCGGCGAGGAGCTCGTCGAACACCTCGGGCAGGTCGAGGGTCCGGGCGGCGGGGACACCGAGCCGCACGATCTCCTCCGCGTGCGGCACCAGGTCGTACTGCATGCGCGCGTACTGGCGCAGCAGTGCCTCCCAGTCCCGCGGTCCGGCCCACTCCCGCGCGAGCACGGCCCGGAACAGGTCGCCACCGTCGGGGAGCAGCGACCAGCCGCGCGTGGCGTCGACGGCCAGCGGCCGCAGCACGTGTCCGGGCACCCAGCGGGCCAGCGCGGCGGTCAGCGGCCCCTCGAAGGCGCTCGCCCGCGGGTTCGCCTTGAACCAGACGGCCGGCCGCCCCGCGACGGGTACGCGGACCAGCACGGACCACGGCCGCAGCCGCACCTCCAGCGCGCCGTCCGCGCGCAGTCCGTGCGCGGCGAGCCGGCCGCCCACCCAGTCGAGGGCCGCGACCCGCCAGGACTCCCGCTCCCAGGGAGTCACCGCGTCCTGGTACCGCCCGCGGTCCACGACAGTCGAACCGTCGATCTCCATCGCCCCATCGCAGCATCGCCACCGCTCAGCGGGCCAATGGTTTTTCCCGTGCTGCCGGGGGGCCGAGAGCGGCACGGAGCCCAACTCCCCCACCGGGGCGGCGATATGATCGCGAACACGTGTGCGGGGGCGTCGTGCGACGACTACCCCGCACAGACACAG
The DNA here is from genome assembly GCF_055600785.1 of Streptomyces sp. NPDC038200. Classification (NCBI taxonomy): domain Bacteria; kingdom Bacillati; phylum Actinomycetota; class Actinomycetes; order Kitasatosporales; family Streptomycetaceae; genus Streptomyces; species Streptomyces sp. NPDC038200. The sequence continues at coordinate 507,936 of NZ_JBVJYH010000002.1, forward strand.
CCGCATACAGGGGGGAACCGTGCCAGAACGGCACCATCGGCCGGCGCGCCTGGGGAGAGCCGCCGCCGTCACCACCGCGCTCGTCGTCACGGCGGGCCTCGTCCTGCCCGCGCTCGCGCCCGCGTACGCCGTCACCGCCGAGGTCACCGTCGCCGCGCCCGACGCCGACGTCGACCGGCAGCTCACCGTCGTCACCAGCGCCCGCCTCGGCGCGCTCTACCAGGAGGAAGGCGCCGACGGCTACTACTGGGTCGGCTCGGGCAAGGCGGTCCCGGGGCTGAACGGTGTGCCCGCGAAGTCCTTCTTCTTCACCAGCGACTACGACAACTGGGTCTACTACTCCACCACCACCGACGACGGCCGCACCCGCATCGTGCGGTTCAAGCTCGACACCAACAGCTCGTTGACGCTGACGCTGCCCGAGGGCTACCAGCACCCCCAGGTCAGCGACGGTTTCGTGCTCGCGTCCCACCGACTCGCCGACGGCTCCCAGGAGTACCGGGTCGTCCGGGGAGTGGACTCCGGTTCCGTCCACGACGTCCCGGTGCAGCTTCCCGAGGGTGCCACGGCCGAGGCCGAACCCGAGATCCTCGCGGGCGAGGGCACGAACTTCGTCGTCCGCTACCAGCAGGACGGCCGTGCCGCCTACGGCATCGTCGACGGGATCTCCGGCAAGGTCACGCCCCTTCAGGTGACCGGACCGGCGAGCAGCTTCCGGCTCAACCGCTCCTGGGTGTCCTGGTACACCCGGGAGGACGGGGCCGGAATCCGGATCAGGGCACGCGGCAGCGCGGGCGGCGCTCCCGGCGTCCGGACCGTGCCGACATCGACTCCGGACAGCCAGGTCACCTCCTTCCTCGTCGGCGACCACCTGCTGTGGTCCGAGGGCTCGGGCGGACCGCTGCGCGACCTCTCGCTCGGCCCGGACGCGGCCCCGGTGCTGGCCGACGCCGAGCGGGCCTGGCAGTTCGGCGACGAGCTGACCGTGCTCGGCCGGGCCACCCCCGACGGCCCGCGCACCCTGTACTTCGTCTCGGTCGACGGCAACGGCAACGTCGCGGCCACGCCCCGGCACACCGTGCCCCCCGTCCACCACGACGGCTCGGTCGGCGCCCTCGCCCTGGACCGCGGCACCGTCCGCCTCCTCAACACCCTGCGCGGCACCGGCACACTGCACAGCCAGGACATCGGCACCGCCCTGGCACCGGCCGGCGGCGCGCCCCTGACACCGGCCGTCACCTCCGGCAGCACCGGGCCGGGACGCTTCGCGGACGGCGGTGACGAGGGCCTGGCCCAGCTCACCACCGACCCGGCCACCGGCAAGGACGTCCTCACCACCGCCGACGACCCCGACGGGAACGTCCCGCTGCCCGCCGCCGACGGCCGGATCCTGGACGTCTCCCCGCAGTACGTGCTGTACCAGGGCGCCGGCCGGCAGTACGTCGTGGACATCACCACGGGCAAGATCGTCCGCGAACAGAAGCCGCAGGCCGCCGCGCTCGACTACAGCACCCTGTGGACGCCGTCCGCCACGCCGGGCCGGATCACCGGCACCAGCCTGCGCACCGGGAAGACCGTCCGTACCGTCACCACGGACGGCAACTGCGTCCCCGACGACCTGCGCACCAACGGCACCCTGCTGTACTGGGGCTGCGCCGCCCAGCAGAAGGCCGCGATCGTCAGGCCGGACCAGCCGGGCTACAGCTACCCGACCCCGGTCGGCGACATTCTCCTCGGCGACGGCTTCTTCGGCCGCTGGGACCCCGCGGCGAAGCTGATCCGGCTGACGCGGCTGCACGACGACGCCTCGGGCGACCTCGACCGGATCCGCGGCGTCGCCGCCACCACGGCGGCCGACACCCGCGGAGTGACCTGGACCGTCGACCGCCGCTCCAACAAGATCGCCTACCTGGACGCGGACGACACCGTCCACGTCGTCGGTGCCTACGACGACACGTGGGCGCCGGCCCGGCTCACCGTGCCCGACTCCGTCGCCCCCGCCTCCTTCACGGCGGCCGGCGGCGGCGCCCGCTGGAACGGCCGGTGGTGGCTGTCCAAGCCCGCGTCCTCCTGGAAGCTGACGCTCAAGGCCGCCACCACCGGAGCCGTGCAGCGTACCTGGCAGGGCGGCGCCACCCGCAGCTCGGTGGGGGTCGCCTGGGACGGCAGGAGCGAGACCGGTGCCCTGGTGCCCAACGGCGCCTACACCTGGACCCTCACCGCCACCCCCGCCGACGGTACCGGCTCCGCCCTGGCCGTCTCCGGCACCGTCCGTGTCTCGGGCGCCGCGGCCGTACCCCGGGACTACGCGGGCTCCGACGGCATCGGTGACCTGCTCACCCTCGGCTCCTCCGGCACCCTCGCCATCCAGAAGGGCGACGGCAAGGGCGGTCTCTCCGGCAAGCTCTCCGCCTCCGGCTGGCCGGCCTCCGTCAAGGCCGTCCCGGTCGGCGACTTCGACGGGGACCGCTGCAACGACGTCCTGGTCCGCTTCTCCGACGGCACCCTGCGTGCGTACCGGCCCGGCTGCGGCAAGGCCCTCACACCGTCGACCCGGTACACCGCGCTGGGCACCGGCTTCGGCCAGTACGACGTCCTGACCTCGCCGGGAGACGTCACCGGCGACGGGCGGCCCGACCTGGTCGCGCGGAACGCCCGGACCGGCACGGTGTACCTGTACAGGGCGACCGGCGCGGGCAAGCTGTCCGCGCGGGTCAAGCTGTACGCGGACTGGCGGGGCTACAAGAAGGTCGTCGGCGCGGGAGACCTGAACGGCGACGGCCGCGGCGACCTGCTGGTCCAGGACCGGTCCCACACCCTGTGGCGCTACAACGGCACCGGGTCGGGCACCTTCACCGCCCGGGCGAAGGTCGCCGCCGCCTGGGGGTCCTCCTACGACGTCGTCGTCGGCGCGGGGGACCTCACCGGTGACGGAAAGGCCGACCTGGTCGCGCGCGACAGCTCCGGCGCGCTGTGGCGCAGCAACGGCAACGGCAAGGGCTCGTTCGGCGCCCGGACGAAGATCGCCACCGGCTGGGGCGGCTACAAGGGAGTGTTCTGACCGCGAGGATCACGCGCGGGGCGCCCCCGCCGGGGCGCCCCGCACCCACCGCGTTCCCGCCCCGCCCATCGCCTTCCCGCCGCGCCCGCTGGGGCCGGGGAGCGTGCTGCGCCGCGGGGTGAGGTGCGGCGGTGCACCGGACCGGCCGGCGGTCCGGTGCACCGGCGCCCGTCCGGGGGCTCTCAGCTGTCCCGAAGCCGGCGGACCTCGCCCGTGCCCAGAGCGATCAAGGCCCGGGGCCGCATGGGCTCGTCGTCGCGCCGGGAGAGCAGGACCACCTCCTCGACCGGTGCCGACAGCGCACCGAGCCGCCCGGCACACTCGGCGGTCAGCAGCTTCGGGTCCTGGGTGCGGCCGAGCGACATATGAGGGGTGAAGCGCCCGCCGCGACCGTGGCAGCGCGGAAACCGCAGCGCCAGCTCCCCGTGCAGACGCGCCCATGGCGCAGGGTCCGCCGCGGCGGGATCGAGCCACACGGTGGCGTGGTGCCGGTGCCGGAAATAGCGGACCCCGGCCAGGTGCGCGGTGAACGGCGGGGTGTCTGCCGCCCCGGCGGAGAGCAGCGGCAGCGCCCGCGCGAACTCCTCCTCCGGTACGAAGCCGAACAGCAGGTTCACATGCGGCGGCCATCGACGCACCTGCGGGTCGTGCTCCCAGCGGATGTCCTGGATCGCCGGCCAGAGTTCCCGAGGCGGCAGCCAGGCCACCGCCGTCCGGGGCGTCGGCGTCACGTCGAGCGCGTCGACCGGTTCGGCCCCACCGTAAGCCGGATTCCCGTTCACACGGCCATGGTCGCAGACGGCCCCGACGCGAGCGTCCCCGGCGACAGACGTCGCGCCGGGGCAACCTCTGCGGGTCCACCCAGCAGACGGCCGCGCCGCCTGCCTCTTCCATGCCCGCCCGTGCTCTCTTGTGGTTACTGGGAAACCGTAGGAGAGTGATCGCTGACACGGAAGAACGCACCTTCCGGTGACTGGGGGACCTCATGGTGACCAAGCCGTTCGACGGATCGCCCACGGACGAAGCGGACCTGACCCGCGCGGACTCGCTCGCGCGGGAGATCTTCTCGGACGTCGCCAACAAGTGGGCGCTCCTGATCATCGAAGCCTTGGGCGAGGACACCCGGCGCTTCACGGAGCTGCGCAAACAGATCGACGGCATCAGCCACAAGATGCTCACCCAGAACCTGCGCATGCTGGAGCGCAACGGCCTGGTCGAGCGGCACGTGCACCCCACCGTGCCGCCCCGGGTCGACTACACCCTCACCGAGCCGGGCCGAGCCCTGCAGGCGACGGTCAACGGCATGTGCGAGTGGACCCGCCGGTACCTCGGGCACATCGAGACCGCTCGCGGCCGGTTCGACACCTGAGGCCGCGTGCGCGTCGCGCCGAGGGCCGGCGTCCGCGGCACGTCAGTCCTTCACCGCGCCGCCCAGCCCGGACACCAGCCGCCGCTGGACGAGCACGAAGAACACCAGCACCGGAACCGTCATCACCGTGGACGCCGCCATGACCCCTCCCCAGTCCGGATCGTCGGGCTTGTAGAAGACCAGCAACGCCATCGGCAGTGTCGACTGCGAGGTGTCGCTGATGATGAAGGACTTGGCGAACAGGAAGTCGTTCCAGGCCGAGATGAAGGAGAACACGCTCGTGGCCACCAGGCCCGGCAGGACGAGCGGGAAGAGGATCTGCCACAGGAAGCGAGCGCGGCTCGCCCCGTCCAGATAGGCGGCCTCTTCCAGGGACTCCGGTACGGCTTTCACGAATCCCCGCAGCATCCAGACCGCGAACGGCAGCGAGAAGGCGAGGTGCGGCAGGATCAGTGAACCCAGGGTGTTCAGCTGACCGAAGTCCCGCATGAGGAAGAACAAGGGGATGGTGAGCGCCTCCACCGGCACCATCTGGGCCACCAGGAACATGATCAGCAGGGTGGTCCGGAAGCGGAACCGGAAGCGCGTCACGGCGGTCGCGGCGAGAAAGGCGATCAGCGCGGAGGCGATCACGACACTCACCGCGACGATCAGGCTGTTGACGAAGTACCGGCCGAATTCGTGCTGTTCGAGGACGCGCCGGAAGGAGTCCAGGCTGGGGGAGGAGGTCCAGGGGCGCGGGTCCGTGGACTCGATCTCCCCGGCCGGTTTGAAGGCGCTCAGCAGCATCCAGTAGAGGGGGAAGGCGACGACCGCGGCGACCAGCAGCGCGGTCACCTCGGCGGCCAGCCGCCAGGGGCGCCGCACCAGACCACGTACCCCCGCACCACGTACCCGCGCACCCCGAACCGCCGGACCTCGTACGGAACTCACAGTTCCTCCCCTCGGCGGCGCAGCAGCCGCAGATACCCGAGCGTGACGGCGAGCAGGATCAGCAGCATCACGACGCCGATCGCCGAGCCGAGGCTGTACTGCGAGGACGCGAAGGCCTTCTGGTAGGCGTAGACGTTCAGGACCAGGTTCTGGCCGGCGATGCCGCCGCCGTTGGTGATCACGTAGATCTGGGTGAAGACCTTGAAGTCCCAGATCACGGACTGGACGGTGACGATGACGAGGATCGGCCGCAGGACCGGCGTCAGCACCGAGCGCCAGATCCGCCACTGCGAGGCGCCGTCCAGGGCGGCGGCCTCCAGGATCTCGCCGGGCACGGCGCGGATACCGGCGTAGACGGTGACCATCACGAACGGGAAGGAGCACCACACCACTTCGAGCAGGACCAGGAGGAAGGCGCTGTAACGGCCGTACGTCCAGGAGAAGTCGCCGATCCCCAGGAGGCGGTTGACCGGACCGAAGTCGGGGTCGAAGAGGAACAGCCAGACCGTCGAGCCGGTGATCGACGGTGTCGCCCACGCCCCCAGCGCCGCCAGCAGCAGAGCGAGGCGCGGGATCGCACGGACCCGGGTGAGCAGGACCGCGAGCGCGCAACCCACCGCCAGCGTGCAGAGCACACAGGCCGCCGCGAAGCCGACCGTCGCCAGCAGCACGTGCCAGAACTGGTCGTCGGCGAACAGCTCGGTGTAGTTCGCCAGGCCCCGGAAACGGGCCGGTTCGCCACCGCTGACCTGGGCCTGCGTGTACTCCAGGAACGAGATCAACCCGAGCTGGTAGACGGGGTAGACCAGCAGTCCGCCGAGGCAGACGAGGGCGGGAGCGAGGTAGAGCCAGGGGGTCCAGCCCCCGCGGGGGCGTGGCCGGCGGCGGGGACGCCCGGGCGACGGGCCCGTCGGCCGGGCCGCCTTGCGTGGGGCGGGGCCGGCCGTGGGGGCGCCGGCCGCCCCGGCCGCCCCCGGCTGACCGGCGGTCGTCACCGCTCCGCCCGGCTCCGGCGGGAGCGCCGCGTCCGTCATCCGCGTCACCCCGCGGATCCGAACACGTCGTCCATCTTCTTCGCCGCGTCCTCGGAGGCGTGCGCGACGTCCTTCTTGCCGCTGACGATCTCCTGGAACATCGTCGGCAGCACGAGCGACGAGTCGATCTGTGCCCAGGCGGGGGAGGCCGGGACGAATTCGGTGCCGGCGGCGAGCGTCTCGACGAACGGCTTCACGAACGGCTCCTTGGTCGCGGCCTGCTGCCGTACGTCCGTGAAGGTGGGCAGGAAGCCCATCGCGTCGAAGAGTTCGCCCTGCGTCTTCTTCGAGGCGAGCCGCTTCATCAGGTCCACGGCGAGCGTGCGGTGCGAGGTGCTCTTCAGCACGCCGATGTTGTTGCCGCCCGCGAAGGCCGGTGCGATCGAGCCGGGCTTCACCCCCGGCAGCGGAACCACCGCGTACTTCCCCTTGACCTTCCCGGCCTCGACGGCGGCGTGGCTGAAGTCGCCGCCGATCGCCATGGCCGCCTTGCCGGAGGCGAAGGCGGTCACCGTGTCGTTGCCGCCCATGACCGCGCACTTGGCGGCGGGACAGTTGTCGTCGCCGAAGAGCGAGGTGTACGCCTTGATGCCCTTCCGCGCGTCGGGGCTGTCGATGGCGGAGGCGTACGAACCGCTCCTGCCGGTCGCCAGTTCGCCGCCGTTGGCCCAGATGAACGGCATCGCGCCGTACGTGTAGGCGCCGCCGACGGCGAGGCCGTACAGGTCGGGCTTCGCGGCCCGGATCCTCTTCGCGGTCGAGATCAGCTCGGCCTGCGACTTCGGTACGTCCAGGCCGAGTTCGCGCAGGACATCGGTGCGGTAGTACAGCGCCCGGACGCCGACGAAGTACGGTGCCCCGTAGACCTTGCCGTCCACGGTGACCGACTGCCGGGCGGTCGGGTCGGTGTCCTTGGCCTCGCTCCAGGTGTGGAAGTCCTTCGTGACGTCCGCGAGTCCGCCGTCCTTCACATAGCCGGCGGTGTCGGTGTTGCCGTACTCGATGACGTCGGGTGCGGACTTCGGGTCGTTGAAGGCGGCCTTGATGCGCTGGGCCCGGGTCTCCACGGGAATGTACTCGACGGTGACGTCGGTGCCGTCGTGCGCCTTCTCGAAGCCGGCGAGAACCGCGTCGACGACGCGTTCCTTGGGCTGGTTGTCGACCTCCTGGAAGAGCCAGACGCGCAGGGTGCCGGTCTTCTCGTCCTTGTCGGAGGAGGTGTTGCCGGAGGTCTGCGGCGCGCAGGCGGTGGCCAGGGCGGCGGCGAGCGCCAGTGGCCCGATGAAACGGACGGACAGGTTCATGGAGTGCTCCTCCGATGAGGTGTTGCAACATGCGCAACGACTGTTTCGCTGTGCACAACACCCCGGAGGCTAGGGACTGCATGAACACGCCCACAAGAGGTCTCAACCACCTTGTGACCGGCGGACGCACGCTGTGCAACGCCGGAGCGGCACAAATCCCCCAGGACACGCAAAACCCTCGATTGCCGCGGTCGCGCCGAGGGGTACGGCGGGTCAGGCGACCCAGGTGGCGGTGAGGTCCTGGACCGCGGAGCCGTCGGTGTCGGCCAGCTTGGTGTCGACGAAGGTGCGCGCCCAGTCGGTCGTCTGGATCCGGAAGGCGGGCCGTTCGGCGTGGAGGGCCTCCATGACCGCCTCCGCCGCCCCGGCCGGGGTCTGGGCGCTGCCTTCCCGGAACTGCTCGACGGTGCGGTCGATGTAGCGGCGCAGGGCGCCGGTGTACGGCCCGGCGTCGATGTCGGCCCCGAGGTCGACGCCGATGTTGTGGACGAACTCGGTGGCCACGGCACCGGGTTCCACGACGGACACGCTCACGCCCAGGGTCCGGGCGACGGGGGCCAGGCTCTCCAGGTAGCCCTCGACGGCGAACTTGGCGGCGCAGTACGCCTCGTTGAACGGCTGGCCGACGACGCCGCCGACGCTGGTGACGGTGATCAGCCGGCCGCCGGTGGCGCGCAGATGCGGCAGCGCGGCCTTGGAGACGTTCAGTACGCCGAAGAAGTTGACCTCCATCACCTTCCGGATGTCCTCCATGGAGTCGTTCTCCAGGGTGCCCAGGTGGCCCGCGCCCGCGTTGTTGACGACGGCGTCCAGGCGGCCGTGGTCGGCGATCACGCCGTCGACGGCGGCGGCGACGGATGCCTCGTCGGTCACGTCGAGGCGCCGGATGTCGAGTTCGACCCCCGCTTCGGCGGCGGCCTCGCGCAGGGCGCCGGCCCGGGTGGTGTCGCGGAGGGTGGCGACCGTGCGCCAGCCCGCCCGGGCGGCGGCGACGGCGGCGGCGAGGCCGATACCGGAGGAGGTTCCGGTGATCAGGACGGTGCGGGGGGTGGTGGACATGGCGGAGCCTTTCTCGGCCGGTTGTGTGCGTGCACACACAACATAGCTTTATGTGTGTGCGCACGCAACGCGCCTATAATCGGACCATGCCGAAGAAGCTGCCCCAGACCGAGATGCCCGCCGCGGACTACGCCTTCTACGGGCTGGTCTGGGCGGGCACGGTGATGACCGAGCGCGTGGACCGGGCCCTCGTCAAGGCGCACGACCTGCCGGTGTCCTGGTTCGAGGTGATGCTGTGGCTGGCGTCCAGCCCCGAGCCCGTGCCCGCCTCCGTCCTCGGCAACAGCACCATGCTCAGCCGCAGCCAGGTCTCCCGGGTCGTGGACGCCCTCCAGGCCCGGGGACTGGTGGCCCGTACGCCATCGGTGCGCGACGCGCGGTCGGTCGAGGTCGCGCTCACCGCCGAGGGGCGCCGTGTCTTCGAGGAAGCCGACACCACCCGCCGTGAGGTCCTGGCGCCGGTCTTCACCGACCTCCTCGACGAGCGCGACATCGAGGCCCTCGGCACGGTGTGGCGCAAGCTCAAGGCGGAGAAGGAGAAGCCGGCGCAGGAACCGGAGACGGGGTCCCCCCGGTCCCGTCGGTGAGCCGACGGTCGCCGACGGCCCCCGCCCCTTCGCCGCCCTCTCCGTGTCAGCCCTGTTCGCGCAGGCCCCACGGCGAGCCGTACTCGGTGAGCAGGTCGAGGAAGGGGCGGGGCGGGAGGGCTTCGGGGCCGAGGACGCCCTTGCCGGACCAGACGCCGCCGGCGATCAGCTCCAGGGCGACGACCGGGTTGACGGCCGTCTGCCAGACCACGGCCTGAGAGCCGTACTCGCGCATCGACCACTGGTTGTCGACCACGTGGTAGAGGTACACCTCGCGCGGAGCGCCGTCCTTCGTGCCCTTCACCCAGGTTCCCGCACAGGTCTTGCCGGTCATCCGCTCGCCGAGGGTGGCCGGGTCGGGGAGGCAGGCGGCGACGACGTCGCGCGGTGACACCCGCACGGGCCCGTCCTCGCCGGGGACGGTGATCCGCGCGGTGGAGTCCAGGCCCAGCTCGTGCAGGGTCTTCAGCTTGGCGATGAAGTCGTCGCCCAGCCCGTACTTGAACGTCACCCGGCGAGCGTCCACCCAGCGCGGTATCAGCAGCACCTCCTCGTGCTCCACGTTCACGCACTCGACCGGGCCGATGCCCTCGGGGAAGTCGAAGACCTCCGGCTCGCTGAAGGGCGCGGTGGTGAACCAGCCCCGGTCCCTCTCGTACACCACCGGAGGGTTCAGGCACTCCTCGATCGTGGTCCAGATGCTGAAGGAGGGAGCGAAGTCGTACCCCTCCACGGCCAGGTCGGCCCCGTCACGGACACCGATCTCCTCGATCTCGTCGAAGAGTTCGTCCGCGGCGTACCGGGCGAAGACGTCGGACAGCCCCGGTTCCACTCCCATGCCGACCAGGGCCAGCCGGCCGGAGTCCGCCCACCGGTCCGCCAGCTCGAACTGGCCGTCGCCGAGCTTGACGCCGCACTCCTCGTACGGGCGCCGGGGGTGCGGAGCGGACAGGGACATCGCCATGTCCAGGTAGTGCACGCCCGCCGCGAGCGCCGCGCGGAACAGGGACATCACGAACCGCGGGTCGGTGGCGTTCAGCAGGACGTCGCAGTGCTCCTCGATCAGCAGCCGGCGTACGCCGTCCTCGTCGGAGGCGTCCAGACGCCGCGCGACGAACCGGTCCCCGTGCTCCTTCAGCGCGGCGACGGCGGCCTCGGCCCTGGTCGGGTCGTAGTCGGCCACGACCATGCGGGTCACGAAGCCGCGGCGGGCCGCGATCCGCGTGACGGCCGTTCCGACCCCGCCCGCGCCCACGAGCAGTACGCGCATGTCACACACCTTTCTCCTCAACCACACGCCAGTGAGATGCCCCGATGCAACGGGATCGGCTCCGGTAGAGTCAACAGCGTTGGCATAAGGTGCGCCGTCGTGGCGATGAGGGGGAGTGGTGCGTTGCCTCCGCCCCGCGCTCGGCGCGGGCGGAGCGCGCACGACGGATCTGGAGTCCGTATGACCAAGCACGTGGTGCCGGAGTCGGCGCGCCGCAGGCGCCGGCCGACCCGGCAGGGCACGGTGCTGTCCGAGGGGCTGATCGTGCAGACCGCGCTGCGCGTGCTGCGGGAGCACGGCACCGGCGGCCTCACCGCGCGCCGCCTGGGCACCGCTCTCGGCGCCGACCCCAGCACCCTCTACCGCTACTTCGCCGGCATGGACGACCTCACCCGCGCCATCGGCGACGAGCTGATGGGACGCGCGCTGGACAACTGGTCCGCCACCGGTGAGTGGCCGGCCGACCTGCGTGCCCTCGGCCTCGCCATCCACTCCTCGTACCTCGCGCACCCGCAGGCCGCCGCCCTCACCGCGAGCCGGGTCACCGGCCGGCCCCGGGAGATCGCCGTCGACGAGACGATCATCGGCATCCTGCGCACCGCCGGCTTCCCGGACGCCGACGCGGTCCGCCTCTACCACGCCTTCATCGACCTGAGCCTCGCCTTCGCGGCCCTGGACGCCGGAGCGCTCGCCCTGGCGGAGGAGGCCCGGACGACGGACGAGGAGATGTGGACCTCCACGTACGCCCGGCTCCCCGCGGAGTCCTATCCCCACATCGCCGCGACCGCCGGCCTCCTGGCCGCCCGCATGCCCCACAGTGCCTACCCGGTCGTCCTGGACACCCTGCTGGAGAACGCCGCCGCTCAACTGGCCGCCGTACGGACCGCGTCGACAGCCGGAAGCTGACCTTCCGACGGACCGGCCGGCCCGGAGGGGCGCGAGGGCCGCTGCTCACGAACCGGCGGGCACCGGCCACCGGCCGGCGATACCGGCGACGGTCGAAGCCGTACCAGCCGTCGGCGAGCGTCGCGGCTCGGCGCGGCGCCGCCTCGCCGTTGCCGCCCATGACGACGGGGATCCGCCGGTCGCGTACCGGCCGGGGGCTGACGCGCACATCATGGAAACGCGTGAACTCTCCCTCGAACGAGGCCACGTCCTCCCGCCACAGGGTCCGCATCGTCGTCCGTCACGGCCGCCGCGAAGGCCAGGGCGAGCAGGGAGACACGTGCCCGTCGGTGTGGCGCCGGTACGCCGAAGGGCCCGCCGACTCCGATCGAGTGGCGGGCCCCTGGGCGCACGAGGAGACGGCGGGTCAGCGCACAGGGAAACCGAAGGCGTATCCCTGCTGCTTCAGCCAGGGCAGCAGGGTGCGCAGCGCCGTCACCGTCTGGGAGCGGTCGCCGCCCGCGTCGTGGAAGAGGATCGTGGGGCCGTTGGACAGCTGGCCCTTGACGGTCGCGATGATCGCGTCGCTGCCCGGCCGCTCGAAGTCCTTGGAGTCGACGTTCCAGCCCAGCGGCCGCATCCCGTGCGAGGCCGCCAGCTTCCGGCTGTACGGGGTGAAGGCGCCACCCGGGGCGCGGTAGTACATCGGCCGTACACCCCCGGACGCCTTGGTGATCTGCCGCTCCGCGTCGACGATCTGCTGCGACTGGTAGGCCTGGGACTTGTGGTCCATGGCGGTGTCGTGCGACACCGTGTGGTCGCACAGCCGATGCCCGGCGGCCACCACCTGCTTGACCAGATCCGGGTGTGCCTGCGCCTGGGGGCCGACCATGCAGAACGTCGCCTTCACGCCGTTGTCCCGCAGCAGTTGGAGCACCTGCGGGGTCCAGACCGGGTCCGGGCCGTCGTCGATGGTGATGTTGACCGCGTGCTCGCCCCGGTCGGAGGCGTGCACGATGGTCGCCGACACGGGCGCCGCCTTCGGCGCCGCGGGCCGGGAGGCACCCGGTGCGGCGGACCCGCCGCCGGTCTGACCGGCCTGCGCTGTCCAGACCGAGGTGGCGGCGGCCACCGCCGTGACCCCGACCGCCGCCGCGACGACCCGGCCGTACCATCCTCGCCCGCCATGCCGTGCCATGTCCGTCCCGCCCCCTGGTATGTCGACGACTTCCGTGCACCTGGCAGGACGGCCGGGAGAGATCACGGGATCCCGCTGTTACAGATCACGGACAATTCCGGGTCGGCTTCGCGACAGTCGGCACCGCCCCGAGGTCCGGAAATCGCCGGTCGTCCCGTCCGACCTGTTGATGCACCGCCGTAGCGCCGCTTCCAATGGGCCTGCCCGGCGGCGGCCCGCCGCCGGAACAGCCTTGTCCATGTGGGGGGTTGGGAAGACAGTGCGTCATGCGAGAAAGCGCGCCGAGTCTCCGGCGGCAGCACCGAGAACTCGGCGAAACGCCTTGCCCAGTGCGGCGGCGCTCCTGGGCGCCGCCGCACTCGTCGTCTCCGCGGCACCCGCCGACGCCGCACCGGCGGCACCCGCGACGACCGCGGCGGCACCCGAGACGACCGGGGCGGGGCAGGACACGGCGACCCCCGCCCTGGTGGACGGCATCCGGGAACAGGCACCGGCGGCCCGCACCGCCGCGGACGCCGCACGCGCGTACCTCGCCCGGCGCGAGGACCGCTACCGGATCGCCGCCCCCGGACGGGACCTGAAGCCCGTCGGCACGCTCACCTCCGGCGACCGGCAGACCGTACGGCTCCGGCAGACGCACCACGGCGTGCCGGTCCTGGGCGGCCAGTACCTCGTCCGCATGGAGCGGAAGGACGGCCGCCGGATCGTCACCGGCACCTCCGGCAGGTACTTCACCGGGCTGCGCACCGGCACGACCGCCGAGGTCGACGACGCGCGGGCCGTGGAGCGCGCGGTCGACGCCGTCCGGCGGGACCTCGACGCCCGCGCGTTCACCGCCGGTTCGGACGGCGAGAACGAGGACACGCCGCTCACCGGCACCTCCCACGGGCTGGTCGTCGTACCCGGCGGAACCGGTGTCCTCACCCGCCACATCACCGTCCGCGGCACCGGCCCGGGGCACGGCGAACCGGTGCTGCGCGAGGTGTACATCGACGCCCGGGCCGGCTACCCGGTCCTCCAGTACAGCGGGGTCCGCACCTTCGGCACGCCCGGCGCCACCGCCGCCCGGGGGAGCGCGGCACGCGTCGGGGCCGACGACCCCGCACCCGGAGTCCCCGGCACCGGCGTCCGGCTGGACGGCACCCCCGTGGCGCTGGGCATCACCCACGACGACACCCGTGACGCCTACGTGCTGCGCGACCGCACCCGCATCCAGAGCAACCCCGACAACGTCCTGGCCACCTGGGACGCGCGCGGCCGATGGGCGAGCGAGCTGTCCGGCACCTGGCCCGACGACATCAGGGAATTCGCCTCCCCCACACCCGCGTTCGGCGCCGAGGCCACCGAGTCCGGCGCGGTCGACGCCCACTGGGCCGCCGGACAGGTCTACGACTTCTACCGGACCAGGTTCGGCCGGGACAGCCTGGACGGACACGGCATGACCGTCAACTCACTGGTCGGCGCGACCGACTACGGGCAGCCGTACGTCAACGCCTTCTGGGACGGCCGGAAGATGGTCTACGGTTCCGGTGACGCCGAGTACCGCCCCCTGTCGGCCGCGCTGGACGTGGTCGGCCACGAGATGACCCACGCGGTGATAGAGCACTCCGCCGACCTGGTCTACGCGGGCCAGTCCGGCGCCATGAACGAGGCCCTCGCCGACTACTTCGGCAACGCCATCGAAGCGGACGCCCGTCACCTCCCCATGGACGACCCGGACTCCGGCCTCCTGGGCGAGACGCTGTGCCGGACCAAGGACCCGCACGCCTGCGCGTTCCGTGACCTGAACGACGGGCGCACCACCGCCGGCTCGTACCTCGGTGTCGGATTCGGCACCGACAACGGCGGTGTGCACCTGAACTCCACCATCTTCGCGGGCGCGCTCTGGGACATCCGGCAGGACCTCGGCCCCGGCCTCGCCGACGCCGTCGTCCACAAGGCGCTGACCGAGTACCTCACCCCGCTCGACGGCTTCACCCAGGGCCGTGCCGCGGTCGTCGCCGCCGCCAAGCAGCTCAACGCGGGCGGGAAGAACCTCGCGGCGGTCCAGCGGGCCTTCACCGCGCACGGCATCGTCCCGCACTGGGAGAAGGCCCTCGGCATCGACTCCGATGTACTGCTCTCCCGCGTCAACACCCACGACACCCGTCTCGGCGCCGGCGGCGGCGGTGGGTCGCCTCGAACTCCGACGAGTCCGGGGCCGAGCCGTACTCGGTGTGGGCCGGGCGGACCGACGGCAAGGGGCAGCTCAGACTGATGAGCCCCAACGACGGCCGCTACCACGTGAATCCGGCCACCGACGGCAGAACAGTGGTCTGGCAGGCCCACGGGCCCACCGGAGTCGACATCCTGGCGCGGCCCCTCGCGGGTGGGCCGATACGCACGCTGTGGCACGGCCGGAGCGTCGGTACGGCGCTCGGCGTCGACGGCGACGTCGTGACCTTCGCGTACTACACCTACGGCGGCCGGGCCGGCGTGGCCTACCTGAGTCTGCGGGACCCGTCGAACGTGGTCACCATTGGAGGCGGCACCTACCACCGGTCGACCTTCCCGTCCGTGCGCAACGGCAAGATCGTCTACCAGGACCGGCAGCGCGTCAGCGCGGTGTACGAGGAGACCACCCGGCTGATCGACGTGGCAACCGGGGACCAGACGGTGATCCAGCGCGCCGCACCCGGGACGAGCCTCGGACCGACGGCCGTCACCGGCGACCACGTCTACTGGCTGCTCGACACCGTCGGCCAGAACGGCACCACCACCCTGCGCCGCGCCGGACTCGACGGCTCGGACGTCACCGACCTCAGTCCGGAGACCGGTCCCGACGCCCTCGACATCGCCGACCTGACGGTCTCCGACGCGGCGGTGACGACGGTCGCCCGGATGCCCTCGGACGCCATCGGCAACGCGGCGCTGGCCAAGCTCTGGCAGTTCACCCCGGACCACCAGGGCGGCACACACCGCGGCCGGGTCTCCTGCAACCGGGGTGAGCAGCTCTCCGCCGCCGCGGCCGGCGGGACCCGAGTCATCTGGCTGGACGCGACCACCGGCGTCAGCGCCGTGGTGACCCGGGCCCGCCCCGCCGGAAAGTGCGCCTGACCCCGTCCACCAGCGGCCCGCCGGACGTCCGTCCGACGGGCCGCATCCGTGTCCCCGGGCACCGCCGCGCGGGAGGCCGCCTCATCAACGGCCCTCCCGGCCCGCTTCGGGAAGCGGATGCGCCGGGAGGGATGGTGTGTCGCTGCTCACGAGCGGCGGCTGCGGGCCTCGGTCACCAATAGTGGCGACGGCCGGCGACCGCGTGCCCCATCGACCCCATGATCCACAGGATGGCCCCCACCACCAGCAGGATCACGCCGATGGTCCACAGGATCGATATTCCCGTGACGAAGCCGATGATGAGCAGGATGACGCCGAGGGCGATCATGACGTGCCTCCAGCCGGTAGTGGTGCTTCTGCTCTCCGAGTGCCCCCGATACGCCCGGAATATCAGACGATCCGGGTTTCAAAAGTTTTGTCGGCAATGTTGACTCGTCGTTGCGGCGGCCTCACATTACCTATCGGTAGAACCTCGCGGTAACCCCGCGGCCGGTCTCCCGTGCCCGCCCCGCACGTCCTGTCGCTCGATCGAGCCGCCCCACGACCGAGCCGCCCCGCATTCGCCAGCCGGCCCACCCGTGCTCACGAGCCGGCACGCCCACGCGCTCGACCCGTCACGCCCTCGACCCACCACGCCCGCGGCACCGCCATGCCCGGTCGCCGCGCGTCCCGTCCCGAGAAGGGATCGCCCATGCCCCTGCCTGCCCTGCGCCGTGTCCTCACCGCGACGTCCGCGGCCGTCGGCGCGCTGGCCCTCGGTCTCACCGCAGTCCCCGCCCAGGCCACGGCGCCCCTGGACTACGCCGCCCTGGGGGACAGTTACAGCGCCGCTTCGGGGGTCCTCCCCGTCGACCTGACCAGCCCGCTCTGTCTGCGTTCCACGGCCGACTACCCCCACGTCATCGCCGCCCGCACCGCCGCGCGACTGACCGACGTCACCTGCGGTGCCGCCCAGACCAAGGACTTCACCGAGGCCCAGTACCCCGGCGTCGCCCCGCAGGCCGACGCGGTCACCGCGAACACCGACCTGGTGACCCTGACGATCGGCGGCAACGACAACGGCACCTTCATCAACGCCGTGATCGCGTGCGGCACCGAGGGGGTCCTCGGCGGCGGCGAGGGCAGCCCGTGCCAGGACAAGTACGGCTCGTCCTTCGACGACGCGATCGACACCCACACCTATCCGGCGCTGCGGTCCGCGCTCCGCAGCGTCCGCGCCAAGGCCCCCCACGCCCGGGTGGCGGTGCTCGGATACCCGTGGATCACACCCGCCACGGCCGACCCCTCCTGCTTCGCCCGGCTGCCGATCGCCGAGGGCGACGTGCCGTATCTGCACGCCCTGCAGGCCCACCTCAACTCCGTCGTCCAACGCGCCGCCGAGGAGACGGGGGCCACCTACGTGGACTTCGCCCAGGCCTCCGCCGGGCACGACGCCTGCCAGGCCGTGGGCACCCGGTGGATCGAGCCGCTCCTGTTCGGGCTGAACATCGTCCCGGTCCATCCCAACGCCCTCGGCGAGCGGCGCATGGCCGAACGCACCATGAGCGTCCTAGGCCTGGGCTGACCGGGCCGCGCCGCTCCCTCGGAGGCGGGCTCACGCGTCGGCGAACAGCGGGTCGTACGGAGTCGAGCGCTCCCGCCCCGACATGAAGGACAGGAACTCCCGCACGAACACGCCGCGCGTGTACGTGCCGTCGGCGCCGGGCACGTTCCGCCGGAAGCCCCGGCGGAACAGTGCCCGGTACTCGTCCGCGTCCACGCGCTGGTCGCCGTCCGCATCGGTGACGTCGAAGAGGACCTCCGCGACCCGGATCAGGGCGGGACCGGCGAGCGACGGCACGCCCGCGGCGTACTCCGGGGCGCTGACACGGCCGTCGCCGTCGGAGTCGAGAGCGGTCTGGAGCTCCCGCCACCAGTCGGCGAAGGCGTCGTAGAGCCGGGTCTCCGCCGGCTCGTCCAGGTCGAGACGGCCGGCGATCTCCCGGGCCATGGCGGCGAGGTCGGGCCAGTCCACGTAGCCGTCCCCGGTCTGGTCCAGGACCGCCGAGAAGAACTCCTCGGCGCTACGCCGCGACTCGGTCGCCCCGCCGGTCTCCGGCTCCGGCGGAAGAGGGGTGAGCAGCCGGACCAGGGCACCGGCCCGTTTCATCCGGTCCCGCAGCGCGCTGACCGTCCGGGCCCGGGGATCGTCGCTGTCGGGGGAGAGGGTGAGCAGCTTGGTGAGGGCCTCCGTCCGGATCCAGCCGTCCGGGAGGAACCGCGCGAGGCCGGCGGCCAGATAGGCGCTCTGCATCAGGGTCTGGGCGCCGGGCGTCTCGGGCAGCCCCGCCCGCCGGCGGAAGGGCTCCGGAAGGGACGCCACGGTGACCACCCCGATGAGGGGGCCGGCGATCGCGCGGCCGGCCGCCCACATGGTCGGCAGACCGTGCAGCAGCGGCGGCGCGGGCAGATGGTCGAACAGCCTGTAGAGGATGATGCGCATCGCCTCCGTGTTCTCCAGCTTCTCCTCGACCACGCGGTCGTAGTACTGCCAGAACTCCTGGACCGTGGTCGGGAGATGACCGGCGTCGCCGTCCAAGGCGGCGAGATAGGCCCGGAATTCCGCGTACAGCCGCTCGATGGTGCTCTGCTCCAGCGGCTGCCCGCCGAGGCGGCACATCGTGACGCTGCTCTCGAAAACGGTCGCGACCACCCAGGCCCGGACCTCGGGATCCATCGCGTCGTAGGGCCGGTCGCGGGCGTCGGTGCCGGTCAGCCGCGCGTGCAGCCGGTTGAGCCGCGCCGCCTCCCGGCGCCGCACCTCGTCGTCGGCGCCGAACATACGCTGAAGGCTCACGAGCGTGTTGCGCAGCCGTCGCCACGGGTGGGCCACGAACGTCGAGTTGTCGATCAGGGCCGCACCCACCTGCGGATGTGCGGCCTCCAGCACGGTCGCCCGGATGATGGCCAGCGCCCAGCGCGGATCGTTGAAGAAGGCGTTGAACCCACTGTCCGGTCCGAACAGGGAAGCGGTGTCCTCGTCGTACGCGGTCGGCCCCGGCGCCCGGTCGTGGTGCTCGGCGCCGTCGCCGGTGTGGCCGGGCTCGTTGCTGCCTGTGTCGGTCACGGTCGTTCCGCTCCGTTCGAGTTCGGCGTCACGCCGCCGAAGCGGCGGTCGCGCTGCTGATAGGCGTGCAGGCACTCCAGGAAGTGCGGTGCGCGGAAATCGGGCCAGAGCACCGGGGGGAAGATCCACTCCGCGTAGGCGACCTGCCAGAGCATGAAGTTGGAGATGCGCTGTTCCCCGGAGGTCCGGATGACGAGGTCCACATCGGGCGTGTCGGGGAAAGGGAGATGGGCGGCGAAGCTCCGCTCGTCGACCGCCTCGGCCGGTACTCCGCTGCGGATCAGCGAGCGCGCCGCCGCCACGATGTCACCGCGCCCGCCGTGATCGAACGCCACGGTCAGCGTCATGCCCCGGTTCTCCTCCGTCAGCGTCGTCAGATCGGCGAAGTCCCGGGCCAGCGCCGGGGGGATCCGGGGATCCGTCACTCCGAGGAACCGGCAGCGGATCCCGCGCGCGTGCAGCAGCGGGGCGTGTTTGCGCACCACGCGGCGGACCAGCCGCATCAGGAAGTCGACCTCGGCGCTCGGGCGCTGCCAGTTCTCGGTGGAGAACGCGTACAGGCTCAGCCACCGCACACCGGCCGTCCGTGCCGCTTCGATGACGTCGATCACCGTCGCCTCCGCCGCGCGGTGACCCGACGTACGGGGCAACGACCGCCGTGCCGCCCAGCGGCCGTTGCCGTCCATCACACAGGCCACGTGCCGCGGCACGCTCCGGCGCCCCTCGCCCCGCGAACGCCCCCGGTCCGGACCGGGCGACGAGGCGGAACCGCCGATGTCTTCCTCGACCGACAACGCCTGCCCCCAGCCGCAACGAGCGGACTCTTCGTCACGTCCCGGCCCGCCGTCCGTCAGGCGGCGGGCTCGATCACGATCAGCAGCGTGTCAGCCCCCCGGATCCGCGGGCGGCGCAATGCGCGCGCTTCACCCTTGGCACTGCTGTCCGACGCCCTGAGCGCAGGCCGGATCGCCGACCGGGACCGGGCCGGGCGGACGGCTCCGGGGGGTTCGCCTCCGTCCATGCGCTGGGGCTGTCCCCCGCACGGAACCGCCTGCCTGCCGGAGTGAGTGCGGCCCGGGCGCTGCCTAGCGTGAGGCCCCATGGCGATCTCCTTGTCCACCATCTCGCGCCGCCGCCGCACCGGGCTCCTCGCCGTGGCTCTGACCTGCCTGCTGACGGCCGCCGCCCCGGCCGCCGCGGTGCAGCCGCGACCGGACGTGCCCCGCGCCTGCGGGCCGCACCCCGCGCCGGTCCGGGCGGTGCACCGCCTGGTGGCGCACGACCGGATCGCGGGCGCCGCGGTCCTGGTCACCGACGTCGACCCGGACGCCCCCTGCACGCGCTGGACGGTGACCGACGGCGTGGCCGACCTCGGCACCGGCCGCCCCATGAACACCACCGACCGGCTGCGCGTCGGCAGCGTCACCAAGACGTTCACCGCGACCGTCGTCCTGCAACTCGCCGCCGAACGACGGCTGTCGCTGGACGCGCCCGTCGAGCGCTACCTGCCGGGTCTGATCCGCGAAGGCGGACACGACGGCCGCCGGATCACCGTGCGGCAGATCCTCCAGCACACCAGCGGGCTGCCCGACTACCTCGACGCGCCCGAGTGGGAACACCCCGAGCGGGTGCGCGACCGCCACTTCGAGCCCCGCCGTCTCGTCGCCCGCGCCCTGCGGTTGCCGCGCCCGGAGCACACCTGGCACTACGCCACCACGAACTACCTCGTCGCCGGTCTGCTCGTCCGCGCGGTCACCGGCCACAGCCCGGAGACGGAGATCACCCGCCGTGTCATCGCGCCGATGGACCTGCACGACACCTACTGGCCCGGCGACGACACCCGCATCCGGGGCCCGCACTCGCACAGCTACTTCACCGCGGAGGACGGCCGCCGGGTGGACGGTACCGACTGGAACACGACCTTCGGCGGCGTCGGCGGAGCCCTGGTGTCCACTCCGGCGGACCTGACCCGGTTCGCCAGGGCGCTGTTCACCGGGCGGCTGCTGCCCGCGCCGCAACTCGCCGAGATGCGGCGGACGGTGGCCGCCGACCCGGACCGGCTCTGGCCCGGCGCCCGCTACGGGCTCGGCCTGATCTCCTCCCCGCTGTCGTGCGGCGGCACCTGGTGGGGACACGCCGGGACCGTGCCCGGCGGCCACCGGGCACTCGTCGCCGTCGGCCCCGACGGCCGAGCCGCCGCCCTCGCCCTGACCGAGGTGCCCGCCACGCTCCCCGCCGAACAGGACTTCCTCGACGTCGTCGACAAGGCCCTCTGCGAGGGCAGCTCTGCCGAAAGGACCTCCGCATGACCGGCTCCACCTCCCCGGGCGGCGGGCGCCGTCCGCGTCCCGGCCGTTCGCGCCGCTTCACCGCGCGGGCCGCGGCGGCCGTCGCCGTGTCCCTGGCGGGCGCCCTGACCCTGGGCGCCGCGCCCGCCACACCCGCCGCCGGCCAGGCCCCCGATCCTCTCGCCCGTTTCCACCACCAGCACCCGCACTGGAAGAGCTGTCTGCTCGGCCCCGACGACGCCATCGGCAAGGACCTCGAACAGGCCGGTGCCCGGTGCGCCGACGTCACCGTCCCGCTGGACTACACCCGCCCCGAGGGCCGTACGATCAAGGTCGCGATCTCCCGGATCCGGGGTACCGACACCGCCCACCGCGTCGGCGCGCTGCTCCTCAACAGCGGCGGCCCCGGCGGCCAGACGCTCGGCGACCCGCCCTGGGTGCGCAGCGCCATGAAGGACGTCGCCGCCCGCTACGACGTCGTGGGCGTCGACCCCCGCTTCGTCGGCCGGAGCACCGGGCTGGACTGCGGCTGGCCCACCGGCAGCATGATCCGCGGAGCCGGCACCGGACGCGCCGGCTTCGACCGCTCGGTCGACTTCGCCGCGGACCTCGCCCGCCGCTGCCGTACCCACGCCGGTGACCTGCTGCCGTACGCCACCACCCGGAACACCGCCCGCGACATGGACGTGATCCGCGCCGCGCTGGGTGAGCGCAGGATCTCCTACCTGGGCTACTCCTACGGCAGTTACCTGGGCCAGGTGTACACGACCATGTTCCCCGGCCGCGTCGACCGGGTCGTCCTGGACGGCGTCGCGAACCCCGCCGTCTACGGCTCGCGGCTGCTGCGGGGGAGCGAGCGGGCCAACCGGCACGCCCTGCGGGACTGGGCCGACTGGACCGCCGCGCACCACGCGACGTACGGACTGGGGCGCACCGGCAGCGCCGTGCTGGCCACCGTGGACGCGGTCCGGTCGGCCGCCGCCCGCTCACCCCTGCGCGTCGGCACTTACCAGGTCGACGAGCACACCGTGCCCGTCGTGGTCTTCAACGGCCTCTCGCAGGACAACCCCACCGCCTACGGCGACTTCGCCCGGGGCGTGCGGGACCTGCGGCGCGCCGCCGACAGCCGGACGGTCACCCCGTCCCCGTGGCTGGCCTCGGTA
The DNA here is from genome assembly GCF_055600785.1 of Streptomyces sp. NPDC038200. Lineage (NCBI taxonomy): Bacteria > Bacillati > Actinomycetota > Actinomycetes > Kitasatosporales > Streptomycetaceae > Streptomyces > Streptomyces sp. NPDC038200. The sequence goes on from NZ_JBVJYH010000002.1 coordinate 530,289, forward strand.
CTGGAGTTCATGCTGACCGGGCACGAATCCGGCTACGGCAGTGCGCAGACGGCCATCCTGTGCGGGGACGTGCCCGCGCCCCGGGACCCGGAGACGTACTGGCGCGACCTGCGGCGCGCCGGGGACCGGGACCAGCTGTTCGCGCCCGTCGCCGACAACATCACCCCGTGCGCGTTCTGGGACCCGCCGCGCGAGCGCCCGACCACGATCCGCGACGATCTCCCGGCCCTGCTCGTGAACGCCACCGGCGACCCGCGCACCACCTACCGCAACGCCCTGAAGGTGCACCGCGACTGGCCCGGCTCCCGTCTGGTGACCCTGCGCGGAGCGGACCAGCACGGCGTCTACGGCGCGTTCGGCAGCTCCTGCGTGGACGGCACGGTCAACGCCTACCTCGCGACCGGCCGCCTGCCGGCCGAGGACGTCGGCTGTCCCCGGCCCGCCGCATGACGAACCCGCGGCACGCCGGACGCCGCCCCGGAGGTACGGGGAATGCCGGGGCGGCGCGCGGCGCTGTGATCAAGGGTCCCGGCGGACGACCTGTCGCCCGGCAGCCACGCATGATAGTTTCAAGTTCAACAAAGTTGCCGCGTGGGGAGTCCAGGTTGACCAGTCCCGTTCCGGCCGGTGTCGACCGGCGGATCTTCATCGACAAGCAGAGTCCGAAGGCGTACCACGCGCTGGTGCAGACGTCCGAGGCGGTCCGCGGGGTCGCCGCCGAGGCCGGCCTGGACCGCGTCCTGGTGGAACTGGTCAACCTCCGCGTGTCCCAGCTCAACGGCTGCGCCTACTGCCTCCATGTGCACACCCGGGCCGCGCTGCGGGCGGGCGACACCGCGCAGCGCCTCGGCGTGCTCGCCGCCTGGCGTGAGACCGAGCTGTTCACCCCCGCCGAACGGGCCGCCCTCGCCCTGGCCGAGGCGACCACCGCCGCGGCCGACTCCGCCGCCCAGGACATCGCCTACGCGGCGGCGCGGGAGGTCCTCACCGACGACCAGATCGCCGCGGTGATCTGGGTGACCGTCACCATCAACGCCTTCAACCGGGTCTCGATCATGAGCAGGCACCCGGTGCACGCCGAACAGTGACGAGGACCGTACGTCAGGAGTGACCCGGTCGGGACGTCCGTCCGGCGGCGGGTGAGGGGCCCGGTGGGGACGCCCGGCCGACCGTCGCCAACAGCCGGTCGACCAGGGGATCGTCGTCGTCCCGGCGCCAGGTGACGGCGACCCCGGTGCGCAGGGTTCCGGGTGCGATCCGGCGGAAGGCGACGCCTTGGAGACGGATCCGGCGGATGCTCGCCGGCGCCACCGACACCCCCGGGCCCGCCTCCACGAGGGCGCACACCGTCTGCCACTCCACCGCGTGCTGGGCGACGCGCGGGGTGTGGCCCGCGGCCTCGCGCAGGCCGGTGATCCGGTCGTACAGCCGCGGCCCCGCCGCGCGCGGCAGCAGGACGAACGGCTCGCCGGCCGGCTGGGCCGGCCGCACGGTGCGCCGGGCGGCCAGTGCGTGCGCGGTGGGCAGTACGGCCACGAACGGCTCGCTCAGTACGGTCCGGAACGCCGGCTCCGGGTCCCGGTCCGGAGGCTCGCGCAGCAGACCGATGTCGATCGTCCGCTCGCGCAGGGCGGCGAGCTGCGGCGCCGTGGTCATCTCGGTGATGATGTCCCGTCGCACGTCCGGAAACCCCTGCCGGAACTCGCGCAGCAGGCCCGGCAGGACGGTGAGGGCGAGCGAGGCCGCGAAGCCGATCGACACCGCCCACCGGTCTCCGGCTGGGCGGGTGTGCGCTTCCGGCCAATCTCCGGTCGCCGGGCCGGGATCCGGTGGCACGACGGGTGTCCGCTCTCGGTGACCGGCCGTCCGGCATCCGGGCGGTCGGCACGGCTTGCCACCAGTGCGTGACGTCCCGGCGGCCGTAAGGCGCCCCAGTGCCAGGAGGGCGCGTCAAACCGGAGCGCCGATGATCGGCGAAAGTCCGAAACCGACTGGTCGACAGGGCCGTTGAGTGTTCTGGTGATTAAGCGATGAACGATCGAGGGAAGGTTCCGAGCGTCGCCGACACGTGATCTTCACCGGCCCCCTCCGGAGTCGTCCCGTGTCACCCGTCCGTCCCCCGAGGGGAGGTGCAGTGATGAAGCTTCTTTTCGCCATCCGCAACCGGGTCGCCGCCGCCAAGAGCCTCAAGGCCAACGCCTGGTACCTGTGGTACTGATCCCGCTCCGCCGTGCGCGGACGTGGTGACATCGTTGTCCGGCCGAGCCGCGATGCGGTCCGGCCGGCCAGCGGTGTCCCGCCGTGCCGCGGCCTTCCCCGTGCCCTGTCCCCGTATCGGAGGAGCCATGCCGCCGTCATCCCTCGCGCGTGCGCGCACCACCGTGTTCGCCCCGCGGCTCGCCGCGCTCATCGGCGACCACCTGGGCCAGGACGTCTTCCGGCTCGAACCGGACACCATCGGGGTCGCGGGACACGAGGTCGCCGACCGCATCCTGGCCGCGCGCCGGGCGACCGAGACGGAGCGCCCCACCTTCAAGCCGCTGCACGGCCGTTCCATCACCCGTGCCGAGGCCTCCACGGTCACCCGCACCATCGGCAACGACGTGCGCGACGCACTGACCCGCCCCCTGCCCGACGACGTGGACCTCGCCGGCCCCTGGCCGCTGACCGGTCACCTCTTCCTGCGTGACCTCATCCTCGGCCGGGACCCGTACCGGCTGCGCATGCTGATGAGCCGCAACCTCGAACTCACCCCGAAACTCACCTGGTCGGTGATCGCGGTCGGCGCCGCCCTGCCCGGCTGGCCCCGGCCCGACTCCCGGCTGACCGGTCTCGCGGACCGCGCCGCGCGGACGCGGGGGTACCAGGAACGGCGGTACGCCATGGGCGTGTACCGCAGGGCCGCGGCACCGGTGTGCTTCACCGTCTCCACCCTGGTGGCCAACGCCCTGTGGCTCGGCTCCCCGTTCGACGACGGCGTGTCCCACCGGAACATCGTCCTGGAGTCGCTGCGGCTGTTGCCGCCGTCGTGGAACATCCTGCGCAACGCGTCCCCCGAGTATCCGGCCGTCGACGGCCGGATCGGCGAGCGGGACGACGTGCTGCTGCTGCCGCTGCTGTCCCACCGGGACCCCGCCCTCTGGGACGACCCCGAGACCTTCCGCCCCGAGCGCTGGGACGGCCTCGACCCCGACGCCACCCCGGGCTATCTGCCCTTCGGCCATGTGTCGGAACGCTGCTGGGGCCGGCACATGGTCATGCCGCTGGCCGAGCTGCTGCTGGACCGGATCCGCGGCTCCGGGCTGGTGGTCGACCCCGCCCAGCGGGTCGGCAAGGTGCCGCTGCTCGGACTGCTGGGCGTGGAGGAGGTACGGCTGGTGCGGTCACGCTAGGTGCCGTCCGGCGCACGGTACATGGACATCGACGCCCTCGAACCTAGAAGCTCAACCAGACTTGAGGTCAACCCCGACTCCCGCCGCACCCAGGCAGCCACGTGACCCGCCGGACAGGACCCGGGCGGAAGGTCCTCCGCCCCGCCGAGGTCGCCCGGCGGGGTACCGCCCCGGCGTCCGGTCAGCGGGTGGCGAGGAGTTCGAGCGTGTCGATCACGCGGTTCGAGAAGCCCCACTCGTTGTCGTACCACGCCACCACCTTGACGTGACGGCCGTCGACGCGGGTCAGGGCCGAGTCGAAGATCGACGAGGCGGGATTGCCCGTGATGTCGGACGACACGAGCGGGTCCTCCGAGTACTCGAGGACGCCGGCGAGCGGCCCTTCCGCTGCGGCGCGGTACGCCGCCAGCACCTCGTCGCGCGTCACGTCACGGGCGACGGCCGTGTTCAGTTCGACGATCGAACCCACCGGCACCGGTACGCGGATCGAGTCGCCCGACAGCTTGCCGTCCAGGTTCGGCAGCACCAGGCCGATCGCCTTGGCGGCGCCGGTCGTGGTCGGCACGATGTTGACGCCGGCGGCCCGCGCGCGACGGGGGTCGCGGTGCGGACCGTCCTGGAGGTTCTGCTCCTGCGTGTAGGCGTGCACCGTCGTCATGAACCCGTGCTCGATGCCGGCGAGTTCGTCGAGGACCGCGGCCAGCGGCGCGAGCGCGTTGGTGGTGCAGGAGGCGTTCGAGACGATCGTGTGCACGGCCGGGTCGTAGGCGTCGGTGTTGACTCCGAACGCGAGCGTGACGTCGGCGCCGTCCGACGGCGCACTGACGAGCACCTTCTTCGCGCCCGCGTCGAGGTGGGCGCGGGCGGCCTTGGCCGAGGTGAAACGGCCGGTGGCCTCCAGGACGATGTCGACGCCGAGTTCGGCCCACGGCAGCTGCGCCGGTTCGCGTTCGGCCAGCACCGTGATCCGGTGACCGTCGACCACGAGGGCGTCCCCGTCGACGGTCACCGGACGCCCGAGCCGGCCGGCCGTGCTGTCGTAGGCGAGCAGCCGGGCGAGCGTGGCGGGCTCCGTCAGATCGTTGACGGCGATGATCTCGAGGGCGCTGTCGCGTTCGAGCAGTGCGCGCAGCACATTGCGTCCGATGCGGCCGAATCCGTTGATGGCGATGCGAGTCATGAGTGATGTCCCTTCCTTTCGCCACCAGGCTCGCCCGCGGCTCGCGTCGCCGACAGTGGCGGGATCGCCATGGTTCAAAAGGATCCCGCCAGCCGCGCCGGGCGGGTCACTCGCCCCGGGTGAAGGTGCGCCGGTACTCGCTCGGTGTGGTGCCGAGGATGCGCTGGAAGTGCAGGCGCAGGTTCGCGCCGGTGCCGAGGCCGACGTCGGCGGCGATCTGTTCGACGCTGCGCTCCGACCGTTCGAGCAGTTCCCGGGCCAGGTCGATGCGGGCGCGCATCACCCACTGCATCGGTGTGTAGCCGGTCTCCTCGACGAAACGTCGGGAGAACGTGCGCGGCGAGACCTCGGCCTGCCGCGCCAGTGTGTCGAGGGTGAGGGGTTCGCCGAGCCGGTGCAGCGCCCACTCGCGGGTGGCGGCGAAGCGTTCGCCGAGTGGCTCGGGGACGCTGCGCGGCACGTACTGGGCCTGGCCGCCGCTGCGGTAGGGGGCCGCGACCAGGCGGCGGGCCGCGTGGTTGGACGCGGCCACCCCGAGGTCGCCGCGCAGGATGTGCAGGCACAGGTCGATGCCGGAGGCGGCACCGGCCGAGGTGAGCACGCTGCCCTCGTCGACGAACAGCACGTTCTCGTCGACCTGGACGAGCGGATGCCTGGCCATGAGTTCCCGCGTGTAGTGCCAGTGCGTCGTGGCGCGCTTGCCGTCGAGCAGGCCCGTGGCGGCGAGCGCGAAGGCGCCCGTCGAGATGGCGGCGAGCCGCGCGCCCCGAGCGTGGGCGGCGATCAGTGCGTCGACGACGGCCTGCGGGGGGTCGTCGCGGTCCGGGAACCGGTAGCCGGGGACGAAGACGAGGTCGGCCCAGGCAAGCGCGTCGAGGCCGTGGGCGACGGAGTACGACAGGCCGTCCCCGCCGGTCACGAGGCCCGGTGTCGCCCCGCACACCCGCACCTCGTACGGCATGCTCGCGCGAGTCGTGAACACCTGCGCGGGAATGCCGACGTCGAGCGGCTTCGCACCCTCGAGCACAAGGACGGCGACGCGATGCAGGCGGGAGGCTGGCATGGGAGAGAGGCTACGTGGGACGTGACTTCCCCACGCCCACCGCGCCTACCGGGGGGCGGTTGGACGGTGGTGCGCGACATCCCCGACATCCTGACCTTCGATGACATCCACATCGAGGTGTGCGATGAAGCCGAACTACTTCGCCATGGCGGTGGCCGCCGTCTGCGGCCTCGTCATGACGGGCTCGACGTCGACTGCCTCTGCGTATCAGGGCGGCGCGGTGCCGGGCGGCGGAGCGGACGCGCAGACGGGCGATCTTCCGACGGCGGCAGGTGCGGATCAGCTATAGGGCACGGAGGGGTCCAGCGCTCTCATGGGCCGGCCCGCAGGCAACATCGATGGACAGCGGGCCATTCCGGCCGGCAGCGGTCCGGCCGCACCGACCGTCTTCGCGGACGATGGGCATGCGCAGGCGCATGTCGCCGCCGACGCCGTGGGGGATCCGGCCGCCTTCGTGTGGGGTGGCGCCCAGCAGCACGTCTTCTCCCGCAGGGACAGTGGTGCCATCAAACACCTCTTCCGGAACGCCACGTGGGCCAGGGTGTTGCGATAGGCCCCTCGGCCCTGCCCCCGCGGCCTTCACGTCGCAAGGCGCCGCTCCTCCGCCGGTACCGGCAGCACGATGATCCGCTGGACGGCGCGGCTGAGGACCAGGACGCCCCCGACGATCAGCAGGGCTCCGCACACCTCCGGCACGAGCCACCACCCGGTGCGGATCCGCTCGTCGAAGAGGGTGACGCCGAGGGTCAGGCTGACCACGGCGTCGCCGATGGTCAGCGCGGGCTGTGCCGCGGCAAGGGGACCGGCCTGGAGCGCGTTCTCCAGCAGGAGCACGGAGACGACGCCGGCGAGGGCGAAGCCGTACGTCTGCCAGGACCGGAGGAAGGCCGCGAAGCCGTGGTCGGCGAAGGTGCCGCTGGCCGACTTCAACAGGGCCGCGGTCAGCGCGTTGCCCGTGGCCGAGGCGGCGGCCAGCAGCGCGGCGCGCCGGGCCGGCGGGCGCCCCCTGCCCGCCAGAAGCACCGCCGCGGCCATCGCGCCGGTGCACAGGAGCAGGGCGGGGATCCACCGGACCAGGGGCGCCTGGTCGGTCGCGCCGTGCGGGGCGGCCGCGATGAGCAGGACGGCGAGGCCCGTCACACACCCGCCGACACCCCACCAGCCCCAGTGGGGCAGCCGGCGGTGCATCAGCGGGGCGGCCACGAGCAGGGCGAAGGGCAGCTCCAGGATGAACAGCGGCTGGACCAGCGCGAGCGGACCGTTGACCAGGGCCAGGCTCTGGAACAGCGCGGCGCAGATCACGCCGGCCATGCCGATCATCCAGTAGGGCCGGTGCACCAGCTCCGCGATCAGCCGGAGTCCGCCGCGGTCGCTGGCCGAGGCGGCTTTGCGCTGGAACGCGGTGCCCACGGCGTTGCTCGCGGCTCCCGCGACGGCGAACACCGCGGCCAGTTCGATCACGACCGTCTCCTGCCTGGGGCGGACCTCCCGGAGGGGATGCCGGGCCCTTTCAGCCTACGGAAGGCGGCGCCGTCACGCCGGGTGCGGCCAGGCGCCGAGCCCCGGCGAGGCCGGACCCGCCCCCTCATGAGTGAGAGGCACAGGGCACGGCCTACGCGGCACGCGGCATGGGGCATGGGGCCACGCCGGTGCCGATGTCGCCTGTTCGGCCCCCCGCTCAGCTGGCACGCGTGCCGCCGCCCCGTCGGATGCGGCCCAGCAGGTCCCGGTGATAGGCCGCGAGGCGGCCGGCCGGCACCGGCGCGGGACAGCCGGAGAGGGTGTACCAGGTGTCGCTGCCGGCATGCTGGACGGCGACGCGCACGCTGTGGCCGTCGGGCCGGAGGATGGTCGCGACGGTGAGGTCGCCCGTGATGACGCCGACTTCGTCGGTCATGGCCCCGCCGGGTCCGGCCGTGACCCGGTCGACATAAGTGGTGACGCTGGGAGGGTGGTTCATGGGGCGCAGGCTTCCATCAACGCGGCCGGACTGCCCCGCACCGCGCTGATGTCGTACCGGTGTGTCCCCGTGTCGGGCGTGTGGCCGGGGCCTGCGGGTCCTCAGCCGAACAGCGGGAACCGGTCCGCCGCCGGGCCCAGGGCGGCACGCTCGGCGTCGGTGAGCGCGGCCCGCCCGGTGCCCACGCGCGCGTAGTGCGCATCGCTCCAGTCCGCCGGGGCGGGCCTGCCGAGCAGCCCGTCCAGGGTGGCGCGCACCGCGGCCAGTCCCTCGGGCGAGGGCCCCGGTGCGAGCGGGAGCCCGACGATCAGGTCGAGATGGTGGACGGTCGCCTCCACCGCGAGCGTGGTGATCAGGTCACCGGCCGCCAGCACGTGTCCCTGGGTGGCCACCCGGCACGCGGGGTCGGCCGCCTCCGCCGCGTGCACGGCCGCCGCCAGCGTCTCCAGACACAGCTCCCGCAACTGGCCGAAGTCCAGGAACATGCTGCCGTTCACCCGCGCCCAGCGCCGGCCGTTCGCGGCCCCCGCCGAGTCCGGCCGCCAGTCCCGCCAGTACGTCACCGCGTCCCGGTCGGCGCGCCGGCCGGCCGGCGTGTGCAGGGCCACCAGGCCGCGCTGGGCGTCCTGGAGACAGTGGAAGAGCAGGTCACGGACCGCCCAGCCCGTACACCCCGTCGGCAGCCACGACTCCTCGTCGCCCAGGGCGGCGACGACCGTCGAGGCGGTCCCGTAGGCGGCGCGCAGGGTCCGTGCCGGGCGCGTCGTGTTCTCCGTGGTCATACGTCTCCCTGTCCGTGGCGAACGGTCTGTCGGCGACTGACTCCAGCGCCCCTCATACCCGGCTGGAGGTCGCCGTGTCCGCGGACAGCCGCTGGGCTGTGTAGATCGGGACGACCGACAGCAGGACGAGCACGGCGGCGACGACGTTCACCACCGGAGCCTGCTGCGGCCGGGTCATGTTGCCGAAGATCCAGACGGGGAGGGTCTCGATGCCGGGGCCCGCGGTGAACGTGGTGACCACGATCTCGTCGAAGGACAGGGCGAAGGCGAGCAGCCCGCCCGCCAGCAGCGCGGAGCGCACGAGCGGGAAGGTGACGTCCGCGAAGGCGCGGAAGGTGGTCGCGCCCAGGTCCATGGCCGCCTCCTCGTACGACCGGGCCGTACGGCGCAGCCGGGCCACCATGTTGTTGAAGACCACGACGATGCAGAACGTGGCGTGTCCGACGATCACCGTGAACAGTCCGAGGCCCACGCCGAGCGGCGCCAGGACGGTACCGAAGGCCGAGTTGAGGGCGATGCCCGTGACGATGCCGGGCAGCGCGATCGGCAGCACCACGATGAAGGACACCGTGTCCCGGCCGAAGAAGCGGTGCCGGGCCACGGCGAACGCGATGAGCGTGCCGAGGACCAGCGCGACGGCGGTGGCCCCCAGCCCCGCCTTCACCGAGACCCACAGGGCCTGCCGGGCACCGGAGTTGTGCGCGGCCACGGACCACCAGTGCGCGGTGAGTCCCGGCGGCGGCCAGCTCGCGCTGCGGTCGGGGTTCAGGGAGTTGACGAGGACGAGCAGCAGCGGGACGTAGATCACCGTGAAACCGAGCCCGGCGCCTATGCGCAGGGCGATGCGCGCGGTGCGGCTGAGATGCATGACGCTCTTCTTCTCCAGGCGTGCGGGGCGGGCTACAGGCTGTTCAGGGCGCCCGTACGGCGGATCGCCAGCAGGTACAGGACGATCACGGCCACGGGCACGGTGCCGAGGGCGGCGGCCATGGGCAGGTTGAGTTCGATGTTGGAGTACACGAGGTTGCCGATCAGTTGCGTCTTGCCGCCGACGATCTGGACGGTGATGTAGTCGCCGAGGCTGAGGGAGAACGTGAAGACGGATCCGGCGGCGACGGACGGCAGCACCATCGGCAGCACGACCGAACGAAACGTGCGGCCCGCGCGGGCCCCGAGGTCCGCGGAGGCGTCCAGCAGACCGGCGGGGAGCTGTTCGAGGGCGGTGTGGATCGGCAGGATCATGTACGGCAGCCACAGGTAGGTCAGGGTGAGGACCGTGGCGGGCAGGCCGTAGCCGGGGCCGCTCAGCCCGAACGGCGCGAGCATCCAGTCGGCGAGACCGCCCTGGGACAGGATGAGCCGCCAGGCGTACACCTTGACCAGGTAACTCGCCCACAGCGGGGTGAGGATGGCCACCACGAGCAGTGGGCGCCGTCCGGGCCGGGCCACCCGGGCGGTGTAGAAGGCGACCGGGAAGGCGATCACCGCGCAGAGCACGGTCACCGCGAGGGCGACCCCGACGCTGCGCAGGATCACCTGGCGGAAGACCGGCGTGGTGAACAGCTCGTGGAAGTTGTCCGTCGACCACACCTTCACCACCTGGGAGGTGAAGGAGTTCGTCGTCCAGAAGGCCGAGACGAACAGGACGGCGAGCGAGCCCAGGTAGAGGACGGCGAGCCACAGCAGCGGGGCGGTGAGCAGGAGGGCCAGGCGCAGCCGGGGCCTGCGGTGCAGGGTGCCGGCGAGGCGCCGGACGGCACCCCGGCCGACGGCGGAGGGCACATCGGTCGTCACGGCTCAGCCCTTGATCTCGGTCCAGGCCTGCACCCACTTGGCGTACGGCACGCACGTCACGTCCTGGCGGCCGTCGAGGCACTGCTCGATGGGCGTGTTCCAGAAGGCGATCCGCTTCCAGTAGCTCTCGTCGGCGGCGTGGTAGACGGCGCAGAAGTTCTTGTCGCTGGTCTCGGCGCACGCCTCGGAGTTGGCCGGCGCCTCGCCGAAGTACTCGGCGACCTGGGCGTTGACCTTGGGGGAGACGATCCAGTCCAGCCATTTGTAGGCGCAGTTCGGGTGCTTCGCCCGGGCGGAGACCATCCAGGTGTCGGACCAGCCGGTCGAACCCTCCTTCGGTACCAGCGCCTTGACCTTCGCGCCCTCGGAGGCGGCGAGGTTGGCGATCACCTGCCAGGTCGTGCCGACCACCGAGTCACCGCTCTTGAACGCCGAGACCTCCTTCAGGTAGTCGCTCCAGTACTCGCCGACGTTCGCGTTCTGCTTCTTCAGCAGCGCCACGGCGGCGTCGAACTGCTTCTGGTCCAGTGCGTACGGGTCCTTGATCTTCAACTCGGGCCTGGTGGCCCTGAGGTACAGGGCCGCGTCGGCGATGTAGATCGGCGAGTCGTACGCGGTGACGTGTCCCCTGTACCGGGAGGCGTCGTCGAAGACGGCGGACCAGGAGGTGGGCGCGGGCGTCACCTTGGCGGTGTCGTACATCAGCAGATTGGCGCCCCGGCCGTGCGGGATGCCGTACATCCGGCCCTTGACGGAGTTCCAGGCACCGTTCTTCAGTCCGCTGAAGATGTCCTTGTAGTGGGGGACCAGGTCGGTGTTGACGGGGGCCGCGTCGCCGGAGGCGATCAGGCGCAGGGAGGCGTCGCCGGAGGCGGAGACCGCGTCGTACTCGCCGGTCTTCATCAGCTTGACCATCTCGTCCGAGCTGGCGGCGACCTTGGAGTGGACCTGACAGCCCGTGCGCTTCTCGAAGCCGCTGACCCAGTCGGCCTCGGGGTCGTTGGAGCCGTCCTCGACATAGCCGGCCCAGGCGATGAGGTTGACCTGGCCTTCCGTCCGGCCGAGCCGCGTCGGCGCCTTGAGGTCGGGCGGGTTGAGCCCGGTGGCCGACGAGCCGTCGGAACCGGAGGAGTCGCAGGCGGCGGCGAGCAGCAGCGTGGCGGCGCAGACGGCCGCGGCGCGCAGGGTACGGGTGAGACGCACGGCGTTCTCCAGGGGGAGGGGGACGGGATCAGGAGGGGAGCCGGACGGCGTGCCGGCGGTGCCACCGCAGACGGACCCGGGTGCCGCGGTAGGCGGCGACGTCCGCGGAGGAGGTCTCCAGGTTCTGCTGGAGCGCGGTGAGCCGGCCACCGCCGTCCAGGTCGACCAGGAAGCGGGTGGCGTCGCCCAGGTAGACGACCTCGGCGACGGTGCCGGCGACGGTGGCGTGCTCCGCCTCGTTCGCCTCGGCGGACTCCTTCAGGACACGGATCTTCTCCGGGCGGATGTTGTAGGTGCCGGGCGAGCCGGTGAGCCGGTGGGCCGACTCCCCGTCCAGGAGGTTCGAGGTGCCGACGAAGGAGGCGACGAACGGGGTCGCGGGACGTTCGTAGATCTCCGCGGGGGTGCCGACCTGGGCGATGCGGCCCTGGTCGAAGACGGCGATCCGGTCGCTCATCGTCAGGGCCTCCTCCTGGTCGTGGGTGACGAAGACGAAGGTGATGCCCACCTCCCGCTGGAGGGCCTTGAGTTCGACCTGCATCTGCTCGCGCAGTTTCAGGTCGAGGGCGCCGAGCGGCTCGTCCAGCAGCAGGACGCGGGGCCGGCCGACGAGCGCCCGGGCGAGTGCGACGCGCTGGCGCTGCCCGCCGGAGAGCTGGGCGGGCCGCCGCGGCCCGTAGCCTTCGAGGCGGACCTCGGCGAGCGCCTTGCGGGCGCGGACCAGGCGTTCGGCCTTCGGTACCTTGCGGACCCGCAGCCCGTAGGCGACGTTCTGCTCGACCGTCATGTGCGGGAAGAGGGCGTAGTCCTGGAAGACGGTGTGCACGTCCCGTTCGAACGGGGCGAGGCCGGTGACCTCCTGCCCGGCGAGTTCGATCCGGCCCCGGTCGGGGATCTCGAACCCGGCGACGAGCCGCAGGACCGTCGTCTTCCCGGAACCCGAGGGGCCGAGCATCGAGAAGAACTCGCCGTCCCGGATCTCCAGATCGACCCCGGCCACCGCGGTGGTCTCGCCGAACGACTTCCGCAGACCCTGCAGCCGGATCGCAATTCCCTCCATACGGGAACCTTTCTGGCGCGCTGTACGTTGAACGCAAACATATGAAGTCATAGGTCATAGCTCAAGAGCCCCTTAGGGTAAAGCTTGAGTCAACGCACGAGGTGGTGACCGTGAGGCAGCACGAGATCGACGGAGGCGCCCGCAGGGCCGTCTTCAGCCCGGTGGACAGCCGGGCCCGCGTGGACACGGTCGTCCGCCGCATCGGCGACGCCATAGAGCTGGGCCTGCTCGCCGACGGCGAGCAGCTCCCCGGGGAGAGCGAGCTGGCCGGACAGCTCGGCGTCTCCACGGTCACCCTGCGGGAGGCGCTCATGGCGCTACGGCAGCAGGGCCTGGTCACCACCCGCCGGGGCCGCGGCGGCGGCAGCTTCGTCTCCCTGCCCGAGGTCCCCGCCGACGACCGGCTCCGGTCCCGGCTGCGCGGCTGGAGCACCGAGGAGCTGCGCGACCTCGGCGACCACTGGGCCGCGCTGTCCGGTGCCGCCGCCCGGCTGGCCGCCCAGCGCACCGAACCCGCGGACCTCCAGCCGCTGCGCCGCACGGCGCGGGAGCTGGCGCACGCCGCGGAGGCGGCGGCGCGCGGCCGGCTGTACGGCCGCTTCCACGTCGAACTGTCCGCCGCCGCCCAGTCCGCCCGGCTCACCCGCGAACAGGTCGCGCTCCAGAGCGAAGTGGGCGCCCTGCTCTGTCTTGTTCTGGCCGACGACACATATCGTGAAGAAGTTGCGGACCGTCACCGCTCCGTAATCTCCGCCGTGCAGGATGGGGCGCACGAAACGGCCGGAACGCTGGCCGAGCGGTGCGTCAGGGAGTCGACGGCGCGGCTCGTCGCCGTACGCCTCACCCTCTGAGCGCCGCGTCCGGTTCCCGTCCGCTGGAGGACACCATGGGAGTCAGCCCCGGGCTCGCCACCGTCGCCACGGAGCCGGAGACATGGGTGGCCGCGCAGGTCGGCGGCGCGCTGGAGGCGGTGTTCGAGACGGTCGCCGCCACCCGTGCCGACACCGCGGCCCTGCTGCACCGGGTGGCCGCCGAGGGGCGCCGGCCCGCCAGCCGCGACCTCGCCGCCCTGCGCCCCGCACTGCATCTGCGGCTGCGCCACGAGCAGCTCGTCTCCGGTGTCGGCTTCGTCGCGGCCCCCGGACTGCTGGCCGACGTACCGGCCTGGCTGGAGTGGTGGCAGTCGGGCGCCGACGACGCCGTGCACCCGCTCCTGCTCGATCTCGACCCCCGGCGGTCGGCCTACTCCGACTACACGCACTGGGACTGGTTCGCGCTGCCCCGTGACACCGGGCGCCGGGCCGTGGCCGGGCCGTACGTGGACTACCTCTGCTCCGACGAGTACAGCCTCACGCTGTCCGAACCGGTCCATGTCCAGGGGCGGTTCGCCGGAGTCGCCGCGGCCGACGTGTATCTGCGGCACTTCGAGGCGGCCGTCCTCCCGCTGCTGCGGCGCCTGTCCCGCCCGGCCCGTCTGGTCAACGCCCGCGGCCGGGTCGCCGCCTCCGCCGACCCCGCCCATCTGGCCGGCTCGCTCACCAGGGGGCCGGACTTCGGTGCACTGCTCGGCTCCGCCCGGCCCGGCGCGTACGAGGACCTGCGGCTGGTGCCGTGCCGGGGCGTGCCCCTGGTGCTCGTCCTGGCCTGAGGGCGGCCGTGCCGGCCGCGGGCACACGCCGACCCCGGGCCGTCTGCGAGCCGGCCCGGGGTCGGTGGTGCGGGTACCGCCCAGCCGACGGCACCCGGGAGGGGTGGTCAGACCGCGAGGCGCTCGGCGAGCTCCCGCGCCTTGGCGGCCGCGGCCTCGAAAGCGCGGTCACGGGAGGCCTCGTACAGCGGGACCAGCTCGGCCATCGCCGGGTTCTTCGACGCCATGGTCAGCTCCGGGACGATGAACTCCAGCTCCAGGCCGAGGGCGTCGGCGAGGACGGCCTTGAGGTAGTTCTGCACGTACTCGTAGCCCTCGCGGGGGGTGCCCGGCGCGTAGGAGCCGCCCCGGCTGGCGACGACGGTCACCGGGGTGCCCTTGGCGGACGGGGTCTCGCCACCGGTGCGGCCCATGAGGACCACGTTGTCCAGCCAGGCCTTGAGGGTCGACGGGATCGTGTAGTTGTACATCGGGGCGCCGATCAGGATCGCGTCGGCCTGCTCCACCTCCTCGATGAGCTTGACGCGCTCGGCGAAGAGCGCGGCCTGCTCGGGAGTGTGGACGGCCGCCGGGAGGAAACCGGCGAGGTGCGCATCGGCGGTGATGTGCGGAACGGGCTCGGCCGCCAGGTCGCGGTAGATGACCGTGCCCTGCGGGTGCTCCTCCTCCCAGTGCTTGCGGAAGGCCGCGGTCACGGCGCGGGAAGCCGACGCCTCGGTCGGGAACACGGACGAATCGATGTGCAGCAGGGTGGCCATGGTGTCTCCATACAAGGGCTATGCAGCCGGACGCCGCAGCGGGCTGGCTGACGTTTCGTACTGGACTACTTTTAACACATGGACTTACTTTTTTTCAGCCCCCTACGGGGAAGTAGTACCCTGAAGCCATGGCGGCGGAGCAGAATCACGACAGCGCGGCGTGCAAGCGGGTGGACGACGGCATCACCCGTGTCTTCCAGCTGCTCGGCAAGCGCTGGAGCGGCCCGATCGTGGCCGTCCTGGTGGAGCAGCCCACGTACTTCGCCGACCTCCGGCGCGCCATCCCCGGCATCAGCGAACGCATGCTGTCCGACCGGCTCGCCGAACTCGGGTCGGCCGGCCTCGTCCTGCGCGAGGTCGACGAAGGCCCTCCGCTGCGGGTCTCCTACCGGCTGACCGACGCCGGCGCGGCCCTGGAGCCCGCGCTCCGCGAGCTGGCGGAGTGGGCGAAGTCCCATCTGCCGGAGGCGGCGTCGGCGTATCCCGAGACGTCCCTGGAGCGACCGACCGCTCCGGCCTAGCGGTGCCCGGGGGCCTTCCCCGTATTCCGGTCCGGTCAGTCGACCGGCCAGGTGTGCACCGGGGCGTTGAGATGCATGTAGTCGATGTACACCTGCGTCATCCGGCGCAGCGCCTCGTGCCGCCCGGTGTGCGTGGTGGCCTCCAGGTGATGGAACATCTCCTTCTGCCACACCGCTCCGTTGCGCGCCGTCACACAGCGCTGCTCGATCACGCCGAGCAGCGGCTCCCGCCACGCCTCGTCCATGCCGGAGAGTTCCAGGCCGCGGTGCGCGAGGGGCAGCAGCCGCCGCAGCACCAGCTCCGGTACCGGCACCTCGCCCATCCCGGGCCAGTACAGTCGCGCGTCGATGCCGTGCCGGGCGGCGGTGTGCAGATTGTCCTCGGCCGCCGAGAAGGACATCCGCGACCACACCGGCCGGTCCTCCTCCACCAGGGCCCGGGTGAGCCCGTAGTAGAAGGCCCCGTTGGCGAGGGTGTCGGCCACGGTCGGGCCGGCGGGCAGCACCCGGTTCTCCACCCGGATGTGCGGCCGGTCGTTGGCGACGGCGTACACCGGCCGGTTCCAGCGGTAGATCGTGCCGTTGTGCAGGGTGAGTTCGGACAGTTCCGGGACGTCGCCGCGGTGCAGCGTCTCCGCCGGGTCCTGCTCGTCGCACAGCGGGAGGAGCGCCGGGAAGTAACGGAGGTTCTCCTCGAACAGATCGAAGACGCTGTTGATCCACCGCTCCCCGAACCACACCCGGGGACGTACCCCCTGCACCTTGATCTCCTCCGGGCGGGTGTCGGTGGCCTGCTCGAACAGCGGGATCCGGGTCTCGTGCCACAGCTCCTTGCCGAACAGGAAGGGGGAGTTGGCCGCGAGCGCGACCTGGACGCCGGCGATCGCCTGCGCCGCGTTCCAGTAACCGGCGAACTCCTCCGGAGACACCTGTAGATGGAACTGCGTGCTGGTGCACGCGGCCTCGGGCGTGATCGTGTCCGCGTACGTGCGCAGCCGGTCGGGCCCGTCTATCTCGATGCACAGATCCTCGCCGCGGGCCGCGAAGACCTGGTCGTTGAGCATCCGGTAGCGGGGGTTCTCCGACAATGCCCCCTCGCCGATCTCCTCCTGCCGCAGGGTGGGGAGGATGCCCACGATGATCAGGCGGGTGCCCACCGACCGGGCCCGCTCGTCGGCGTGGTTGAGCGCGGACCGGATCTCCGACTCCCAGGAGTCCGGCCCACCCGCAGTCAGCCGCCGCGGCGGCACGTTGATCTCCAGGTTGAACCGGCCCAGCTCGGTGGACCAGGAGGGATCGGAGATCGCCTCCAGCACATCGCTGTTGCGCATCGCCGGCTCGGCGTCGTCGTCCACGAGGTTCAGTTCTATTTCCAGGCCGACCTGTGGCCGCTCCGACTCGAACCGTGCCTCGCGCAGCATCTGCGCGAGCGAGTCCAGGCACTCCTGCATCTTTATCCGGTACCGGCGGCGGTCCTCGCGGGTGAAGACGAGCGCCGGGACGTCACGCCCCATCGGCCCTCCAGGGTCCCCTCGTCGGACACCTCTGACTCCAGCGTCGCATCATCGCGCGATGCCCACCAAGCGGATGCCCGGCCGAGCCCGCACTCGCCCCGCCCCCGCGCGGTGACCGGGTGGTCCCGCGCGGCGGCAGCGGGGCAGCGGGGCGCGTGACCATGTCACCGGTGCCCGCCGGTCCACGATCAAGAGGGTCGACGCCGATGGCCCGCCGTGCCGGGCGACGCGACGGGCCGGGCGGTCAGGCGGTCTTGCGGGCCACCGCGCCGTAGAAGCCGATCTCCTCGGACCGGGGCGGCGGCGGGGTGTCCGGGCGCCAGAAAGGGACCTGGGCCAGGCCGGGTTCGACCAGGTCGAAGCCGACGAAGAACCGTTCGATCTCGGAGCGGGTGCGCAGGTTCAGGGAGGCGGTCGCCTTGGTGTAGACGGCCTGGGCGGCGCTGCGGTCGGCGAAGTCGCCGGTGGCGTGCGAGAGCACCAGGTAGCTGCCGGGCGGCAGCGCGTCGCGCAGGGCGGCGACGATCTCGGCGGGCCGGTCCGCGTCGGTGAGGAAGTGCAGGATGGCGACGAGGAGCAGGGCGACCGGCTGCTCGAAATCGATGAGCTGGCGGACGTCGGGGTGGTCCAGGACGGACTGCGGATCGCGCAGGTCGCCGAGGATGATGCGGGTCGTGCCGGACCGGCTGAGCAGGGCGTTGCCGTGCGCGGCGACGATCGGGTCGTTGTCGACGTAGGCCACGCGGACGTCCGCCGCCACCGACTGGGCGACCTCGTGCACGTTCGGCGAGGTGGGCAGTCCGGTGCCGATGTCCAGGATCTGGCGGACCCCGCTGCCGACCACGTGGCGTACGGCGCGCTGCAGGAACGCGCGGTTGGCGCGTACCCCGATCCGCGCCTCGGGCGCCGCGGAGGCGAGTTCGTCGCCCGCCCGCTGGTCCACCTCGTAGTTGTCCTTGCCGCCCAGCAGATAGTCGTAGATCCGCGCGGGGTGCGGTCTGCTGGTGTCGATGCTCACGGCCTCGAAGCCGTCCTGTGTCACGCTGAGCTCCTCTCCACGGCCGTCACGGCCTCGGCCCGTACCGGCCGGGCACAGCTTCCCACATCAACTTCTGCGATCGTGCGGGGAGTTCCCGCAGGCTGCCGGCCGAGCAGGAGGACGGTCGCGCGAGGCCGTCGGGGGTGGCATGGGCCGGGCGGTGGCACGGGCCAGGCCGTGGCACGGGGCGGGAGGGGCGTACGGCGTGGGCTGCGGCTCGGGGGTGGTGGCCTGTGCCGGGGGTGTGGGCCGGTGGTGGCCAGTACGACGGGTGCGGCGTGGGCCCGTGGGAGTGGCTCACCCGGCCGGACCCCTTCGGATGGCCCGCGCGTCCCGGGCGTCGGAGGGTCTGAACAGGATCGGTGGTTCGGTACGCCCGCCGAGGCCGTGGCCCCCAAGGACCGGCACGCCGCCTCGACCTTCCGAGCGGCGGCGGGCCGACCGGCAGGGGCGGGGAACGGTGAATCCATGCGCTCGGGCCGTTCCCCGCCCCGTTGCACCGCCGCGCGACGGAGAGGTGCCGCCGCTCACCCGTCGTGCGGGGCGGAGGAGCCGGCGTCCGGGTCCGGGTCCGGGCGCCGCGTCGCGGGCGGGCGCCAGCCGCCGGTGACCTCCTGGGTGGGCTTGTGCGGGAAACGGCGCTCGGCGTAGCGCTGCGCCGCGGAGCCGGGCAGCACGTAGAGGGTCTCCGTCTTCTCCCGCAGGGGGCGCAGGACCGTGTCCAGGTAATGCCTGCGGTCGTCGAGATACGGCCCGAGGACGTCCTCCCCGGCGGGGCACACGGCCAGGCAGTAGCCGGACTTGTAGCTGGGCTTGAAGGCGAGGCTCTGCCACATGGAGGCGTTCTCCGGGTCGGAGACCCGCTCGCGGAAGTCGGCGGCGTCCTCGCTGTCGGCCACGGTCTGCGCCCAGTCGGTGAACCCGCTCATGAACTCCCGGTAGTTGTGGGTCGTACAGGCCAGGGGGTCGAACGCCCCGTCCTTGCCGATGGCGCCCACCGGGCAGGCGGCGACGCACAGCTTGCAGTCCACGCACGGGTTGTAGTCCAGCGCCTGCCCGTACGCGCTCACCGGGGCGTCCACCAGGACCGTGGCCAGCAGGACGAAGCTGCCGAACCTGGGGTGGATGACGTTGCGGTGCAGGCCCATCACGCCCAGCCCGGCGGCCACGGCCACGGTCTTGTGGGCCACCACCCAGATCCGGCCCGGGAAGCGCTCCATCTCCTGGGGAAACCCCGCCGACGGGTTGAGCGCGCGATGGCCGGCGTCCTGCAGGGCCCGGGACACCGTTCGCGCGGCGGCGTTGACCTGTTCGTCGGTCTGGTGGAACTCCTGGTTGGCCACGCTGCGGGCGGGCGAGCGCGTGTTGTCGCGGTTCATCCGCACCATGAGCGAGATCAGCGACCGGGCTCCGGGGAGGGCGGCCAGGACGTGCTCGCGCTCCCCGGCGAGGTCGGGATGGTCCAGGCTCACGGCCGCGGCGTCGTCCGCGCCGGCCTCCAGGCAGAGGTCGCGCAGCCAGTCCGCGTCGATCACCTCAGGCGGGCCCGCCGGGGCGTCCGCCCGCCGGGCCAGCACGGCCCGCACGGAGCGGTGGGCGGCCAGTCCGGCGGGGAGCTTGCGGCGCCCTGTGCCCCCGGTGGTGTCCTGCTCGCTCATCCTGACCCTTCCAGCTGGGTTGGAATTTCAAACTCACTATGCCGGGCGGTGGCCGCCGGGGCAAGGGGTGACTTCGCCGGGGGGTGGCCGACTCGCCCCTGCTTGCGCTTGCCGTTGGAAACCGATCGGTTTACGGTGAGGGAAACCGATCGGTTTCCCTTCTGGAGATGGTCATGACGTCGATCAAGAACTCTGTCGCGCTGGTCACCGGCGGCAGCCGGGGTCTGGGCAAGGCGCTCGTGGAGGAGCTGTACGCGCGCGGTGCCGCCAAGGTCTATGCCACCGCCCGCGACCCGCGCAGCGTGACGCACCCCGACGCCGTGCCCCTCGGCCTGGAGGTGACCGACCCCCGTTCCGTGGAGGCCGCGGCGGCGCAGGCCCGGGACGTCACCGTCCTGGTCAACAACGCGGGCATCTCGCTCGGCCTGACCTCCTTCCTCGACGCCCCGGTCGACGACGTGCGCCGGGAGTTCGAGACGAACTTCTACGGACCGCTGCTGGTCACCCGGGCCTTCGCGCCGATCATCGAGCGCAACGGCGGCGGACATCTGCTGAACGTCCACTCCGTGCTCTCCTGGGTCGGCATCGCCGGTTCCTACAGCGCCACCAAGGCGGCCCTGTGGTCCCAGACCAACTCGTTGCGGCTGGAGCTGGGCCCGCGGGGCATCGGGGTGACCGGACTGCACGTCGGCTACATCGACACCGACATGGTGGCGGACGTCGACGCTCCCAAGTCCACCCCCGAGGGCGTCGCCGCGCTCGCGCTGGAGGGTGTCGAGGCCGGGGCGTACGAGGTCCTGGCGGACGACCTGAGCCGACAGGTCAAGGCGGGGCTCTCCGCAGACCTGGCGGCGCTGTACCCGCAGTTGGCGGCCTAGCTCCGGACGCGCTCCGCAGTCCGCGGCCTGGCTCCGGACGCGCTCGGCAGCCGTCGGCCTGGCTCCGGTCGCGTCGTCCGAGATGCCGGTGTCCGAGACGTCGGCGTCCGAGACGTCGGTGCCCGAGACGTCGGTGTCCGACACGTCGGTGAGCAGACGGCCCGGTCGTCCGTGACGCCTTCCCGACGCGGATCGGGCAGGGCGCCTTTGTCGAGCCGGTCGGGCCACGGCGCCTTCATGGAGCCGGTCGAGCCACGGCGCCTTCATGGAGCCGGTCCGGTCACGACGTCTTCATGGGGCCGGCCGTGCTGCGTGCGCCCGCACCGCGCGGCCGGAAAACGGTGTGCGCCGGTGCGGGCGTCCGCGTTACCGTGACGGCATGTCCACGCCCCGAATTTCCTAGCTGAGGACCCGCTTCCACGCCAGAAGTGTGTCCTCTTGCTTTTTCGGAGCGTTTTCCCATGATCACCGTACGTGATGCCGAGCTGCGCGCGGGTGCCCGCCTCCTGCTCTCCGGTGTCTCCTTCACCGTCTCGCCCGGGGACCGCATCGGCCTCGTGGGCCGCAACGGCGCCGGCAAAACCACCCTGATGACAGCCCTCGCCGGGCACTCCAGGCCCGCCGCCGGCGACGTCGCCCGCACCGGGCCGGTCGGCTTCCTCGCGCAGGACTCGCGCGCCGCCGACCCCGCCGTGACGGTCACCGACCGGATCCTGTCCGCCCGGGGCCTCGACAGCGCCCTGCGCGCGCTGCGGAAGGCCGAGGCGGCGATGGCCGACGCGGCCGACGCGGCGGCGCTGGAGCGTGCGATGCGCGCCTACGCCCGCGCCGAGACCGCGTTCCAGGCGGGCGGCGGATACGCCGCCGAGGCCGAGGCGGCCCGGGTCGCGGCCGGACTCGGCCTGCCCGAACGGGTGCTGGGCGACCCGGTCGGGACCCTGTCCGGCGGGCAGAAGCGCCGCGTCGAACTCGCCCGCATCCTGTTCGCGGGCACCGACCGCACCCTGCTGCTGGACGAGCCGACCAACCACCTCGACGCCGACTCGCTCGCCTGGCTGCGCACCTTCCTCCAGGCCCACCAGGGCGGTCTCGTGATCATCAGCCATGACACCGCCCTGCTCGCCGACGTCGTCAACCGCGTCTTCCACCTGGACGCCACCAGGGCGACCATCGACATCCACAACACGGGCTGGCGGACGTACCTGAGCCGGCGCGAAGCGGACGAGCGGCGCCGCACCCGGGAGCGGGCGAGCGCCGAACGCAAGGCCGCCGCCCTGCACGCACAGGCCGACCGGATGAAGGCCCGCTCCGCCACCGCCACCATGGCCCGGAGCATGGTCCGGCGCGCCGACCGGATGCTGTCCGAACTGGAGCCGACGCGGCGCACCGAGAAGACCGCGTGGATCCGGCTGCCCGAGCCCGCCCCCTGTGGGCGGACACCGCTCGGCGCGATCGGTCTCGCGAAGTCCTACGGTGGTCACCGCGTCCTCGACGGGGTGGACCTGGCGGTGGACCGGGGCAGCCGGCTGGTCGTGCTCGGCCTCAACGGCGCCGGCAAGACCACCCTGCTGCGCGTCCTCGCCGGCGCCGAACGGCCCGACACGGGGCGCGTGGTGCACGGTCACGGGCTGCGGCTGGGCTACTTCGCCCAGGAACACGACACGCTCGACACCGGGCGTACGGTCCTGGAGAACATGGCCCTCGCCGCACCGCACCTGAGCCCGGGCGAGGCACGGCGCGTGCTGGGCGCGTTCCTGTTCACGGGCGACGATGCCGACAAACCCGCCGGCGTGCTCTCGGGCGGGGAGAAGACCCGGCTGGCGCTGGCGGGACTGGTGCACTCCGGCGCCAACGTGCTGCTGCTGGACGAGCCGACCAACAACCTCGACCCGGCCTCGCGTGACGAGGTGCTGGCCGCGGTCGGCTCGTATCCCGGCGCGATCGTGATGGTCACCCATGACGACGGCGCCATCGACGCCCTGCGCCCGGACCGGGTCCTCCTCCTGCCGGACGCGGACGAGGACCTGTGGCACGAGGACTACCGCGACCTGGTCACCCTCGCCTGACGGCCCCTTCGGCGGCCTCGCCGCCGCGGTTCCGGTGCCACACCGGCTGCCCACGGGGCGTTGTCAGTGGGTGCCCTTACGGTGAGGAGCAGTTGAGGACCTGCGGGAACGGCCACGGGTCCACCTGGGGAGGGGTCTGCCATGTCCACGGCGTCCGCGGTGTCGACGACGTATCTGGAGCTGTCGCAGGAGGGCGGCGGCGCTCACAAGTTCTACGAGGTGACCGTCGACGGCCCGGTGGTGACGGTGCGGTACGGCCGGATCGGCGCCGGTGGGCAGACGCAGACCACGACGTTCCCCACCGTGGAGAAGGCGCGGGCCGCCGCCGCGAAGAAGGTGGGCGAGAAGGTCCGCAAGGGATACGCCCCGGCGGTTCAGGGCGGCCGAGCCCCCCGCGCGGTGACCCGCCGTCAGGTCAGCTCCGCTCCCTCCACCGCCCGCGCCGTGGCACCGGTGCTGTGGCGGTTCCGCACCGGCTCCGCCGCGTTCGGCATCCATGTGGACGACGAGCGCTGCTGGGTCGGCAACCAGTCCGGTGATGTCTACACCCTGGACCACGAGGGCGCCGTCCTGGCCCACTTCAGCCTGCCGGACGGGGTGAAGTGTCTGGTCGCCGACGACTTCTGGATCTACGCGGGCTGCGACGACGGCAAGGTCTACGACCTCTCCGCCAAAATCCCCTTCGCCGCCTACGACATCGCCGCCGACGTCGACATCTTCTGGTTGGACATCCACGAGGGAATCCTGGACGTCTCGGACCGGGACGGCCGGCTCACCGTCATCGACCACGAGGACGAGCACCAGTGGTCCCGCCGCAGCCAGGGCGAGCACGCCTGGATGGTCCGCGCCGACGACCGGGCGGTCTACCACGGTCACCACCGGGGTGTCACCGCCTACGCCCCCGACGGCGGCGGCGAACTGTGGCACACGCCCACCAAGGGCGGCGTGCTGTTCGGCTGGCAGGAGCAGGACGCGGTGTACGCGGGCACCGCGCACCGCGTGGTCCAGCGGCTGTCGAAGGCCGGCGGGGCCGTCGAGGCGACATACGCGTGCGACAGCGCGGTGTACTCGTGCGCCACCTCACCCGGCGGCCGGTTCGTCTTCGCCGGGGACGCGGCCTCGTCCGTGTACTGCTTCGACCGCGACGGCACCCGGCTGTGGAAGCTCGGCACGGGCGGCGGCTCGGCGCTCTCCATGCAGTACCGCGACGAGCGGCTGTACCTGGTCACCACCGACGGTTCGCTGGTGTGCGTCGACGCGAGCGAGGCGGCCGTCGCCGCGGCCCAGCAGGGCTCGGTGCCGGCGGTGCGGGACGTCAAGCTCGCCGCCGCCCTGCCGACGTACGCTCCGGCCACCGCCGCGGCCGCGGTGGCCACCGTCGCCCAGGCGCCCGCCGGAGCGGTGGTGGTCGAGTGCGTCCAGACGGCCGGCCGGCTCCGGGTGCACGTGATCTCCGACGGCTACGACTCCTCCTGGAACGTCCAGTTCCCGCGCGCGATACGGGAACCCGGGGCGCGGTACGTCGTCGACGCCCTGCACCCGGCGGCGGGCGGCTTCTACCGTGTCCGCGGCGACATCCGGCGCCTGCTCTGACACCGCCCGCCCCGGACCGACGCGACGAGCGGGCGGCCGGCGCGCAGGCCGCCCGCCCCGCGCGTCCGCCGCACCGTCAGGAGTGCGCGGTCGCCGGCCTCGCCAGCATCTCCCGCGCCGCGGCGAGCACCTCGGCGCGGTCCTCGGGGACCAGGCCGATGCGGGTGCGGCGGTCCAGAAGATCCGACTCGTCCAGGGCGCCCTCGTGCCGGACCGCCCAGAGGAGTTCGGCCCGGGTGACGGGATGCCCGGGCAGCACCGGCTCGGCCAGGGCCGGGTCCTGGGCCGCGAGAGCGTGCACCGCCACGGCCTCGGTGCCGTACCGGCGGATCAGGCGGCGGGGCGCGGGCAGCGCGCGCAGCCGTTCGGGGGCGGCGGCGCCGACCAGCGGCAGCCCGGCGGTGGGGGAGGGGCCCGTGCGCAGCCCCCGGGCCGCGGCCACGGCGTCCACCGCGTCCTGTGCCATCCGCCGGTAGGTCGTGAGCTTGCCGCCGACGATCGTGGTGACACCCTCGGGAGAGGTCAGAACGGCGTGCCGGCGCGAGATGTCGGAGGTGCGGGGCCCGCCGCCCGCGGCGTCGTGCCCGGAGGTGTCCAGCAGCGGGCGCAGCCCGGCGAAGGCACCGACGACCTCGTCCCGGGTCACGGGGACGTCGAGGGCCGAGCCGAGCACGTCCAGCAGGAAGCCGATGTCGGTCTCGGGGACCTCCGGCACGTCCGGGATGCCACCGTCGACCGGCTCGTCGGTGAGGCCGACGTAGACCCGGCCGTCGCCCTGGGGCAGGACCAGGACGAAGCGGTTGGTCTCCCCGGGGATCGGGATGTGCAGGCCGGCCGGCAGGGTGCCGAGCCGCTCCGAGCGCAGCACCAGGTGGGTGCCGCGGGACGGGCGGATCCGGATGCCGTCGGCGAGGCCGCCCGCCCACACACCGGTGGCGTTGATCACGGCGCGCGCCCTGATCTCGCCCTCCTCCCCGGTGAGTTCGTCCCGGATCAGGGCGCCCGTCCCGGTCAGCCGCAGCGCCCGCACCCGGGTCAGCACCCGGGCGCCGTGCGCGGCGGCGGTCCGGGCCAGGGCGGTCACCAGGCGGGCGTCGTCGGTGACCTTGCCGTCCCAGGACAGCAGCCCGCCGCGCAGCCCGGACGCGCGGACCGAGGGCGCCAGGTGCCGGGCCTCCGTCGCCGACAGCCGGCGCGGCGCCGGCAGGACCTGCCGCGGGGTGCGGGCGGCCAGCCGCAGCATGTCCCCGGCCCGGAACCCGGCCCACGCCAGCGAGGCCTGGGCCCGGGACACCAGGGGGGTCAGCGGCAGCACGAACGGCTGGGCGGCCACCAGATGGGGGGCCGTACGGGTCATCAGCACCCCGCGTTCGACCGCGCTCTCGTGAGCGACGTCGAACTGCGCGGAGGCCAGGTAGCGCAGCCCCCCGTGGATGAGCTTCGAACTCCAGCGGGAGGTGCCGAAGGCCAGGTCGTGGGCGTCCACCGCGACGACGTCCAGTCCGCGGGCCGCCGCGTCCAGCGCGGCCCCGGCACCGGTGGCGCCGAGCCCGACGACCAGGACGTCGGCCACCCGGCCGCCCGTGGCCTCGGCCAGTTCCCGGCCGCGCCGGTGTGCGCTGAGGGACGAGCCGGGCGCGGCCTCGGTGTGGCTCATGGCGTCAGGGTCCTCTCCAGAAGGGTGCGCAGCTCACCGAGGAACGCGGGGGAGTCCAGCTCCGGATCGTCCTCGTCGGTCATCGTGCGCAGGGACAGGGTGAAGGACTGCACGGTCAACAGCAGGGCGCGTGCCTGCCGTTCGGTGTGGCCGGGTCGTACGGACCCGTCCGCGTGGCCCTCGCGCAGCGCGTCGCCCAGCAGCGCCAGCAGCGCCTCCTGACTCGCGCCGCGCCGGTCGAGCACGTACGGCAGGAGCAGTTCCGGATCGACGTCGACGATCTTCCGGAAGAGGGGATGCGCCCGGAACGCCTCGACCCCGGCCACCAGACCGGTCACGATCCGGGAGCGCGTGCTGGTGCCGGGCGCGGGCTGCGGTATGGCCCCGGTGGCCACGGCGATCCACTCCCGGGTCATCAGATCACCCACGAGGGTCCGCAGGTCGGGCCAGCGCCGGTACAGCGTCATGCGGGAGACGCCGGCACGGCGTGCCACGTCGGCGAGGGTGGTGCGCCGTACCCCGACGGCCAGTACACAGTCGCGTACCGCGTCGAGCACGTGATCGTTGTCCGAACCGTTGTGACGAATAGGCGTCATGTGTCACAGTGTAACGCCCCGGGGGCCGGGCGGAAGCGGCCCGGCCCCCGGGACGGCAGCCGAGCCGCCTGAACCGAGCACACCGACCTGTGAGGACGACCGTTCAATGGACATGCTGTGGAACGGCTGGGGCGACCCGGCCAAGGCGGCACCGCTGCCCGAGACGGTGACCGGACTGCTGCGCGACCTGCTCGGCGTGAAGCCGCGCAGCGCACCCGCGCCCGCCCTGGCGGACATCCGCCCGCCCGCCACCACGGCCGCCCCCGCCGCCCTCGAGGCGCTCGCCGAAGCCGTCGGCGGCGAGGACCACGTCCGTACGGACGCGGAGAGCCGCATCCGCCACACCCGTGGCAAGTCCACCCCCGACCTGCTGCGCATCCGCGCCGCCGACGTCACCGACGTCCCGCAGGCCGTCGTCCTGCCCGCCGGCCACGACGAGGTCCTCGCCGTCCTGCGTGCCTGCGCCGCGCACGGCCTGGCCGTCGTCCCGTTCGGCGGCGGCACGTCGGTGGTGGGCGGACTCGCCCCGCAGCGCAGCGCGTTCGTCGCCCTGGACCTGCGCCGCATGAACGGCCTGCTGGAACTCGACCCCGTCTCCCGCACCGCCGTGCTCCAGCCCGGGCTGCGTGCCCCCGAGGCCGAGGCCCTGCTCGCCGAACAGGGCTTCACCCTCGGCCACTTCCCGCAGTCCTTCGAATGGGCCACCATCGGCGGGTTCGCCGCCGCCCGCTCCAGCGGACAGGCGTCCGCCGGATACGGCCGCTTCGACGAGATGGTCCTCGGCCTCACCCTCGCCACGCCCGAGGGCACCATCGAGACCGGCCGGGCCCCCCGCTCCGCCGCCGGCCCCGACCTGCGCCAGCTCGTCCTGGGCTCCGAGGGCGCCTTCGGGGTCATCACCTCCG
This sequence comes from Streptomyces sp. NPDC038200, assembly GCF_055600785.1. Classification (NCBI taxonomy): domain Bacteria; kingdom Bacillati; phylum Actinomycetota; class Actinomycetes; order Kitasatosporales; family Streptomycetaceae; genus Streptomyces; species Streptomyces sp. NPDC038200. The sequence continues at coordinate 557,556 of NZ_JBVJYH010000002.1, forward strand.
TCACCGTACGGATCCGACCCCTGCCCGAGGTGCGGGTGTACGAGGGCTGGCGGTTCGCCTCCTTCGAGGAGGGTGCCGCAGCGCTGCGCCGGCTCGCCCAGGACGGTCCCCGGCCGACCGTGCTGCGCCTGTCCGACGAGACCGAGACGCTCATCGGCCTCGCCCAGCCCGACGCGATCGGCGCCGACCCGGTGCAGGGCGGCGCGGGATGCCTGGCGATCACCGGCTACGAGGGGACGGCCGAGGACACCGCGTACCGCCGCGAGCGGGCGGCTGCCGTCCTGACGGCCTGCGGCGGCACCCCGGCCGGCGCGGAACCCGGCGAACGCTGGGCACACGGCCGCTACTCCGCGCCCTACCTGCGCGACGCCCTGCTGGACGTGGGCGCCTTCGCCGAGACGCTGGAGACCGCGGCGTTCTGGTCCCGCATCCCCGATCTGTACACGGCGGTCCGCACCGCCCTGACGGACACCCTCACCCAGGCCGGCACCCCGCCCCTGGTGATGTGTCACATCTCCCACGTGTACGAGAACGGCGCCTCGCTGTACTTCACCGTCGTCAGCGCCCAGGGCGAGGACCCGGTGGCCCACTGGACGCCCGCCAAGCAAGCCGCCAACGAGGCCGTGCTGGCCGCCGGCGGCACCATCTCCCACCATCACGGGGTCGGCACCGACCACCGCGACTGGTACGTCCGCGAGGCCGGCCCGCTCGGCGTCTCCGCCCTGCGTGCCGTCAAGCGCCGCCTGGACCCCGAGGGGCTGCTCAACCCCGGCGTCCTCCTGCCCACCGACTGACCCACCCCACCCGACCGCCTGCCCCGGAGGCACTCCGATGCGCCAGTTCACCGCCGTCGTCAACCCCACCGCGGGTGGCTCGACCGGGGCGGCGACCCTGCTCCGGCTGGCCCGGCTGCTCCGCGCGGCCGGTGCCGAGCTGGAGACCGAGTACAGCCACAGCCTCGCCCACGCCCAGGACATCGCCCGCAAGGCCGGCGAACGCGGCCGGATCGTCCTGGCCGTGGGCGGCGACGGGATCGCGGGCGGCGTCGGCGGCGCGCTCAGCGGCACCGGCACCGTCCTGGGCCTGGTGCCCGCCGGCCGCGGCAACGACTTCGCCCGCGCACTGCGCCTGCCCGACGACCCCGACGCGCTCGCGGACATCCTGCTGCACGCCGAGCCCCGGCCCGTCGACACCATCGAGGTCGAATCGGCCGTCCACCCGCGCACGGTGGTCCTGGGCAGCGTGTACGCCGGAGTCGACGCGGAGGCCAATCGGCACGCCAACAACGCCCGGCTGCTGCGCGGCGCCGCCTCCTACTACGCGGGCGGCCTGCGTGCCGTCACCACCTGGCGGGCGGCCGACTACCGCGTCACCGTCGACGGCGAGGAACACGCCCACCGCGGCTACACCGTCGTCGCGGCCAACTCGCCCTACTACGGCTCCGGCCGGCTCATCGCCCCCGACGCGCGCGTCGACGACGGGCTGCTGGACGTCGTGATGATCCGCGACGCCCCGCGCCGGCTCTTCTTCACCCTGATGAACGAACTGAAGACCGGCGCCCACGTCCGCCGTCCCGAGGTGCGCGTCCTGCGGGGCAGGGAACTGCGCATCGAGGCCGACCGCCCGGTCCCCTACGGCGCCGACGGCGAGGTGGACGCCACCCTGCCGGTCACGCTCCGGGTACGGCCCGGCGACCTGCCGGTGCTGTACTGACCGTGCGCCTCCCCGCTCGTGGAGCGCGGGCGGGTGTGCCAAGCTCGGAACATGACTCCCGCGAACACGACGGGCGCTGACGGCACCACCGTGTACTACGGCAACCCGGACGCTCCCCATGTGCTCCAGGTGTTCCTCGAACTGCGCGACCGGGCGAGCCGGCGTATGGCCGAGAGCCTGCTCGGCACCCTGCGCCAGGGTGCCGACGACGGCACGTTCGTGCTCAGGTTCCACTTCGCGGCGGCGCTGGACGACACCGTCGGCGGCAGCGGTTCACGGCGGGCGCTGGGCGCCCTCGGCGCGGCGAGCGACGTGGGGCAGAAGCAGTTCATCGAGTATCTGGCGGTGCTCTTCGCCGAGCAGCCGTTCCCGCCGGACGACGACCGGTTCTCCGACGCCGCGGTGCTGCTGACGCTGGCCGGCCGGGTCGACGGACTGCGCTCCGCGGAGTTCGACCGGAAGGTCGCGGACGGCACCTACCTGACCTGGGCCGGGGAATCGGTGGGCACCTTCGGCTCCTTCGGTCTCGTGGGCACACCGGTCGTCCGCTACGACGACACCGTCGTCCCCGTCGTGCACCCCGAGGGAGGCCCCGCCCTCACCCCGCAGGAGTTCCTGGCCCAGCTCCGCGGGTAGCGGCACCCCGCCGTCGCGTACGGTGCATCACCTGGTCGCCCCTGGGTAGGCAAGAGGTGCCTGGGGAGGGGTGAGGGGACGGATGACGCTGGAGCAGGCCGAGGGTGTGGTGCGGGCGGTCGTCGTGTACGACGGGCGGCTGCTGCTGGTGCGGGAGGCAGACGGCTGGGGGCTGCCCTCGGGCACCCCGGAACCCGCGGAGACGGCCCGGGCCACCGCGGCGCGTGTCGTCTACGAGGGCACCGGCTACCTCGTCGACGGCACCGAGCCGCTGGAGCCGGGCGACGGCGCGGGGGTGACTGCCGTGGTGTGCCAGCTGCTGAGCGAGGAACCTTCGGCCGGGGGCCGCCGCCCGCCGGAGCAACTGCGCTGGGCATCGCTGTCGGAGACCGCCGGTATATCCCTGCCGGGCACCGTGCGCACCTATCTCCAGGGGCACACGCCCGTGTGAACCGAAGCCGAACCGGCCGCCACGCCGAGCACCGACTCGACGGCCCGAGCACCGACTCGACAGCCTGCGCACCGACTCGGCATGCCCGTGCACCGACTCGGACGGCCCGTGCACCGACTCGGCAGGCCCGGGCGTCGCGGGGAACAGTCCCGGGCCGGCGCCGGCGTCCACTTGCCGCGGGAACCCAAGCGCCCCGTCTGGACGACCGGATGCGGCGGACCGCCGACCTCGGCCGGTGCTCGCTCCGCCCACTCGACGGCCTCGGCGCACGCGGCCACCGCCCGCTCCACGGAGTCGACTGCCCCGGCCGCGCGTACCGGGGGTGTGGGCGACCGCCGAACGGGCACCGCCGGTGGCCACGACCTGCCGAGCGGCCGGAGCCGCGCGATGCTGGTGCGGTACGAGCCGGTCGAAGGAGGGCACCCCGCAGGCGCCCACTCAGGAGGCAGACGCACGTGTCCGAGCCGCAGCCCGTCGTCGTCCCGCCGGCCAGAGCCGCCGTGTTCCTCGTCGCCACGATCGACCCGGGGGGCGAGGAGCGGGTCCGGGACCTGCTGGAGGACGTCTCCGGTCTGCGCCGCTCGGTCGCCTTCCGGGAGCCCGCCGAGGAACTGAGCTGTGTCGTCGGTATCGGATCGTCGGCGTGGGACCGGCTGTTCAGCGGGCCCAGGCCCCGGGATCTGCACCCCTTCGTGGAGTTGACGGGCCCCCGCCACCGGGCCCCCGCTACCCCGGGCGACATCCTCTTCCACCTCCGCTCCCACCGCATGGACCTCTGCTTCGAGCTGGCCCGGGTGCTGGGCGAGCGGCTCGACGGCGCGGCCACGGTGGTCGACGAAGTGCACGGCTTCAAGTTCTTCGACGAGCGCGATCTGCTCGGTTTCGTGGACGGCAGCGAGAACCCCGAGGGGCGGCTCGCGGCCGACGCGGTGTTCATCGGGGACGAGGACCCGGATTTCACCGGCGGCAGCTATGTCGTCGTCCAGAAGTACCTGCACGACATGACGGCCTGGAACGCGCTGCCGGCCGAGAAACAGGAAGAGGTCATCGGACGTTCCAAGCAGTCCAATATCGAACTCCCCGACGAGGTGAAACCCGCGGATTCCCATGTCGCGCTCACCACCGTCACCGACGAGAACGGGAACGAACGCAAGATCGTACGGGAGAACATGCCGTTCGGCACTGTCGGGAAAGGGGAGTTCGGCACCTATTTCATCGGTTACGCCCGTACCCCGGACGTCACGGAGGAGATGCTGAGGAACATGTTCCTGGGCCGGGAGCCGGGGCAGCACGACCGGATTCTCGACTTCTCGGTGGCGGTCACGGGGTGTCTCTTCCACGTGCCGACGGTGACCTTTCTCGATGATCTCCCGCCGTCCGCCTCCGCTTGCGAGGCCGTCGGCACCGGGGTTGAGTGATGAGTGATTACTGACCTCTCGCGGATGCCCTTCGTGGATCGCTGCCCCCCTTGCGCGCCTGGAGCTGTCATGTCGATGTCGTTCGGTGCACCGTTCAGTTCGTCGGATCCTTTCAGCGAGATGCTGAATCGTTTCTTCGGAATGTCGCCGGCGTCGTCGCCTCCCGCGGTGCAGCGTGTACCCATCGGGCGTCTGCTGACGGAATCGTCGCAGCAGCTGCTCAATCTGGCCGCGCAGCGCGCGGTCGAGGACGGAACCTCCGACCTCGACACCGAACACCTCCTCTGGGCGGCCACCCGGGTCGACCCCTCGCGCCGGCTGCTCTCCCAGGTGGGCGTGGACCCCGACACGCTCGCCGCCGAGCTGGCCAAGGTCCTGCCGCGCGAGGCCGGAGAGCCCTCCGCGCAACCGGGACTCACTCCCGCGGCCAAACGCACCCTCGGCGCCGCCTACGCCCGCTCCCAGGCGGCCGGCGTGTCCTACATCGGCCCCGAGCACATCCTCGGCGCCCTGATCGGCGACAGCGACTCCGGCGCCGCCCGGATGCTGCAGGCCGAGGGCCTGGACACCAAGCGCCTGACGAACCTCGCCGAACAGACGGCGGCACGCCCCGAGGGAGCCTCCGCCGAGCGGAAGCAGCCGGCCACGACCCTGGACGAGTTCGGCCGCGACCTGACGGAGGAGGCGAAGGCCGGCCGGCTCGACCCGGTGGTCGGGCGGGCCGAGGAGATCGAGCAGACCGTCGAGATCCTCTCGCGGCGCTCCAAGAACAACCCCGTGCTGATCGGTGAACCCGGAGTCGGCAAGACCGCCATCGTGGAGGGGCTCGCCCAGCGCATCGTGGCGGGCGAGGTCCCCGACACCCTGAAGGGCAAGCGGGTCGTCTCGCTGGATCTGTCGGGCATGGTGGCGGGCGCCCAGTACCGGGGACAGTTCGAGGAGCGGCTGAAGAAGGTCATCGAGGACGTCCAGGCGGCCAGCGGCGACATCATCCTCTTCATCGACGAACTGCACACCGTCGTCGGGGCCGGTGCCACCGGCGAGGGCTCGATGGACGCGGGCAACATGCTCAAGCCCGCCCTCGCGCGCGGGGAGCTCCACGTGGTGGGCGCGACGACCATCGACGAGTACCGCAAGTACGTCGAGAAGGACGCCGCCCTGGAACGCCGCTTCCAACCGGTGATGGTCCCGGAGCCCACCGTCGAGGAGACCGTGCAGATCCTCGAAGGGCTGCGTGACTCCTACGAGGCGCACCACCAGGTCCGGTTCGACGACGCGGCGTTGGCGGCAGCCGCGGAGTTGTCCGACCGGTACATCAGCGACCGGTACCTGCCGGACAAGGCGATCGACGTGATGGACCAGGCCGGTGCCCGGGTGCGGCTGCGCGGTGCCGGACGGTCCACCGAGATCGTCAGCCGCGAGGACCGCATCGGCAAGCTGCGACGCGAACTCGAACAGGCCGTCTCCGCCGAGGACTTCGAGAAGGCCGCGGAACTGAAGCGCGAGATCGCCGAGGTGGAGGGGGAACTCGCCGGCATCGAGGAGCGCCGTGAGGGCGTCGTCTCCGTCACGGCGTCCGACATCGCCGACGTGGTCTCCCGCCGTACCGGCATCCCGGTCTCCCAGCTCACCGCCAGCGAGAAGGAGAAACTCCTCCGGCTGGAGGAGGAGATGCACGCGCGGATCGTCGGTCAGGACGAGGCGGTCACCGCGGTCTCCCAGGCCGTACGCCGCAACCGTGCCGGCATGGGCGACCCGAACCGCCCCGTGGGCTCCTTCCTCTTCCTCGGCCCCACCGGTGTCGGCAAGACCGAACTCGCCAAGACCCTCGCCGCGCTGCTGTTCGGCGGGGAGGACCGCATGATCCGCTTCGACATGAGCGAGTTCCAGGAGAAGCACACCGTCGCCCGGCTGGTGGGCGCGCCTCCCGGATACGTCGGTTACGAGGAGGCGGGCCAGCTCACCGAGAAGGTCCGCCGCCAGCCGTACAGCGTGGTCCTCTTCGACGAGGTGGAGAAGGCCCACCCGGACGTCTTCAACACGCTGCTGCAGATCCTGGACGACGGACGGCTGACCGACGCCCAGGGACGCACCGTCGACTTCCGGCACTGCGTCGTCATCATGACGTCCAACATCGGCGCGCATCGCATCCTGGACCACAAGGGCGATGTGTCCGAACTGAAGGACGAGTTGATGGACGACCTGCGCGGCCGGTTCCTGCCGGAGTTCCTCAACCGGATCGACGACATCATCATCTTCCACAGCCTGACCGAGGACGACCTGAGCCGGATCGTGGATCATCTGCTGGACCGGAGCAAGCGCCGGGTGCGCGCCCAGGGCATGGGCCTGGAGGTCACGGAGGCGGCCAAGAAGCTGCTCATCGCCCACGGCCACCAGCCGGAGTTCGGTGCCCGCCCGCTGCGCCGCACGATCCAGGCGGAGCTCGACAACCGCATCGCCACCCTGCTGCTGGGTGGGGAGGCCGAGCCCGGCGACACCATCGTCGCCGACGTGCAGCACGACTCGCTGCACCTCTTCGTACGGAAGAACGAGGCCGAGACATCGTCGGACGCAGGGGCGCCGGCCGGTTCCGGCACTCCGGAAGCGCCGAAGTAGCGGCGGCGGCCGGACGCCTGCCGTCACGACGACGCGGGCGCGCCGATCGACACCACGACCGCCGTCGTCGGTCCGTCCGGGGTGGAGTAGTGAACGGTCTCCCCGGACCGGCGGCCGAGCAGGGCGCGGCCGAGCGGGCTGTCGGACGTCACCAGGGTCTGGTCCAGCGCCTCGGCGACCTCACCGATCTGCAGTGTCTCCGTCGTGCCGTCGGAGAACCGGACGGTGACCGTGCTGCCGACGCCGACCACGTCGGTGGGGGCGGGACCGGCCGTTCCCGCCTGGCGCAGCCGTACGGTGATGTCCTCGATGCGCCGGTCCAGGCGCTCCAGCTGATCGGCACGCTGCAACTCGTCGGCCTGGTCGGCCTGGTCGCCCACCGAGGTGGTGTCCTGGAGCGTTCCGGCGACCAGCCGGCGCTCGTCCTGCAGGTCGGCCAGCTCCTGTTCCAGCGCGCGGCGGGCCTGGGGGCTGATCGGCTCCGGGTCACCGGTCATGGTGTCTGCTCCTCTGTGACGGGCGGGTGGCCGGGCGGGGGTGTGGTGTCCGGCAGCACGCGGCGTGGGACGGCTGGATGCTCTCACGGTTTGCGGTGGAGGGTAGGTAAATGCGGGGATAGGGTGCTTATGTTCATGTTCCTGGAGTCGCCTGTGCTCCGATCCCGGAGTCGCCCGCGCTCCGCCCGTGTCCCCGTGGAGGTCCCATGTCCTCGAAGCGCCGCCGGAAGAAGAAGTCGCGCCGCAAGCACGCCGCGAATCACGGGCGACGCCCGCAGTGCTGATCCGGATGCCGAAGGGCGGCGAGAGCCGTGAGTGCCTCCTCTGACGAGCAGGCCGGACCGGAGCCCCCGGCGGGGCCCACCCCCGACGGGGAGCCCCGGTGCCACCCGTACCCTCACCCGGCCGCCGGCTGGGGGGCCGCCTAGATGTATTGACCCGAAGCGTTGTTCACACGGCTGATCGGTGGGTGGCCGCCGAGTGCGGTGTGGCAGCGGTGGTGGTTGTAGGTGTGCAGAAAGTCT